>JBGAPH010000056.1:0-44765 GCA_044221365.1 Pirellulales bacterium
CCGCCGATTCCGAGACGATGATCATCGTGAGTCCCTTCCATGGCCGGTGAGATTCCAAAGATCTGGTCATGGGAGCGGACTCGCTTTCTCCGCAAGACCAGTTTCCAACGCTAGCACCCGAAAAGCGCAACTTCAAAACTCGCGCTGCGGGTTGGTGGGAATCGCTCCGCAGAGCCAAAACAAAAGGCCGCCGACGCCGTGAACGTTGTCACTGCGCCGGCGGCCCCGAGGCCGTCCCTTACGGACGAAGGAGAACTACTTGTTGGGCAGGATCACGAGATCCGTCGCGAACCGAGTGCGGACCCACAGGCGGATCGATGCCTGATCGGCCGCGTCCTCGAGCGCCTTCTGGAACTCGGCCACATTGTGAATCGCCTTGTTGCCGACGCGGACCACGACCATGCCGTCGGCCAGACCGGCTTCAGCGGCCTTGCTGTCGGACTCGACCGAGGAGATCAGCACCCCAGCGTCGGCGTCGAGCTTGCGCTGCTCGGCGATCTCGGCCGACAAGGGCTCGGCCGTGAAGCCGAACTTCTTGCTCGAGTAGTGATCGCCGGCCGGCTTCGCTTCTTCCTGCTCAGGCTGGGCCTGATAGCTGGCGTTGTAGAGGTCGCTGGGCATAGCCTGTAGCTTGACGCTCAGGTCGACCAGCTTGCCGTCGCGCAGCACCTGCACCGACTGCTTCGTGCCTACGGTGGAACGCTCGACGCTGGCCATCAGGTCGCCCGAGCTCGTCACTTCGTGGCCGCCGAACGACTTGACCACGTCGCCCGGCTCGAAGCCGGCGGCCGCAGCCGGGCCGTTCTTCTCCACGTGCATCACCAGGGCGCCATGCCCCGGCTGCACGTGGAACTCGTTGGCCAATTGGCTATTCAAGTCGCGGATGCCCACGCCCAGCCAGGCCCGTTCCACCGAGCCCTTTTCGACGAGCTGGTGCGTGACCCACTTGGCCAAATTGGCCGGCACGGCGAAGCCGATGCCCTGGAAGCTGCCGGTGTTCGAAGCGATGGCCGTATTGATGCCGATCACTTCGCCATCGAGGTTCACGAGCGGTCCGCCCGAGTTGCCCGGGTTGATCGCAGCATCGGTTTGCAGGAACTGGGTCCGGCGCACCGAGGGGAGCGAGCGGCCCTTGCCGCTGATGATGCCAGCGCTGACCGTTTGCTCATAGGAGAACGGATTGCCGATGGCGATCACCCAGTCGCCGATTTGCAGGGCATCGGAATCGCCCAGCTTGGCGGCGGGCAGCTTGCCGGCGTCCTTGATGCGGAGCACGGCCAGGTCGGTCGTTTCGTCGGTCTTGATGTCGGTCCCGACGAACTCGCGGCCATCGGCTAGCTTGACGGTCACCTCGTCGGCGTCGGCCACCACGTGGTTGTTGGTGAGCACGATGCCCGAGGCGTCGATGATGACGCCGGAGCCCATGCCTTCGCGCGAGGGCATTTGGCGCGGAATCATCTTCTCCATGCCGCCCTTGCCTGCTTCGCCGAAGAAGTCTTCGAAGGGAGTGCCCTTGAACGGGTTTTCGCCCTCGGGGGCCATCTGGCCGCGGGGGCCGGCAACGGAACGGGTCTTGGTTTTGGTGACGATCGTCACCACCGAAGGCATGGTTCCTTCGGCGGCCTTACGAAAGGCCGACGACAGCTCGCGGGCTTCACGCACTGCGGGGGACGAGCCGGTCTGCTCGTCGGCGCGAGTGCTGCTGGGCCAGGAACTGGCGAGCATGCCGGCGCCGGTGGCCAACGCGGCCAGCACGGTGAGCACACCCATGAATCGAAATGGCTTGGTCATCTAATCCTTCCTCCTGGAAGAACGGGCCTCGAAGAATCTTCTCTTTCCTCAGCGGAAAAACGCGATAAGAACGCCACGGACGCTGCATCCCTTGCCTGCCCCTGACCCTGGGCGCCGCGGGGTGCAGGCTCGTGCGGTATATAGCGCCTTACGCGACGACCGCGGGGGTGGTTCACTCACGAACGATTAGGCAGACCAAGCGGGGCTCGGAGCAGGCGAGAATCGGAGCCCAAAGCCCGCTGGGCCGCCAATCCGAATCGTTGACAAAAACCCATGACACGCTAGACTTTAGAGTTGAACCGCAGGCAGCCGCATGGCCTTTATCGTCTCCACCGACGACCATACCGATCTCGAGGGCTTGTTCGCGCGCTGCGAGCGGCGGCTGGCCTACACGTTCCGCGATCGGCTCTTGTTGCAGGCCGCGCTCACCCACGCCTCGGGCGCCAACCACCGCTTGGCGTCGAACGAACGGCTCGAGTTCTTGGGCGACGCCATTCTCGGCGCCGTGGTCTGCGAGCTGCTGTACGCCCAGTACCCCGAGTACTTGGAGGGCGACCTCACCAAGATCAAGTCGGTGGTCGTCAGCCGGCAGACCTGCGCCAAGATCAGCGAAGCGCTGGGACTGCAAGAGTTCCTGATCCTGGGCAAAGGCATGACGACGCACCCTTCGGTGCCGCCGTCGCTCTTGGCCGACGTGTTCGAGTCGCTCGTGGGCGCGATCTACCTCGATGGCGGCGACCCGGCTGCCCGCGAGTTCATCCAGAAGTATCTCGAGCCCGAAATCGAGATGGCCGCCGCCGGCGAGTTGGGGGGCAACTTCAAATCGCTGTTGCAGCAGCTTGCCCAGCGCGAGCACGGCACCACGCCCACCTATCAACTGCTCGACGAAAAGGGCCCCGACCACAGCAAATGCTTCAAGGTCGCGGCCCAGATCAGCCGCCAGCGTTACGCTCCGGCCTGGGGGCGCAACAAGAAAGAAGCCGAGCAGCGGGCTGCCCGCAACGCGTTGAGCGAGCTCAACGGCGAGCCGGTTCCCTTCCCTTCGGACTGAACGCTAGGTTCTCGGCCGCGAGGCGCCGTCGTGAACACGATCGAACGCTTGCTGGAAGACCGCGACCTTTCGCTCGACGAACTCGCGGCACGAGCCCAGCTTCCGCCCGACCGCGTGGCGGCCATCGCCGATGGCCGCTGGACTCCGAGCCCCGAGGAGCGCCAGGCGCTGGCAGTGGCGCTCGGCGTCAGCGTCGACGAAGTGAGCTGGGGCCACTCGATGAACCCCCGCAACATCCGCTACGGGCGGTTTGGATTGCGGGAGAATTTCTGAAGGGGGAGCGATCAGGCGAAAAGCGTGCGCTGATCCGCAGCAACACTTGAGTCGGCCGCCGGCAAGTTGAACCTGAGTTCAGAGTCGCTTGCGCAAACGTTGGTCCTTCTCGATCGCGATCCAACGACGACCTAGAGATTCGGCCACGGCGCCAATCGTGTTCGAACCTGCAAACGGCTCCAAGATTAAGTCGCCTGGATCGGTGAGGAACTGAGTGAAGAATTGGGGAAGTTCGGCTGGGAATTGGGCAGGATGAACCTTTCGCCCCAGTCGCTCCGATTCCTTGATGTATTGGCTGTTCGATTCGTTGTTGCCGCACACGATGAGGTTCGGTGGAATCGAGCCGCCTTTGTCAGCCGAGAACTTGTCCTTGATGTTGTGGCCAGAGGGACGCTTCGTCTTATTGATGCCCCGCTTGATCAGCCTCTCCATGTCTCGGCTGTAGGCCTGCATCGATCAAAGCGCGCGTGATCGGCCCCGGCTCGCGCTGCGGTCATCGGCTCGGCTACGGGGCGCCTCTGCGAGGGAGCGGTCGAGATGGTCGACGCGCTGCTGCAAATCGTTCGGAATGATACCTACTCGCCCACCGTTCGCGTGGCGGCCGGTAGGGCCGGCCTCGAGAAACTGCGGTCGTTCCGCCTGGAACTCGTGGTCGAACAGCAGATCGCGCTCGCCTGCACGGTAGAGGAACTGACGAATGGCCAGCCTTCACTCAATTTCACCGGATTCTTAAGAAGGCAAGCTCCCTCGGGACCGCCTTTTTTTCGCGGCCGTGGCGGGAGTTCCGGCGGAATTCTACTCCCCTGGCTGCCGCGAGGGACGGTCGCTGGGTTGCCGGCGTGAACCGGCCGCTGAAGTCGAAGTCGCACTGCTCGATCGTCCCTACCACGGGATCCCGGACGGCCGTTTCCGCCGCAACCGTTCTGAGCGAGAGTTCCGCCACCAAGCAACGAGTAATCATGAAAACGTTCGAATTCTTGTCGTTTTTCTTGCCGAGCCCTGTAACAATCCCGCGCGCTTTTCGCTGAAGGAGTTGCCCGCCCCCCCAGCAGACCTTCCTCGAAAGTAGGTGCCCGCATGCCTGGTCAGAACCGCTTGCCCGCAGAATGGAACGTCGACTCGCCGGATCTCTCGCTTCAGCGTCTCGGCTTACGACCGCGCGTAAGCGTCAACCTTCTTGTTCCGCGGTCGAACGAACAGGAGTCGCCGATGTCGGATGCGTCGAACGGGCGGGGGTGGCCCGGCTGCCTGGAGGCAGCTCTGGCTTACGAGCGGGCGCGGGATACCACAGAAGATCTGCTGCGGCGGCTCGAGGAGGCGCTGGAGGCCTGCGGCAGCGCCGATGAGGAAGTCTCCCTCCACTGGGGACACGTCGGCAGGCTGTGCCGCATCAACGCTCACCTGGCTCAAGCCCTCGCGATTGCGTCGCCTGCCGCCCCCAGCAACGAAGCGACCCAATAGTAGGCACGACCGCGGCGGCGCGTTCTCAGCGACCCCGAGCGCGCGAAAGCTACAAACTCAAGCCACCGCCTTGTGAAACCGCTCGATCAAATCGCGCGTGATCGGCCCCGGTTCGCCGCTGCCAATGCGCCGGCCATCGACCTTGACCACGGGAATCACTTCGGCCGCCGTGCCGGTGAGGAACACTTCGTCGGAGATGTACACATCGTGGCGGGTGAGCGGGATCTCGCGCACCTCGCGGCCGCTCTGCGCGGCCAGTTCCATCACGGCCGACCGCGTGACCCCTTCCAGAATGCCGGCGTCGATCGGCGGCGTGAGCACCACGCCGGAACGCACGAGGAAGATGTTGTCGCCGGTGCACTCGGCGATCTCCCCCTTGTGGTTCAGCATCAGCGCTTCGATGCAGCCCGCCTGCAGGCCTTCGATCTTGGCCAGGATGTTGTTCAGGTAGTTGAGCGACTTGATCCGCGGGCTGAGCGCCGCCGGGTGGTTGCGGATCGTGCTCGCGGTGACGATCTCGAGCCCCTTGCGGTAGAGTTCCTCGGGGTAGAGCGAGATCTTGTCGGTGATGACGATCACCTGCGGGTCGCTCGTCTTGTTGGGGTCGAGCCCGAGGGCGCCCGAGCCGCGCGTGACCACGAGGCGGATGTAGGCGTCGCGCAGGCCGTTGACCTTGAGCGTGTCGTTCACGGCGTCGGCCATGGCCGCCCGGGTGATCGGGATCTCGAGCCAAATCGCCCGCGCCGATTTCCATAGCCGGTCGAGATGTTCCTCCAGCCGAAATACCCGGCCGTTGTAGCTCCGCAGCCCCTCGAACACGCCGTCGCCGTAAAGCAGGCCGTGGTCGTAGACGCTGATCTTGGCGTCGTCCTTGTCGTAGAGCTTGCCGGAAATGAAGACTTTGAGGGCCATGGGAACGGAACGGGGTGGAAGGGAACCAAAGGCGGAAGCTGGGCGCCGCCAATCCAGTATTGTAACGCGCGGGGAGCGAACCGGCACCGCCGCTGACGGTTCGTCCAAGCAGACCGGCCATTTCAACCCGACGCGTCCGCGAGGGCCGGGCCGCTAACTACGGAAGCGCGACGGCGCTTCCTGGTTCGGGCCGCACGGAACGAATTGACCAGGAAAGGCAGGCAGGAAGGGGTGTTCGGAATGGCAAGCTGCGCAATTTGCCGAGGGCAACGCACAAAACGGGCCCTCAGCAAGCCTCAGACGAAAGGAAACAGCCTGGCCCTGGCATCCGCATCGAGCTGCGCCGCGTATTCGCTGATCTCGAACACTTCGGCGAACTCAATGGCCCGCCCCCGCTGTTCGCCGTAGGTGGCGACGAGCGCCTCGCGATAGCGGTCGGCCAGCGTCCGCGGCCAAGCGCCGGCCCAGCCCCGCAGCCAGGCGCGCCGACCTGCTTCATCCCCTGGCACGAGCTCGAGCGTCCCTTGGTTGTACGGCAGCCACTCAAACACCTGCGAAACGTGGGCGGCCAGCATGTCGACCGTGATCTCCAACACGTCGTCGATGTCGACCACCACATCGGGCGCGATCGGCGCGGGGCGCATGAAGCGGTCGGGCAGGTAGGCAATGACGGGCGCCTTGCGGAGGATCGGCGCCTCGGGGACGACCGACGGCACCGTCACAAGGTAAGAAGCGTCGCGCACCGCGTGCCCCACGGCCCGGTGGTCTGGGTGGTAGTCGCAGGTGCGGTGGGTCAGCACGAGGTCGGGCTGGAAGGTGCGCAGCTCGGCGATGATCCGCTCGCGAACATCGAAAGTCGGGGCGAGCCGGCCATCGGGAAAGGGCCAGACCTCGGATTCCGCGCCGATCAGCCGTGCCGCCGCGGCCGCTTCCTCCTTGCGCCGCTTGGCCAGGGGCGGGCCCCACACTTCGTGATGCCCCGCGGCGCCGTCGGTGACCGACACGAGCTTCACCCCGAACCCCCGGCGGGCGTAGAGCGCCGCCAGCCCCCCGGCGTGGAATTCGGCGTCGTCGGGGTGGGCGCCCAGGACCAATAGTTTCGGCGGCGCAGTCATGCGTAGCGGGATTCCATCTTGGGCAGCAGGGTCAGGGGCTGGCCCTCGCAGGGCAGATCGCCAGAATATCGTCAGCCAAGCCCCCCATTGATGCAAGCGCTGCTGTCCCCGATGCCCCCAACGCTGAAGTTCGCTGCGCTCAACGACCAGATCGTCGCCTGCGAGCGCTGTCCTCGGCTGCGCGAGCACTGCCGGCAGATCGCGGCCGACAAGCGCCGCAGCTATCGAGAATGGAGCTATTGGGGCCGGCCCGTGCCGAACTTTGGCGACCCGGCGGCCAAGCTGTTGGTCGTCGGCCTCGCCCCCGCCGCCCACGGCGCGAACCGCACGGGCCGCATGTTCACGGGCGACCGCAGCGGCGACTGGCTCTATCGCGCCCTGCACCGGGCAGGCTTCGCCAACCAGCCGACTTCGGTCGACGCCGAAGACGGACTGCAACTTCGCAACTGCGCGATCACGGCCGTCTGCCATTGCGCGCCGCCCGACAACAAGCCCACGCCGACCGAGATCGAGGCCTGCCGGGAGTGGTTCGTCGGCACATTCGACGCGCTCGGCCCGCAGGTCTGCCTGGCCTTGGGTCAGATTGCCTGGCAGGCCGTGGGGCGCGAACTGCGCCGACGGGAATGCCTCAGCGGGCCCATCCCGAAGTTCGGTCATGGGGCCGAGTACCCCCTGGCGGACGGCCGCACGTTGCTGGGCAGCTACCACCCCAGCCAGCAGAACACCTTTACGGGCAGGCTGACTGAAGCCATGCTGGACGCGGTTTTCGAGCGAGCCCAGGAACTGATCGGCGGATGCAAGACTTTCTGCAACTGAGCGGCAAATCGATCCTCGTCTTGGGGGCGGCCAATAAGCGGAGCGTAGCCTGGCATGTGGGCCGCGTGCTCACCGAGGCCGGGGCGAATGTGATTCATTCTGTGCGTTCGCCGCAGCGCCGCGAAGCGATCGCCAAGCTGGCCGGCGATCAGCCGGTGCTCGTGTGCGATGTCGAACGGCCCGAAGAGATCGAGCGCTTGCGCGGCGAGGTGGCCGCGATCGCGCCCAAGCTGCACGGCTTGGTTCATTCGATCGCCTGGGCGGACTACTCCGATGGGATTCGCCCGTTTCACGCCACACCGAAGCAGGCCTTCCTACGATCGGTCGACATCTCGTGCTATTCGCTGATCGCGCTCGGCGAGGCGTTCCGCGAGCAGCTCGATCCCGACGCCTCGGTCGTGGCGATCTCGATCTCCGACACGCGCATGGCGAGCGAGAACTACGGCTACATGGGCCCGATCAAGGCGGCGCTCGATTCGTCGCTCGCGTACCTGACGAAGTCGTTCAGCCGCTTCTCGCGCGTGCGGTTCAACGCCGTAGCGCCGGGGCTCTTGAAGACCTCGGCCTCTGCCGGCATTCCCGGCTACCTCGAGTCTTATCTGTTCGCCGAAGCGGTGATCCCACGCAAGGCGGCGGTGACGACCGAGGAAGTGGCCAATGCCACGGCCTTCCTGCTCAGCCCCCGCTCGAGCGGCATCACCGCGCAGTCGCTGGTGATCGACGCCGGCATGTCGATCAACTACTTCGACCAGGACGTGATCGGCCGGGCGATGCGGGAGTGAGCAACGCGGAAAGGCGCTTCAGCGAACTCTCCGCTCTAGCGGAGCTGCTCCTGGCGTCTAGCGCGGACGATGCACAATGCGGCCCCAAGGACGCTGCCGATCGCCGCCAAGACGAACGACGCCGGCTCCGGCACGGCCGTGATGGAAAAGTTGTCGAAGTAGATCTCGTGGTTGCTCCGATCAAAGCTGCCCGCGACATTCGGTCCGGCGTAGGCGACGAACGCGCCGCGAGCCAGTACGCCGGAGGGGCCCGAACCGGCGAACGACACTGGCAGGCCGACCTGCGCGCCGTCGACGAAGAAGGTGCTCGCCTTCGCAAGGTAGTCCACTTCGATCGCAAGCGCGTGCCAAGCCCCGGCAGCGACGACGCCCGAGACCGCAGGGGCCGAGCCTGGCGCCTGGTCGCCGAATCCGGCGATCGAGCCATCGGGGCCGAGTTCAAGTTCGGCCAACGTGAAGCCCGCGTTGTCGCGCGCCGCCAGCGAGCCTGCGAAGGCGGAGTAGGGAACGGTCCCCGGTCCCGTCACCTTAGCGTCAACCGAGAGCCGCAACAGCGTTTGCCCAGTCACGGTGGTATCGTAGCCAACCGGCCGCCGAAACGAGCCGACGGCGTCGTAGGGAGCGACCTCGGCGGCTGAGGTCATCGCTTTTCCCTCCACCGCCACGGACTGAGCGCCCGTCTTGGCGTCCGCAGTGGTAATCTTGGCGGCGCCGGTGCTCAGGAAGGGTGGCAACGAGCTCGACGGGGTCCAGCCATCTTGCCCCTGGAGCTCCGTGCCTACGGCGAACGGAGGGTTTTCGAATCCGGTTTGGTAAACAACCGACTGAGCCAGCGCAGAGGATCCGCACAGGAGTGTGAGCAGCAAGGCCAAGGTGCGACGCATGTTGCGACCCAGATTCTCTCGGAGTTGTGTTCGGACCAAGTTCGAAGTGCACCCTAGTCGCCTTCCCCTCGTGGCAGCCATCCCCAAATCCAGGGAGAAAACTATTGACCGAGGGTCGGCCGCCGACATATCTCTGTTGGGGCCTCCGCCGCCTAACGCGAATACCTCACTGAAGAAAGGATGCGGATTTGAGCGAAGACAACCTGCCTGGCTCTCCGCGAGTCTTGGCTGCGGATGCTCGGCGACTGCTCGGCATGGCCACCGCCCTCGAGCCTTCACTTTCTCAGTTGGCGACGATTCGCGCCCAACTCGTCGCCGATCTCGGCGCCATGATCGGGGCGGACGGAGGATTCTGGGCCTGGGGAATGGGGCACCCCTTGCGCGACAACGTGACCCCGCTCTCGACCATCACCTTCGGCTTCGACGAGCAGGAATGGTTTGCCCTAGCGAATGTGGGCATGTCCGACGAGGCGACACGCTGGTATCGGGCGCCGTTCCTGCCGATGCTGGAAACCGCGCCGCAGGCGTGCGGCCGGCGCTCGTCGTTTTGGTCCGACGAACAGTGGCATGCATCGCGCCTGTTTCGCGAAGACCTCGCTCCGCGAGGCTGGGAAAACTGGTTGATCTGCATTCGCTACGTGGCGACCGACTCCTGGTGCTGCTTGAGCATGCACCGCCGGCTCGGCTGCCCCGATTTCACCGAGCGCGATGTCGAGGTCGCCGACCTGGCCATGGGATCGATCGCCTACTTCCAGGCGAAGCCCAGTGAACTGGTGACCCCGGAGGCGACGGCGCAGCTCACGCCCCGCCAGCGGACGGTGCTGCTTTGTCTCTTTGATGGTTACTCGCGCAAGGAGATCGCGTCGCGATTGGGGATCACACTGAATACCGCGAACGACCATATCAAGGCGATCTTCGAGCATTTCGCCGTCAATTCGACTACCGAGTTGGCCTCCAAATTCTTGAAGGTCCAGTAGGCCGGCTTCGGGCGGCCCCAGCCGTGCTCCGAGTCCCGGCGAGCCAGCCTGCTTGCATCCCGATGAAGACCGTTCGTTCGCCGCCCCTTGCCCTCGACGGCTCACCGGGGGCTAATGAGGGGGTCAGCCCCCTCTTTTCCCCTTCCTTGTTTTCCGCCCCATGCTGCTCGAAGGACGCCGCTACGATAATGGCGATGCCGTCGCCGTCGCGATCGACGGTCCCGGCCTGGCAGCAGTTTCGCCTCTGACGGCGCCGCGCGCAGGACTGCCTTGGCTCGCGCCTGCGCTCGTCGATCTGCAGGTCAATGGTTACGACGGACAAGAATTCAGCTCTCCAGACCTGACGCCTGAGCACGTGCAGGCAATCATCGCGCGGCATGTTCCCTTCGGCGTTGGGGCTCTCTGTCCCACATTGACGACGAATTCAGCCGAAGTCTTTGCGCGTGCCCTGGCGGCAATCGCGGCGGCCTGCGAGCGCTGGCCCGAGGTGGCCCACACCGTGGCCGGCATTCATCTCGAGGGCCCTTACTTGTCGCCCCACGACGGCCCGCGCGGCGCTCATCCTGCCGAGCATTGCCGCCCGCCCGACTGGGACGAGTTCTGCCGGTGGCAGGACGCCGCCAGCGGACGGATCAAGCTCGTTACGCTTTCGCCGGAGTACGACCAAGCGCCCGCGTTCATCGGCCGCGCGGTTCAGTCGGGCGTGCTCGTGTCGATCGGCCACACAGCGGCGACAAGCGAACAGATTCGCACTGCGGTTGACGCTGGGGCAACTCTGAGCACGCATCTGGGCAACGGCGCCCACCGCACGCTCTCACGGCATCCCAACTATCTCTGGGATCAACTCGCCGACGACCGGCTCACGGCCAGCCTCATCTGCGATGGGCATCACCTGCCGGCCGAGGTGGTGCAAACGTTCGTGCGGGCGAAGACGCCTGCCCGCTGCATCTTGGTGAGCGACGAATCGGGGCTGGCGGGCTTGCCGCCGGGGCGCTATGCCTCCAGCGGCTGCGAACTGGAAATCTTGGACGATGGCCGGCTGGTGATCGCCGGGCAGCGGCAGCTTTTGGCCGGCGCCTCGCGCCCGCTTGGGGCCGGCGTGGCCAACGTCATGCGGTTCGCCGGAGTGAGTCTGCGCGAGGCGATCGAGATGGCTTCCGTCCGTCCTGCCGCGCTGCTTGGCCGCCCCGTCTGCCGCTTCGAGCGCGGCGACCCGGCCGACCTGGTGGCGTTTGATCTCACCGACTCCGCTGACGGCTCGCCGAGCTTCGACGTCCGCCAGACGATCGTCCGAGGCTGTATCGCCTACGGACGCTAGAGACTTTCGGGTTTGAACCACGAAGACACAAAGAATGCGGACAGCGGTTCTTTCGGGAATAGCTGCATTTGTCTGAGCAACGGAGAACGATTCATGCCCAAGTACGTGATCGAGCGTGAGCTGCCGGGGGCCGGCAGTCTGTCGGCGGAGCAACTGCGCGGGATCTCGCAGAAGTCGTGCAGCGTGCTACGGGAGCTGGGCCCAACGATTCAGTGGCTCGAGAGCTACGTGACCGACGACAAGATCTACTGCGTCTACATTGCCCCCAGCGCCGAACTGATCGCCGAACACGCCCGCCGCGGCGGCTTCCCGGCCAACAAGATCAGCGAAGTGAAGCGCGTGATCGACCCGACGACGGGGGACTAGTTCGTGCCTCCAGGGTGGCCCCTACCCCAGCCGATCCCCCGGCCGCAGCGCGTAGCCATTGAGGAATTCCGGAATCGTCAGCACGCGTTTCCCGGCCGGTTGGATCGCATCGATTACGAGCAGGCCGTGGCCGGTGGCGATCTCGAGCCGATCGCCCCGGGCCGTGACGACCGTCCCGGGCGGCGCGGTTGCCTCGGCCGGTAGGGGTACGGCGCGGTCGACGATCAGCCGCAGCGGCTCGCCGGCGCCGCGACGCCAGAAGGTGTAAGATGCGGGCCAAGGCTGGAACGCCCGCACCTGGCAGCTCAATTCGCCGGCGCTGCGAGACCAATCAAGCTCTCCCATCGCCTTGTTCAACCGCGGCGCTGGGGTGGCCAGCGATTCGTCCTGCACGATCGGCTGCGCAGCGTCGGCCTCGAGTGCCGCGATCGCGTCGAGAACGGCTGGAGCGCCGAGTTCGGAGAGGCGCGACTCCACCTGCGGCGTCGTCTCCGTCGGTCCGATCGGCGTGTGCACCTGGCCGATGGCCGGGCCGGCGTCGAGCCGAGGCGTCATATGGATCACGGTCACGCCCGTTTCAGCGTCGCCGTGATAGAGCGCCCAGTTGATCGGCGCCGCGCCGCGGTACTTCGGCAAGAGCGAGCCGTGTAGGTTGATCCCGCCGAGCCGAGCCGCGGCCAACGCGGCCGTCGACAGGATTTGCCCATAGTCGCACACCACGAGCAAGTCGGGCGCGAGTGCGGTGAGTTGAGCGATCGCTTCCGGCGCCTTAATGCTTTCCGGCCAATAGATCGGCAGCCCGCGCTCCTCGGCCACCGCCTGCATCGGGTTGTCGGCCGTGCGATGTTTGCCGGCGCCGGTGCGCGGCGGCCGCGTGAACAGCGCGACGACCTCGTGCTGCGAGGCGAGCAACGCCCGAAACGTCGGCACGGCGAACGGCCCCGTGCCCATCATGACCAAGCGCATCCAGCGTCCTTCCAATACGAGATTTCGTTGAGCCCGGGATGTCGTGGGCCGAAGGGGCGGCTGGGGTCGAGCAAAGCGAGCCCCCAGCAATCAGCGAGCTGCGTCTCTAAAGGGGCGGCCGCCCCGGGTACTCAGCCGTGCCGCGAAAGTGCCTCTCGAGCGCCGCCATCACCGCGAGCGCCACGTCGTCGCGCCACGGCCGCGCGGCCACCTGCACGCCGACGGGCAAGCCCGCGCTTCCCGCGTCGACCTGCCGCGCCGCCGCAAGCGCCGGATCGCGGCTCGCAGGCCGCTCGGTCTCGCTCGCTCGCACGCGCGTCGCCGCCACCGTGCCGGCCGGAAAGCCGAGCAGATTGTAGAGCAGGCAATAGCTGCCGGGAAACGTGCCGTACCAGGAGCCGTGCGTAAGCGCCGGCAAGCCGTAGGGGGGCGCGATCAAGGCGTCGAGCCCCTGGGCTTCCATCGCCGCGAGAAACCGCTGCCGGTAGACGGACTCGTCGTGAATGAGCTGCCAGTACTCACCGACAGTCGCCTCACGGCGCCGCACCCAGCCGATCAGCCGCGCCTCGTAGTCCCGTCCCAGCGCCCCGGCGGCCCAAGCCAGAAGCGGCCGCACGAAGTTCGGCAGCCCGGCCGTGCGCAGCGACTTCGCGATTCGCCAGTCGCGCGGGCTGCCCGCGAGCGCCCGCCGCATCGCCGCCAGGCCATCCGCCAAGAAGACGCCGAAGTAGATGCGGCAGGCTTCGTCGACGTCGGGCGGCTGAAAGGCTTCGATGGTCGCTCCCTGCCGCCGCAGCGCCGCCGCAGCCTCGTCGACGGCGCGCCGCAGCGCCGTCGAAGCTGGAAAGAAGCCGTCGTCCGAGTAATAGCCGATCCGCAATTTGCCCGCGTCGACCCGCCGGAAGTCGGACCAGGTTGTCGGCCCCACGCGGGCATCGGCTCCGCGCTGCGCCGCCTGCGACATCACGCGCAGCGCCAGGTCGAGGTCAGCCACCGTGCGGGCAAGGGGCCCCGGCTGCACCCAATCGCGGCGAAAGTTCGGAAACGAAAGCTGTCCCACCAGCGGCAGCCGCCACGCGGTGGGCTTGAACCCTTGCACGCCGCAGCAATGCGCCGGCTGCCGAATGCTGCCGCCGCCGTCGGTGGCCAGCGCCAAGGGCGCGCCCCCCGCCGCCACGATCGCAGCGTCGCCCCCCGACGAGCCCCCTGCCGAACGTTCGAGGTTCCAAGGGTTGTTCGTTCGCCCGAACACCGGGTTGTCGGACTCGAACAGCATGCCCATCTGCGGCACGTTGGTCTTGCCGAGCACGATTGCCCCGGCGCGGCGCAACTCGGCCACGAGCGGCGCGTCGACCGTCGCCAACTGTCCCACCCGCGCGGCGATTCCCCCGGTGGCCGCTGTCCCTTCGAGATCGAACATTTCCTTGACGACGATCGGCACGCCGTGCAGCGGCGGCAGCGGGCCGCCGGCCTGCGCCCTGGCATCGGCCGCAGCCGCCTCGCGCCGGGCAAGCTCGAACCGCCGCACCACGACGGCGTTCAGCGCCCCGTCCACGCTCTCGATCCGCGCAAGATGAACCTCGACGGCCTCCGTCGCCGAAACGCTCCCGGCCGCCAACGCCTCGGCCAGTTCGCCGGCCGAAAGGGTCGTCAGTTCGCGTTGCAGCTCCGTCGTCATGCCGGGTGTGTGAAGTGTGCCAGGAGTGATCGAGGACGGCCGTCACTCGGTCGCCTAACGGATCATAGCTAGCCGCGGCCGGACGGGGGGAGTGGGCAAGCCCGCCCGATCCCGTGATTCTCCGCGCCCAGGAAACGCACGCCGGTTGAATGGCTTGTGCCGCGCCACGACTTGCGCCATTTTGGCAACCGAGAGAACGCCGCTCGCCGCGGCCGTTTTCCCCCGCCACTTCTGTCCGCCCCCCTCGCCACCTAGAATGGATTCCCGTCGTTCCGCCGCAGCGCTCCGCCCTGGCCCTGCGTGCTGGTTGCGTTTCCCTCGGGCGGCCGCAGGCAAGGCGGCCCCTCCGGCCCATGAAGGCCTCCATGAGCGAGCTTCATCACGAATGCGGTGTCATCGCCCTCTACCACTTGCCTGGCCGCGGCGAGAGCCCGCTCTGCCCGGCCCCGGGGCCCGATGAAATTTCGCGGCTCGCCCCGCGGATGTTGCTCGACGTGCAGAACCGCGGCCAGCTCTCGGCCGGGATCACCACGTTCAACCCCCGCCGCAACCAACTGCTGGCCACCTACAAAGACGTCGGCAGCGTCAGCGAGGTTTTTCGCCTCAGCCATCGCGGCAAGGCCGAAAGCCTGATGAAGCAGTTCGCGGGGCCGGCCGCGCTCGGCCACGTGCGCTACGCCACCTGCGGGGCCGACGACCGCAGTTATGCCCAGCCGTTCGAGCGCGAGCACGTGCAGAAGCACAAGTGGTTCAGCTTCGCCTTCAACGGCCAGTTGGCCAACTACCAGGAGCTGCGTCAGTCGCTGCTCGAGGGAGACGAGTACCATCTCTCGCGCGACACCGACACCGAAATCATCATGCACGAGATCAGCCGCGAGCTTTCTGGCGAGCGGCGGCCTTCGCTCGTGGAGATGTGGTCGAACATCAGCCGCAAGTTCGACGGCGCCTACTCGCTCGTCATGCTCACGGCGCTCGGCGATATGCTGGTCGCCCGCGACCCGCTGGGCATCAAGCCGATGTGCTATGCCTACGAGGCGCCGCTGTTCGCCGCGGCCAGCGAAAGCGTCGCGCTTTTGAACCTGGGCTTCAATCCCGAAAACATTCACTCGCTGCTCCCCGGCCAGGCGATCACGATCTCCCCCACCGCCGGCTTCGAGATCCACAACTTCGCCCCCAGCCCGAAGCGGGCGCACTGCTTCTTCGAGTGGATCTACTTCGCCAACGTCGCCAGCACTTTGGACGGCCGCAGCGTGTATCTCTCGCGCAAGGCCCTGGGCGAAGAGCTCGCGCGGCTCGAAACGGTGCCCATCGACGAGGACACGATCGTCGTCCCCGTGCCTGACACCAGCAAGGCGGCGGCCGACGCCATGGCCTACCGGCTCAAGGTCCCCTCGCTCGAAGGGCTGATCCGCAACCGTTACATGGGGCGCACGTTCATCGAAGGGGGCGCCGGCCGCAAGCACAAGGCCGAAGCCAAATACACGCCGCTCCGCGAAGTGCTCGAAGGCAAACGCGTGTTGCTCGTCGAAGACTCGATCGTGCGGTCCACCACCATGAAGGTGTTGCTCAACCGCATTCGCGAACAAGGCCGCGCCCGCGAAATCCACGTGCGGGTAGCCTGCCCGCCGATCGTGGCGCCTTGCTTCTATGGCATCGACATGTCGACCGTGAGCGAGCTCTTCGCCCCGGCCTTCCTGAACGGGGGCACGATGACGCCGGAGATCGAACGCGAGATGGCCGACAAGCTCGGGGCCGACTCGCTGCGCTATCTCCCGGTCGAATCGATCGCCCGCGCCATCGGCTTCGACAGCGACCAACTTTGCCAAGCCTGCATCATGGGCGAATACCCGACGCCGGCGGGCGAACGGCTCTACCAGATCGCCCTGGACAACGCGGAGCGCAAGGTTACCGAACGCACCTACGAACGCGAAGCGCTTGTGGGGGGGTAAGGTTCGTCGGGGCAGAGGATCAAAAGGTCAAAGCGATCCAGGAGAGTCTCGACGCTTTGCGCGCCGGAGACCCCGGCATGCCCGTCGAGCAAGCCTTCGAGAGCCTGCGAGTCTCGACACGGTTTGCGGCAATTCTGCGAGCGAAAACCTAGCCCCCGACCCGCCTGCGGCACTCGTCCAGCATCTCCTTCGTCTTGCTCGCCCCCACCCGGCTTACGCCGAGCGCGCGCACTTCGAGCAGCTTGTCGAGGTCGCGCACACCGCCGGCGGCTTTCACCTGCACGTGAGCGGGAGAGTGGGCTCGCATCAGCTTCAGGTCGTCGATCGTGGCGCCGCCTGTGCCGTAGCCGGTCGAGGTCTTCACCCAGTCGGCGCCTAACTCCGCGCAGATCTCGCACAGGCGGATCTTATGTTCGTCCTGCAGGTAGCAATTCTCGAAGATCACCTTGACCTTCTGTCCGCGAGCATGGGTGGGCTCGACAACGGCTGCGATGTCGGCCTTCACATAGGCCCAATCGCCGCTCAGCACCTTGCTGATGTTCACGACCATATCGAGCTCTTCGCCGCCGTCGTCGAGGGCCTGGCGGGTTTCGGCCCCCTTGATGGCCGTGGTGTGGCCGCCGTGGGGGAAGCCGATCGTGGTGCTGGCCTTCACCGTGCTGCCTTGGAGCAGCTCGGCGCAGCGTTTCAGGTAGTAGGGGAGAATGCAAACGCTGCCTACGTCGTACTCGACCGCCAGCCGGCACCCGGCCTCGAGATCGGCCACGGTGAGCGTGGGGTTGAGCAGCGAGTGATCGATCGTCTTGGCGATCTCGGCGTAGGTGTAGGACATGGGTGAACCGGGGCGGATTGGGAAAGGAGTGGTGCGTCCGCGCTTCGCTTGACGCACCCTACGAGTTGCTACCAGCTACAAGCTACCGGCCACCAGCTATCTAAAAGCCCCCCTGGATCATCCGCGAGCGGGCCATCGCCTCTTCGGCCATCTGGATGTAGCCGTGGTTCCCGGTGCCGGCGAAGGCCCGCTGGCAGGTGACGCTGAGGGCCGTGTAGCTGAAGGGCTCCTCGGGCTCGAGCTGGCAGACCTGCTGGGCATGTTCGATGGCCTCTTCGTGCCGGCCGAGTTTGCCCAACACGACCGCCAGGGCGGAGTGCGCCAGGGCGTATTTTTCGTCCAGTTTCACCAGTTCCTCCAGCTTCGCGGCCGCCTCGGCATAGTGTCCGGCGTCTTTGAGGCGGTCGGCCTCGTCGTAAAGCTCATGTGGGCTGGGCATAACTGGCCTCGATCTTGTATGGTTCGCCGCCCCGGGGTTGGGGCCAACGAATCTGGGCGGATTCGGCTGGTTGATAATCGACCTAGCTTAGGGCTGCTGGCCCCTGGTTGACAACCGGCGCGCCTCGAAGGACGACCTGGACGCTTCAACAAAACACGAGCGACCCGGCAAAAATGGTGCTTTACGCTGAACCCCTGCGAAGTGCGGGACCGATAACACAGGTCGGACGCGGCCGGCGCTGGCCTGCCGCGCACCGCCTCGCCATGCCCGCGCGAGGGTCCCACCGCGGACACCGCCACGAAGGCAGCCGGGCCCACAACTCGATCTGAGGTTCGGCTCCGTGAAGGTGCATCCTCACGCCGTCGTCAGCCCCCGCGCTGAGCTTGGCCGAGACGTCTCCATCGGCCCCTTCTGTGTTGTCGAACCCGATGCCGTGCTGGGCGACGGGTGTGTGCTCGAGGCCCGCGTGTCGGTGAAGTCCGGCACGATTCTGGGCGCGGGCAACCATGTGTTCGAAGGCGCCGTGCTCGGCGGCGTGCCGCAGCATCTGCGAGCCCCCCACGAATTGGGCCGCTTGATCATCGGCGCGGGCAACACGATTCGCGAGAACGTGACCGTGCATCGCGGCCTGCACGTGGGGGCCGACACCGTGATCGGCGATCAGAACCTGCTGATGGTCGGCTGCCACGTGGCCCACGACTGCCACCTGGGGAGCAATATCATCATCGCCAACAGCGCGAACCTGGCCGGGCACGTCGTGGTCGAAGACCGGGCCTATTTGTCGGGCGCCGTGGGGATTCATCAGTTTTGCCGCATCGGGCGCCTAGCGATGGTGGGCGGGCATGCCCGCATCGTGAAGGACGTGCCTCCGTTCGTGACGATCGACGGCGGCAGCGGCTACGTGGTGGGGCTGAACCTCGTGGGCCTGAAGCGGAGCGGGCTGACGTCTTCGGACCTGGCGCAGCTCAAGGCGGCTTATCGCCTGATCTTCCGCAGCGGCCTGAAGTGGACCGAGATTCTGCAGCGTCTGAAGCGGGATTTCTCGGAAGGGGTGGCCGCCACCTACAACGCCTTCTTTGCCGGCGGCAGCCGCGGCATTACGCCCGAGCGCCGCCTCCCGACCGCCGCTACGATCCGCCTGCCGGAAAACCCGGACGCGGTGGAAGAAGGGAGCGAGGCGTCTCGGCGGGTAAAGTTCGGCTAAGGTCCCTTTCCGCCGCGCCGTTAGATCGCTTGTCGAGCGAGAGGCGAACTTTGCGCCGTCGCCCGGCGGGCGTCAGCTTCGTCGCTCGTTCGTCGGCCCTCCGTTGCCGTTCGGTAGACACCCAGCGGTGAACGCGCAGAATTCTCAGCACTGCGCGTTTTCTCTTCCAGGGTCGTCTGTCAAACGAGATCGAGAACGGCCATGTCCACGGCGCCCGCCACCAGCAGGACTGAGCAAGAGGGCAAGGAACTGCACCGCGAATTCGTGGGGATGCTGTTCGCGCTTGCGATCGCCGAGGTAGCAGTGGCGGCCTCCGCCGTGGCGTCGTCCTCCGCGAAGCATGGCCTGGCGCTTCCGGCAGTGCTGCCTGCGTACGCGCACCTGTTCCTGGCGGCGATCGTCATTGCGACGAGCTGGGTTGGTTGGGGCGCCTCGAAGCACGGCCTAAACTTCGTGACAAGTGTTTTCTCCAAAGGGTTTTTCGAGTTGCTGATCGACGTCTGGCTGGTGATCGCCTACTTCCTGCTCGTGAAAGGCGTGGATACGGTTGAAGTTCCTGAGAATGGCGCCGCGCGGATCACGTCATCGCTGCGCGGCGAGGCCCTGTGGATCATGGTCATCTTCATCACCTATGCCTTTTGGGATGCGTGGACGAAGATCGGTCCGTATGGCATTCCTACGAACCTGCCTGAGTATTCGAAGCGAGGATGGGCGTCGATCGCCTGCGCTTTGCTTGCCGTCTGCGCTGCCTTTGCGTACTGGAACAGCACGAACGTGGGGGCTGCCCAGGCCGTTCTCGGAGACCTCTCGCTGCTGGCGCTCGTGTTCTTGTTTCGCGCCATGAAGCTCGCCGACTATGGCAGTTTCGTCCCCTGGCAGAAGAAGTTGATCGCCGGGCTGACCGCGGCGTTCGTGCTGCTGCTGGTCGCGGTGCTAGCCTGGCATTGAGCGAGCGGAGCTGCGCTCGGCCTACTGCGCAAGCCTTGTTCGCGCCACTGGCCTTGTGCTCGAGACTGCGGATAATTGCCTCTTGGCGATCGGAGGCGTGCCGCGGGTGAATCGATGAGTGTCGGCTCGAGTGCCTGGTGCGACCTGGAGAGGTGCGAGGCGGTTGCGCGCCGATTGTCCACCCTCGATGTGCCCGAGCCCAAAGAAGACGTTCCGAGCCTCCCGTTCACCGCTGCCGAAGAGGCCAATTTTTGGTTTCTGCTCGCCGCGATTTGCCATCAGACCTCGCCCGTGGGGCTGCCGGCCTTGGAGGGCGAGGTCGAAGGACGTCGTCGTCGGGGCTGGGACTATTTGTTGCACGCGTTTCGCGTCGCCGCCGTTCGCGAGCCCGCGCTGCTGGACCCCGCCACGTGGAGGTCGTTCTCGACCGATCGGCTTGTCGAATTGTTCAGCCCGTTGCTGTCCGATCCGGCGGGGCGAGCCGCGCTCGTTCGTGATCTTGGCGAGGGCCTGGCTCGCCGCGGTTGGAACTCGATCCTCGACGCCGGACCGGAGTGTCGCTTCTTCGTCCGCGCCCACGCGCCGAACCTCCTCGAGGTGCTCGCCGAGTTCAAGGCCTACTCGGACCCGGTGGAAAAGAAGTCGGTGTTCTTCCTCGCGCTGATGAAGAACTGCGGCCTCTGGCGCTATCCCGACGATGCGATGCTGCCTGCACCGGTCGACTACCACGAAGTCCGCGGCCATCTTCGGATCGGCACCGTCCAACTGGCCGCGGAACTGCTGCACAAGGTTGCGGCGGGAGCGCCGGTCACGCAGGCCGAGGACGTGGAGATTCGGCTGGCCGTGCGCGGGGCGATCCAGCGCATTGCGAGCGCGTCGGAGATCTCGACGAACGCGCTGCACTATCTGTTCTGGAATCTGTTCCGCACGTATTGCGTCCGTGGAACTCCTCAGTGCGGCGGCAGCGAGTTCGCCAAGCTCCCGCCGGCCTATGCCAGCGTGGTCGAAAACGGCGGCGGCCGCGAATGTCCGTTGGCGTCCGTCTGCCGCTCCGCGTTTGCGCCGCACGCGATCGACGAGCACAGCGTGGCCACCGAGTATTACTGAGCCATCGCCGGCAGGAGCCAATCGTCTGGGCCAGCCCGTGATTCCAGGCGGTGAGTTCCCCGCGTACCCTCATTCTGGGGGCGTCACCGGGCCTCCGCGGGCGTTTCAGGGCAAACCCTAGCAGCCCGCTTGGTTTTCGCGGCAGCGGTTTGACCCTCGCTTGGCGGCCAATTACTCTGGCCTTCACGATTAGTACGATTGCACCATGCGTCCACACCTTGGAGTTGGATAGTGAAGCGCTCGATCTCCGCGTCTCTCGTCGCGCTGGCCGCCGCGGTTGCTCTGACTGCCACGCCGGCCCTGGCCGCGGTGGTCACGTTCTTCGGCGCCGATGATCCCAGGGGTTCACTGACGAACTCGAGTCAGGCCGAGAAGAACTTTCAGGCCACGCTCAGCGTCTATGGCACTGAGACCTTTGAGGCCCTCGCGCCGCTCACCCCCGATCCCCCGTTGACCTTTGGCGCCACCGGCATCACGGCGACCTCGGACGTCGACTACGTCGCGCCGTTTCCGCCGCTGGCCGTGAGCGGCAGCAACTTGATCTTAGATCAAGGACCGGGGAAGGCTGGCGATCCGGGCATCCCCGATGTGTTCACGTTCAATCAGCCGATCACGGCGTTCGGCAGCTACTTTGCCCAGGCGGGCGATGGTGCGCCGAACACGATCATCCTGCTGCTGCAGAACACGCAGCTCGGCACCAACAAGACCGTGACGATCGGCACGCTCGGCCCCAACCTGGGCTTCGACAACACGTTCTACTTCGGCGTCACCGATACCGACCCCTTCAATCGCGTGAGCATGATCGAGTCGAACGACTTCGACGGCGTATTGCTCGACAACGTGACCGCTGGGCAAGTGCCGGAGCCGAGCACCCTCGCGCTGCTCACGGCCGGACTCGGCGCCCTGGTCGTCGTGCGAATTCGCCGCAAACGGGCCTAACCAAGGCTTGGCCGATCGATCGACGGAAACACCGAGGGTCGGCCGCCGGAGCGGCCGGCCCTCGCCTGTTTTGTTGGTGAGCAGTGGCGTGCCGGGCGCCAACTCGCGCAAGATTCTTGCAACCGACGCTCCACGTTCGGAAGGGCCGCGCCCGGATCCAAGCTGCGGGGCCGCGGACTACAATGGCGGCGAGATCATCGGCCCTTGGAGACCGTCGCCATGCCGCCGCGTCCGCTCACCCGCTTGCGCAAGCTCTGCCTGGCCTTGCCTGAGGCGCATGAGGTCGAGGCTTGGGGGGAGCCGACGTTTCGGGTGAAGAACAAGCTGTTCGCCATGCACGCTTCAGCGAACAATCACCACGGCGGCGGCCGCCCCGCGGTCTGGCTCAAGTCGACGCGCGAGGAGCAAGCTCGCCTGCTCGCGGCGTTTCCCGACCGCTTCTTTTCTCCCCCATATGTCGGTAAGGGCGGCTGGGTGGGAATCTGGCTCGACCGCGACCCCGACTGGGATCTCGTGGCCGATTTCCTCCGCGAGGCGTATCTGTTGATCGCACCCAAGAAGCTGGCGGCCCGGCTGGAAACCGACTAAAAGCCCATCCCGCAGCCGCCCGAGCCGCATTGCGGCAGGCCGCAGCCGCTCGGCCCGCGCGGCTCGCACACCGGCAGCGAACCGCCTGCGTTTACATGCGCCGCCGGCACACTCAGCCGCTTGGCTAGCTTTGCGCTCCCGCACTCCGGGCACTCCGGCCGTTCGCCGCCGCGCACGAGCAGTTCGAAGTCGCGCCGGCATGACTCACAGGTGTATTCGTAGAGGGGCATGGGAAATGGGAAAATGCGGGACCATGGTCGATGACTGGCTCCCGTCATCGTAGAGAAACGGAGCGCGCCGCGCCTACGGGAGACGGTACAATCTGGAGTCCTGACTCCCTCGTTTAGAAACCGGACTCGCAGAGCTTCGGGCATGCCCTGGCGGCTAGAAAAACGTGACGATTGGCCCCCCGAGAGCGGTCAGTTCGGCCTGCTCGCACTTTTCGGCGTGGTCACGATCGTGGCCTTTGCCGCAGCGATCGAACGGGTGATGAAGCCGACCGACGCTCCTGGCGTTGCTCCCGTATTCGGGTGCTTACTTGTCTTCGTCGCGATTCTCGCGGCGCCGTCGGTCAGCTGGACGTGCAATCTGCTCGAGCCGCAACGGCTCGGAGTCGCCTGCCTGCTGTTCCTCCCCTTGTTGACGATGCTGCTCGTCGGCTTTGCACTGATGCCAGGGACAGGCCGCACCACATGTTTCGTTCTCTACAACCTGACCCTGTGCCTGGGAGGGTTAATCGGCGGCGAGCAGCGGCGGCTTGGCTATCGGCTGGTTCGCAGTTCCTCTCCGGCCAACTCCTCGGCGTGACCACCGTGACGATCCTTGTTTCGCGGATCGCCCTGGTCGTGATCGGCGCGATCATCATCTGGGCCCTGTGGCGGAGCAGCCATCCGCGGCCTGCCTTCGTCGTACAGATCGAACAGGGGGAGCCGAGGGCGGTGCACGGCGTGGTGACGCCGGCGTTCCTCGAGCTCCTTCGCGACGTGCTCACACGTCACGGGGTTTCGGCGGGCACGATCCGCGGCCTGCCGCAGGGCGCGCGCATTCAACTGGCCTTCTCCGATCACTTCCCCGCAGGCGCGCGACAGCAAATCCTCAATTGGTGGGCCATGTCCGGCTGGAACGCCGGCAAGGCCAAGTAGGGTCCGCTGTGCGAACCAAGAGCCTCGGCGGCCAAATCGCTGCCGCGAACCGCTAGCGCACGGAAGATGAGCGTGCTGCGACACGCTGCTTGAAGACGGGGACGTTGCCGAGGATTCCACCCAGGCCTCTCCCACGGGGAGAGGGAGCCAGATCAAGGGAGAGGGAGGCAGACGCTCTCTTTCACGCGAGCCCTGCTAGGCGCAGGCTTGGAGCGGCTCTTCGCTGGCGCTGCGGAGGAACTCTTCGGCCAGCAGGCGGTAGTCTTCGGCGCCGTTGGATTCGGCGGAATAGCCAAAGATCGACTGCCCGAAGCTCGGCGCCTCGGCCAGACGGATGTTGCGGCGGATCCGTGTCGAGAAGGTGCGCACCTCCGACCAGGCCCGTGGACCCTGCCGGGAGGTGCGGAAGAACTCGTCGACGTCGTGCGTCACTTCCGCGGCCAGCCGCGTGCCGGACTCATACATGCAGAACACCACGCCTCCCAGCCGCAGCCGCTCGTTCAGCCGGCGGGCGACCAGATGAATCGTCTCGAGCAACTTGCTCAGGCCGTGCAGGGCCAGGAAGTGGGGCTGCAGGGGGAGCAGCACCTCGTCGACCGCGGCCAGCGCATTGAGCGTCAGCACGCCCAGGGACGGCGGGCAGTCGATGAACAGATAGTCGAACTCGGCCGTGTCTTCGGCCAGCTTGTCGCGGAGAATCAGCTCGCGCCCCACCACCCCGGCCAGTTCCACTTCGGCCGCCGCCAAATTGATGTGCGAGCCGACGAGCCACAGGTTGTCGGCCACGGGGCGGCGGACCTCGGCCAGGCTTGCGCCGCCGGTGAGGACTTCATAGACACTGCGGTCGTGGACGGCCGGATTCACGCCTAGGTGGAGCGTCGCGTGGGCCTGGGGGTCGAGGTCGACCAGGCACACCCGCTGGCCGGCGGCCGCCAGAGCGGCGCTGAGGTTGACCGCGGTCGTGGTTTTGCCCACCCCCCCTTTTTGATTGATGATGGCGATCGAGCGCACTGGCGTTCTCCTTAAACCCATAGCGGCGCCGGGCATGCCCGGCAAAGGCGAGGATGGGGCCGAGGGGGACGGGCGTCCTGTCCGCACCTCCACTCGCCTACGGCCCTTCCCCACTGCCAACCAACCTTCTGCCCTGCCTGCGTCCTGCCCACTCGCGTCGAGGCCGCCAGTCTTGCCCGTCGCCGGGCAAGGGCTTTTCCCCAGGTGGACTCGGTCCTGCTCGGTTCGCCCAGGGGTCGCGGATTATAGGAAGGGGGTGGTCATCTCACTAGAGGGACTTGGGCTGCGCGGCGGTGTTGCAACCACGAGCTCCGGGGGCAACCCGGCGGCAACCGACTGACGTAGCCCCGCTCAAATGCCCTTGATAAGCTTTTGCCGCCGCAATTCTTTCCGGCGGCTAGAGTTCCAGAGTCTCTTGCGAGGGCCGCAGCGTGTCCCTTCCAACCTCCCAGCCGGGCCCGATCGCCTTGGCTTCGATCGGCGTCTGTTTGGCGAGCTTGTGCGCGGTCGTAGTGTTTGCCTTGCCTCCGCGGCGCGATCCGCCCCCGGTCGCCGAAGCAGAACCGGTTCCCGAGGTCATCGCTCCGGAGGCGCCCTTGGACCTCTCGGCGCTTGCGAAACTGAAGGAAGAGCCGGGACACAAACCGTTTTCCGGAACGGTGTTCGAGGCCGAGGCGGTTGCCAGGGTCCCTGGACCGTCGGCCGCCGTCGACCTGCCCTGCACGGGGCCCAAGGCCAGTCTGCTCGAGGCGGCCCACCTGCTGGATCAGGCGGCCTACGTGCTCGAACAGGCCGCCTTGTTCGAGCGGGCCGAATCCGTGCGGGAGCAGTCGGCCGAGTTGCGTAGCGACGCACGGCGGCGCCACGCCGAAGGCGAGCCCGAGGGGGGGCCGCCATCGTCGGCCGCGAGCGAAACCAGCCCCGTGCCATCCCCACCTGGGGGGTAGCTGCCGCCGGAGCAAACGGCGGGCCGTCCTGGCAAGCGGTTGGTTGACAGCGGTCTTGGTCACCGCTACCCTAAAGTCGTACTGGGCTTGCCTCTAGTCTCTGTTTCGGGGCGTTCGCCCCGCACTGGTCTGGCCCCCCGGAACAGGTCTGACCACGGCAGCCTATTCGGCATTGGTCTGCTCTCGTCCCCTTTCTGTGTCGTGATTCGCCATCGCGCGGTTCGTTGGGCTGCGCGCACTTCCCCCTTTGCCACGAAGTGACATCTGCCGCATGGCCACTAGCATGGGCGACTTTACCGAAATCCTGATTCGCAACCGCATCATTAGCCGCGACCAGTTGGCCGAGGCCGAACGGATGGCGCGCGACGCCAAGATGAGCGTCGCCGACGCCCTCATCAAGCTCGGCTATGCCTCGGGCGAAGAGGTGATGCAGGCGATCGCGCAGGAACATGGGCTGGAATATGTGAATCTCAAGCGGATTTCGATTCCGCCGGCTGTGGTGGAACTCGTGCCGGAGTCGGTGGCTCGGGAAAACCACTGCCTGCCGATCGCCGAGGCCGACGACGCCCTGAAAGTAGTCGTCAGCGACCCGCTGGATCTCGATACATTCGAGAAATTGCGGTTCATTCTCAACCGCAAAATCGACATCGCCCTGGCCCCCAAGGACGCCATCAACGAGGCGATCAACAAGCACTACGGGCAGGTCGAAGGCGAAAGCGCCGACTCGATGCTGCAGGAATTCACCGACACCGCGATCGACTTTACCGAGACCGAGGACCAGTCGCGCGGCAGCGACGACGAAATCGTCGACGAGTCGAGCGCCCCCATCGTCCGGCTGGTGCAACTCGTCATTTCCGAGGCCGTTCAGCTCCGGGCGTCCGACATCCACGTCGAGCCGTTCGAAGACCGGGTGCGGGTGCGGTATCGGATCGACGGCGTGCTGGTCGAGCGCGACAAGGTGCCCCGCCGCCTGCTGGGGGCCATGCTGTCGCGTCTCAAGATTCTGGCCAAAATCGACATCGCCGAACGCCGGCGCCCCCAGGACGGCCGGATCAAGGTGACCGTGGGAGAAAAGGAGCTCGACCTGCGGGTGAGCGTCATCCCCACGAGCCACGGCCAGTCTTGCGTGATGCGAATCCTCGACAAGGACAGCATCCGCGTCGGTGTCCGCCAGCTCGGGCTTTCCGAGCGCGATTTCCCCATCTTCCGCAATCTCATCAAACGGCCGAACGGCATCGTGCTGGTGACAGGGCCGACGGGGTCGGGGAAGACGACCACCCTCTACGCCGGCCTTAACGAGCTGAACCGGCCGGACCGTAAGATCATCACCGCCGAGGACCCGGTGGAATACTATCTGCCGGGCATTAATCAGGTGGAAGTGCGGCACAAGATTGGGCTCGATTTTGCCCGCATCATCCGCGCGATGCTGCGTCAGGCGCCCAACGTGATTCTCGTCGGCGAGATGCGGGATGCTGAGACCGCGAGCATGGGAATTCAGGCCAGCCTAACTGGACACTTGGTTTTCAGTACGCTTCATACGAACGATGCGCCCGGCGCTGTGACGCGCATGATCGACATGGGCGTCCCCTCCTATCTGGTGGCAAGCAGCGTGATCGCGGTGCTTGCTCAGCGGTTGGTGCGCGTCATTTGCAACAAGTGCAAGCAGCCGTTCCGCCCCAGCGACGCCATGCTCGAGGCGGCTGGCATCACTCCGGAAATGGCCGCCAAGGCCACGTTCATGAAGGGCCGCGGTTGCGGAAACTGTAGTCAACAGGGCTATCGGGGGAGACTGGGCATCTTCGAGCTCATGCTCATGACCTCCAAGATTCGCGAGCTTGCCTTCCAGGCGGCGCCGACGCAAAACATTCGCCGGGCGGCAATTAGCGACGGCATGCATACGCTCTACCAAGACGGGATCGATAAGGCGATGCGGGGCATCACCTCGCTGGAAGAGGTGTTCCGAGTGGCCAAGAAGTCGGAGGGCTAGGGCCAGATCGCAATAAATCATTCGCCAGCGAATGGTCCGACTTTCGGACGCCGGCACTCCCCGTTGGGCGGGGAAACCCGGGAACAGAGTGGAAGGCCCTGGCTGCGACGGCGGTTGCGCGCCGGCTGCAACGGGCGTAACCAACGTGGGGCGTGTTTAGATCGTGGTGGTTTTGTGGTTTGCAACCGTCGGCAAATAATCGAGTTGGTCCCGGGCGACCGCTCGATCCGCCGGCCGACGGTTCGGGAAAGGAACGGATAAGGGTTGGCATGGGCACGATTCTGATCGACAAGTTGCTGCACGCCGTAATCAAGCAGGGCGCTAGCGATCTGCACATTACCACCGGCCAGCCCCCTGTGTTGCGGCTCGACGGCCACATGCGGAGGCTCGAGACCAAGGTCCTGGGCCCCGAGGACACCATGGGCCTGATGAAAAGCATCACGCCCGAGCGCTGTCAGCAGGAACTGCAAGAGGTCGGCAGCACCGACTTCAGTTTTGCCTTTGGCGAGATGGCACGGTTTCGGGTGGCTGTGTTCAAGCAGCGCGGCCATGTGGCCATGGTGCTGCGGCAGATTCCCAACCGCATGCTCACGTTCGAGCAGTTGGGCCTGCCCCCGGTGGTCGAAAAGCTGGCTACCCGGCCCCGCGGCCTGTTCCTGGTAACGGGCCCGACGGGTTCCGGCAAGAGCACCACGCTGGCCAGCGTGATCAACTACCTGAACGAGAACTTCTACCACCACATCATCACGATCGAAGATCCGATCGAGTTCTTTCACAAGAACAAGCGGTCGACGGTGAACCAGCGTGAGATCGGCGTCGACGTGCCAAGCTTCGCCGAGGCGATCCGCCGCGCCTTGCGCGCCGACCCCGACATCATCCTCGTGGGCGAAATGCGCGACCTGGCCACGATCGAGGCCGCCATCACCGCCGCCGAAACCGGCCACATCGTCTTCGGCACGCTGCACACCACGAGCGCCCAAGGCACCGTCAACCGCATCATCGACGTCTTCCCCACGAGCCAACAGGACCAGATCCGCACCCAGCTCTCGGTGGGCATCATCGGCGTGCTCTCGCAGGTGCTGCTCCCCAAGATCGGCGGCGGTCGCGTGGGCGCCTTCGAGATGCTCGTTTGCAACCCGGCCATCGGCAACCTGATTCGCGAGAACAAGACCTTCCGCATCACCTCGGCGATTCAAACCGGGGCCAAGTACGGCATGCAGTTGCTCGACGACGCCCTCTACAACCTCTGGAAAGACAACGTTTGCGCCAAGGAAGACGTGATGGGCAAGGCGAACAACCCGGCGGAGTTGGCGGCGCGGATCGCCAACGCCGAGCGCGGCGTGTTCGATGACGACCGCGACGTCAAGAACAAGGCCGACGGTTAACTCCCGAGATCCCAACGAAGAAGTGAAATAACCCCCGCCAAGGCCGGCGGGAAATGCCCGTGTAGGAGCTGCGGCCAGAACCGAACTCAATACTCCTCGCCTTCGAGCACTCCTCATCATGTCGATTCGGCGGATCGGACAAATTTTCGTCGACCTTGGGTTCATCGACGACTATCAGCTCGAAATGCTGCTCGAGGAGCAGCAGCAGCGCCCCGGCGAATTGCTCGGCAAGATCGCCATGGAGCTGAGCCTGATCACCGACGATCAGTTGGCCCATGCCTTGGCCGAGCAGATGGGGCTGCAGGTCATTCAGCTCAACGACGTCGTGGTTTCGCCCGAGGTGCTGAGCTACGTCACCGAGCCGATGGCGCAGCTCTATAAGATCATCCCCGTCAGCTTCCGCGACGGCACGCTCACGATCGCCACCTGCAATCCGCAGAACCTGGCCATTCAAGACGAACTGCGAACCTTCCTCGGCTACGACATCCGTTCGGTCGTCGCCGGCGAGAAGGACATCCTGCAGGCTCTGGATCGCTACTACGCCGCCGAAGGGGAGAGCGTCGAGAGTCTGGTCGCCAACATGGAGACCGACACCGACCTGGCCAAGGCGGCCCTGGCGCTCAGCGGCGACGGGCCGATCGATCTGACGAGCGTCGAGGCGCTGGCCGACAGCGCGCCTGTGCGCAAGCTTTTGAACATGGTGCTGCTGCTGGCCATTCGCGACCACGCCAGCGACTTGCACTTCGAGCCGTTCGAAGACGAGTTCAAGATCCGCATCAAGGCCGACGGCGTGCTCTACGAAATGGTGCCGCCGCCGCGCCACCTGGCCTTCGCGATCACCACGCGCATCAAGGTGATGGCCAATCTCGACATCGCCGAACGCCGACTGCCGCAGGACGGCCGCATCGAACTGGCGGTCGGCGGCCACCCCGTCGACCTCCGCGTGAGCGTGCTCCCCACCATGTTCGGCGAGAGCGTCGTCATGCGGGTGCTCGATCGCTCGGTTGTGTCGCTCGACTTGGCCAAGGTGGGCATGGACGCGCCCACGCTCAAGCTGTTCCGCGAAGTCATCCACAAGCCCAACGGCATCATCTTGGTGACGGGGCCTACCGGCTCCGGCAAAACGACCACGCTCTATTCGGCGCTCTGTGAGCTGAATTCGATCGAAGACAAGATCATCACCACCGAAGACCCGGTGGAATACAACATCGACGGCATCATTCAGATTCCCATCGATCATTCGATCGGCAACACCTTCGCCCTCTGTTTGCGGGCCATTCTCCGGCAAGATCCCGACCGCATCCTGGTGGGCGAGATCCGCGACCTGGAAACGGCCGAGATCGCCGTGCAGGCCTCGCTCACGGGGCACACCGTGTTCAGCACGCTGCACACCAACGACGCCCCCAGCACCATCACCCGCCTCCGCGACATGGGCATTCAGCCCTTCTTGATCACGGCCACGGTCGAGGCGATTTTGGCCCAGCGGCTGGTGCGCCGCGTCTGCGCCCAGTGCCGCGAGGAGGCAGCCCCCTCGGCCGAACTGCTGGCCGAAATGCAGATGACCCCGGCCGACATCGTGGGCCAAAAATACTTCCGCGGCGCCGGTTGCGACGCCTGCAACAACACGGGCTACAAGGGGCGGGTGGGGCTGTTCGAGTTGATGATCATGAACGACGACCTCCGCGACATGATCATGCGGAGCGCCTCGACCGACGAAGTTCGCGATCGGGCCCGCAGCTACGGCATGATCACGCTCCGCGACGCCGGCATGTCGGCCGCCCTGGCCGGGCTGACGTCGCTCGAAGAGGTGGTCCGCGAAACGATCCTCGAGGCCTAAAGAAATTACGCCAAATCGGGGCAAAAACCCGCAAACGCGTTTATAACCGAAGTAGCAGCAAGCTAGTAGCCGGTAGCAAGTGGCTAGTAGCCAGACAGGCAATCTTGTTGGCCACTCGCCACAAGCCACTAGCGACAAGCCACCGCTCGCCCAGGAGCCCTTGCGATGCCGACTTATCAATTCGAGGCGATGGACGCCGCCGGCCAGGAGATCAAGGACGTTCTCGAGGCGGCGAGTGAAGAAGAAGCCCAGGCGACAATTCGCCAGATGGGGTACTTCGTCACGAAGATCTCCGTCAAGAAGGCCCGCAAGACCACCGACAAGGGCGCCGGCAAGAAACGCGCCCGCTCGTTCGCCATCGGCGGCGTGAACCAGAAGGTGATCTGCGCGTTCACCCGCCAGCTCTCCATCCTGCAAGACGCCGGCCTGCCGATTCTCCGCAGCCTGCGAATTCTCGAGAACCAGTCCCCCAAGGGCCGGTTCAAGAATAGCCTGATGGACGTCTGCGAAGAGATCGAAGGTGGGGCCACGCTCAGCGAGGCCATGGCCAAGAGCCCCAAGGCCTTCGACCGCCTGTACGTGAACATGATCAAGGCCGGCGAGGCCGGCGGCGCCTTGGAAGTCATCTTGCGCCGCCTGGCAGAGTTCAAGGAGCGGGCTCAGTCGCTCAAACGCAAGATCAAAGGCGCGCTCGTCTACCCCGTCGTGGTCATCTCGGTCGCCGTCGGCATCCTCACGTTCATCATGATCAAGATCGTGCCGGAGTTCATCAAGATCTTCGACGAGATGGACGTGCCGCTCCCGCCGATGACGGTGCTGCTCATCAACATTTCGTACTTCTGCGTGAACTTCTGGTACTTGATCCCCGGCATCCCCATCAGCATCTGGCTGATGGTCAAGCTGATTCGCAAGTTCAGCATGGGGCGCTCGGGCTGGGACCTGTTCACCCTCAAGATGCCCGTGTTCGGCCAGTTGGTCGAAAAGAACATCATGGCCCGCACCACGCGGACCCTGGGCACGCTCGTGTCTTCCGGCGTGCCGATTCTCGAAGCGCTCAACATCACCCGCGAGACGGCCGGCAACGCCGTGTTCGAGGTGCTCTACGGCAAGGTCTCGGAGTCGATTCGCGAAGGCGAATCGATCGCCAAGCCGCTCAAGGAATACTCCAAGCCGGCCTTCAACCCGGTCACGGCCTTCTTCTTTTTCTTCTTCATTCCCGTGGTGGGCGTGCTCCTCTACATCATGAAGAGCCAGCAGCGCGTGGTCGACGACCTGGTGGTCAACATGGTCGACGTGGGGGAGGAAACGGGCGAACTCGACACCATGCTCTACAAGGTGGCCGACACCTACGACGAAGAGGTGGCCGTGCTCACCGAAAGCCTGATGAGCCTGATGGAACCGATCATGATCATCTTCCTGGGAGGCGCGGTGGGCTTCATCGTCATCGCCCTGTTCGTCCCCCTGGTGAGCCTGATCCAAAGCCTGACTTAATCGCTGCAATTTAACCGCCGAGACGCCGAGGCGCGGAGGCGGAAAGATTCAGACAAAGACACATGCCGAATTGCGAAGCCGTGGCTCTCCCCAACGAAATTGCTGACTCTCAGCGCCTCGGCGTCTCGGCGGTTTACAGACTGCAAGGAGCTCCCATGAAGTCGACTCATCTCCATGTCGCGCGCCGCGGCTTTACGCTGGTGGAGCTGCTGGCCGTGATCGTGATCATCGGCATCCTGGCCAGCATGGCCCTCTATGCCGCCAGCGTGGCCTGGGTGGCCGCCAAGAACGGCCGCATCGCCATGGACATCAAGACGCTTGAGACCGATCTGCAGTCCTACTACAGCAAGCTTCAGTCGTACCCGCCGGATCTGGTGTTCGTGAACGGACTGGCCCCCGCGACGCGGCAGCAGGCGATTCGCTCGCACCTGACCAAGATGGCGCCGCGCTACACGGGCGGCATGCCGCTGTTGCCCGATACGCCAATCAAGGGCTCTCAGGCAATGAATTCCAATGTCGCCGCCGAAGCGCTCGTATTTTTTCTCGGCGGCTACTCCAAGCCTGAAGACCTTCAGGGCTCGACGAAGCTGCTTGGCTTTCGAGCCGATCCAGCGAATCCATTCGTGAGCAATGTGGGGGACCTTCGAACAAAAACGCCACAGGGCGGTTGGAAAAAGGGTTCGGTCGGTTTCGACGAAACGCGTCTGGTGGATCTGGACAACGACGGCTGGTACGAGTACCTGCCGCCCTACTGTACGGTGCCCTATGCGTATTTCAATTCGAAGACGTACATGAATCCACTCCTAGCAGCGAGACTGCCGAGGTGCGATTGGCCCGGAGAGCTCGGTGGAACCGCAGTTCCTTATCTGAGCGACAATACGTCTGAGAAGTACATGAATCCCAAGACGTTTCAGATTATTGCCGCGGGGCAAGATAACTCTTTCGGCGTTGCCAACACTGGCGATCCGACTACCGCGACCGGCAAGAAGTTTCCTTCGGGCCTCAACTACTCCTCTGACGACAACGACAACCTGACCAACTTCGCCGAGCGCACGCTCAAGGACTCGATGCCGTGAGTCGGTTCGCCCGCCACCTCGCGCAAGTCTGCCTACGGCCGCCTGTCGGTCCGAGGGACGCCTTGCGCGCGTCGGACGGAGTCCGCGGCGGGTTCACGCTCATCGAGCTGCTGATTGCGATTTCGATCATCGGCGTGCTGGCCTCGGCGGCGGTGTTTGCCATGTTCGCGGCGCAAGAATCGGCCCGCGAAACCAAAACCCGCAGCACGATCGCCAAGCTGCACGGGCTGATGATGGACCGCTGGGAATCGTATCGCACGCGGCGCCTGCCCATCGAGTTGCCGCCGCAGCCTTCGAAGGCCGACGAGGCCCGGCTCCGTGGCATTCGCGAACTGCTGCGGTTAGAAATGCCCGACCGCTGGACCGACATCACCGATCCCGCCGTCGCCCTGAAAGACGTCCCGCCTTCCCTGTGGCAAGCTTATGGTCAGCGCGTGCTCGCGGTGAAGAACGAGAAGGGGGCCGGCTTCCCCACTCCCCAGTTCCAAGGGGCCGAATGCCTGTACTTGATCGTCACGATGGGTCCGGCCGACGAAGTGGGGGGCATCGAGCAGTTCCGCGCGAGCGAAATCGGCGACACCGACGGCGACGGCATGCCGGAGTTCCTCGACGGCTGGGGGCGGCCGATCTCGTTCCTTCGCTGGGCGCCCGGCTTCATTGCTCCGCTCTCCGATCTGCAGTCAGGCGACCCCAACAAAGATCCCGATCCGCTCGATCCTCGGCGGCTGGTGCGCACGGCCTACGCCCTCTATCCGCTGGTTTTCTCGGCCGGGCCCGACGGCCGCTATGGCCTCTGGAACGGCAACCGTGGCGCGACACAGTTCCACTACGCCCAGTACCAAAACAACCCCTACTACGCCGACTCGAGCAACGGCGGCCAGCAGATTGGCAGCCCGGTCGACGAAACGACCGATCAGCCCGGCGGCACGGACTACGTCGACAACCTTCACAACCACCTGTTGCTGGTGCAGTAAGGCGCGTTCGCCGCGCTAGCCGAACTCCCCACGCCTCATGACCACCCCTCGCCGACAACTCGCGCGCTCCGGCTTCACGCTCATCGAGCTGCTGATCGTGGTCACGATTCTGATCATGGTCACCGTGGCGGCCATTCCGCTGCTCGGCCCGAGCACCCGCGGCCGCCAGGTGCGCGAGGCCGCCCGCGAGCTCTCGGCCTACATCGCCGGCGCGCGGGCCAAAGCCCTCGAGATCGGGCGCCCCGCCGGCATCTGGCTCGAGCGGTTCCCGCGGCCCCCGGCCAACGCATCGCAGGCCGATCTGCAGGCGCTGTCGGAAACCGGCGGGTTGCACTTCTGCGTCAACGTTTACACGGCGATCACGCCCCCCCCGTACTCGGGCGACACGCTCGATTCGCGGGTGGTGGTGCAGAACGGCCGCGTGACGAAGTTCGTGCCGGCCACCGGCTGGATGGGCCTCGTGCGCCCCGGCGATCTGATGAAGCTCAACTTCCAAGGTCGGCTCTACCAGATTCAGGTGACCGACCCGTCCGTCGTCGACGAGAGGGGTTACTTGAAGCCGAACTCGTTGCAGGCTGGGTGGCTGCTCTCTCCGGTCGACTTCAACTCCGACCCGGTGGTGCCCAACACGCCGCTGACCGGCGTGCCGTACCAGATTTTCCGCCAACCGGTCCGTTCGAACGACGCGCCGTTGCAGTTGCCAGGCACGGCCGTCATCGATCTCGATCTCTCGGGGCTCGACAGCCGCCCGGCCGGCCAGATTGGTCCTACGAAATTTTCCGGCGGCACCTTCGCTGCCGTTCCCACTCCCGGTTCGGGCACGCCGACCATCGACACCAACCCGGTCATCATCATGTTCGGACCGGGCGGCGCCCTCGATCGCATCTATTACCGCGGTGGGCAGTTCATCATCCCCACCGAACCAGTGTTCCTGCTCGTCGGACGGCGTGAGAAAGTCTACCCCGGCGAGCCGCAGGAGTCGTCGGAAGAGCAGGGCGTGCAGTTCAACTACCAGGACACCGGGCACTGGTGCCTGTCCTTGGGACATCAAACTGGCCGCATCACGGTGACCGAATTGGCGGTCTTCGATGACCCGAGTCCGCTGACGGGCAGCAATCCGCTCGCCAAGGCCCGCCACTTCGCCCGCCTAGCCCAATCGACGGGAGGCCGGTGATGAAGTGCGCCTCCCTTGGTCCGCACAGCGGACTCTACAGAGCGGGTCTGAGCCTTGTCGAGGTGTTGATCTCGATGTTCGTGATGACGATCGGGCTGTTGGGGCTGGCGGCCCTGATCCCCGTGGGGCAGGCCATGATGTCGCGCGGGGCCGTCGCCGAGCAGAAGGCCATCGTTGGCCGCCAGGCGCTCCGCGAGTTCAAGGTGCAAGGCCTGCTCAAGCCCCCCGACGGCTTGGGGCGGGGCACGAACACGGCGCCCGAGCGCTGGGTGGCCGCCGACCCTCGGCAAGACTCAACGTTCTCCGACGCCTATTGCTTCGACCCGCTGGCGGTCGCCCGGCACGGCGCCGCGGCCGGCCTGTTCCCCGCGGGGCGCACGAACAACAGCCAGCCGTGGATGGTGCGCGTGTGGCCCTGGGGGCTCGCCCGCTCGGCCGTGCCCCAGTTGCTGGCCGAGCGCCTCTGCATGGCGCAAGACGACCTGGTGTTCGAACGCCCCGACAACGGCGATCAGCGGGCATTCCCCGTGCAGAGCACGTCGAACGTCGTCCGCACGTTCGAAGGCAACTTCTCCTGGTTCGCCACCGCCGTGCGCGACCCCTCGAGCGTCAACCGCGACATGTTCACCGTTTCGGTCGCCGTGTGCCACCGCCGGCCCTTGGGGGGCGCAGGCGCCATTGCCGATCTGCAGGCGGCCGAACGCGTGGTGGCTGTGGATAATTCCCCGCAGTTCCGCGCCGGCGGCGACGGCGTGATGCTGAGCACCACCTTGGATCTCACGGCGCTGCTCAAGCCGGGCTATTGGATCATGCTCGCCTCGGCGCCCAACGGCGGCGACAAGCCCTCGGGCTACTTCCGCTGGTATCGCATTCAGGCGGCGAGCAGCCAGGTCGTGGGCGGGTCGAACCGCTGGATGCTGAGCCTGGCAGGACCGAAGTGGCCCGAGCCCTTGACGAGCACCGCGCCCTTAGTTGCCATCATTCCCGAGGGAGTGGTTGGCGTGTACGAGCGCACGATGCGCGTCGAGCGCCCCTCTCTCTATAACGGCTGGCGATAAAACCCAGCGGCGCGCCGAGCGCCACAACCGCACAACTCTCTTCGACAAACACCTCGAGGGCATGGCCGCTGGCAAGACGGCCTCGAGCCTCGGGAGGAGACGGCATCGATGTGGAACCCCCGTAGGGTCCGCTGTGCGGACCAGATTCAACGGCAACCGGCCCAACCCGGTTCGCGGCGGCGCGCCCCTCGTGGTCCGCACAGCGGACCCTCCCGGCGCCGTCCGCGCCGCGGCATCTTGCTGCTGGTCTGCCTGAGCATGCTCGCGCTCTTCTCGGTGTCGATCATCACCTACGTAATTGCGGCCCGGCTCTACATGACGGGGAGCAAGATCGTTTCCAAGGGAGAGCAGTTCGGCAACCCGCCGCAGCAGATTGCCGAGCGGGCGGTTCGTGACGTTTTGCGCGGCTCGCGCGACCCGCGGTCCCCGTTCCGCTTCGGCTCGCTGCTCGAAGACCTTTACGGCAACGATTACGTCTTCGGCGAACTCGTCGGTCCCTGGGCTAACGCCGCGCAGCCACTGCAGGCGACCGGCTTCCAGATCATCGACCTCGCGGTGCAGTCGCAGGGCGCCCCGCTAGCTTGGCTGCCGGCCAACACGCCGCGGAACCGCTGGCAGTTGAGCAGTCTGCCGAGCTACTACGACGGCGCGGTGCTCACGTTCACCACGGGGCCGGCCGCCGGCCGCAGCACGCGCATTCTGCGCTACAACCCCGCCAATGGCGGCACGCCCGCCCACCTGTTCGTGCAGGCCTTCGACCGCGACGCCATCCCCAGCGTGGTTACGCCGGGAGACAACCGCCCGCCGCGGTTCCTCATCAACGGCCGCGCCAACAACGGCACAGGCATGGGCTACAACCCCAACAGCGGCCTACTCGACTACGTGAACCAAACGGTCAATAAGCCCCAGGCCCTGCTCCCCCGGTACACTGCCGCTGACACGCTGCAGTACGAGCAGTTCCTGCTCAACTATTTGAACAACGCCGCCGGCCCGACCGGCCCGGTGTCGCTCTCGCTCTCGGACGAAGGGTACGACGCTGTCGATCACCAGAACATGTTTCTGGCCATGCACGTGCCCACGCCGGGCAACCCGAGCGCCGCGGCGATTCACGAGCGGACGCCGCTAAGCGGCAGCTACGTGCCGGTGCCGTCGATGCACCGGCCCGACTTGATCCGCTACTGGGCGCTGCAGTTCTCGCCCAACGGCGACCCGAAGAACATCCCGCCCGCCATCTTGCAGCGCATCTCGTTTCGGCCGGTCAATCAATCGCCGCGTTTCCTGGCGATGAATCCGGCCTTCAATCCGCAGAACCCCACGTACGATCCCAACAACCCGAATCAGTATCCCGTCTACGACCCCATGTGGAGCCGGCGCGTCGACAACTCGAACCCGGCGCTGCCGATTCCGGCGGCCCCGCCTTGGGATGTCGACAACGATGGCGACGGGCTGACCGACAGCGTTTGGATTGACATGGGCTACCCGGTGCAGACCGGTCCCGACGGCCGCACCTATAAGCCGCTGGTGGCGATTCTCTGCACCGACCTCGACGGCCGGTTGAACCTGAATGCCCACGGCAGCTTGGCGCAGGCGGAGCAGACGTATCAGAACGCCACGCTCGCGCTCCCGAACAACCCAAACTTTGCGCGTGCGGCCGGTGTGCCGACTATGGTCACCACGTTCGGCCTCGGCTTCGGCCCTGCCGACGTGAACCTGGGCATCCTGTTCGCCAACTCGAACGAGTATCGCGCCCTGTTCCAAGGCGTGCCCAACGCGCTGGCGCCAACCTCGGCCGGCGTCGGCGTCTACGTGCCTGGGCGCTATGGCGAGTTGGGCATCAACTTGCCGCCGGGAATGAACGGCCCGCAGGCAGGCGTCGCCGGCGTGGGCTCGCTGCTCCGCACCGCCCGCTGGGGGCATTACCCCCATCGTCGCAACAACGTCGACTATTGCTTCGCCGACTTCGTGAGCGATGTGTCGTCGTGCGGCAGCGTGGCCGACCTCTGGGGAACCGGCTTCGTGGGGCTCGATTTCCGCGGCCACCCGCTCTATCGCGGCGCCGGCGGCTGGGATTACTCCGGCGTGGCCCATTGGACCAACCCACAAGACTTCAACCTCACGCGGAACAACCCCTATCAGATCGATCTCTCGCGCCCCGCGGCGCGGGCATCGTCGAGCATGGCCACGGCCGGCGCTTGGAGCAGCCCGCTCGACGCGCCGTTCACCATCTATGAACTCGAGCGGCTGCTGCGCTCGACCGACCGTGACGCGGCGGCCCTGCCCAACCGCATCGCCCAGCTCGCCCCCACGGCGTTCTACGGCACCGGCCCCCTGCAGGCCGCCGCGCGGCACATGGTGACCACCGATAGCTGGGACCTGCCGTCGTTCGCCATCCAAACGCTGCCTGAACTGGCGGCCTATCTGCCGGGCAAGCAGGCGCTCTCGCTGCTCGATGTGCTTTACGCGCGGATGCGGGCGGCCAACCCCACGGGCTTCAAGCCGGCCACGGTGCCGTTCGCGATTGGTTTCTACTTCGCTCCGGAGGTGCTCTTGGGGCAGAAGTTCAACCTGAACCGCCCCTTCGGCGACGGCGTGGACAACAACAACAACGGCGTGGTCGACGAGCCGATCGCCACCGAGGTGAACAACGACTTCGTGCCGGTGGTGAATCCCAACCAGTCGGGCACGTATCTGTTCTCGCACAACAACGGGCAGCTCTTGAACCCGCGCGATACCTTGGCCAATGCCAATGCCAACGCGATTCTGAGTCGCAAGTTGGGCGCCCGACAAATCTATGCCCGGCAGCTCTATGTGCTGGCGATGATGGTCTGCGACACGCTCAATGGGCAGTTGCCGGCGACGTCTGTCAATGCGGCAGTTGGCAGCCCGCAGAGCCGCACGGCGCGGGCGCTCGCGCAGTGGGCGGTGAACGTGGTCGACTTCTACGACCGCGACAGCATCATGACCTACTTCGAATACGACCCGCTTCCGTTCACCGACGAAAACGGCGATGGGCACCCTTGGGACGTCGATGGGACGCCCGATCCGGTCGCCGGAGTCAACTCAGGCGCCGTGCTCGAGCGGAACCGCAACGAAGTGTGGGGCTGCGAGCGGCCGGAACTGCTGATCACCGAGACGTTGGCGACGCATGACCGGCGGACGCGGGATACGAAGGGAGCGGGGAAGGGGTATACGTCGGGCAATGGAACCCCGCCGCAGGACCAAGACCCCCACACCGACCAAATGCGCCGCCCGCAGGGCAACCTGCTCATCGAGCTCTACAACCCGCAGAGCCCGAGCGACGCTCCGTCGCGCGATCTCTACATCGACGCCGGACAGAATGGGAGCAGCGATCTGCTGAACGACGGACCGCGCAACAACTACGCGCTCAATCTAGCGGCTGCCGTGCCAGCGCCAGGGGTGACCAAAGGGGTCTCACCGGTCTGGCGGCTCGTGATTCCGAACTACCGCGCCTCGGCCCTCAACTCGGCGACCGGCAGCCTGCACCTGTTGCCGGCGGAGATCGAGCGCGTGGCCTACTTCGTCATGAAGCAGCAGTCCGTGCAGGACGGATTGCTGCCCAACACGCGACGGTTCTTCCTGGCGAGCGATCCGAGCACCGTGCGGCTCCTGCCGGGGCACTACGCGGTGGTGGCGCCCAGCCCGCGTTCGGCGGCGCCGGCAGACAATCGAATCTATGTGGGAAAACGCAAGGACATCAACGTTAAGTCCACCACGAACTACCCGGGATACTTCGATTTCTTGAAGTTTGGGGACGCGGTGAAAAGCACCGGGCTGGGGGCGAACGTCGGCTTCGGCCAGCGGAAGCCGGCGCTGCCCGTTTTGATGTCCCCGCTCTATCTCGACGCCGCCGGGGCGCCGGCCACGTCGGAGCAAACGGCAACCCGCAAGCTGCGGTTCAGCCTCTCCGAACCTACCAAGGGCTACGAACTCGGACCGGACCAGGAGCGGTTCGACGACGAAAAGTTCTTCTCGGCGGTCCAGGATGTCCCCTTCGATGGCTACCAGGCCACCAAAACCAACGACATTTTGTTCGCCACGTCGAATCCGGGTCAGCCGATCGACGACCCCCTGCGCAATCGGGACTCTCAGCCGTTCCGCCGCGTCCACTTGCAGCGGCTCGCGAACCCCTTGTTGCCGTTCGATCTGCAGACGAACCCCTACCTCACCGTCGACAGCATGATCGTCGACCTGGCGGTCTACTCGAGCGAAGACGACAGCGCGCACCCCGATGATCAAGGTAAGGCAGACGTCAAGGTCGACGTCCGTCGTCGCGGCACGCTGCAAATGGTCGGCAACCCGAACATCTGGAACTCGATCTCCACGGCCCCCTCCGGTGGCTCTCTGCTGGCCCCTGTTCCCAACCAGTCGATGGGCTACTTGAATTCGACGTACGGCCAGCCCAGCAACAACGCGAACTGGGTCTACCGTGGCGATCCCACAGCCAACGGGCAGCCCACGCCCTTCCCCTGGTTCCCCTGGAACAACCGCCCCTTCGCGAGCCAGATGGAGCTGCTGCTCGTGCCGCGCGGCAATCCGGCCTCGATGCTGTCCCAGCACAGCGTCCGCGGTTTGGCCAACTTCAATCCCTACGCCGGCAACAACAACCAACAGGCGGAATTCACCCACCTGCTCGGCTTTTTCGACTCGGCCGCCGATGGCACGCCGCCGGTCCACTTGTACCGGCTGCTCGAATTCACCCACGCCCCCTCGCGGTTCAGCGGAACCGATACGATTCTCGACGGCCAAACGTTCGCCAATAACCCGGCCGGCGGCGAGGCGGACGCGCTGCACCTGCGGCCGCCGTTCAACCTGCTCTCGCGATACCGCGAGCCGGGCCGGATCAACCTCAACACGATCTACAGCATCGAAACCTGGCGGGCCCTGCTCGGCGCGCCCCCGGTGGGCCGCAGCCCGGCCACCGACCAGTGGGTGCAGGCATCCTGGGCGGAGCTGGTCAGCAGCCGCCGCGGTTACGCTGCCGGCGCCCCCTCGAACGACCCCACGCTCCCCAACACGCCCAACAACGGCGGCGCGCTCCCCAGCTACACGAGCAACCCCTTCCGCTCCTACGCGGGCGGGCACCTGGGGGTGGGCGTGATGAAGCCCGGCATCGAGTCGACGCTGCTCCGCTCGACGGCGCTCGGCAACAAGGCGCCGTTCCAATCCGACGGCAACCCGCTCCTCTCGCCGCGGAGCACGACCGGCGGCGCGGCGCTCGAAGCCCCCTACCGCAGCTCGCTCAAGAACCCGTACTTCCGCTACCAGGGGCACGAACGCCTGGGCAGCCTGGCCACGACGCGCTCGAACGTGTTCGCGGTGTGGCTGACGGTGGGCTACTTCGAGGCGACCCGGGACGGCGTTCCCAACGACCCTCAGGCCTACCCCGACGGCTATTGGCTCGGCGCCGAGCTCGGTTCCGATTCAGGCCAGGTCACGCGGAACCGCGCCTTCTTCATCATCGACCGCACCCAAATGGCGGCCTTCGAGCCGGGCGAAGACCACAACACCGAGCAAACCATTCTGGTGCGGCGGTTGATTGAGTAAGGCCGTTGCGGTGGCAGCCGATGCCGACTACAGGAAGAATTGCCGCACTTCCACCGAGAACTCGCCCAGCCACGGGCGCAATTCCAGGCGGTCGCTCCCGCTGAGTTGCCGCGCGGGGCCGTGTTCGGTCAGCACAGTCGCGGTCTCGTTCTCGGGGTCCAGCAGGCACACGGCCCCCACGCCGGCGCGAAGATACTCGGCCGATTTCTCGAGCAGCTCGGAGAATCGGTCCCAAGCGGAGCGGGCCTCGAAGACCACGTCGGGCATGATAGCCAAATAACCCTGCGGCAGCGGGCCGCGCGGCAGACGTTCGTAGCGGTAGAACGACACATCGGCGCCCCGCACCGTGTCGGGGTTGCGCTCGGTGACCACGCCCGAGCCGTTTATGAGTACGTGGCCGAGATCGTGGGCACGCGCATATTCGGTGACCAAAAAGGCCGTGGTGGAGCACACCTGACCGTGCCGCGGATACGGAACGTTCATCATCACGATGACCCCCCGTACGAGTTCGGCCGGCTGGCCAAGATCCCCCAGATCGTGAAAGGCTTCGGCAGTAAGCAGCTGGCCGGCGGTCGTCATAAGCCAATTCTCCGCAATGAGACTGGACGACCGCATTCTACTTGGGTCGCCGTGGGGAGGAAACTTCGGTGGGCGGTCGAAGCCCCCGCCGCTCAATCGTTATTACTGGACCCTCACCCCGGCCCTCTCCCACGGGGAGAGGGAGAGAGGGGCGCTGCTAACTTGACCGCATTTTCCCAGCCTGCCTATACTTAAGGTTCGGGCCGGCGGTTCCGCGGGCCTCGTTCTGCGCCCTCGATTTCCCGAGCTTGAACCCGGAAACGCGCCATGGGATTGCGGCTGTCGTGCTGGCTGGCTGGCTTCGCCTTGATGGGCGCCGTGCTGGCCGGCGCTGCTCCCCGAATCGGCTGGGCTCAAACTCGCGTTGCCCGCACTTCGGTGCAGCCGGCCGAAGCGCCGCCAGGCGAAGGGGGCTTCCGGCAGCTTGCGCCGAACGTGCTGACCACAATTCCGCCCGGTCTCGAAGACCAGGACACCGTGAGCAGCCATCCCATCGTGGAACTGGTGGCGGAGGGGAAGAAGCTCGACTGGCAGCCGAAGAGCGTGGGCGTCGACGAGACGCTGCTCGAGATGGCCACGCAAACTGAGTTCCGCCACGAGGTGTGGGGTCGACCAGCCGCCGCCTGCGGATGATCGCCATCGACGTACCGCAGAAAGACGGCCGGATGCAGCGCCGCGCGGTGTGGTACTTAGTCTATCGCGTGCGGAACATCGGCGACCATTTGCGCCCCGTTCGCCAGCCCGACGGCACGTTCACCGTAGAGCGCGTGAAGGACCTGGGCCAGCCGATCCGCTTCGTGCCCAAGTTCGAGCTGTTCAGCTACGAATACAAGAAGTGCTATCTCGACGAGATCCTGCCGGTGGCGATTCCGGCGATTCGGCGGCGCGAGGACCCACGGCGTCCGCTCTTGAACTCGGTGCAGATGGCCGAGCAGCCGATTCCGCTCAGCACCGAGGAGGTCGACCGCGGAGTATGGGGCGTGGCCACCTGGGGCGGCTTCACGACGATCGACCCGCGGATCGACTTCTTCTCGATCTACGTGCAGGGGCTCAGCAACGCCTATCGCTGGGAAGACCCGGCCGGCGCGTATACCGCGGGCGATCCCCCCGGCACGGGCCGCCGCTTCACGCGGCGCACGCTGCAGCTCAACTTCTGGCGCCCGGGCGACGAACTGCGGCCCAACGAGCGCGAGTTCCGCCTCGGCGTGCCGCCGGGCAAGGAAGGGCTCTACGGCCTGACCGAGGCCGTGCCCTACCGTTGGCTCTACATGCGCAGCTGCGGCCAGCAGTAGGCCGGGGCGGGGTGTTTCGCGGCGCGTTCCTGGCGGGTTACGATAGGGGCCCTTCCCCATCGTTGCGTTTCCGAGGCTTTGCCCATGCGTTTGGGCTTGCGCTGCTGGCCGGTGTCGGGCCGTTCCCTCGGCTGCGGAGTGGCTTTTTGGCTGCTTGCCGCGTGCAGCGCGCGGGGCGCTGAGCCCGTGCCCGGCGATCTTGGGGCAGCCGGTCTCTTTCTGTCTTTGCAAAGGCTCGGCACGACCGCCACGGTGTTGCATGTCGTGGCGCATCCCGATGATGAGGACGGTGCGCTGCTCACCTACCTGGCCCGCGGCCAGGGGGCGCGGACGATTCTGTTCAGCCTTACCCGCGGCGAAGGGGGCGCGAACCTGATCTCAGGTGACTTCTTCGACGCCCTGGGCATCTTGCGCACGCTCGAGCATGCCGAGGCGAATCGTTACTACGGCAGCGAGGTATTTTATTCGCGGGCGGTCGACTATGGCTTTTCGAAGACGCTGGCCGAGGCCCGCCGCCAGTGGAACGAACAGGCGCTGCTGGCCGATCTGGTGCGCGTGATCCGCCGCGAGCGGCCGCAGGTGATCGTCGCCCGCTTCCGCGGCGACGAGCGCGACGGCCATGGTCACCACCAGATGGCCGGAGTGTTGGCTCGCCGTGCGTTCGATGCAGCCGGCGATCCAGAGCAGTTCCCCGAACAACTCGGCGCGGATCTTGGCCCCTGGCAGCCGCTGAAGCTCTATATAGGGAACATCCGAAGCGATGCGGGGCCTGGCGGCAAGGAGGGTTGGACGGTTGCTCTGCCGACCGGCGACTACAACCCGCTGCTGGGGCGCTCGTACGCGCAAGTCGC
>JBGAPH010000057.1:0-42647 GCA_044221365.1 Pirellulales bacterium
ATGCTGCGGCGCCGGGCGCGCTGGAGTGTCGACCGACGCAGACGCAGGCTTGGCGGGCCCATTCACGCTTGGTGGCTGTGGCATTGCGGCGGGGCGTGGTCGCGGCGCTGCGGGGCGCGGCAGCGGACCGCCGATCGCCTCGGCGAGCTCCGTGAACTTGCCGGCGGCCAGATACCGCGCCACTTCACCGGCCCAACCCAACAAGCTGCCGAGGGGCCCCGCGTCGGCCGACAGATCGAGAATCTCCATTTCGGCCCGCCGTTGCAGCGAGCGGTGTTCGGCGGGGTCGGCCGCCACCGTGATCAGCCTAAATGGCCGCTGCGGTGAGTAGCGCAGGCCCGTGGAGAACGAAAAGGCCTTCCGCTCCTCGAGCGGCAAGCAGTTGATCAACGCGGCGAAGACGTTTTCTGGACGCGCCGAGCTGACGATCCCCAGCGGCCCGCGGTCGAGAGCCGCTTTCACCAGCCGCGCCAACCGCGCCGGGCCCAACTCCTTGGTCACCTGCTCGAGCAAGACCGGGTCGACCGCCGGCGAACGGCCCCCAAGCCGCAACGGGGGCAATAGCTTGGGCGGCTGATCGAACACCTGCAGCGCGCCCGAGGCCAGCGTCGCCCGCAGCACCGCGAACGGATTGAAGGCGAACCGCTCCAGCGTTTCGCCAGGGGTCACCAGGCACTGCGTGTAGATGCGAAAACCGCCGCGGCCGCTATATTCCTGGCCTGCCGTGCAGGACTTCGAAATGCACCAGGCGCCGCCCGCCAGCGGAAAGAAGTTGACGCTATTGCCCGCGGGGCTCGCGTCGAGCAGCGAATCGTGCGACGGGCCCCAGATCGACAGCTCGCGCGCTTCGGCGTCGGTGACGCCCGAACTGCGGGCGATCAACTGATAACCGCCGCTGCGGTCGGTCAGGGCGGAGGTGAAAACCGCTTGCTCGATGTGCACGGCCGATCGCTACGACATGCGGTGACTCGAATCGCCCGCTCCCGCGCCCGACGCCCGGGAGACAACGACGGGCGGCCGTTTACATCTTCAGCCGCGACACGAGCCACTCGAACGGCTCGATGATCCCCCGCGGCTCCACCCGCAGCGGCACCCGCAGCTTCCCTTCGAACGTGTTGCGGTAGGCGCAAGCCCCCGCCACGCCCGAGGCGAAGAACTTGTGCTGGGCAAACCGTTCGCGGCAATGTTGCCACAATCCCGAGGCGTGCTTGTGGGCATAGGCCGCCGAATCCTCGAAGCACTCCTCGCACTGGTCGGCCTTGCTGAGGATCAGCGCCACCGGCTTCCCCTTCCAGCCCCGCTTCGACTCGTCGTCGAGTTCGCCCAGATAGCTGAGCAGCTTCATCACGAAGTAGTCCTGGTCGCGGTTGCCGGCCTGGAGCTGGTAGCCGTCGATCAGCACCATCACCCCCGAGCACTTGCTGAGGAACGAGCGGATGACGGGATAGGTGTGCGGGTGATCGAGTTCCTCGAGCAGGGCCTCGCCCGCCATGTCGGGCATGATCAGCTCGACCGGCCTCCGCTGATACTGCGACTTCACCTGGCAGTGGACCCAGTTCCAGCGGTCGGGCTCCGACGGCGTTTTGGCTGGGAACTCGCAGCGCGCGAGCGCCGCCACGGTCATCTGCTGCAGCGTGACCGAAAAGGCGCCGCGGGCCAGCAGTTGCACCTGCTCGGGCTGCCGCGAGAGCATGTCCATGAGCATGCCCAGGAAGACGGTCTTGCCGGCGCCGGCGGAGCCGAGCGTGGCGACCATCAGGGGGCGCACGTTTTGGGTCTTCGACTGGTGCGCGAGCGCCATGGGCGCAAAGCAATGCCGGCAAACTTCGGCGTCGAAGGTGTTGCCCCCCGAACATACGTAGCAGGGCACCTGCACCGCGTATTGGGCCAGGCGATACGATTCGAGATCGACCACTCCGCGACGCGTCATGCCGTCACCTCTTCAAGGGCGGTGAAATCGTTCGAGGCAGGCTCGCCCGGCCGATCGGCCGCGGCGCGTCCGGAAACGTCGCACGCGCTCACCGCGCAGCGGAAGCCAACGTTGTGTTTGCGGCCCACGGGGTTCTCCCCGCTTTGGAACTGGCAGGTGGCCTGGGTGTCGAAGTACGTGTCGAAGGCCCCGCCCCGCAAGCTCTTGAGGGGCACGGGCAGGATCAGCCGGTTCGACACGCCGTCGGGCCCGTGGTAGGTGCCCGAGGTCCATTCCCAGACGTTGCCGATGAGCTGGTACACGCCGCCCACGCTGCCTCCTTCGGCATACTCGTAGACGCTGACCGTGTGGTTGGGGCCCGTGCCCCAGAGGAGCGCCTTGCGGCGGTCCATCGATTCGCCCCAAGGGTAGCGGCGCTGCAACCGAGACGTGGGCGAAAGCGCCACGGGCCAACTGGCCGACTTTACCCACTCGGCGTCGGTTGGCAGCCGCTTGCCCACCCAGCGGGCATAGGCCGCGGCCTCATACCAGCTAACGCCGACCACCGGATGGTTCTCGAGGCCTTGCGGAAAGCTGCCGTGCGTCCAGAAACGCGGACCCGGCGCTCCGCTGCGGTCGACGAAGTCGATCACGGCGGGCCAGATTTCGGTGTCCCAGATGGCCATTTGCTCGTAGCCGCCGGCGTCGACGAACTGCTTGTATTGCAGGTTCGTCACCGGGTAGCGGTCGAGGTACGCCCGCTCCACCCGCAACGTGACGCCGGGCGTGCGCTCGTCGGGATCGGTCTCGAAACCCAATTCGACCTGGTCGGGCCCGCCCAGCAGCACCTCGCCTTCGGGCAAGAGCGCCATGCCTTCGGCCAGGGCGTCGAGGGCCCGCTGCAATTGCGGCTGCGAGAGATTGCCGGCGATTTGCTTGCGCAGCAGCAGTGCGTAGCGCCCGTCGACCAGCATCTCCTCGACGAGCGTGTCGATGTCGCAGTCTTCCTCGCCCGACCGCCGCCGGTTCTTCGTCGCGACCAGCCGATCGGCGGCTTGGCGCAGTTCGGCCGGCTGCAGCCGGACCCGCCGCACGCGCCGCGTGACCACGAAGCCCAAGGCGGCGACCGCGGCTACGGCCAAGAGCGGAATCCAGCCCTTCCAGGCAAAGACCACGACCGCGCACGACAGGGCCAGGAACGTCAGGAAGGCCCGGCGGTGGTCGCAGCCGCCGCGCAAGCAAGCGGCGGTAAAGCGGTCGAGTGAATCGCGAAGGCGGCTCATGTTCGGCTAACCTCTTCGGGGGTCACAGTCGGGCGTGGGCCGCCGCGGAGCGCCCCGCACCGTGTTTCGTTCAGGCTTGCGCCCGCGCTTTGGCGCGGCGCTTGAGCATGTCCTTTTGGATCGACTCGAACTGGGCCATCACCGAGCCGAGGATCGGATCGGGGCTGTCGGCAGTCGGCGCCGCGGCCGTCGGCGCCGCAGCGCCGGAGGGACGTCCCGTCTCCGGCACGTCGCGGCGCTCTTCGAGCACGCGGGTTTGCTGCTCGAGGGCGCGGCGCATCTGCCGCAGTTCCACCGACCACTCGGCGCGCTCCTCGGTGAGTTGCCGCTTGTGGTCGGCCGCTTCTTCGGCGACTTCGGCCGCGCGGCGACGCACGAGATCGAGTTCGGCTTCCAGGGCGCTGCGCTCTTCCTCCAATTCGCTGAGTTTGTGCTGCAACTCCGAGACGTCTTCCGCCGGAGCGCTCGCGCCTTCCGTTCGCGCGAGGGCGAGCTGCTGGCGAAGTTCGTTCAGTTCCGCGCGTGCCCGCGCGAGTTCTTCCGCCTGCGTTTGCAGCGATTGCACCTGGCGCTGGGCGGCGGCCAGGTTGTCCTCCATGGCGGCTTGTTCCTGGCGTTCGCCTGCGGCGGCTGAGCGGAGCGCTTCGAGTTCGGCCTCGAGCTCAGAACGCTCTGTGGCCCATCGCTGTTCCATCGCCTCGAGCGCTTCTTCGTCGCGCCCGAGCGAAATCGTCACTGGTGGTTCATCGAGCTGCCGGCGCGTCTCTTGAAGTTGTTCTCGAGTCGCATGCAACTCCTGCCGCTGCTGCTCGAGCGCGCCCCACAGTCCTTGCAGGTCGTCGAGCAGCCCGCAAACGAAGTGCTCGAATTGGTCGCTGGTGTCGCGCAACTGACACAGCGTGGCCGCCAAGGGCTGCCAGTGCATCAAGCTGGACGTGAGAGGGACGTTGTTCGTCACGATCGACACCCGAGCAGGCTTAGAAGAAGATTCGCGCCCCTTGCGCCGGTGTTTTGGCCGGCCGCGGCAGCCGCCCGGTCGGGCTCTGCCTCTCTATCCCCTTTGATCGCAGCCGAAGGCAAGAGAAGACGGGTCGCCCGGCCAGCGTCTCTGGAACCCTAGTTCATAACCCCCAGAGGGGCAAACTCGGCCGCGGCGTCAGAATCGCGCGGCAGGCTGGGGTTGTTACCCCAGCACGGGCGGCGCCGCCGTTTCGCAACATCTTTGGTTGCCGGCACTTGCTGGCCGGGTTTGCGGCGCGGGTTGGCAGGGCCGCTCCCGTGCGTCATGCTAATGCCCTACGCTTGTCCTAAGCCGCGCGCCAGCGCGTTCGTTGGGCTGTGCGGCGAGGTTTTTGACATTCGGTTCGGTAAGAGAGGATTTGCAGCGATGATTGACCGGTTTACGCAGCGAGTGATGGGCGGGGCGATGGTGTTGGCGCTGGCCCTGACTCTTGGCCACGGCGCCGCCCGAGCGGCTTCGCTCAATCGCGCCGCCAAGACCGCGGTCGCCGCGACGAGCGGCTGCGAGCCCTGCATCGTCTACAAGCACCACGGCCGCAAGTTGGCCTGTTGCGAGTGCGGTCCCAAGCTGCAGACCGTGCTCTGCGTGAAGAATCCGGCGACCTGTTGCACCGTGCTCGTGCCGGTTTGTCTGCCGAATTGCTGCACCGACGTCCCCTGCGAGAACGGCCGCGTGGGCCTGTTCCACCGCGGCATCGTCGTCTACGACTGGGACTGCGGCCTTCGCGTGAAGGTCGTCTTCGGCAAGCACGGCGACGTGGTGGTGCACTACATCGGCGCGTAGCCGCTCGTCGCCGAGCGAACGCGTCTTGGCAGGCTACGACTTCGAGCGCCCCAGCCGCCGCCAAGTGTGGACGGCCAGCGCTGAAGCCGCTCCGCAGGCAAGCAGTGTTGCTGCGCCTGGTTCAGGCGCCGGTTTTGGGTGCGGCGCGTTCGGAAGTTGCGCTGTCAGCGGCGGCTTGCGCCATTCCAACGGCGCCCCCCACGCGGCCAAAGGACTGCCGGCCCCGAATGGATTGAGCCGCCGCTCGGGCCGGTTTGCGATGGTGGGAATGAGGAACGGCAAGCGTTCTGGCTCGCCGCTCACATAGCGCCAAGTGAGCAGAGGCGCATAGGCGTTGACGAGGGCGTACGGAGGCAGTTCGTCCCAACCTCGGGGGAATGGAGCGCTCGCCGAATTGGCGCTCGCCTCGAGAGGCGAGTCGCCAACGAGTTCGCGGCTCTCCCGCAGGAAGTACGAAGGCGTGGCCGTCAACGTGCCCGGCTCGTCGGGCGGCTCGTCGTGCGCGTGCGGCCAATGCGAACTCGGAGCATCGCTCCGGGCAGCCAGCAGCGCGACGAGGGCCAGTGCGGCCAGGCGGAGGCGAGGCAGGGCGAACATCGGCCGGCAGAGGATGCGAGCCGCGTGCCGCGGCGCAAAGCGTTGCTCGTCGGAGCGGTTTGTCGCAAAAAGACCACGCCTCTGGGGCCCGCGTCGCTCTCTGGCATTTCCTGGCCTACGGGCTGCGTAGACACTCCGGTTTGCATTCGCGCCTTTTCCCCCGCTAAGCTGCCGCATGGGAAAACGCCGCCGCAAATCAGCCGCCGAACCGCCGGCTCCGGCGATCGAGGAATCGCGCCCCGCCGAGTGGGCGACGATTGGCTGGTTGCTTGCCTCGCTGACAACCGCGGCGTGTCTTGGCTTGTGGGCGCTCGTTCGCGTCGCAGGGCTGTTCGTTGCGGACTCTGGTCAGACATTGCCGCGGTTGGCCGGCTTTCTGCTCTTTGCCGCGCTGGTCGTGGGGAGCGCGAACCTGATGCTGTGCGCGGCGGCCCATGGATTGCGCGCAACCGCGCCCCCGCGGTCGCTGCTGTGGTTCTCGCTCGCAGTGGGCGTTGCGCCTATGATGTTGCTCTGGCTCGCCTAACCCCTGCCCCCGCTCCCGTTCTCGGATGAAGTCGAACGACTACCAGCGGCACGAGCACCATGCGTTTCTCGACGCGTCGGCCCTGGCGCTCTCCGACAACGGCCTGCAGCAAATCCTTGGCCGCCTGGGCGACACCCTCGGCGCCCGCAACCGCGCGGCCTTTGGCGAGTTCACCGAGTCGGACCTGACGCGCGAGCGCGCCCGCGCGGTCAAGGACGACACGCTGGCTCATCTCGACGAGCATCTGGCGACCCTCGCCGACAACTTCGAGCGGCTCGGCGGCCACGTTCATTTCTGCTCCGATGGCGACGAGGCCCGCCAGGCCATCCTTGGCATTCTGGCCAAGCACGGCGCTCGCCGCGTGGTCAAATCGAAGTCGATGACCACCGAGGAGATCCACCTCAACGAGGCGCTCGCCCAGGCCAGCGTCGAGGCGGTCGAGACCGACTTCGGCGAATACATCATTCAGGTCGCGGGGCATCGGCCTTCGCACATCGTCGGGCCGGCGCTGCACCTGTCGGCGGCCGACGTGGCCGAGGTCCTTTCCCCTGTCGCGGGCCGGCCGCTCAGTTCCGATCGCACCGAGCTGGCCGCATTTGCCCGCGAAAAACTGCGGCAAGAGTTCGCCCGCGCCGACGCCGGCATCACCGGCGTCAACTTCGCCGTCGCCGAAACCGGCACGCTGGTGATCGTCTCCAACGAAGGCAATGCCCGGCTCACCACCGCGCTGCCGCCGCTGCACATCGCCATCATGGGCATGGAGAAGGTGATTCCGCGGCTGGCGGACGTGCCGGTGTTCCTTAAGGTGCTGGCGCGGGCCGCCACGGGGCAAAAGCTGTCGGTCTACACCTCGCTCATTACGGGTCCGGCGCGCGAGGGGGAGCTCGATGGCCCGCGCGAATCGCACCTGGTGATTCTCGACAATGGGCGTTCGCGAATTCTCGGTGGCCCGCTGCGAGAAAGCCTGTTCTGCATTCGCTGCGGCGCCTGCCTCAACGCCTGCCCTATCTATCGTTCGGTGGGCGGCCATAGCTACGGAGGGGTGTACGCCGGACCCATCGGGGCGGTGCTCACTCCCCTCTACGACGGTCTGGCCGCCAACAAGCATTTGCCGCACGCCTCCAGCCTCTGCGGCGCTTGCCAGGCGGCATGCCCCGTGAAGATCGCCATTCCGGAAATGCTGGTGAAGCTGCGCGAGCAACTGCACGAGCAGCCTGGCGAGCTCGGGCGCGTGGAAGCGTGGGCCTACAAGGCCTGGGCGCGGTTGATGCGCAGTCCGCGGCTGTTCAACCTGGCGACCTGGCTGTCGACGCGTCTGTTGGGGCGGTTTGTTCCCAACGGTTGGCTGCGGCGGTTGCCAGGGGGCCTGCGGGGCTGGACCGACACGCGCGACTTTCCGGCGCCCGCCCCCGAGCGCTTCCGCGACTGGTGGCGACGGGAGGGACAGGCATGAAGCGTGAGGCCTTTTTCGAACGGGTGCGCCAGGCGGCCCGCGCTGGACAGGCGCATCGGGCCCATGTGCGGACGGGGCTGCCGGACTCGGTGGGCTACGTGGGAGGCGGCGCCGATCTCTGTTGTCGCCTGGCCGAGGAAGTAGTTGGCGTGGGCGGCACGGCGGTCGTTGTCGAGAGTCTCGAAGCTGCCCGCGTGGCGCTGGCGGAACTGCTCGACAATCTGCAGCCGACCTCAGCCCTTTGCTGGCGGCATCCGCTGCTCGAACAACTCGAACTCACGGAATTGTTGGCCGCCCACAACGTTGAGCCGTTTGACTTCGAGCGCCTGGCCGGGCTCGAGGCAAGCGCGCGACGGCGGGCGATCCTTGCCGCCGGAATCGGGATCACGAGCGTGGCCGCCGCGATTGCCGAAACGGGCACGCTCGTCATGGCGGCCGAGCCGGGGCGCGAGCGCGTGGCCAGCCTACTGCCGCCGGTGCATGTGGCGATCGTCGCCGAGAGCCAGATCCTGCCAGACCTCTTCGACCTCTTCGCGTCCCTCGACCACGCCAATAGCTCCGTAGGGCGTGTCAAGCAACGCGCAGACGCACCAACCGTAGAGACAAGCGTGGCTGGCGTTTCGTCAGCCAGCTTACGCTGGCCGCTCGCCAGAGACGCCGACCGCGGCGATCAGCGCACGGAACTGCCGAGCAATTTGGTGCTGATCACCGGCCCCAGCAAGACCGGCGACATCGAGTTGCAGCTCACCACCGGAGTGCATGGGCCGGGAAAGGTCCTCGTCCTCGTGATCCGCGGGCGCTGAGGTTAGCCGCGGGGCTGCTCGCGGGGCAGGTCCGCCTCGTGCCGGCGAATGTCGTCACGAATTCGCGCGGCGTCCTCGAAGCGCTCTTCGGCGATCGCCGCTTCTAAATCGGCCCGGAGCTGTTCGAGCCCGCTCTTGGGCGGGGGGGGAAGCTGCGGTTGATTTGCCGAGATCTCGTCGCGCCATTGCTTGAGCTGCTGCAGTTCGGCGCATTCAGAGGAACGCTGCGTCTGATTGTATTCTTCGAGAAACCGCTCGATGGCCTGAATGCCGGCGTCGATGGCGCCCAGCGCCGCGCCGAGTTCGCGCAACTCGAGCAGCGGCGTGGCCACGGCCCGCGTGTGCATCATCGTCACGTAGGGGCGCCACTGGTCGAACTGCAAGCGGTCGCGCTCGTGCCGGGCGCACTCCTTCACGAACGAGAACAGCCGCAAATTGCGGGCGGTGTCGCGGGCGCACAATTCGTATCGCCCGAGATGCCAGAAGCTCAGGTAGCGGTGGTAATACTGCATCCCCTCGCGGAGCAGGCGGGCGCAGTCTTCGGACTGGAGCTGAAAGCCGGCGCCGTCGGGATGGGCGGCGTCGTGTTCCTTCTGACGCGCGAGATAGTAGTCGAGCCACGACTCGTGGCCGTCGATTCGCTGGCCGTCGGGCCGGCCGTCGAACTCCATCTGCAACAGGCCGAGGTCCAGCCGAATCTGTATCTTCTCGCGTCCATCGGCCCCAGGAACGATCCGCACCGACACATTGTCGGGCGTGTAGTCCCAGCCGCTCAAGATGTCGCTAATGTCTTTTGCCACGCTGGGTTAGGTCGCCTTGGCCAAGTTGCCCACCATGCGGCGGCAGTTGTCGCCGCCCGCTGCCAAAGTCTATCGGGCGGAGGGGGCGGGGGAAAGGCAAGGGGAGCCGAGGCATCCTACCCCGGCGGCAGGGAAGACTAGGCCGTTGGGGTGACTTGCGACGGCGGCGAGCTCACGAAACTCTTGCGCTCTCATGACCTTTCTCTCATCATTCCCTCTTAGGATTGGCGGATTCCAGAATTTTCCCTTGCCTTCGGGAAGAGGGCCGCCGGTTCGTGAGCATGTGGATGGAACCTGCCCAGGTTGTGTCGCCAACGAGTGCAGATCGGGGAACGGCGCGCGCTCTTCCGCTCCGCGCCGGGTGGCTGAGTTGCTTGGTAATCGTCGTGCTGGCTGGGTGCGGCAGCCGCGGCCCTCGCCAGGCGATGCCGCGGCCTTCCCTTCCGGCTGAGGAAGAGAAGACGTCGTCGCCCACCGCCAAGCCGATCTTGGCGGCGGCTGCCCCCGCCGCCGCGAAGAGCAAGGCCAGCCCACTTCCCGCCACGGTCCAACCTGCAGCGCCTCGTCCTGCGCCCACTCCGCCCCCCAAGGCCGCGGCGAGCATGGCAAACAAGACGGCGGCGCAGGCAGCGGCCGTGAGCGGGCAGACCGATGAGCCTGCGGCCACCGCGCCCCCCGACTGGCAGCCGCCGCCAGAACCAAGGGTTCGTCCGCGCGACGTCACCAAGTGGCAGCCGGCCGACTTCCGCACTGCGCGAACCGAGCGCGATCCGGCCTTGCTTCGCGCCGTCGCCTGGTTGGCGGAAACAAGCCCCGGCGATGTGGGCGCCGGCCAGTTGTTCGCCGAGTTGCTCGAGTTCAAGCCGACGGAACCGGAGCGCCCGGTCCTGATCGATCCCGAGGCGGATGTGGCTCCCACGGTCGCAAGCGCCCAGGCATTTCCGGCGTTAGTCCCCGTCGTGCTCGAGGCGCTCGCGAGCAATCGCAGCACCGCCGCCGAACAAGCGCTCAGCAAAGCGCTGCTCGGCAAGCTGCCGGCCGACGTCGACCAACGGGCGCTGCTGGGGCACACGCTCACCGCGCTCGCTAAGCACCCTTGCGCGGAGCACAACCAGTTGTTGCTCCGAGTGGTGGAGACGCCCGAAAAGTTTCGTGCGGCGGGCTACCCCGATCACACGGCCGAGGTGGTCTTCCGGGATGTTGTTCGCGCGCTCGGCCTGAGCGCCTCGGCGGACTTGCGAGCCCGGCTGGCTGCGCTCGTGGCAGCGGCCAATTTGCCCCCCGAGCGGTCGCGGGAACTGCAGAACCTGGTCGGCGGGCCGGAAGTTGAGAATCTGCGGGCAGGTCTGATTCTGTACCGAGCTGCTCTAGGAGACGCTGCAGCCCGCGCCAGCTATGAGCGCCGCGTGCAGCTCTATTCCGCCCAAGCGCTGAGCGACCTCATGGGCCTCGCTCCTGCCGACGGCGCCGGCACACAGCTCGTGTCGCTGGCGGTCGGCGCGCCAACCTCCGAGCTGAGCCGCGACCGCGCAGCGCTGTCGGTGGCTCGCCAACTCTGGACGCCTGGCTGCGGCGAAGCGCTCGCGCGGCGCCTGGCCGCCAGCGAAGATTTGTCGAAGGAAAGCGACGTGGTGTTGTGCGCCATGAGCTTGCCGGTCGACACGGTGCGGCAGGAACTGTTCCGCGCGCTCGAGCGGCGTTGGGAAGAGGGCCGGGCGCGCGTAACCGGCGGCACTGGGAACGATCTCAAAGCGATCCGCGACCCGGCGATGCTGATCGCGCTCAAGAGCCTGCCGCGCTTCGAGGAAGACTTGAAGCCGAGCAAGCGCTCGCGGCGCGTCGTGGCCCGGCGAGGGCGGACCACGCGGGCCAAGGTCAATCCCGCGGTCCAAGCCAAGGCGGCCGAGCGTACGGCGAAATTCGAATTGACCAAACTCTCAGCCGAGCTGGCGATGGACTTCAATCGCCGCTTCCATGCGGCGGCGCAAGCCAAGCCGCTGCCTGCGACGTCGTTCTCCGACATCGCCGGGGGGGAAGGGGCCGACGACATGGACGCGGGCGGCGCGTCCGCCGCTCAAGACCCGCCCGCTGAGCTCGACGACTCCGAAAGCCCGTCGTTCGGGGCCGATCTCGAGGAGGAAGACCCGGACACCGCGCCTGCCATCGCCGCCGGCCAACGAGTTCGCGGCGTCCCTTTTCCGCTGCACAAGGACGCCGAGGTCCGCGCCGAATATCACCTCGAATGGCCGCAAGACCTGGCTGACCGCCTGCCAGGCACGCCCATCAGCCCGCTCGTGGTCCACTATCTGCGGATCGACGCCAAAGGGCGGTTCAGCGCGGTTCACGGCTACTACAGGCGGCAACTCACCGAGTCGATCAGCCGGTACCTGGAACGCGGGAAGTGGCTCGACCAGTTCGAGCGCGACTCGGCCAGCGGGCTTTGCACTTCGATCGACGTCATGGTCACCGGCACCGTCTACGTGCGGGCGGCGGCCAAGGCCCCGGAGGAGCGGTTGGTGGTCGAGATTCTCATCGTCCAGGCGAACGACCCGCGCCATGACTGACGCTGCTGCGCCGCGCGGCGCGAACTGCTTCCGCTCGCTTCCCCGATTCCCAGCGACGGCCCGGCGATGACGCTTACTATGGCGGAGTCCTTCGATCCGTATCATCGCTGGCTGGGCATTCGTGACAAACAGCGGCCGGTGAACCACTATCGGTTGCTCGGTCTCGAACCGCTCGAGAGCGACCTCGATGTCATTCGGGAAGCCGCCACGCGCCAGCTCACGTACCTGAAGGCGCACCAGAACACCGCGCACCGCGACCTCTGTTTGCAGCTCATGGAGGAGATCACCGACGCTAAGGTCGCGCTGCTCGATCCGGTGGCCAAGGCGCAATACGATCAGCAGTTCGGCGCCAAGATGAGGCTCCCGGAGACGGCCGCGGCGGTTCGTGCGGGGCCGCCATTGGGGCGAAGGGGGGGGGCCGCTTGTCCGCAGTGCGGCTGGGACAACGCCCTCGAACGCGAGTTCTGCGGCGGCTGCGGGGCGGGACTCTGGGAACCGTGTTTGGGCTGCGGCGCCACTGCCGGCGCCTGGGAGAAATTCTGCGGAACCTGTGGCGTGCAACTGGCCGCCATGCTGCAGGACCGTGTGGCTGAGCTGGCCCAGAAGGAACAACAGGTCCAGCGACTGCTCCGCCACAATCAGCTTCTCGAGGCGCAGCCCGCGCTCGAAGAACTAGCTGCCCAAACGCATCCTCGCCTGCGCCCGTTGGCCGACCGGGCGCGGCGAGCCCTGGACCAAGTGGAAACCAAGCTGGCGGCCCTGGTCGCGGCGCGGAACGAGACGCTGGCCCAAGCCCGCACCGCTGCAGCGAACGGGGACGACGATCGGGCGGCCGACTTGCTGCGTTCGATCGCTCCGGTGGTCGCCACTTCCGCAACTCAAGAGCTGCTCGCGGAAGTTGAGGGGCGCCGCCGTGAAGTCGCGGCCCTCTCGGCCGAAATCCGTGCCGCCGTGCAAGCCGGACAGACGGCCAACCTGCTGCCCAGGGTCGACCGGCTGCTCGAATTGCGGCCGGCCTTCGAATCGGCTCAGCGGCTCCGCGGCAAGTTGTTGGCCACGCGCGAGCAATCGGCGCAACAGGCGGCGACGGCTTTGGCCAAGGCGGCGCGCGAGCGGGCTCTCGGGCACGACTATCGGGGGGCCGTGGAGCGGCTCGAGCAGATCGCCGAGCAGGCCCGTACCCCGGCGATCCGCGAGTTGCTCGAGCAGTGCCAGGTGCGTGAGCAGGAGGTTTCGGCCCTGTCGGGCTTGCTCGCACAAAGGATCGCTGCCCACGAGAGCCACCTCCCGCTCGCGGAAAGGTTGCTCAAGCTCCAGCCTCACGCCCTGGGGGCGCAGCGGCGGGTGACCGAGCTTCGCGAAGCGGGGGGCAAACGCTTGCCACCGCTCTGGGCAGCCCCGCCGGGACCCGCGCCTCGGTTCGGGCTCGACCTTGCGCCGCTGGGCCGCCTGCGCCGCATCATTGGGTCTGACGAAGCGCTGGCCGGCGAGCTTCAGGCCCAGCGCGGCCGTGTGGCGGTCGCACTCGGCTTGGCCCTGCAAGGCATTGGCCAGGCGGCGGTGCGCACGAACTTGGCGCCGCGCGAGAAGCCGAAACGGCTGACCTTGTTTTCGCGCGGCGCGCCGCGAGAATCCGCCGAATCTGCCTGGGGCGTCGATCTCGGGAACGCCGCGCTCAAGGCCGTGCGGCTCACCTACGACGAGGCGAATGACCAGGCAATCGTCGATGCCTGCCATTGTTTGGAATATCCTCGGCTCTTGGCGGCTGACGACCCCGATCGTGAACGTGTGATGTCCGAGGCGCTCGCGTTGTTGGTCGAGTCCGCCGGCATCGACATCCGTGAGGAGTTCTTCTGCGCGAGTTTGGCCAGTCCCGAGACGTTGCTGCGCAGCGTCCGCTTGCCCCCCGTCTCGCCCGGCAAAGTGGCCGAGTTGTTGCGGTTCGAGGCGGCCCAGCAAATTCCCTTTCCGCTCGACCACGTTTTGTGGGACTACCACCTGGCGGCGGGGCGTGAGCAGGAAGACGGTCAGATCAGCGAACACGAGGCGACGATCTTCGCCGCCAAGACGGCGCTCATTACGCGGCAGTGCGCGCCGTTTGCGGCGGCCGGCGTGCCTGTACACATCCTGCAGAGCAATAGTGTGGCGCTGCACAACCTGTTCGCCTATGAACGCGGGCCGAGCAGTGAAGCCGTTGTCGTGCTCGAAATCGGCGCGGAGTCGACCGACCTGGTCGTCAGTCATTCCGGCGGCCTGTGGCCGCGCAGCATCCCGACCGGCGGCCACCACTTCACGCGAGCGCTGGTTCGCAGTCTCAAGCTGACCCAAGAACGGGCCGAGCGGATCAAGCGGCAGCCGCACCGCGCCGAGCGGTTCGCCGCCGTCGCCGCGGCGTGGCAGCCGGTGTTCGAGAGCCTGCTCTCCGAGGTGCAGCGCTCGCTCAGTTATTTCGCCACGCAAGTTCGGTGCGTTCAGCCAGCACAGATAATCTGTTGCGGCGGAGGCCTGCAGACGCTGGGCTTGCTCGAGGCGCTGCGCAGCGCTGCGGCCGCACCGGCGGCGAACTAGAGGGTGTCGGTCGCCGCGCGAATCGTTGCGGCGCTCGCGCGCAAGGCGGCCGCTTCCTCGTCGGCCAGCGGTTGGGGAAAACAGGCCAGTACGCCGTGACCTCCCACGAGCTGTGGCAGCGCGAGGGTGACGTTGGGCACGCCTTGCACGTCGGCATGGACCGAACAGACGGTGAGCACGGCCCGCTGATCGTGCAGCACGACCCGCACGATGCGGGCAAGCGCCGCGCCGATTCCGTAGTAGGTGGCCCCCTTGCCGGCGATGATCTGATACGCCGCCCGCCGCACGTTTTGGTCGATCTCCTGCCGTGTTCCAGGCTCAACTCGCTTACCGACGACGCCGGCGAACTCGTCGAGCCCCATGCCCGCCACGGTCACCTGCGACCAGGCCAGCACCTCGCTGTCGCCATGCTCGCCGACGACATAGGCGTGGACGTGGTGGGCGTCGACTCCAAGCTCGTGGCTCAGCAGCGCGCGAAATCGCGCCGTGTCGAGCGTTGTGCCGGAGCCGAAGATGCGGCCGCGCGGCACGCCGAGCTCATTGCCGATTTGGACCGCCACGTGGGTCATCACGTCGACTGGATTCGTGGCCACGATCAAGGTCGTTTCGGGCGCCGCGCGCAGGATCTGCGGCACGATCTCGCGGAACACCGCCGCATTGCGTCCCAGCAGTTGCAGCCGCGTTTCGCCGGGCCGCTGATTGGCGCCGGCCGCCAGCACCACGGCCCGCGCGCCGGCCAGGTCGGCGTAGTCGCCGGCGCGCACGCGCATGGGATGCGTAAACGGCACGGCGTGCAGCAGATCATTGGCCTCGGCTGCCGCACGCTCAACGTTCTTGTCGACGAGCACGATCTCGCGGCCGATCCCCTGCTGCACCAGGGCATAGGCGGCCGTCGAGCCCACGAAGCCCGCTCCCACAACTCCCACTTTCATGGCCAGATCTCCGCCGCTGGTACGCCGCCGATTCGCACGTTGTAGAGCGCAGGCCGGGGGTGGGTCTAGCCGCAGGGAACGCAGAGAGCTGAGAATCGAGGCCTCCGCACTTGCCGCGGAAGGGCCGTTTGCACCGAAAAACCCGGCTAGGCCAAGTCGCTCCGCACCTTCTAAGCTATGGCCCCCCGGTCGACCGACTCTTACGGAGACGGGCGTTCAGACCCTTTTGCCAACGGCGCCGCCATGCCGGGCGAACAGATCGATTTCTCCAGCGAACCCAGCCCCGCGGCAACTGCGCCGCCGCGCCGCCGGTTCATCGGCATGCACTTCGCCTGTTGCGACGTGTACACGCGAATCTACGTGAACCGCGAGGAAACGGCCTACGTTGGCCACTGTCCCCGCTGTTCGCGCCGCGTCCAGTTGCAAATCGGTCCCGGCGGTTCCGATGCCCGCTTCTTCACGGCCCGCTAGCCCAGCGAACTCGGCTCGCGCCGCGCAACAAAATGGGGACCGAGCGATTGTGACCGCGCGGTCCCCGCTGGAAGACGATTTGTCCGGTTCGCTTACCGTGGCTGATGCGACCGCCAGCCGTCCTGAGACTCGGCCGACTGGGTCGCGTCGGCGGCGATCGGTGTGCGGACGACGTTATACGACGTGAGTTGTCCGCGCGGCTGGCGCCGGCCTTCGCTCGAGAGGAGCTGCAAGAAGCCCTGCGACGGGCGATCGAGCACCACGATTTCGCTTTTCGCTTGGCCGCTCGGTCGCACGATGCAGATCACCTCGGCGCCCGTTTCCTGCTGAAGCTGTTCCAGCGTTTCTTCACGGACGTTGGCAAACATGTCGCCCGGCTGGATGCCGGCCGCCAGTCCGCGCGGCGCGGCGGCGCGCGAGCCAGCCGCAGCGGCCAGGTCCGACCCGCCTGGACCCGCGAAGAGGCTGGCCAACTGGTTCTTCGTGAGCATGTCGTGGATCGAGCTCAGTCCGGCGTACATGCCCTCGCGGGCGGCCGGGTCGGCCGCATTGCAGACGCCGATCAGTTCGCCGCGGGCATTGAACAGGCCGCCGCCGCTGCGCCCTTGAACCGGTTCGCCAGCGACTTCAACGTTCGCCGGGCCCAAGTACTTGTCGATGGCGGTGACTTTCGTCGCCGCCGAGGTGGCGGGCCGCCCGAAATCGCAGCCGGCTGTAAACACGGTGTCTCCGTTGGCCGGTCGGTATCCGGCGCCGGCGATGCGCACCGGCTGCACGGCCCCCACCGATTCCACGACGACGAGCGCCAAATCGGGCTCTTCGGAATGGGACAACAACTTGCCGGGAAGTTCGCGCGGGCCGCTCCCGCCGTTCACGAGCACCTTGATCGGTCCGCGGCCCTGTGATTCACGAAAGATATGGCCGCAGGTGAGCACGAGGGCCGCGCCCCCTTGGGCGTCGACAATCGTGCCTGAGCCCAGCGACTGTCCCTTCGCGTCTTCCACGCTGAGCCGCACCGTCGCGCCGACCAGCCGCGGCGCAAGCTGCGGGCTCTCCGGCGGGGCGCCAGTCGCCGCCGGCCGCACTTGAGGCGTCGTCGCCGGCACGGCGGCTGCCGGGCTCGGCCCGCCAAACGGGTCGGAAGGGGGCATTGGGTCCGGTGACTGCGCCAGCGCACGTACATCGGGCACGCCGGTGGGGCTGCGCCCGGCTGGTTGGTTCGAAAGCTGAGCCACGGCGCGGTCGAGCATCTGCTTGAGTCGGTCTTGGCTTGTGGCGCCGCGCACGCGATCGATCTCGCGGCCGTTGCAAAGCATGACGAAGCAGGGCACGGCGTCGACGTTGAACTGCGCCGCGAGCTGCGGCTCGTTCGCCACGTTGACCTTGCGCACGGGATAGCCGCGGGCCACGAGCTGGGCCACCAGCGGATCCATCATGCGGCAGGGCGCGCAGCTATCGGAGTAGAAGTCGAGCAGCACCGTGTCGGGCGCGGCCTGGGTCAGAAGCGCAACGGCAAGCAACGGCCAGGCGACCATGGCGTCCCTCCTTGGACTGGAATGGATGAGAGCAACCGCGGCGTCTTCCCGACGCGCGGACGGGCTGCGGCGACGAGCGAACGTGGCGCTGGCGCGAGCGGGCAGAGGCCCATAGCGCCGCTGGCAACGTCCCTGTCGCCGCGATCGTGCGGACCGACGCTCGCCGGCTCTCGACGCGTTGGCCGGCCTCCTGCCGGCGAAAACTTCGAGAGTGGAACAGGCGAGCGCTGGGATCGGTCTCTCGGTTGTGGGGCTTGAACGGGCCACATCATGACCAGACCCTGCAATTCTTACAATTCCAATCGCGGCCTATTTTCGTTCGCGATTGGCCGCCGACAGACTCAACTCCAAGCAGAGCAAGGCCTGACGGCGATTTTCGCTTCCCAGCGCGGCAAGCCCGCAGCGAACGCGGCCGGCCCAAAAGCGAATGGCATGCCAACTGCATTGGGTTCGGCAGGTCGTCATCGTTCGAGGGCGAGAAGCCGTGGAGCGCTTGGGCAAACGCCCACGTTGGCGCAAACCCAACTCTGCGGCTAGAATCCCCCGCCGCGCTCTACCGATTCGCGGCGCCCCGTATCAGCTCCCGACAGGTCAAGGAGGGCCCCGTGAGCACAGCGTCCAGCACGTCGCAAAGCTTTTCCGCTGCAGACCAGTTGCGCTACGCCCGCGAAATTCTGCAAATCGAAGGGCAGGCCTTGTTCAAGGTCGCCCAGCGGCTCGACAACTCCTTCTGCATGGCGGTCGATCTCGTGCAGCGCTGCTCCGGCAGCGTGATCGTCACCGGCATGGGCAAGGCGGGGCTCATTGGCCAGAAGATCACTGCCACGCTTTCGTCCACGGGCGCCCGCGCCCATTTCTTGCATCCCGGCGAGGCGGTGCATGGCGACCTAGGCAAGGTTGGCGCCGACGACATCGTGCTCGCGCTCTCGCAGAGCGGCGAGACCGAAGAGCTCACCCGCGTGTTGCCCTCGCTCGTGCGGTTTTCCGCGGGACTCGTAGCGATCACGGGCAAACGGAGCAGCACGCTGGGCAAGGCCGCACGGGTGGTGCTCGAAATGGGGCCGCTGCAAGAGGCCTGCGCGCTCGGCCTCGCGCCGAGCACCAGCACCACGGTGATGGCCGCAGTCGGCGACGCCCTCGCGCTGGTGGTCAGTCGGCTGCGGGGCTTTGGTCCGGCCGACTTTGCTCGATTTCATCCAGCCGGCAGCCTGGGACGCAAGTTGATGCGCGTGGAAGAAGCCATGCGGCCGTTAGCCGAGTGCCGAGCGGCGCGCGATGCACTTACCGTGCGGCAGGTGCTGGCCGGTCACCAGCAGGGCGGCCGCCGCAGCGGCGCCATTCTGCTGATCGACGAAGCGGGGCTGCTGGCGGGGCTGTTTACCGACAGCGATCTCGCCCGCTTGTTCGAGCGGCGTCGCGACGCTGCGCTCGATCGGCCGATTCACGAAGTCATGACGCGGCGTCCCTGCACGGTTCCCGCCGGCAGCATGTTGCAAGACGCGCTCGCCATTCTGGCCGAGCGCAAGTTCAGCGAGTTGCCGGTGATCGACGATGCGGGCCGCCCGCTCGGGTTGCTCGACATCACGGATCTCGTGTCGGCCGGCGCTCCGCTCCCGGCAACGGCGGACGATGAGCGCTCCGCCGCTCCCACACTCACATTGCACCGGTAGGTTCCCTTTTCGACTGGCTCGAGCGCCTTCCCAAGATGACGAACACACTTGAAGACCGCCTGCAAGCCGTGCGGCTCGTCCTGTCCGATGTCGACGGCGTACTCACCGATGGCGGCGTGGTCTACGACAACCAGGGCATCGAAACCAAGCGGTTCCACATTCACGATGGGCTAGGCATTCGTCTGTGGCAACGGGCAGGCCTGAGATTCGGAGTGGTGACGAGCCGCAACTCCCACATCGTCATGGTGCGGTGCGCCGAACTGGGCATTGAACTTGTGCGTCAGGGCATCGACAAGAAGTTGCCCGCGGTGCGACAACTCGTCGCGGAATTGGGCTTCACGCCTGAACAAGTCTGCTACATCGGCGACGATCTGCCGGATTTGCCGGTCATTCGTTGGGCCGGCCTGGGGGTGGCCGTGGCCAACGCCACGGCCGAGGTGCGCGAGGCGGCCCATCATGTAACCCGCCTGCCCGGTGGCGAAGGCGCGGTCCGCGAAGCGCTCGAGTTGATCTTGCGCACGCAGCGTCGGTGGGACGAACTGCTCCGGCACTACGAGACCTGATCGCGCCATGCCTGCACCGGTGAGCAAACCGAGCCTCGACAAGTGGGCCGCCCGCTGGGCGCCGCTCTGGCGGCAGGCGCAACTCTCCGCCGGCACGGGGCGCTGGGTGCAAGTCACCCGCGCCGCGGCGACGCTGGCCGTGCTCGTCGCGACCTACTGGGTTTATGCGCTCCTCGTGGTGCCCTGGATCGAACCGCCCGCCAAGGGCCCCAGTCCGCATGTGGCGACGGCGCCTGCGATCGCTCCTCCGCTGGACCTTACCGCGCGACTGGGGCACTACTTCCCGCCGGGGAGCTGGGAGCTCAAGAACCCTAAAATCCTCGAGAGCGACCAGGCCATCCTGCTCGTGCAGGACTACGAGAATCAGGCCGACGGCTCCGTGATGCTGCGCCCTTGCACCGTCGTGTTCTTGCCCGACGCCGAGACTGCCGAAAAACCCGTGCCGAACGAACGGGTGGTGATCCTTCAGTCGCCGATGGCGGTGCTGCAATTCGATCAGCCGTTCGATTTGCGCCAAGTACGGGTAGGCCGGCTGGTCGGCGGCCGTTTCGAAGGCGAACTGCAAATCCGTGGGCGCGTGAGCCGCGACGGCGATCCCGAGGAACTGTTCGTGCGGACGCACGACGTGCAATTGCGCAACGACCGCATCCTGACTTCGCAGCCTGTGGAGTTTCGCCTCGGCAAGAACCGCGGCCGCGGCCGCGATCTGACGATTCGCCTGCAGCCCGATGACTCGGGAAAGAAAGATGGGCTGCGCTACCGGGGCATCGAGTCCTTCCAACTCGCCCGCGAGGTTCATTTGCGCATGGAGTTGCCGGGGCGCGGGCGGAGCGGAGCGCCCGCCTTGGCGGGATTGGCTTCGGCAACGCCTGACGGCGCGCAACCGCCGGTCGAGGTTACCTGCCAAGGGCTGTTTCGCTTCGACACCACCAATCTCACGGCCACCTTCGAAGATCGGGTCGACGTCGTGCGGCTGAACCCCAACGGCCCGGGCGACACGTTGGCCGCGGAAACGCTCACGCTGCAGTTCGGGCGCCCCAACGAGTATGGGCCGCCGGCTGAGTCGGCCGACCCCAACCGGCTGTCGCGGCTGGAAATCCGCACGATCTCCGCCCAGGGCAACCCCGTGGTGGTGCGCTCGGCGCAAAACAACTCCGAGGCGCGCTGCCAGACGCTGACGTACGACGTGCCCGGCGGCAAACTCACGATGCAGGACCAGAACCGTGTGACGTTGCGGCGCGACAACACCGAGATCCAGGTGCCTCAGCTCGAGTGGACCTCGAGCGGCTCGGGCGGCATTGGCCTGGTGACGGCGCTTGGCCCCGGCAACGCCCGCATGCGCGGAAACGCCGACCGGTCCGACCAAGTCTTCCACCTCGAGTGGACGCGTCAGTTGCGCATCGAGCCGGATGGACAGTGGCAGCGCGTGCTCATCCAAGGGCAAGCCGTGGCGAGCAACGGGCCGTTGGCTCGGCTGTCGTCGGAAGAGATTTGGCTGTGGCTCAATCAAACCCCGGCGCCTCCACGGGCCGAGGGCGCGGCGCCGTCGCCGGCGGGGCCCGTTTCGGGGCAGATCCAGCCGGACCATCTGGTCGCGCTCGGCGCAGTAGACATTGAGCACCCGATGCTCTCGGGACGCACTGAGCGGCTCGAGGTGTGGTTCGAGAATCCCGCGGCGAAGCCCGTGGCCCGCTCGGGACTGCGTACGCCGGCGCTGCGCGTGGCTGGTCAGCGGACACGGCAAGAAACGTCGATCCGGCAGGTGGTCCATAGTCCCCAGGACGAGAACCAGCCGGCCGACGTTTCGTCCGTGCAGCCCAGCATCGTCGAACTGCCGCCGGAGTCGCCCCAACCGCCACAGGCAGAAGTGCCCGTCGCAGCGCCTCCAGAGCGCAAGTTCGACGTCGAAGGCAAGCTCATTCGCTTGCGGATGATCTCGAGCGGCGAGCGGCCGCAGTTGTCGGATGTGTCGGTCGAAGGCGCCGCGCGCTTTGCCGAAATCCGCACCGCGGCGCCCGAGGACAAGCCCCTCGTGGCCGAGGGAGACGCTCTGTTCGTGGCCCGCGCCCACCTGCCCAACACGCACGTTAAAGTGGTCGGTCAACCAGGGCACGTCGAGGCGCGGGGGCTTTCGCTCGACGGCCAAGCGATCGAGCTCGACCGCGGGCAGAACCGGCTCTGGATCGATGGCCCCGGCACGCTCAAATTGCCGCTCGTGCAGGACTTGGAAGGACGGCCGTTGGCGGTGCCCGATGTGTTGTCGGTGGACTGGCAGGGGCGCATGGACTTCGATGGGCTGAGGTTCTACTGCGACAAGCTGGTGGTCGCCCGCAGCCGCGCGCAGCAGCTTCACGCCGGCGTGCTCGAGGTGACGATGGATCGCAAGATCGTCTTCGGCGGCAAGCTCGAGGAGCAGCGCCCCGCGCCCGAGCAGTTGGCGTGTCGGCTCGGCGTGTACGCTGAGAACCGCAGCGAAGGGCCCGAGGGTCTAACCTCGATCGAACGCATGAACGCTCAGGAGATGAGCTTGCATCGCGGCACCGGGCAGGTGCGGATCGTTGGCCCCGGCTGGCTGACGAGCGTTCGCCGCGGCGCGCCGCCAGCAAATTTCGGTCAGAATCCACAAGCGCCCCCGCCCCCCTCAGGCGACGAACTGACCTACTTGCACGTCGACTATCAACGCCAGGCCGCCGGCGATCTCCATCGGCGCGAGCTGACCTTCACCGATAACGTCCTTTGCACCTACGGACCGGTGCCGACGTGGGAGGCGACCATCGATCCGAATCGCCCCGAGGGTCTTGGCCCGCGCGACTACCAGCTCAAGTGCAACGAACTCACGGTAATCGACACGCGCGGTTCGGGGTTGCCGGCCTCCGAACGCGGCAACTTCGAACTGGTCGCGACCGACAACACGTATATCGACGGCCAGAAGTTTCGTGCCTGGGCTCACCGGTTGACGTTCACCCAGGCCAAGGACCTGATCGTACTGGAAGGGAACGGCCGTAGCGACGCGCGGCTATGGCACGAACCCCGCCCCGGTGCGCCGCACACGGAAACGGCTGCACGGCACATTCAATTCTCCCCATCCACGCAACAACTGCAGGTCACCGGAATTCGCGGGCTCGACGTGCGCGTGCCGCAGTCGTCGGCCCGCCGGCAGTAGCTCGCGCCGCTACTCCGTCCGCCCGCAGAGCAACCAGAGCACGGCCATGCGCACCGCCAGGCCGTTGGTCACCTGCTCGAGGATCGCCGAGTGCGGTCCGTCGGCCACCTCCGGCGTGACTTCCACGCCCCGGTTGATCGGGCCGGGGGCAAGCACCAGCAGATCGTTCTTGGCGCGGGCCAGCCGTTCGCGGTTCATGGCGTAGAGCAAGGCGTACTCGCGGACCGAGGGGAAGGGGCGCGTCGATTGCCGCTCGAACTGAATGCGGAGCAGGTTGAGCACGTCGCAGCGGGGCAGGATGGCGTCGAGATCGTGGGCCACTTCCACGCCGAGCTCCGCCCAACGCCGTGAAACGAGCGTCGCCGGGCCGCACACGATGACGTGCGCCCCCAGTTGGCGGAGCCCCCAGATGTTCGAGCGGGCGGTGCGGCTGTGGGCGATGTCCCCCACGAGGGCCACCGTGAGCCCGGCGATGCGCCCCAGGCGCTCGCGGATCGTGAGGATGTCGAGCAGGCCCTGCGTGGGATGCTCGTGCGGGCCATCGCCCGCGTTGATGACGTGCGCCCGCAGGTTCTGGGCGAGCAGATGCGGCGTGCCAGGCGTGCTGTGGCGCACGACCATGGCGTCTACGTTCATCGCCTGAATGTTTCGCGCCGTGTCGATGAAGCTCTCTCCCTTCGACACGCTGCTGGTGCCGGCCGAGAAATCGACGACGTCGGCCCCCAGCCGGCGCGCGGCGAGCGAAAAGCTGAGCCGCGTGCGGGTGGAGTTCTCGAAGAACAGGTTGGCGATCGTGTGTCCCGTGAGCAGCGCCACCTTTTCGGTGCAGCCGCTGGTGGCGTCCTTAAGGCGGACGGCGGTGTCGAGGATCAGCGTCAACTCATCAGCCGAAAGCCCCTCGAGTCCCAGCAAGTGGGGCCGCGTCCAAGTGGTGGACTTCACCGCATCGAGAGTCGAAGCGCTCATCGCCAATGCCTTCCAAGAGCCATCCGGGCTGAATAGGGGCGGTATACTACCCAACCCCCGGTGGGGTGGGCAGTTCAGCCGCCTCGACGCTACAAATTCTAGCGGCCGCAATGCCCGGCTTGAAGTCCGGGCACGCGCCGTCCACACTAGGACTCGCAAGCCAGGCAAGCGTTTCCGTCGATCCGGCGGACACAACGGGCGCTGCCCGGCCAGCGAATCGCCAGGAAGGCCCGTGAGCGGGATATACTTGCATTCGATGACGGTTCCACGAACGGCCTCTGTGTTGCTGCTGGGATCCGATCCCCAGATGGCCGCCGTTTGGCGCGATGCGCTCGAACCGGCTGGCTTTTGGGTGGCGGCCGACACGGCGCGCGGCCCGGCCGATCTGATCGTGGCGCTCGCCGCCTGCGACGTGGGCGAGGCCTGGAACCAGCCGTCGGCCGCGGAGGTCGGCCGCATCGTGGTGGGCGAACTCGATCTGCCGGCCGAGGCGCGGCTCCCCCGCGACGCTACTCCGCGCGAAATTCAACAGACCTGCCGCCTCTTGGCCGAGGTGGTGCGCCTGCGGCGCGAGCAGGCGGCCGGCGAACGCCGCCAACGCATGTTGGCCCGGATGGCGCATCTCGATCCGCTCACCGGGCTGCCCAACCGGCGGGCCTGGGACGAACGCGTGGGAGACCTCTTCCGCCAGGCGCAGCGGCGGGCCGATCTACCCATTGGCATGGCGCTCGTCGACCTCGATCACCTCAAGCTCATCAACGACACGCGGGGACATTTAGCGGGCGACGACCTGCTGCGCCTCACCGGAGCGGCGCTGCGGGGCAGTTTGCGGGCGAGCGATTTGGTGGCGCGGTTGGGAGGGGACGAATTTGGCCTGTTGCTCACGGGGCTCGATCCGGCGGCGGCGTATGCCACGGTCGACCGAGTGCGGCTCGAGATGCTGCGAAAGCTGCCGGCCGAATTAGGCGCGACCGTGACGGCGAGCGCAGGCCTCTGCGTGGCGCTGCCGCTCGAGGCCACCGCGGAAGAAATGTTCGCCGGCGCCGATCTTGCGCTTCGCGAGGCAAAGCGTTTGGGCCGCAACCGCACCATCAGCGGCCGGCTGCTGTGGGAGTCGGACGAGCGGCGGACCGTGACGCCGGTTAATGCGGCGGCTGTCACGCGGGCGGACTAGTCGGGGCTCGAGGCTCGATACGCCGGTGGTGGGGGCGGCGGACTCGACCTATAATTTCGGGCTCTCCCAAGCGCCGACCGATCGCCCACGCATACTCCTGCCGCCCAAGCCGCACGACCGTGATCAGCCTGCTGCAAGTTCTGGTCGAAGCGGTGCATCTGATTTGCGTCAACTTCGCCGCGGCCGCGCCCCTGCTGGCCGCCGGCCTCGAATGGCGGTCGGTGCGCACGGGGGACGCGCGTTTGACCTGGGCCGCGCGACGCTTGGCCCAGGGCGCGCTGTTGGCTCTGATAGGCGGCGCCGTGCTGGGGCTGGCGATGGCGGGCGTCTTGTACTGGCAGTTGGGCTCTGAATACGCCGCTTCGCTTCGCCGGCTGCCGACCTCGCGCTACGGCTTTGCCGCGGCCGAACTCGGCTTCTATGCCATTTGCGTGGTGGCGATCCTTGCCCTGGTTCCGGCCGTCGAAATTCGGGCCCCCCTACGGCGGTGGGGGGCGCGGCTGCTGGCAATCGCCGCATCCACCAACGTGCTCTACCACTTTCCGCCGCTGTTCGCCGTGCTCGTTGGGTTGCGAGGCGAGCCGGCGGGGCCTGTGCTGTCGAGCGCCGAGCTCAAGACGCTGCGGCTCGATCCCTTGGTCCTGGCGCTGCTCGTGCACCATGTGCTGGCCGCCTTTGCTGTGAGCGGAGCGGGGCTGACGCTATTGGCGACGCAGCGACCCGTGCGCGACACCGGCGGGCTTCCTGGCCCCGATCCGCTCATGCGAATCGGCGCGTGGACCGCGCTCGTGCCGACGTTGCTCCAATGGATCGTGGGCATGGTCGTGCTCGCGCAACTTTCGCCGGCGGGACGGGGCGCGCTCCTGGGAGGCGACTTGCTGGCGACCGCCCTCTTTGGAGTGGCCCTGTTTGCGACATTGGGACTGTTGCATCTGCTGGCCGCGGCGGCCTTCGGCCCGCCAGAGCCGCGGGCCGCGTGGCGGGCCGCCGCGATGCTGGCGCTCGTGATCCTGTTGATGGTTGGCACATTGCAGCGGGCACGCGCCGCCGAACGCCGCTCGACCCGCCGCAAAGTGGTCGTCCGTGCGGCCGCTCCGCCGCGATGGGACGATAATGCTGCGATCCTGCGGAGTACCCTGTATGTCTGACGACGTCGTGGTATTGCACGATGCCGAGTCGGGCGCCCGGGCCGTGGTGTACCCGGCTCTGGGCTTCAACTGCGCGTCGTTCCACGTGACCGATCGCGGAGAAACCCGCGATCTCCTGTGGAAGGCCGAGGGCTTCGAGACGGGCGCCGCGCGGCCCACCTCGAGCGGCATTCCCCTGCTGTTTCCCTTCGCGGGCCGTTTGGCGGGCAGGAGCTTCGAGTTTCAGGGGCGGAATTATTCCTTGCCCCCCGGCGACCCGCTGGGAAACGCGATTCACGGCTTCGCCTGTTTCCGGCCCTGGCGCGTGGTCGAACGGTCGGCCAACTGCGTGCGGGGCGAGTTTCGCGCGGCCGACTTCGGCCAGGACGTCTTGGCTCATTGGCCGGCCGACTTTCGGCTTGCGGCCGACTACCAGGTCGTCGGCAGTTCCCTCAGACTCGAGCTCGAGGTCGAGAACGTGGGCGCAGGGCCGTTGCCGTTTGGCCTCGGCGCACATCCCTATTTTCGCCTGCCGGTGGGCGCGGCGAGCCAGGCCGATGAGTGCATCGTGTCGGTTCCGGCCGCGAGCTACTGGGAACTCGAGCAGATGCTGCCCACAGGGCGCAAACTGCCGCTCGAAGGCGCGCGGCAGTTGCTCGAAGGTCAGCACTTCGGCGAGATGAAGTTCGACGACGTGCTCAGCGACCTGGAGCCGACCAGCGGGCGGCACGCGGCGAGCATCGTCGATGCTGCGGCCGGCCGCCGGGTAGTAATCGAGTTCGATCCGGTCTTCCGCGAATGCGTGGTTTACACGCCTCCCCATCGCCAGGCGGTGTGCATCGAACCCTACACGACCGTGCCAGACGCGTTTTCGCTGACCGAGCGCGGCATCGACGCTGGGTTGCAATTGTTGGCCCCGGGCCAGGTGTTCCGGGCAGGCTTCGAGATTCGCTGCGAGACCCTGCCGTGACTGCGGCGCGCCGGCCATGATTCTGCTGATCGACAACTATGACAGCTTCGTACACAACCTGGCGCGGTACTTCGCGCGGTTGGGGCACACGCCGCACGTAGTTCGCAACGATGCGCTCCGCGTTGAAGACCTGACGGCGCTCGAGCCGCAAGCCGTGGTGATTTCTCCGGGACCCTGCGGACCCGCCGAGGCCGGTTGCTCGCTCGACCTAGTCCGTTCGCTCTCGCCCAACACGCCGCTCTTGGGAGTTTGCCTGGGGCATCAGACGTTGGCGGCCGGGCTGGGGGGCCGGGTAGTGCGCGCGGCCGAACCGCGGCACGGCCGGGCCAGCCGGGTGTTTCACGAGGGCGACGAACTTTTCGCCGGTCTGCCGAGCCCGTTTCGCGCGGGGCGTTACCATTCGCTGGTCGTCGAAGAGGCGAGTTTGCCGAGCGCGTTGGCAGTCACGGCGCGGAGCGAAGACGGCGTTGTGATGGCGCTGCGGCATCGCGCTCGCCCTTGGTTTGGCGTGCAGTTTCACCCGGAATCGATCCTCACCGAGCGGGGCTATCGCCTGGTGGCCAACTTTCTTGCGGCGGCCGGGCTGGCAGTCGGCGAATTGCCGGACTGGAGCAGCGAGCAGGCGCCGCCGCGGCAAGCCGAGGCGCCGCTGCCCACGATTCCGGTGACGTTCTAGACCGCAGCCTTAGAGACGCCGCGTCATGATTCTCGAAGGCTTGGTCACGAGCGAAAACGCCGCGGGCGAGGTCAACCTCGCGCCGATGGGGCCGCGCGTCGAGCCCGACATGCGGCGGCTCGTGTTGCGGCCGTACCCGACGTCGCAGACCTACCGTAATCTCGTCGAGACGGGGCACGGAGTGTTCCACGTCACCGACCATGTGGAACTGTTGGCCCAGGCGGCCATCGGCCAAATTGAGCCCTGGCCGGAACTCCGGCCTGTGCCCGGCGGAAAGGGGCAGATCTTGGTCGAGGCCTGTCGTTGGTACGCGTTCGAGGTGGAACGCATCGACGACTCGACCGAGCGGGTGACGCTCGACGTCCGAGTCGTTCATCGGGGGCGGCAGCGCGACTTCTTCGGCCTCAATCGGGCAAAGCACGCCGTGGTCGAGGCCGCGATTCTGGCGACCCGGCGCCATTTGTTGCCGGCGTCCCACCTCGCCGAAGAGCTACTGCGGCTCGCGCCGCTGGTGGAAAAAACGGGTGGCCCGGCAGAAGTCCGCGCCTTCGCCCTGCTGCGAGCGGAGATCGAGCGGCCCGTGGGGTAGCTGTGGCAACAGCTAACGCCGGCGAACGGGGGCTTTGCTGCCTTCAAGCTGTTGCTGAATAGCGACTTAGTCGCCCTCGACGCCTTCTTGCATCGGCCTAACCCACTTGGGGGATCCTGAAGAAATCTTCAGTTTCTCGGGTGGGCTGCGCGAACTGATCCGTAAAATAGTTCGTAGGCGAAGCACAAGCCCTTAGCTAGCGGATTGGCGCGAAAGCTGCCTTACCAATTTGTAGGTTTCGAGGGAGCGGGCCCAGCCGTAGCGTTCTTGACCGTGATGGAAAACGGCAACTCATTGCCAAAATAAGACTTCGGACTCAACCACCGAGCAGTCGGGCAACGGGGCGACGGCAGACGAACCACGGATCACGTGCCTAGGAGTTGAACATGGGTGCCCGCTTGTTGGGCGTCGCCGACCGCCTGAAGACCCATCTTTCAGGCGTTTTGACGATGGGGGTGTTGCTGGCCATCGGCTTCTGGGGCCACCACACGCACTGGCGGATGATCGGCGGGCCCGACCATGCCCAGGCCGAATCCACCGCGGACGAGGTTGCCGCCACCGAAGCCTTGCCCAAGGCGTCTGTGGGCGCCAAGACCGAGGCTGCCCCCCGGCTCCCCAACCGCATCGAATTCAAGTCGCGCGAAGCGCTCGAAAAGGCGGGGGTAGGAACGACCGTCGTGGCCAAACGGCCGATGGTCGAGGAGATCCAGGCCACCGGCGAGGTCGACTACGACGCCACCCGCCGCGCTCAACTTTCGAGCCGCGTGGCCGGCACGGTCTGGCGCATCGAAAAGCAAGTCGGCGAGCCGATCCGCAAGGGGGACGTGCTCGTGATCGTCGAGTCGGCCGACGTCGGCCAGATGAAGGCCGATTTCTTGCAGGCAGTCGTCAACCGTGAGCTCAAGGCCATGGTGTACGAGCGGCTCCAATCGGCCGGTTCCGCTCTGCCCGAGGTGCAGCGCCGCACCGCCCGCGCCGAGTTTCGCGAGGCCAATATCCGTTTGTTCAATGCCCAGCAGACCCTGGTCAATCATGGGTTGCCGATCCGCCTTGAAGACGTACAGGGGCTGTCCGACGAGGAAATGGCCAAGAAGATGCAGTTCCTCGGACTGCCCGACTCGATCGTCGCTGGACTCGACCCCGTGAAGACCACGGCCAACCTGATTCCGCTGGTGGCTCCGTTCGACGGCGTGGTCATCGGCCGCGACGTGGCTCTCGGCGAACTCGTTTCGCCGGAAGGGCTGCACTTCGAGATCGCCGACGTCCGCAAGATGTGGATTCGTCTCGGGGTGCGCAAAGAAGACGCCAACAGCCTGGCGATCGGTCAACCGGTGAGCTTCGTACCGGCCAATAGCGACGAGCCCATCGAAAGCCGCATTGCCTGGATCAGCACCGAAGTGGACGAAATGACCCGCACGCTGCAAGTGCGGGCCGAGGTCGACAACGACCCTTTGACCGCCGACGCCGACATCGAAAACTACGTGCTGCGGGCCAACACGTTCGGTCTCGGCCGGATTTGCATTCGTGAAAGCAAGGAAGCGGTGGTGGTTCCGAGCGACGCCGTGCAATGGAGCCTGGACGGCGCGGTGGTGTTCGTGCAGACCGGTCCCCACGCGTTCGAGTCGCGCCGCGTGGAAACGGGCGTGGCCGCCGACGGGTTCACCGAGGTGCTCAGCGGCCTTTCGGGCGGCGAAGTGATTGCCGCGCGGGGGAGCCACGTGCTCAAGTCCGAGGCGCTGCGGGCCATGGTCGCCTCGGCCCAGTAACCATGTTGGCGAACTCCCCTTCGCTCATGGGGCAGGGGGCCGCAGGTGAGCGTCTCCTATTCGCGGCGTGCCTCGGAACTGACTTCGACTACCAGCCGCGCTCGCGCCGCGCGATCGCCTTCCTTCTGGGTTCCACTGCATGCTTCCAGCGATCATCGCCTGGTCTCTCAATAATCGCTACGTCGTGCTCGGTTTGGCGGGGGTCGTGGCGATCGCCGGGTTCATCTCGCTCTCGCGGCTGAACATCGACGCTTTTCCCGACACAACGCCGATCCAGGTGCAGATCAACACGGCGGCGCCGGCGCTCGTGCCGGAGGAGGTCGAGCGGCAGATCACCTTCCCGGTCGAGTTGGCGATGAGCGGCATGCCGGGGCTCGAGCAACTGCGCTCGATCTCGCAGTTCGGCCTCTCGCAGGTGGTGGTGACGTTCAAGGACGGCACCGACATCTACTTCGCCCGGCAACTCATCAACGAGCGGCTGTCGACCGTTGAAATGCCCACCGGCATCGGCCGCCCCGAAATGGGGCCGGTGTCAACGGGCCTCGGCGAGGTGTTTCATTTTCTCGTGATCGGCGAAGGGCAAACGCTGACCGAGGCCCGCACCACGCTCGATTGGACCGTCCGCCCTGAGCTGCGGGCGGTGCCTGGCACCGCCGAAGTGAACACTTGGGGAGGCCTCAAGAAGCAGTATCAGGTGCGCGTCGATCCGCAACGGCTCATTGAATACGACCTGTCGTTCGATCAGGTGATGAACGCCGTGCGGGAGAACAACCTCAACGTCGGCGGCGGCAACATCAACCGCTCGGGCGACATGCTGCTGGTGCACGGCGTGGGCCGCACCAGCGACGTGCCGCAGATCGAGAACATGGTGATCACCGCCAAGGACGGCCTGCCGGTGCGCATTCGCGACGTGGCCGAAGTGGCGATCGGGCACGAAATCCGCCGCGGCGCCGTCACGGCCAACGGCGAGGGCGAGGTCGTGCTGGGCCTCAGCTTCATGTTGATGGGCGAAAACAGCTACGGCGTGACCACCCGCCAGCGCGAAAAGTTCGAAGAGGTGCAAAAGACGCTGCCCAAAGGCGTGCGGATGGAAGCGGTCTATGATCGCACGGTGCTGGTCGATCGCGTGATCGACACCGTGCGCAAGAACCTACTCGAAGGCGCCTTTCTCGTCGTGCTGCTGCTGTTCGTCTTCCTCGGCAATCTGCGGGCGGGGCTGATCTGCGCGGCGGCGATCCCGCTCTCGATGCTGTTCGGCTTCTGCGGGATGCTGCAGGCGGGGATCGCCGGCTCGCTCTTGAGCTTGGGGGCGATCGACTTTGGCATCGTGGTGGATAGCTCGGTGGTCGTGGTCGAGAACGCCGTGGCCAAGCTCGCGCACCACGGCCCGGTGAGCGGGCAACTGCGGCGAGACATCGTGCGCGACGCAGCGATCGAGGTCCGCACCCCCACCGTGTTTGGCCAGCTCATCATCATGATCGTGTACATTCCGATCCTCACGTTGCAGGGGGTCGAGGGAAAGATGTTTCGGCCGATGGCGCTCACGGTGGTGTTCGTGCTGATCGGCTCGCTGATCATGTCGCTAACGCTGATTCCGGTGCTGGCCAGCATGTTCTTGCCGAAGCGGCTGGAAGAGAAGGACGTGCTGGTGGTGCGGGCCGCGAAATGGCTCTATGCCCCGGTGCTGCGCGTTGCGCTCAACTTCCGGTGGGCGGTGCTTGGGTTTGCCGCGGCCATGCTGTTCCTGGCCTTTCAGATCGCCATGAACTTTGGTTCGGAGTTCGTGCCTCGGCTTTCGGAGGGAGACGTCGTGATCGGCATCGTACGGGCGCCGGGCACGGCGCTCGAGGAGTCGATCCGCATCAACACCGACATGGAGCGGATGCTGATGAAGAGCTTTCCCGACGAGATTTCGCACATCTGGGCGCGGCAAGGCGCCCCCGAAGTCGCGACCGACGCGGGCAGCATCGAGACCACTGATATGTTCATCTCGCTCAAGCCACGAGAGCTGTGGAAGAAGGCGCCGACCCAGAGCGACCTCGTGGTGCTCATGGATCAAGTCGTCGGCGACATCCCGGGACAAACGATTTGGTTCACCCAGCCGATCGAGCAGCGGATCAACGAAATGATCTCTGGCGTGCGGGCCGACGTGGCGCTCAAGCTGTTCGCGGGTGACTTCGACAAGCTGATCTATAAAGCCCGCGAGCTCGAAAACGTGCTGCGCAAGATTCCGGGCGCGGCCGACATTTCGACCGAGCAATTGGCCGGCCAGCCGATTCTACGGATCACCATCAAGCAGGACGAAATCGCCCGCTACGGCGTGCCGGCGGAAACCGTGCTGGATTTGGTCGAGTCGGTGGGCGGGAAGGCGCTCGGCGAAATCATCGAGGGACAATTGCGGATCCCGCTCGTCGTCCGCGTCTCCGAAGACGCCCGCTCGAGCCCCGAGGCGATCGCCAACATTCTGGTGCCAGCCCCCAGCGGCGAGCAGATTCCGCTCTCGCGCTTGGCCGACGTACGCGTGATCGAAGGCCCCAAGCTCATCTCCCGCGAGTTCGGCAAACGCCGCATCACGGTGCAAGCCAATGTGCGCGGCCGCGACGTGGGCAGCTTCGTGGCGGAGGCGCAGAAGAAAATCGCCGAAGCGGTCGATTTGCCGCCTGACACCTACCGCATCGAGTGGGGCGGTCAATTCGAAAACATGCAGCGGGCCCAACAACGGTTGACGATCGTGGTGCCGCTGGCCTTGGCCATGATCGTGGGCCTCTTGTACCTGACCTACCGCAACGTCGTCGACACGCTGGTCGTCTTCTCGAGCGTCCCCTTCGCCTGCGTCGGCGGCATTTTGGCCATGCAGGGGCGGGCGATGCCGCTGAGCGTGTCGGCCGCCGTCGGTTTCATTACGCTCTCCGGCGTGTCGGTGCTGTCGAGCATGGTGCTGATCTCGTTCATCCGCCAGTCGATGGCCGCCGGCATGTCGCTCCGCGATGCGATCCAGCACTCCTGCGTCGCCTGCCTGCGGACGATCCTCATGACGTCGCTCGTGGCGAGCGTGGGCTTCATCCCCATGGCGACGAGCACCGGCACCGGCGCCGAGGTGCAGCGGCCGCTGGCGACCGTGGTCATCGGCGGAGTGATCAGCGCCACTCTTATGACGCTGATCGTGCTGCCGGCCCTCTATTCGATCGTCGGCGGTTGGGGCCGGCGACCGCGGCCCGCAGGGCCGATCGAGGCCACGGGGCATGGCTTCGCTGCGGCACACTAACGCCGCGGTTTTGCCCTGGCGATTGGGCGGTTGGGATTGAGCGCCGGGTGGCTGGGGTCGAGCGACGCGAGCCCCCAGCAGGTTGGCCGCTCCCGCGCGAACCTTTCGGGCCAGATGCGTGTCGAGCGCCAGCGGGGCGACTCCACCCCTTCAGCAGGGCCGCTGTAATGTCTCAGCCGTGGTACGAAACATTCTTCTCCGGTGTGGCGATCGACTTCTGGCGGGCAGCCGTGCCGCCGGCTCACAGCGACGCCGAGGCGGCCTTCCTGGCCGAGGAACTGGCCGTTGCGCCGCCGGCGCGGCTGCTCGACGTGCCCTGCGGCGACGGACGCCTCGCCTGTCGGTTGCTGGCGAAGGGCTACCGGGTGACGGGCGTCGACATCGCCGACGAAAACATCGCTCATTGTCGCGCGAACTCCCCCGCCGGCGCCCAGGCGGAATGGATCGAGGCCAACATGCGGGGGCTCCCGGTCGAAGGCTCGTTCGACGGCGCCTACTGCTGCGGCAACAGCTTTGGCTATCTCGACTATCCGCAGCAGATGGAATTCTTGCGCCGCGTGGCCGCGGCGTTGCGGCCTGGCGCGAGGTTCATCGTCGATGCGAGTGTGGCGGCCGACACTTTGCTGCCGCACCTCGAGCAGCGCACGTGGTATGAAGCGGGCGGAATCCGCTTCCTCATCGAGAATCACTACATGCCGGCCGAAAGCCGGCTCGACACGACGTGCGCCTTCCTCTGGTCGGGGCAGCAGGAGGTGCGGCGGTTCTCGCACTACGTATATACGGTGGCGGAGATTCGCCGCATGCTGACCGCTGCGGGATTCGCCACGGCGGCGCTCTACGGCGGCATCGACCGTTCGCCGCTCGACGCGAACTCGCGGATGGCGCTGCTCGTCGCCGAGCGCTCGGGGTCCAACTGAGGCACAAAAAAAGCCCGGTCCAGCGAATTCCGCTGGACCGGGCTTGCAATCAAAACGTCTTTCTCGCTGCTCGTGCTAGAACAAGCGACGGCCGAAGAGGCCGACGAAGCGGGGCTTGACCACGTTTTGCGGGGCCGCGGCATACGCCTCGACCGCAGCCGGCGCCGCCGTGTCGGCACAGCCGTTGCCGCAGCCGCCGCAGCCGTTCGACACCGGCACCTGGATCGTCTTCGGCACCAGCTTGCACACGCGGACCTGCACTTGCTTGTCCTCGGTGTAGGGCACCATCACCGTGTAAGGAACTTCCTTCTCTTGCGCCACACACTCGTAGCGGGTGACGTTGTAGGTCTTCTCGCGCTGCTCACGCACGAGCTCGGTGTAGCGCACTTCCTTGGTTTGCTGCTCCGGCACGTACTTGCAAACCTTGTAGGTCTTCTCACGCTGCTCGGGCACCAGCTCGGTGTAGCGGACTTCCTTGGTTTGCTGCTCGGGCACGTACTTGCAGACCTTGTAGGTCTTGGTTCGCGTCTCGGGCTTGCAGACCGTGGCGGTGTAGGTGTAGGGCACCTGCTCGCGCACCGGCTTCAGCACCGTGCAGGGAACTTCTTCGCGGACGATGTTGGGCACCCACACTTTGCGAGTGGCCGGGGCACAGTCGCCACAGCCGCCGCACGAGCCACAGCCGCCGCAGCCGGCGCCGCCGCAATCCGCGGCGACTTCTTCCCAGTGGCCGTGGTCCCGGCACACGGTCCGGGTAACCGTGGTCGGCGCCAGCTTGCACACGGTCCGCGTGCCTTGCCGCTCTTCCTGGTAGGGGACCAGGACCGTGTATTCGCGGGTCACGTCCTCGTAGGCAGGCTTCATCACGGTGCAGTTCACCGTTTTGGTCTTCTCGACCGGCACGCAGACCGTGTAGGTCTTGGTCACGTCTTCGTAGGTGGGCTTCATCACCGTGCAGTTCACGGTCTTGGTCTTCTCGACCGGCACGCACACGGTGTAAGCCTTGGTCACGGCCTCGGTCTTGGGCAGGCGCACGTTGACCGTGATCGTCTTGGTGCGCTGCTCGGGGCGACACTTGGTCACCTGGATCGTGCGGGTTTCGGTTTCCCACGTGGGCACCATGATGGTCATCTCGACCATGGTCGGGGCGCAGTCGGCCACCGCCACGGGAGCGCAATCGCCGCAGTCGGCCGCGGGGGCGCCGCAGTCGGCGCAGCCGCCGCACGCAGCGGCGCCGCCGCAGCCGTGGCGATGCCGCCGGCCCAAAAACTCGCCACGCCCTGTCTCGACGAGCGTCACGAGCAGCAGCACGGGCGCAAGCCAGAATCCAATGTGTTTCACGATCGTTCTCCTTCTCACTTCACCCAGGGTCAAAGCAGCCGGATCAATGGGGGGTCGATCTCCGCGGGCAACAGTATCCGCTTGCGGCGCATGGTCAATCCGCCGGACGGGGGGAGCAGTCGTCCGAGGAACGGCTAGTTATACGCAAAAGACCCCGGAGTAAAAGCACTAACAGGGGAAAACTCACGGAATCCGCGCAAACCGGCGATCGACTGCGCGCCGTCGCGCCTACTCAGCACTCGCCCCAAGGCCGTTGGCAGTCCACCACCCGAGCGGACGGCATGGGCCAAACGGCGGGCGGGGCGAAACCCATGCTCCGCCAACGGGCGACCGCGCAGACGCAAACGCTTTCTCTGCCGCACATTAGCCTGTTTGTTGGGCGGCCGGTCTCCCGGGGGGCTGAGAAGATTTGCCGGTTGTTCCGGCGAACCGGGTGCTACGGCCTGTAGCGAGCGGAGTGGTTTGGGGCGGGCCCTGATGCGGGCCTAGCCGAATCGAACAGCAAGGGTTCGTCGCGAAGGATTGTCGTCGAACAGCGTCGGCTGGGCTATGGCCTCGCGGGCGACCAGGCGGAGCGGGAACAGGGCTTCCCGCCGTTCTCTACCAAGGAGGGATCCCATGTCCGTTCGTGTGTTCCGCGGGCTCTCAGCGCTCGCGCTCGTGTGGGGCCTAGTTGCGCCGGTGGCCGCGCAAGGCGTTCCCCAAGCAGGCTACCTGGAGAATGGCACGTCGCTCGTGTCCTTCTATGACGAGGACCCGGCGGCCCCCGCGCCCATTCCTGACACGGGCGCGGCCCCAGCCCCCGCGGCGGCCGATCCGCTGAGCGCAGGTTGCTCCACGTGCGGCGGCGGTGACGCCGGCGCCTGCGGCTGCGATCTCGGCTGCGACACGGCCTGCCCCAACTGGACGGTCTCGGCGGGCGCCGTGTTTCTGCAGCGGGAGGCAGGCGGGTCGGTGTTCCTGCAAACGCCAGGCACCACCTTTAGCGCCCCGAGCGTTGGCTTCCAGGCCGGCGGCCGGGTGTCGCTCATCAAACATCGTGAGTGCGGCCTCGACTACGAATTCGCCTACTTGGGCTTCGGCTCGTCCGCCGGCTTCGACTTCTTGTCGGGCAACCTGCGCGGCGCGGGCGTCGTGCCGCAGGGTTCGCAGATCCAATTCGCCACCCCGCTCTTGATCGGGGCCAACGGCATCCTGCTCTCGGGCCTGCAGTCGAACGTCAACAGCCTCGAATTCAACGTCCGTGAGAACGTCAACGAATACCTGACGTTGCTGGCCGGCTTCCGCTGGATCAACCTCAACGAGCGGTTCAGCTACCTGTTCACGATTCCGCCGTTGGCCGCGATCGTGGGCAGCACGCAGGCAGACAACAACCTGCTCGGCTTCCAACTCGGGGCCGACGGCGTGCTCTACGACATGGGCCGCTTCCGCCTCGACGGCATCGCCAAGGCGGGCATCTACGGCAACCTGGCCCAGAACCAGAGCGCCCTCATCGGCTTGCCGATTCCGGGCCCCCTGGCCTTCCAGCACAACACGACGGCGGTGGCCTTCGAGGCTGACGCCCGCTTGGGCGGCACCTACTTTGTCACCGATCGCTTCTCGATTCGCGGCGGTTACCAGGTGTTGTGGCTCGAAGGCGTCGCCTTGGCGGCCAAGCAGATCAACGTGAGCAACTGGAATACCCTCCGCGGCGTGAGCACGAGCGGCAGCCCGTTCTATCACGGGGCCTACGTCGAGGCTGGGCTGACTTGGTAATGCGCGACGTTCCTCCTGGGTGAGTGCGCCCGTTTCTAGCCTCGGGGCGCCGGTCTGCGGCCGGCGCCCCGAGGTTTTTTTGTTGGTCACGGCTGTCCTTTGCGGCCTGCAAACAGGGCCGGCCCGCGCTTGGTCGCGGGAGCGGCTCTGGTATAATGCGGGCCCCCGCCCAGCCGGCGTGTGAGGCGTCTGCCTCGAACGGCGCCGTCGCCGGGCAGCCTCCCGCCTCGACCAGCAGCCGCGCTTGCCATGCTTCGTGCTCGCACCACGCTTTGCCGTTGGCGTTTCGCAGGGCCGGTGCTTTGGGGGATCCTGGCCGTGGCTCCTTTGCCAAGGGCCAAGGCCGATCCGCCGGCTGTCGCTGCTCCGCCCGGCGGCGCCGAGTTCTTCGAGCAGAAGATTCGCCCGGTCTTGGTGGAACGCTGCTACGCCTGCCACTCGGCCGAGGCCGACGAACCGAGCGGCGGCCTGCGGCTCGACAGCCGCGAAGCTGCCCGCGCCGGCGGCGACAGCGGGCCGGCCGTGGCGCCGGGAGACGTTCAGTCCAGCCTGCTCCTCTCGGCCCTCCGCTACGAGGGGCTCGAAATGCCCCCCGACGGCAAGCTGCCGGAACGGGTCGTCGCCGACTTCCAGACTTGGATCGAGCAAGGCGCCGTCGATCCGCGCGACGACGGGCCCGCGGCGACGCCTTCCCAGCCGGCCCAGCTCGACTTCGCAAGCGCCAAGCAGTTCTGGGCCTTCCGACCGCCCCAGGCCCAGCCGCTGCCGGCGGTAAAGCAGGCTGGCTGGCCGCAGCGGCGCATCGACCGTTTCGTGCTCGCGCGGCTCGAGTCGCACGAGCTCGCCCCAGCCGCGCCCGCGGACCGGCGCACGCTCATCCGCCGCGTCTCCTTTGATCTGACGGGGCTGCCTCCCTCAAGCGACGAAATCGAGCGGTTCGTGGGCGACGAAGCGCCCGACGCCTGCGCCCGGCTCGTCGACCGGTTGCTCGCCTCCCCCCACTATGGAGAGCGGCTCGCGCGGCTCTGGCTCGATGTCGCCCGTTACGCCGAGGATCAGGCGCACATCGTGGGAGACGATCGCTCACTCTGCTATCCGAACGCGCATCGCTATCGCGACTGGGTGATCGAAGCCTTCAACCGCGATCTGCCCTACGATCAATTCGTCAAGCTCCAGTTGGCCGCCGACCTGATCGAGCCGGCCGACTCTGCCAACCTTCCTGCGTTGGGCTTCCTGGGGCTGGGGCCCAAGTACTACGACCGCCGCAACCCGGCGGTGCAGGCCGAGGAGTGGGACGACCGTGTCGACACGGTCACGCGCGGGCTGCTCGGGCTCACCGTGTCGTGCGCCCGCTGCCACGACCATAAGTTCGATCCGATCCCGACCGCCGACTACTATGCCTTGGCCGGGGTCTTCGCCGGCACGGAGATGTACAACCGGCCGCTCACCGCAGCGGCTGAACTCAACGATCGCGGCCAGGCGAAGAAGGCGGAGGAGGCCGAGCACATCGTGCGCGAGGGAACGCCGCGCGATCTGCCGATCTACATCCGCGGCAACGTGGATAACCACGGGCCGGTCGCGCCGCGCCGGTTCTTGCAGATCCTCTCCACCGGGGAGCCGGTCGCCTTGAACCGTGGCAGCGGTCGCCGCGACCTGGCCGAGGCGATCGCCGCCCGCGGCAACCCGCTGGCGGCGCGGGTGATCGTCAATCGAATCTGGGCGCTCAACTTCGGCCGGCCGCTCGTGGCCACGCCCAGCAACTTTGGGCATTCGGGCGATTTGCCCTCGCATCCTGAGCTACTCGACGATCTGGCCGTGCAGTTCATGCAGCATGGCTGGTCGCTCAAGTGGCTCGAGCGCGAACTCGTCCTCTCGGCGACGTATCAGCAAGCGAGCCAGGCCGACGCAACGGCGCTCGCGGCCGATCCCGAGAACCGCTGGCTCGGGCGCATGAATCGCCGGCGGCTCGGCGTAGAAGCCTGGCGCGACGCGGTGCTGGCTGCGGGCGGCAAGCTCGAGGCGAGTGTCGGCGGGCCGTCGATCGATCCACTCGATCCCGCGCAGACCCGTCGCACGCTCTATGCGGCTGTCAGCCGCCTGGAGTTGAATCGGTTGCTCGCGCTCTTCGACTATCCCGATCCGAACCTGCACGCAGACCGCCGGCTCGAAACCACGACGCCGCTGCAGAAGCTGTTCGTGCTCAACAGCCCGTTCCTGGTTGCCCAGTCGAAGGCGGTGGCCGAGCGGACGACGGCGGCCGAGGGAAAGCGCTCACGCGATCCGGCCGCGCACGTCGAGGCCGTGTACCGCGCGGTGCTGGGCCGATCGCCGACGGCAGACGAGCGGACGCTGGCAGCCGCGTTCGTCGCCCGTGCTGACGCGGAAGATGCGCAGGCTGCCTGGCGCGAGCTCGCCCACGTGTTGCTGGCTTCGAACGAATTCCTGTTCATCGACTAAAGGAGCCTGATCATGAGCGATCTCGGCAACGCTTGCTGTTCGCGGCGCGAGATGCTGCTGCGGGCCTCCGGCGGGCTCGGCATGCTCGGTCTGGCCGGCGCCCTGCAGGCGGCGGGGCTGCTCGAAGGCTCGGCCGCCGCGGCCGGCGGCGCGAGCGTCGGCACGGCTGGCGTGCTCCGGCAAACGCACCTGCCGGCGCGGGCCAAGCGGGTGATCTTCCTGTTCATGAACGGCGGCCCCTCCCACGTCGACACCTTCGATCCCAAGCCAGCGCTCGAAAAGCACGCGGGCGAGCAGCCCACGGTCACAGGCAAGCGGAAGCCCAAGGGGGGCTTCGTGCCGTCGCCGTTCCAGTTCGCTCCGCGCGGGGAGAGCGGCCTCGTGATGAGCGTGCTGTTTCCGGAACTTGCCAAGAGTGCCGATAAGCTGTGCCTCGTGCGCTCCCTGCACACTGACGTGCCGAATCACGAGCCGGGCTTGCTCTTGATGAACTCCGGCAACCAGCAGCCAATCCGGCCGTCGCTGGGTTCGTGGATTTCGTACGGGCTGGGGAACGAGAACCAGAACTTGCCGGCGTTCGTGGTGCTCTGCCCTCGGCGGCCGGTGGTGGGGCCGCAGCTCTGGTCGAACTCGTTCCTGCCGGGCGTTCACCAAGGCATGGCGGTGAACACGGCCGACTTCGCCGTCGACAAGCTGGTGGCCAACCTGCGCCAGGCGGAGACGTCGCCGACCGATCAGCGGCGGCAGCTCGACTTACTGGCCGAACTCAATCGGGCTCATTTGGCGGCCCGGCCCGGCGACGCGGCGCTCGAGACGCAAATTCAGACAATGGAAACGGCCTTCCGCATGCAGAGCGAAGCGGCCGAGGCCTTCGACCTCGAGCGCGAGCCGCAAGAGGTCCGCGCGCTCTACGGCGACTCGAACTTCGCCCGCTCGTGTTTGCTCGCCCGCCGGCTGGTGGGCGAGGGTGCGGTTCGTGCAGGTGATGTATCTGAGCAAGACAACAACCAGCCTTGGGACACGCACTCGAACAACGACGACCGGCACCGCGAGCTCTGCGCCGACAGCGACCGGGCGACCGCCGCCCTGCTCGTGGATCTCGAGCGGCGCGGCCTCTTGGAGGACACGCTCGTTGTCTGGGGAGGCGAGTTCGGCCGTACCCCCTATGCCGAGCCGCAGAAGGAAGGCAAGTCTGGCCGCGACCACCATCACACGGCCTTCAGCATGCTGCTGGCCGGCGGCGGCGTGAAGGGGGGCCTCACCTACGGCGCCACCGACGAGCTCGGCATGCACGCCGTGGAGGACCGCGTCCACGTGCATGACCTGCACGCCACGATCCTGCATCTCTTGGGCATCGACCACACCAAGCTCACCTACCGCTACAGCGGCCGCGACTTCCGGCTGACGGATGTGTACGGGCGGGTGGTGCAGGGGATTCTGGCGTAGGGGTGGAGGCCCGCGATGCTCGTTTTCCGTAGCCCAGGCGTTTACGCCTGGGTGAGCTCCGCCCCTCCCACGATGAGCCCCTTAAGGGGCGGCCGCGGAGGCGGGAGGCGGATCGGTTTCCCAGGCGTGAACGCCTGGGCTACGTAAAGGAGCGCGGCAGTCAACAGTAACGCGGGCCCTTGGCCCACGCGCATCAGCCCACTATCGTGGATCGGTCCCCCGCCGCAGCCCTGGTGAGGGTGACACATTCCCGTCAATCCGTCCGCGAGCTCGCAATGCAATTCCTCCTCACCTGCTGCTTCAACGAATCGCAATGGGCGGCGATCCCGGCCGGCGAGCGCGACCGGCTGATGGCCGAATACGGCCGCTGGGTGGGCGAACTCAAGGAAAAAGGCACACTTCTCTCCGGCGCCAAGCTCGACGCCTGCGCGAGCGCGGTCAGCGTCCGTCGCCGCGCGGGCCAGCCCCTCCTGGTCGACGGCCCTTTCGCCGAAACGAAGGAGCAAGTCGGCGGCTACCACGTGCTCGAATGCCAAGACCGCGACGAAGCAGTCGCCCACGCGCTCCGCATCCCGACGCTGGCCGCAGGCGGAGTGGTGGAGGTGCGGCCGTTGTTGTTTGCGGAATAACCGAGTAGGGTGGGGCGTAGCCCCCACGCGGATTAAGCTGTTGTTTGCGGATATCGGTAGCCGGCAAGTGTGACCACGCACGCCGAACGGGAGCACCACATGATCCGACAAGTGATGGCACTACTGCTTGTCGGAGTTGGATCACTGGCCCGACTCGACGATTTGTTCGCCGAGGATCCGCAACAAGAAGCCACGAGCCGCGAAACGGCGAGGGAGCCCGCATTCGAGATTGTCGTCGACGACGAATTCGAGCGGCCGCTTTGGCGCCGCCGGCCGCCGGCCGACACGAATGGCGACAAGCCGCTAGAAGTAGCGCGGAGGTTCCTTGGCCATTTGAGCAAGGGCGAATTCGAGGAGACAAAGCTCTTTGTTTGCGGGACGAGCGACGACCTGTCAGAGAGCTTACGGTTGAGAAGGAGTTCTCGGAATTCGTCGATACCGTCCGTTCGCGCGTGCGCCGCGTGACGCTGTCCGGGAATGCTATCAAGGGTAAAGAAGGATACTGGCACATTTGGTACAAGTACGCCGACCATGATGGGAAGGAGCACCCAAAGCCGCGATTGGGTTGGGAGGGGTTCCCGATTTATCTTCGCATCCATGAAGGGCGCTGGTTGATCGTGGATTGGCCGGGAGCGCTCGCGGGCACCAAGCCTAAGCCGAATCTGTAACACTGCACACGGTTGCTCACGGAACAGCGCGAGACCGCAAATCATCGCCACCGGTCAGCCAGCTTACGCTGGCCGCTCTCGCCGTGAGCGGCGCGTCACCGGAGGCGGCCCGGCGTAAGCCGGCGTCGACCAAAACGCCGATAACCCCGCCGCAGTTGGACCGGAAACAAGCTGCCGGATCCCGTAGGTGCGACAAGCGAAGCGCGGATGCGCGCACCATCCGTCAGCGCGGGCCCCGTGGTGCGTCCGCGCTTCGCTTG
>JBGAPH010000002.1:0-256795 GCA_044221365.1 Pirellulales bacterium
GGCGAATGGCTGGCCGCAGCCGGGAGCGGCCAGCGCGACGGCCGGCCGGTGGGCCAAGCGCGGGTCTGGAACCGCACGCCCGCGGAAGCGGGCCGGCCGAGCGACTGGAAGCTGATCCACACTTGGGACGTGGCAGGCGAGGCGACGGGAGTCGCCTTCGCGGCCGACAACCGAACTCTGGCGGTCGGCATAGCGATTCCTGGCCCGGAGGCCGTCATGCTCTGGGACGTGGCCACGGGGCAAAAAGAGCGGTCGCTGAGCTTGTCCGTCTCCCGTCAGATAACCGCGATGACAGCATCGCCCGACGGGCGACGCCTGGCGGTCGCGAGCGTTGGTGATTGTGACCTCGACGTTTGGGACCTCGCTGCGCGTCAGAAGCTCGGCGCTTCGCAGGCGATGTACTACAACCATGTCCTGGGCGTATCTGCGATGGCGTTCCACCCGCATGAATATCGCTTAGCCACAGCCTGCACAGCCAAGCCCGGACAGCGCAATCCCTCTTCGGTGATGCTCTGGGATGCCGACAAACTCTGTCGGGTTACGGAGGTCCTCGGCACGCCGAATGGCGACGCAACGGCCCTCGCTTACACCGCGGATGGCCGCACGTTGCTCGTCGGCAGCCAAGACGGGACGCTGCGTTGGTGGAATATCGAAGCCCATACGTTAGCACGATTCTTTGATGGGGAGGGAGCGACCCTGGCGGTTTCGCCGAACGGTCGTGACCTTGTGGTTGGGTCGAATGACCTCCTGTACGATCTCGATCTCGTCAGCGACGAAAAGAAGATCCTCAGGTCGCCCGGCTCGGATCGAGCTCACCACGGCGAGTTTGGCCAAGCGGCAGTTTCGTACGATGGGAAGACGATCGTTAGCGGTGGTTTCACCGACGGACGGGTCGTCCTGTGGGACTCGGACTCGGGGCAGCACTTGGCCGAGTGGCAGGCGCACGATCATGTCCGCAGCGTCATTGCATCGCCGACCGCGCCGCTAGCCGCTTCTGCAGGGTTGCTCGATCACAATATTTGCCTGTGGGACCTCAACCAACGTCGCCAAGTGACCCGCTTCGAGGCTCACGCCGACCGGATTAGGGCCATGGCGCCGAGCCCCGATGGCCGATTCTTCGTGTCCGTCGCCGCGGATGGGTCGATCAAGCAGTGGGACTTCGCGACCGGCCAGCTCCTCCAAACCTGGAATGAAGGTCAAGGACTGTGGTCGGTTGCGGTCGCGGCGGACAATCAGACGATTGCCGTCGGCGCAACGGACGGCACGATCCGGCTGCGCGATGTCGTCTCTGGTGAAACGCAGCCAGTGTCGATGCGGCACGCGGGCGCCAGAGCGCAACCCGTCTGGCTCGCGTTTTCGCCGGACGGCCGCCTGCTGGCCTCGGGGAGCGAGAATGCAACGCTGATCCTTTGGGACTATCGCTCCGGAACGCCGACCGTTCAGTGGAATTGCTTCAGCTTCGCGGTGGATTACGTTGGCTTTTCACGCGACGCGCGCGATCTCTTCTTTGCCGTTCGACAAGGAACGATCGGTCAGATCAAGCTCGCGGAACCCAGCGACGCGAATCCCGCCAGCTCGCTTGCGTCCTCTGTCCAGGAGAGCCAGGCGACCAGTGGCGCCCTGTTGCGCACGGCCTATAAACAATCCGAGGCTCAACAATTCTCCGCCGCGCTCGGCTTGCTTCACGAACTATCACAAGCGGCCCCGAGCGCTGGGCGGACCTTTCCCGCGCAATACCTGCAGCGCGTGATCCAACGAGAGCTCTTCTTCTTTCGCGACCAGGGAACGGGCCTTGCCTGCTTCGACCTGTCGGAGGATGGGCGACAGGCCGCCTGCGGAAGCCGAAGTAGTAAGCGGGAGATCCGCTTTTACAGCATGGCGCAGGGGCGGCTGGGCCGGGAAGTGTTCGATCATGTGCAGCCGCCGCGGGCCCTGAGGTTCATTCCCAAGACGCCGTGGGTCGTCTCGGGTGGCGGTCGCGACGAGCAGACCGAACTGTTGTTCTGGGATCGGGCCGACGAACGTCTCCTGGAGCGGTTCGCCGGTCTCGCGCGGGGCGTCCGTGACCTAGCTGTCAGTGCCGACGGTCGGTGGGTGGCCGTTCTCGAAGACCCCGGCGGCGATGCAACGCAAGCGATCGTGCTCCTTGATGCAGCCTCGCGGACGATAACCCACCGCTGGCCGATTCCGCTCGACGCGACGACCGGACTCGCCGAGTTGAACTGCATTCGTTTTTCGCCTGACGGCAGCCAATTGGCGATCGGGGGAGGCGGAGCCGTTGAGAATCGCTCGCAGGCCATCGCCCTCTTTGTCGAGGTCGCCTCGGGCCAGCAATTGGGCCAGGAGCTCAAGATCGCCGGTCCGCCCTTTCAGTCGATCACCTTCTCTCGCCAGGGACATCGGTTAGCGGTGGGCGGCTCGGATGGCGTAACGCATTTGTGGAGTTGGCCCGAACGCGTATTACTAGCCAGCCTTCCTGGCGCGGCAACGGCCCAGCCAGCCTTGGCCTTCTCGCCCGACGGAGCCACGCTAGCGACGGGTTACCGCGTGGCCGCAGAAGAGGGATACGTTAGCCAAGTTCACTTATGGGACACCGGGAGCGGACGGCGCCTGGCCTGTGTGGGCCGCTTCGTCGAGGGCAGGATCGGGCTCGCGTTCTCGCCGGATGGCAAGAGCTTGATTCAAGCGGGCGACTTCCGGTCGCTACGCAAGCTCGACTTGGCGCGGGTGGACTACCATGTCCTCTCGGCGCACCGAGCGGCGGTGCGCGACATTCGTTTTTCAGCGGCCGGCAGTGAGCTCGTAAGCGTTGGAGATGATGGCCTGCTATGTCGTTTTGACCTGAAAGGCATGGTCCCCCTGCGGCAAGAGCCGTTAGGCATGGAACGGCCCACGGCTGTCGTGTTGTTGCCGACCGACCCACCCAGAGTGCTGGCCTCCGTGAAGGATAAGCTATGGTCGCAAGAGTCGGGGCGAGATCGACTAATCGAGCGCAGCGTTCCGGGCGCCACGAAGGTCACCTCACTTGCGGCCGGCCAGGACGGCTCGGTGGCGTTGGGCGACGATTCGGGCCGTGCCCACCTGTGGGAATCTTCAACGGGGCGCATCCTGAAATCGTGGTCGGTGGGTACGTCACCCGTGTCCGCGATAGCATTGCCGGCAGAGCAGCAGGATCGGCCCGTCGCGGCCGGCGGCAGGACATTGTCGGTTTTGTGGCGTGAGTTTGATTTGGTTGGCGACCACGTCGATACGCCAGATGAAGTGCTTGTCCTGGCCGTTGACGCGCGAGCTCAGGTTCTGGCGGCCGGCCTGCGCAACGGACAGATCCTGTTTTGGGACGTCCTGCATCGTCGTCGGCTGGCCTTAGCCGACGGGCATTTTGGCCCGGTCACGGCGATGACGATCTCTTCGGACGGGCAGACACTGGCGTCTGCCTCGACCGGCGGAGACGTGCGGCTGTGGAACGTGCAATCCGGGGAAGAGATCATGCCCCTGAATGCACCGACCGCGGAGATCCGCTGCCTGCGATTCAGCCCCGACGATTCGCTGCTGGCTGCTGGATTGGCCGACGGAACGATCGTGGTCTGGCGGGCGAGACCCTGAGCTCCGACCGCGGCTGCGCGACCGCTTTTCACCGCCTTGGCGTTGAAGGGCTTAGGCAGAGATTGCTTGGAAGCTTGGGGCTGCCCGCGTTCCGGACCGCAAGATCGGGCTAGTTGACCAGCTTGGAGAACGTTGCGATGCCGGAAGTCCTTAATCGCTTGGCTGCAGAGCCTACGGTGGCCGACCTTCGCAGCTCGTGGCCCAATCGTCGGTTGCCGCGCTGGCGTTGTCAGCGGACGCCTCTTGTTCCCCGCTTCGAGCCCCTCGAGGAACGTGCTCTCTTGGCCGTAGCCCCCCTCGGCGACGAGTTCCAGGTGGACACCTTCAGCACCGGCGACCAGCAGACCTCCGGCAATCAGGCGGTGGCGATGGACGCGGCCGGCAACTTTGTGGTCGTGTGGCAGAGCCAAGGCCAAGATGGCGATGGCTGGGGCGTCTATGGCCAGCGGTTCGACGCCGACGGGCAGAGGTTGGGCGACGAGTTTCGGGTGAACACAACCGGTGTGGGGGACCAGACGAGTCCGGCGGTCGCGATGAACGCCAGTGGGCAGTTTTTGGTGGCGTGGAACGACTCGCGAACCGCTTCGCCAGGAGTCTACCTGCAACGCTTTAATGCCGACGGATCCGCTCTGGGGAGCCAGACGCGCGCCCTAGATCCCGGGCAGCCCAATGACGGGCTCAACGTGGGGATTAATGGAGGTGGCGAGTTCTTCGTTGCAGTCACTAGTCACAATGGTGCCAGCACAGTTGCTCGCTTTCGGGCCGATGGGGTCGAAGATGCAAGGTTCTTGTCATACTACCCGATTGGGCCGCTTGGCTGGGTACAGAACGCGAGCCTCGATGACGAGGGACGCCTGTACACTTCCGGCGTGGATTCTCGGGGACCGCATCCAATCATCACGGCTGGCACCTGGTCCTTGGAATTGACAAGTCGTGGAAACCCTCCGGTCGGCTGGGATCTCCCCGAGATGACGTTTAGCGTCAATGCCAGTGGCGCTCAAGCGACGGCTTTTGCGGGTGCAACCAGCGCGGATCAGGCAATCTTGAAACAGCAATTGGGCGTAGTGTTCCTGCCAAGCGGGTTGCATTCGGCGGACATCGCTGCTGATCCCGTGGGCCGTTCGGTCGCCGTGTGGGATGGACCGGTCATTCAAGCCTTCGATGTGTTTGGCAATCCATCCTCAGAGATCATTCGCGCAGCGGATGTTCCGGTCTCGCCCAGCGCGCTCTCGGTCGCCACGTTCGGTGGTGATTCGGCCGTCGTGGTGTGGTCGAGCGCAGATGGCTTTGCGCTGGGGGTGCAGGCGCGCCGATTCCGGGTTACTGTCCCGGCAGACGTGACTCCCCCGGTCGTAACAGGGGTGTATGGGCGGGTTCAACCGAGCCAATCATTGGAGGCGAGAACTACACCCACAGCGCGACCACCTTTGTGGTGTCCTTCTCTGAGGCGCTTTCGAGCGCCGGCGGCGCTTCTGGGCCGGAGAGTGTGCTGAATCGGGCCAACTGGCAGTTGATCCGAAATGGGGTGGACGCTTCTGCGTTGATCAGTTCGGTAAGCTTTGGCTACCAGGGCAAGTATCGCGCCTTGTTAACCTTGAGCGAGCCGCTCGACCGCGGCCAATACGAATTGCGGGCACGCGGAGTCGTGCACGATCAGGCCGGAAATTCATTGGCAGGCGACAGCACGACGCCTGGGACCGATTTTCGGCTGGACTTTAATATCATCTCACAGCACGTCACTACATCGGTTCCTGGCGGCGCAGGTGTCGCAATGACGTCGGTCGGGAGAACCTTGCTCGTTTATGGACTTTATGGCCAGTGGTTCGATGCTTCAGGCGAGAAGCAAGGTCCCACGTTCCAACTCGGTTATGGAGGAGAGCAATCCATCGCGGCGGCTCGCAGCGATTCGATGCTGGTGGTTTGGACGCGGCAGTCGCCAACGAACTCGATTCAGTCCGTCTTTGGTCGGTTTCTGGATGTCCACGGGCAAATCGTAGGGGACGAATTCGAAGTTGGCGAGGGCGATGGCGGACGTGTCATCGCCGATCCTGACGGCGGGTTTCTTGTTGCTTGGAGAAGAACCACCGAGGGGGGCACCGAGCTCTGGGCACGGGGCTATTCCGCCCTGGGCCAAGCGGAAGGGGAGCCCTATCTCTTGCGGTCGATGCCCGGATGGGCCTTCCTTTCGGCAGCGGCGATTAGCGCGGACGACAGCCTCGCCGTAGCCTGGACAGTAGTGGACCAATCGTACCTTCAGTCATTCGACAGTCATCACCGCCCACTACACGAGCCGGCGCTGATCACTACCCGGACACGCGAATACTGGGAACGGCCCACAATCAATGTCTCAGCAACGTATGGTCCCGACAATAGGCTGTACGTGGCTGTCTCGGAATACGCTTTCTATGACCACTGGGGCGCCGGCACGGATTATTTTGGCGTGAGCTCGTATCTATTCCTGCGTTGCTACAGTGAGAAGGGTCTGTTGATTGGAGACACGTCGATTGGCTCGGCCACCTTTTTCGCCATGTATCAGTCTCCCCAACCATCCGGCTATAACGGCATCGAGCTTAATACAAGCCCCACACTATCACTGGGATCGGACGGCCAACCTGTACTCACTTGGAAGCGGTTCGAACCGCAGGGAACAGGTCAGATCCTCTCGCAGCGATTCTCTGCCGCCGGGGCGCCGTTTGGCGAACCGAGCGTCGTGCATAGCGGCCTTCCCGAGCTGGGAAGTGCGACCGCGACCATGAACCCCAACGGATTGGGGGCAGCATCGTGGTCGGAGGATACCGGCTTATACTTTCAGTATTTCGACGTCCGACCAGCTGTGGCAGGTGTCAAGATCGCAAGCAATGGTTCCGAATTGCTCGTCGCCGAGGGTGGAACCGTTCAAGAACCGCTACGCGGATTGACGGTGTCATTCGCGAGGCCGCTCAATACAGAACCCGGGAGTGCTGGCAGTGCCTTGAACCCCTCCAACTGGCGGGTCCTTCAGAATGGCCAAGACGTCAGCCATCGGATTCGCGGCATTACCTGGGTAACGGACCCCGCGTCAAGTCTCTACGAAGCCCAGCTGAGTTTGGCTCTCCCGCTTGGCAACGGCGAGATCACGCTCGTTGCCAGCGGCGCAATTCTAGACACTAGCGGCTTTCCCCTCGACGGGGATGGCGACGGCCAGCCCGGCGGCGACTTCCGGTTGAACTTCCGTATCGTCGTCCCTCCAATTCGCAACGGCCCCGAGCTGCTGGTGAACAGCACCACGGCCGGCGATCAGCAACTCGCCTCCGTGAGCCGGCGGGCGGTCGAGCGAGATGCCGCCGGCAACTTCGTCGTCGCTTGGGCCGCTCAACAGCCGAAGGGCGACGGCTGGGATGTTTACGCCCGCCGCTTCGATCCGGCCGGCGCGCCGCAGGGCGATGAATTCCGCTTGAACACGAGCGCCGCCGGCAACCAGTTCCTCGCGGGCGTGGCCATGGACCCCGACGGCGACTTTGTGGTGAGCTGGAGCGGCGCCGCTCCGGGCGCGAGCTACGGCGTTTATGCCCGGCGGTACAACAAGGCCGGCCAAGCGCTGGGAGACGAGTTCTCCGCCAGCACCCCCACTGCGGGCGACCAGCGCTACTCGCAGGTCGCCCTGGCCTCCGACGGCAGTTTTGCGATTGCCTGGTCGTGGCTCGTGCCAGGGTTGCAAAACTTAGTGGCGCTGCGCCGCTTCGCCGCCGATGGCGCGCCCCTGGGCGACGTGCTGCTCGTCGATCCGCAGTTCGGCCCCTTGGGGTCCAATGTGAACCAGCTTTATCCGGCCCTAGCCCTTGACCCGAGCGGCAAGCTGCTCGTCACTTATGCCGAGTCGCAGGGGGACCCCAGCGGCTTCGAGGTCCGCGGCCGGCGCTACGACGCGCAGGGCCAGCCGCTGGGCGACTCGTTCCTGGTGAACCAGACCTTTGCCGGCGATCAATCGAATCCGGCGATTGGCGTTGATGCCCAGGGCCGCTGGGTCGTCACCTGGTCGAGCCAGGGGCAGGACGCGAGCGGTTGGGGCGTGGCTGCCCGGCAGTTCGACGACCAAGGCGCGCCGCTGGACAGCGAGTTCCTGGTCAACACCGCCACGGCCGGCGACCAGTTGAACTCGACCGTGGCGGTTGCGCCGCAAGGGGACTTTACAATCGCCTGGAGCAGCCGCGACCAGGACGCGAGCGGCTGGGGGGTGTATGCCCAGCGGTTTAGCGCGAGCGGCCATCGGCTGGGCGTGGAACGGCGGCTGAATACCACCACCACCGGCGACCAGATGGCCGCCAGCGTGGCGACGAGCGGCAACGGCGACCTGGTGGCGGTGTGGACCAGTGCGGTCCAAGATGGCGAGGCCGGTGGCATCTACGCCCAACGCTTCACGGCCGCCGTGGCTGTCCTGTTGGGCGACGCGAACGGCGACCAGAAAGTCGACCTGTCCGACTTCGGCCTGCTCAAGCAGCACTTCGGCGCCGCCGGCGACCGCGCGACCGGCGACTTTGACGGCGACGGAGTGATCGGCCTCGGCGACTTCGGTTTCTTGAAGGAAAACTTTGGGCGGACGGGCGAACAGGGACAGACGCCCGCATTGCCCCCGGATTCGGTTCACCTACTTGCCGCCGACGTCCCCTACTTATTTGAGCCAGTTGCCGACGCGGCCGCCTCCGCCCAGGCTCTCGCCGCCTCAGGCGCGGAGATGTACGGAGCGTTCTGGTGTCCGCATTGTCATGCCCAGGAAGACTTGTTCGGCGACGGGGCGATCGACTTGCCGTACGTCGAGTGCTCGAAACCCGACCACACTCGCAACCAAACGGCGATCGACAACAACATCACGAGCTACCCCACCTGGGTCTTTGCCGACGGTTCGCGGCACATGGGCGAGATGCCGCTGGACGAGCTCTCGGCGGCGTGCGGCGTGCTGGTGCCGATGATCTCGGCCCAAACGGAGTTCCAGCAGGCTCTCGACCGAATCATGCACCAATTCGGCCAGACTGGCTCGCGACTGTCGGGCGACCTGGACCAGGACGGCCGTGTCGACCTCGACGATTTCGGCTTGGCCAAGGACAATCGGCCGGCTGCGGCAGGCCGTTCGGTTCTAGCGTAACTTATCCAGCGGATAGCCATGCTTTAGGGCAGGCGTGAAAGCGGCTTCGGCCCAATATTCCCACCTTGTTAGCCATGTTGTGGGCGTTCGGCAGATGCTGGGCCCATCGCCAGAATCGTATAGCCCGCAGGCTTGTTTGCCTCCCCGACGGCGGACTACGATGCGCGCGTCCGCTGGCGGCCGACTCTGCGTTGAGGGGTTTTGGCTGGCCGCAGTCTTCCCGGCGGGCCAGCGTTCAGGAGCCCAACCATGCCCCGCTGTCTTGCTGCCCTCGTGACCTTCGTCCTGCTGCTTGGCGCGGTCACAGTTCACGCCGACATCTTTCGCTGGGACAACGGGCTGAAGATTCCCGGGACGAAGGGGATTACGCCAGGGCCGAGCGTCGACTTGAACAATTGGAATACCAGCGCGCACAACCTGAAGTACGCCAACTTGGCTGGCCTCAGTTTGCCCGGGGCGGGTTTCTCCAGTAGCTGGCTCGACTACGCGCACTTTCAGGGAGCTAATCTCAACAGCGCGAACCTGACGGACGCCAATCTCGCCAACGCCAACTTGAGCAATTCCACGCTTGCCGTCGCGAACCTGACGGGAGCTAACCTCGCCAATGCCCAGTTGAGTGGTTCCACGCTCACCAGTGCGAACTTGACGGGAGCGGTGGTGGCGGGGGCCCGGCTCGATGGCACCCATGGCTTCACGGCGGCCCAGCTCTACTCGACCCAGAGCTATGCGGCGAAGGACCTCAGCGGAATGGGCCTCGGCGGCAATGACCTCACCGACTGGGACTTCCATGAGCAGAATCTCACCAACGCCCAGTTTGGTAGTGGTGCCACGTTGACCCGCGCGAACCTGACGGGGGCTAATCTCACCAACGCCAACCTTCAGTCGTCCACGCTGACCACCGCAAACCTGACGGGAGCTATTCTGGCCAACGCCCAATTGAATGATTCCACGCTCGACGGTGCAAATTTGACGGGAGCGGTGGTGGCGGGGGCCCGGCTCGATGGCACCCATGGCTTCACGGCGGCTCAGCTCTACTCGACGGAGAGCTATACGGCGCAGGACCTCAGCGGAATCGGCCTCGGAGGCAATAATCTCACCGACTGGGACTTCCATGAGCAGAATCTCGCCGGGGCCACCTTTTACAACGAGTTTGGTCAATATGGCGGCAGTAACAGCGGCAGTAACCTCACAAACGCGAACCTGACGGCAGCTAATCTCGCCAATGCCATCTTCTCTGGACGCAAGAGCGGCTACCCGGGTGAATATGACGGCAGTAACCTCACAAACGCGAACCTGACCGGAGCTAATCTCGTAGCCAACTTGTCTTATTGCAGGCTCGCGGGCGCGAATCTTACGGGAGCGGTGGTGGCGGGGGCAACTTTTTCGAGCACCACCTCCCATGGCTTCACGGCGGCCCAGCTCTACTCGACCCAGAGCTATGCGGCAAAGGACCTCCGCGGGATTGGACTCGGGTCCAACGATCTCAGGGCTTGGGACTTTCATGAGCAGAATCTCGCCGGCGCCAACTTCTCTGACTATAACGACTCCGGCGATTATAACGGTAGTGACCTCGCCAGCGCGAACCTGACCGGAGCTAATCTCGCCAACGCCAACTTCTCTGGCTACGACAAGTTCGGCGCCCCTCGCGGCAGCAACCTCGCCAGCGCGAACCTGACGGGCGCTAATCTCGCTGGTGCCAACCTGTCTTATTCTGGCCTTTCCAGTGCGAACCTGACGGACGCTGATCTCGCCAATGCCAACTTGAGTTATTCCACGCTCACCGGCGCGGACCTGACGGGAGCTAACCTTGCCGCCAATTTGTCTGGTTGCTGGCTCACGAACGCGAACCTGACGGGAGCGATGGTGGCGGGGGCCCGGCTCGATGGCACCCACGGCTTCGCGGCGGCCCAGCTCTACTCAACCCAGAGCTATGCGGCGAAGGACCTCAGCGGGATCGGTCTCGGGGGCAATGACCTCACGGGCTGGGACTTCCACGACCAGAATCTCGCCGGCGCCTACCTCTTTGCCCGGCTCAAGAACGCGGACCTGAGGGGAGCTAATCTCGCCAACGCCCGCTTCTCCCCCTACGTTTACCCCGGTGAATCTATCGGCAGTGACCTCACGAACGCGAACTTGACCGGGGCTAATCTCGCCAAGGCCAAATTGGAGTATTCCACGCTGCTCAACTCGAAGTTGATGGGCGCTAATCTCGTCGACGCCAACCTTCAGTCTTCCCATCTGGACAGCGCGAACTTGACGGGAGCGAACCTAAGTAATGCAAATCTGACGGGAGCGACCCTCACGAGCGCGAACCTGAACGGAGCGGTGATGACGGGGGCCTCATTTTACGACACCACGTCCCGTGGCTTCACGGCGGCCCAGCTCTACTCGACCCAGAGCTATGCGGCGAAGGACCTCAGTAGTATCGTGTTCGGGTTCAATGACCTCACCGATTGGGACTTCCATGAGCAGAACCTCAGCAACGCGCAGTTTGGTTATGGTACCACTTTGACCGGCGCTAACCTGATGGGTGCTAACCTTGCCAACGCCGACTTGAGTGGTTCCACGCTGACGGGAGCCGACACTCGGGGTGCCCAATATCCGAACTGGAAGGGCGCGCAAATTCACAATACCATCATGCCCGATGGGGCCATGTCCGGGCTCAAACTGGAGGGTGAACAGCTCGTGGTTCGCGACGACGACGGCGTCCCCGACCCACCGCCCGCCTCCTGGCTGACTGCCAGGTCGCCGATTCCAATCACCATCCAGAACCGACTAACTATCGCCAACAGCGGGGTTCTGGAGCTACGCTTCGACGCCGACCCCTGGGACTCGCTGATTTCGTTCGCCCCCGGCATCCCTGTCCAACTCGGCGGCACGCTGGAACTGAATTTTGCTCAGGACGCGGACCCAGCAAGCCAGGTCGGCCACACACTGCACCTGTTCAATTGGGCCGGAGTCTCACCAACCGGCGCCTTAACCGTTTCGAGTCTCTACGACTGGGATTTGACCAGTCTGTACTCCACCGGCGAAGTCACGCTTCTGGCCGCCGGCGGCGTGATCGCCGGGGACTCGAACGGGGATGGCAAGGTGGACACGGCGGACTTCGGTACTCTCAAGGACCACTTCGGCGCAGTCGGCTCGCGGGCCGACGGCGACGCCAACGGCGATGGCCAGGTCAACCTCGCCGACTTCGGCCTGCTGAAAGAGAATTTCGGGAAGAGCGCTCCTGGAAGTGTCTACGTGCCTGAACCGACGTCGTTCGAAATGGCGATGCTGGCGATCGGCCTGGGCCTCCCATTGCTCGTTACCGCGAAAAAACTGATGCCGGCGACGCGCGATCAGTGTTGCGAGTCCGGTTTCGTCGCAGACGACGCTCTAGAGATCGACCGCCCAGCGGTCGGGTACGATCGTGATCGGCGGCGGCAGGGTTGGCCAGGCGGCCAGGGCCTTGGCTAGCTCAGGATGGTTTCGGTCAGGCGCGCCAAACAGAGCGCAAGACAGATTTGGCGTCGGCAGAAGCTGGCCCCGGCTCCAGGCTTGCGCGAGTGGGTAAAGGGACCGAAATCCAGGTGTCGCCGGTTCAATCCCGGCCCTGTCCACCTCCTGAAGTCCCTCGAAGGGCCCTGTATCGGGCCCTTTTTCTTTGCGCACGTCGGCCCCTTGCGCCGTCGCAATCTTCCACGTCTCAGGACGACGCTAGACGGCCGTTGATGGCGTTGGGCCGCTCAGACCTATCTGTTCACCGAGGCGGCAACGGCCAATCTCTCCTCAGGCCCTCTCCGCCGAAGCCGCCCCCACGATGCAGCAGACGTGCAGAACCAGGCCAGGCAGGATCAGGAAAAGGTAGCCGATGAAAACGGCGACGAACCACACGACGCCGCGGAGAATCTGTCCTTTGTAAAGTTGCCCTAGGCCGGGGATGAGGAAGCTCAGCAGCCCGGCCACCAGGCGGCTCCGTTGCGGGGCGCTACTCGCGCGTCGGTTGAGCGTCGGGAGTGGCTCCGGCGGCGGCGCCGCTGGCGCTGCTTGTTTCAGAGACTCGCCACAGTGTTCGCACTCGGTGGCGATCTCGGGGATCGTTCCTCCGCAGTACGGGCAAACCTGCGTCTCGTCGTCCACCGAACGTGGAGGCAGATCGACATCCCACGGGGCCGGCGCAAGCGGCTTGGCCGGGGCAGCCGGTTTGGCTGCCGGCTGCGCCGGGGCTGGACTCGGGACAACGACAACCGTGCCGCACTGCGGGCACTTGGCTTTCTTGCCCGCGGCGTTGTCGGGGGCTTTCAAGCTCTTCTTGCAGGACTGGCAGACGACGGTGATTGGCATAGGCCCACCATTTGAAAAAGCCGACCGCGATCCATGCGGTCGGCGGAGAATCAGAGCGGCCAATCCATGATGAGCCCGTAGAATACCTGCCGTCCAGCAGCGAGTCCAGAACCGGCAACGCGCTGCGATCCGACCTGGAACGACGATCATCGCCAAGATCGCCCGGCGGATGGGGCAACGTTTAGCCCCGCGGGGGCGGAGCCCAAAGAGCAGCCCAGAGTGCGAACCAGAACGCAGCCCAAGTAAAGGCCGCCAGGCCGAAGCCCCAATAGCGCCACAGCGACCGAGCCCCTTCGTCCGTCAGCAGGCTTGGCTGGTAGATCAGCCAGATGCTGAAGGGGACCCCTGGTTTGCGACACCTGATCAAGCGAAACCAGTTCACGACCTCGAGCCCGTACAGGACGGCAAAGACCACGGCCGCAAAGGAGAGCGCAATCGCTTCTATCAGGGAACTGCCTGCAAGATTTGGGCCTGTCCGCCGCGGCCATTCTATCGTGGAAACCGGAACCCATACTCGGGGCCAGTTCGGAGGCTTGAACTCCTCGCGGATACGACTGCCGCCGCCAACGAACTCAACGCAAGTCCGCCTCAGTCGCCCGCCGGCGGCTCACGTTTGTCAAACAGTGGCACGCGCCTCGGCCAGGGTTTAGAGTAGTTCGAGGCCACGGCAAATCTCGTCTGCGGATCTGCACAAGGCTTCCGTCTCCGCCGTTCGCGCGAAACTGGCTGTATCAAATGCCCCCCCTGCTTAGCGTATTGATTCCCGCCTACAACGAGCAGGCCACTCTCGGCGAGTTGCTGCGCCGCGTAAGCGCCGCGCCGTATGAAAAACAGATCATCGTGGTCGACGATGCCTCGACCGACGCGACGCCGGACATACTCACCGCTTGGAAGGATCGCTGCACTCTCCTGCGGCATCCGCAGAACCGCGGCAAGGGAGCGGCGATTCGCACCGGGTTGGCCGCCGCCACGGGCAGGTACACCATCGTCCAAGACGCCGATCTCGAATACGACCCGGGCGACTACCCCCAGCTGATCGAGCCGCTCTTGGCGTGCAAGGCCGATGTCGTGTACGGCTCGCGGTACCTGCGCGTAGGCCCGGCGATGCAGACCGAGATAGCGCGCGGCGGGAGCGAGGAGCAGAGCGATCAGCGCACGTTGGTCCGCACCTCGGACCCTACGAGAGCGCCGGCCTTGGCCAATCGGCTGGGGGTGCTGGGACTGAATTTCGCCGTGTGGGCACTGTATGGCGCGCGACTCACGGACGAGGCGACCTGCTACAAGGCTTTCCCCACCGAGCTGCTGCGCGGCATGGAGCTCGCGTGCGAGCGGTTCGAATTCTGCCCTGAGGCGACTGCCAAGACACTCCGCATGGGCCTGCGGATCCTCGAAGTCCCGATCAACTACTCTGCCCGCACTGCGGCCGAAGGCAAGAAGATCCGCCTGCGCGATGGGGTCGAGGCGTTGCGCACTCTGTGGCGCTTTCGCAAATGGCAGCCCCCCGTGCGCCCGGCTCAGCCTTCGCCGCACTTTCAGCCCGGGCGCGGCGCCTCGGTCGACGCTTAACTCGGTCGACGCTTAACTCGGTCGACGCTTAACTCGGTCGACGCTTAACTCGGTCGACGCTTAACGCCGCCGGCCGCGCGTCGCCAGAAGGGCCGCCAGGGCCAACCCCGCTAAGACGGCCGTGCTCGGCTCGGGCGTGGGGCTCGGTTGAGCGTGGACCGCGCTCTCGCCGAACGAGTCTTTGAGCAGCCCAAAATCGGCCATGTCGACCATGCCGTCGCCGTTCAGATCGCCGTCTTCCCAAGTGCCCGGCTGGCCATTGTTCAGCTTGAGAATGCCGAAATCCCAGAGGTCGACCTTTCCATCCATGTTCACGTCGCCGCGGAGGAAGTTGCCCACGGTGATTTGCCCGCCGATCAGTTCGTCGACGGGAATGGCCTGACCGAGTTGATTGGCCAAGTTAGTGAGCGCCGGGTTGAGGTCGACGTCGAAGGTCCCCTTGGCGCCGGGGGCCAAACGGAAGCGGGCCCGCACCAGGCCGACGTTGTCGCTCAGGGTGACCGGCGAGAACTCGACCACGGTCAGTTGATTTCCGGGCGTGCCGATGACCGTTGGGCCCAAGCCGGGAATAATCGGCGGGTGGGCGCCCGAGGTGGCAGAGGCCCCCGAAAATACGGCGTCGACTCCTTTGGGCGTGATGTCGAGGCCGAGTTCGTAGGCCGCGATATTCGCCTGGCTGGGTTGCACGTCGGCGACGTACACGTCGAGCGAGCCGTCGATGTATTTGTCGGGGCTGAAGCCCATCGAGACGCTCGTGACCTTGAGGGTCACCGCGCGGACGGGCGTCGCCAGCAGCGCCCCCGCGGCCAAGGCGATCACAAACTTCAAGATCCGTACGTGCCAGCTACCCTGCGACATCGCCCGCCTCGCTCTCAACAGTTGGTGTGTCAGCGCGTGGAGACCAGGGGACACGGCGATCGCATCGCCCGATCGTTCTATGCCGGCTGCCTAGTATGGGGGAATGGCGGGCAGTTTACCAGAGGGGTTGGGGAAGCAGGCCGTTTCGCTGGAACGGCGCGGGACCAAGCACAGGCTGGAAGCCTGTGCCACGAGAAGGCCTGCGGAGACGACTCGAGCCTGTCTACTCGTGCCGCAGAGCTTCGATCGGGTCCATGCGGGCTGCTCGCTGGGCAGGATAGAGCCCGAAGACGATGCCTTCGAGCAGCGAAATCGAGAACGCGACAATGATCGACCACCAGGCCACGCGCGGCTCGAGCTGCTGAATGTTCGACGGCAGCGACTTCATGAGATCGGGGACGAGCGCCATCATGGCCGCCCGCACGCCAGCCACGGCCGGTTGGCACAAGAATCCCAAGAGAATGCCCAGCAACCCGCCGGTTGCCGAGAGCACCACCGTTTCGCTCAAGAACTGCTGGATGATGTCGCGCTGCTTGGCCCCCAAGGCGCGGCGGATGCCAATCTCGCGGGTCCGCTCGCTTACCGTGGCCAACATGATGTTCATGATGCCGATGCCGCCCACGAGCAGCGCGATGCCGGCGATCAGCACGAGCAGCACGTTGAACATGATCTGCGTCACGCGGGCCTGGCGGAGCAGTTCCTTGGGCACGATCACCGAGTAGTCAGGCACCTTGTGGTACTTGGCCAGGAGCGCCCCGATGATGTCGGCCGTCTCGTCGACTTCCTCGAGGCTGCCGACCGTGACGGTCACCTGGCTGAGCTGCACGATCTCCCCCTCGCGGCTGCCGCTGCGGGCAGTGACCACCTGGTCGCCGATCCGCTGCCGAAGCGTGGTGATGGGGATGTAGATGTCGAGGTTGAAATCCTGGCCCGAAAAGCTGCCGCCGACGTTGCCCGAAGCTTCACGGCGATCGGTCTGACCGATGATGACGTAGAAGTCGCGCTCGATCTGGATCGTGCGGCCGACGGGGTTTTCGTAGGGAAAGAGGGCGCGGGCCGTGTCGTCGCCGATCACGCACACGTTGTCGCTGTTTTCGAGATCGCGGTCCTCCAGAAACCGGCCCCGGTAGACGTCGAGGTTGTTCATCTCCAAATACTCGGGCGTGCAGCCCACGAGCCGCGAATCGGAGATGCGGTCCTGGAAGCGGGCCTCCTTGCGGATTTCGCGCAGCGGCGTTGCCTTGCGGACCGTGGGCACCGTTTCGGTGATCCGCCGATAGTCGTCGCGCGTGAGGCCGTATTCAAGGAAGAAGCCGCCGCCGGCCCGCGAGGAGTCGTTGGGGGGCTTGATGCTGCGGATGATGATGTTCGTCGCGCCCAGTTCCTTGATCTGCTGCTGAGCCTGGTAGCTCACCCCTTCGCCCATGGCCACCAGCCAGATCACGGCCGTGACGCCGATCAGAATGCCGAGCACCGCCAGACCCGAACGGAGCTTGTGCAGCATCAGGCTCTTGACGCCGAGCCGGAGCGTTTGCCAGAGCTTGGAGCGAAACAGCAGTTCCACGCGGAGAGGCCTACGGGCGAACGACGAAGTCGGGGGTGAGGAGAATTCGGGCCCTAGCGTTTTGGCTAGTTCCCGCCGGGGGGCGGGCCGCCCCCGCCGGGACCACCTGGTCCTCCGGGGCCGCCGCCTCCCTGCTGCATCTTGCGCATGGCGGCCATGGCGGCCGTCATTTCGCTGGCGTCGGCAAAGCCGTCGCCGTTCTTGTCGAGGTTGTCGAAGAAGGCCTTCATCGGCTCAGGGGCTTCGTCCTTGCTCAGCTTGCCGTCTTTGTCGGCATCGAGAGCGCGCCAGTCGCCCAGCGGGCCGCCGCGGCGACCGCCCCCGCCCTTGCCTTCGCCCGGTGGGCCGCCGGCGCCCGCGCCCGGACCCGGTCCCGCCGCCGGCCCGCCGGCCGGCCCTTCAGGGCCTTTGCCGTCGGGACCTTGCGCTTCGGGTCCCTTCGAAAGTCCAGGCACGGTCGGTCCCGTAGGCACTTCCGCCGTCTTCTCGCCGACTTTGCCATCCGGCGCCTGACCGTCGGCCGCCTTTTCGGTCTTGGCGTCCCCTTCCGGCCGGAGTTCGGCCTCGAAGACGCGTGGGTTGAGCAGCACCTCGTCGCCATCGACCAGGCCGTCTTTGATCTCGATCTTCGTGGTGTTCGAAGCGCCAATCACCACTTCCACCGGCTTGGGCACGCCGCGTCGCCGCACCCAGCAGTAAAACTTGCCGCCGCGCTCCACGACCGCGATCACCGGCACGGCGATCACGTTCTTGAGATTGGCGACCTCGATCTCTACTTCGGCGGTCATGCCTGGCTTGAGCCCGGCGTGCTGACCTTCGATCCGCACGATCGCGGCGTATTCCTTGACGTTCGAGCCGAACCACGAGCCGGCTTCCGGCTGGTTGGCTACGCTGGTCACCTCGCCATGAAACTCGCGGTCCTGGATCTTGATCTTGGCCGGCATGCCCGGCTTGAGCAGATCGACCTTGGACTCGTGAACGACCACCTTGACCTGCATCTTGCTCAAATCGGGCAGCCGCACCAGGGTTTGCCGTTCGCGAACCGTGGCGCCTTCTTCGACCTGGGCGCTTTGCTGTCCGCCCCGCGGACCGCGTCCCATGTCGTTGGCGTATACGACCATCCCATCGGCCGGAGCGAGAATGACGGAGTTGGCGACCTGCGACTCGAGCCGTTTGAGCTTCGACTCCTCGAGGGTCAGCGAGGCGAGTTCCGAACGCATTTTGGCTTCCGCGGTGGCTTCCTTGCTGGTCAGATCTTCCAGCGTCTTCGCTCGCGTGAATTTTTCGAGCACCTCGACCGCCATTTCCGCGGCGTCGAGATCGAGTTGGGCTCGCTGCACGGCGAATTCCTGCGACTCGCGCTGGAGCGCCGTTACATAGCCCTTGCGCGCAAGGCGGATCGTGTGGTCGAGGGTATTCTTGGAACTGTTCATGTTCTCCTGCGCCACCGTCACCGCGGCCTGCAGGGTTTTCAGCTCCTTGAGATATGTCCCTTCGATGTATTCCTGCACCGCGATCTTGGCGGCCGAATGCTCCTTTTCGGCCTGGATGCGGGCAGCCTGGGCCTTCTCGAAGGCGATCTTCTGGGTGTTGACCTGGTCCTCGATCGTCGCGGCGTCGAGGCGGATGATTTCGTCCCCCTTCTTGACGGTCGAGCCATCGGGCACGATCCACAGGATCGTGCTGCCGCCAAGCACCTGGCACTTCACGTCGACGTTGGCGGCGCTCTCGAGGTTGCCGTCTTCGGTCACCGTGACCAGCAGCATGCCGTGGACGACTGGATAGACCGCCTGCTGCTTGTCGAGGATCGCCGCGTTGCGATTCAGCAGTTGCGACGAGGCGGCAGCCAGCACCGCCAGGCTGCTGAGCACCACGCCCCCCACGACAAATAGCTTCCGACGCACGCTCTTCTTTCGCGGCGCCGGGCGAGCCGTCCCAGGATCGGTCCGCAGAGCGGGATTCGGTGAGGCGACAGGTTCGGTCGTCGTGGCCATGAAAAGGCTCGGGAAGGAGAGAGGCGAGGCCGCAGGAGGGCGGTTGGGACAGGCAGGACCCCTGGACGGATAGTCGCGAAACGGCGCATCTTCCCGCCGACTCGCGTTTCTTTTGCCTACGAATTAAACCGTCGCGCCGGCGGCGAAGTTTCGCAAAGCAAGGAAAAGCGCTTGACCGGCGGCCTGCGCCCGCTCGACTGACCAACCTTTCCCGCAGTCATTCTCGCCTGCGCAATCGGAACAGTCAATTCCGACAAGCACTTAGGGAAGGTTGCGCCGGCTAAAGAATACCGGGGATCGCGCAAATCCTTAGAAACGGGCCCCTCCGCCGCTACGGGCGGCCGCGCCCCAGTGTGTCCGCGTGCGGTTTACCGCGCGCCAGTGGGCTTGCCGGTCAGCCACGACCAGCCGCGAGAAAAGGAATTGCCGCTCGCTGGCCCGGCCATCGGCTGGTCTTGGCCCGCGTCGACCGGAGGCGCCGAGTCGGTGGGCGGGGCGGCGGCCGGCTCGGAGATGCTGGCAGGCGGTTCGGTGGGCGCGTCGTCCGAACCCACCGGAGGCGGCAACGTCCCCTCGGCCGCCTCGGGCGAGGCGTTTGCCATGGGGGCCGTGGTGGGAGTGGCCTGCTCCGGCGCGGGCGTCTGCGGCAATTGCTCGTAGTCGGCCGTCACGCCGGCCTGGTTCAGCCACTCGAGCGGCACCGCCGGCGGAATGGCGCAGTCGATGTCGCCGCACATCCAATCCGCCGCCACGATCGGCTGATCGATCCACAGCCCGCGCTCGTCGAGCTGCATGATGCCCAGGTCGCGGGCGAGCGTCATCCGCGCGGCATAGTAATTGAGCCACACGCTCATGAAGTTGTCCTGCGTGTCGCGCAGATCTTGCAAGGCCCGCAGCAAGTCGAGCGCGGCCGTGGGGCCGAGCTGCTGGGCGGCCTGCCCTGGCTGCGCCGGCGGGGGCGGTTCGTTGAGCACTTCGCGCGTCTGATCGACGCGGCGCACGGCGATGACCACGGCCCGCCGCTGAATCTCGAGATTGGTGCGCAACTGATCGAGATTGCGGAGCGTGGCCCGCAGCGAGCGGTACACGCCGTCTTGGTACTGAATGAGCGTGCGGCGGTCTTGCTGATAGCTGATCAGCACCGACCGATAGTTGTTGCGTTCGAGCAGCCGCGTGAAAGGAGCGTCGAACTGCACGCCGACGCTCATGTCGCCGTTGGGGGCGCGGAATTTTACCGGGTTGTCCCCCACAGTATGAATATCGCCGCTAAAGGTGACGTTCAGGTTCGACAGCAAGGCGTTGGCGTTGAACGTGATCAACCGCCAAGAGTCGACCAGGGCCGCCCGGTTGTTCATCCAGTCCAAGCGGTTGCAGCGGGCAATCTGAATCGCTTCCTCAGGGGTCAGGCGAACAGGATCGACATACACGCTTTCCAACCGGGCGCGGGCCTGAATCAGCGACAGCTCCTGAACCAGGCCGTTGAGGCCGGTCGACGCCGAGACGACGCCGTCGGCGACGGCGGCCAAGTTGTCGGGGCCCAGTTGGCTGCGCAGCGCGGCGAGCTGCTGTCCGTTTTGAGCGTAGCGCGTTTCGATTTCGTTCAGCGTCTCTTCGAGCCGCCGCTTGTCTTGCAGCAGTTGATCGCGATCGGCCGGCAGCATATTGGGCAGCCGCACGCCAATTGTGGACTCGAACTTGGCGATGTCCTCGTGCGTGAGCTTGAGCACCGGCTCGACGCGGCCACGAACCTGTTCCAGCGTTGTGATGGCCTGCTCCAGCTCGGGAATCGGCGGATTCGCCTGCGTGCGGCCGAATTGCTCGATGAAATCGGCCAGTTCCGATTGCAGATCGGTGACCCGCGGATCGATCAGCCGAAACTGCCGAATCACGCTGTCGTCGACTTCGAGCTTGAGGTTGGGCGGCAGCCCCAAGGTGGCCGCCTTGAAGGTGTCAAGCGACGTCTGCAACTGGTTCTGCACCTGCAGGAGCAGGGCGCGTTCGGTTTCGATGCTCTGGCGGAACTGATCGACCTGGATCAAGTCGATCAGGCCCGCTTCGAAGTTGGCTTCGAGCAAGGCGAGCGTGCGCAATTGCAGATCGAGGTTCGTCTGGCGATTGCGGATCTGCTGCATCTGCTGCTGCAGACCGATGAAGCCGCCGACCGTGCCGGCGCCGCCGCCCGCGAAGCCTTGTCCGCCGGCCTGGCCGCCGCCCCCCACGCCGCCGCCAAAGCCGCCGCGGCCGAAGCCAGTGACGTCGCCGACGCCGCCGAAGCCGCCCGAGCCGGTGCCGGTGAAGCCGGTCAGGCCCGTGCCGCCGAAGAAGCCGCCGCGGCGTTGGACGGTTTCGACGCCCAGATCGCCGACCACGACGTTGGTATAGAAGCCTTGGCGATAGCGCTCGAAGGCCCGCAAGTTGGCCAACAGGGCCCGTTCGACGATCGTGAGCTGCTCCAACACGCGCGCCTTGCCGCCGAAACGCAGCAGCGGCTGCGTCAGGTTGAAGCTGGCGATCGAGAAGGCCGAGTTGGTGTTCGGCCCCGCGAACGTCCACACGAACGAGTTGGCGAACTGCACGAGCAGTTGGCCGCCCGTAGCGAACGTGCGCTGCACGCTCAGATTGTTGTTGTCCTGCAGGATCGTTTGATCGCCGCCGGGCCGCAGCCGGCCCAGCGTCGTGAAGAACGGATTCGTATAGCCGAAGAACTGGCTGTCGAAGCGGAATCGCTCGGCGCTGACGTCGAGCGCCGACAGAAACAACTGCTCGATCTGCGACCGGTAGGCCGGCGAGTTGATCTGCGCCGCGAGCACCGCGTCTTCGAGCGTGAGCTTGAGCGCGCCCTCCGGCGTGACGTCGGCGTACTCCCCCATCAGCTCGCGCCAATTGGGGTTTTCGAGCGCGTAGTTCACGCCGTCCTTGAGCCAGTATTTGTAGCCCCGCTTGCCGTCGACCTTGCGCATGTACTCGTGCGAGTACGGGTCGTCGAGCGGCATCGGCTCGCGGTCGGGGTTCGTGGGGTCGAAATACCGCGCGCGGGGGTCCTGGTCGATCTTGAAGCCAGGCAGCGCCCAGCGAGGATCGTTCGACTTCTCTTTGACGAGGTGGTAGACGTCGCGATCGGCTTGCAGCCGGTAGTGCTGCCGGGAGCAGCCTCCCAGCCCAGGCAGGAGAGCCATCAGGAGCATGAGCGTCAGGCCGCGGCAATGCAGCCTGCGCTTGGCGGCGCCAAGCATCGTGTTCCCCCCAACGCATTCGGCCTTGCCGCGCTCTGCAAGCTCATGCGCGGCAAGAACGGGTCTTCGACTCCGGCCAGCGCGCAAAACGCACCGGCCCAGGCCCGGGGTCAACGGGCCCTCAGAGGAGGTTTCGACGCCCCGAACGGATGGGCTTTAACGATAACGCGGGTCGCGCCGTTCGCACGGGTGGTGAGGCGCACGGCGGAACGGAATCGCCCCGCAAGGCGCAATCAATTGAGGAATAGCGAGTTAAGTCCAATCGAAGGAGCCCTCCCTCTGTGGGAGAGGGGGGGCTGAGGGCGCGCCGCAATCACGCGCCTAAGCAGCCCTAACTCGGCGCCCGGCTCACTTTGGCCGCCTCGCTGGCCGCGCTCCCCTTGGCGGCTTCCTGGGCGTCGAACAGGCTCTTGCCCCAGGGCCAAACGATCTTCTGCCCTCCGACCTCGATCTCGATCTCGCGGCGGCCGATGCGGGTGACTTTGCCACGGATTTCGCCGAGTTCGAAATCTTCCCCTTCGAAAACCCACTGGACCTTGTTCGAGGTCCGTTGGTGGAGCCAGACTTGCTGCCGATCGTTGACCTGGACGATCGCCGAGACGAACGCCTGCTTCGACTGCTCGAAGCTCGGGGCGCCGGGCGCCACGTTGATGGTGAACTTGCGCGTGGCGCTTTCCGGCTTGGGCCGGCTGTCGCTCACCTTGACCTCGGCGTCGAGCTTTTGGCCAACCTGATCGGGCTTGGGTTGCCAGGTGAACTTGCCGCTCGTGGCGTCGACGCTCGCCCCTTCGGGGCCGCTCACGAGCTCGTATTTAAGGGTGTCCCCTTGGTCGGCATCGGTCGCGGCGAGTTGCACCTCGAGCTTGGCGCCGGGGTTGGCCGTTTGCGCGGCGACTTCGGTCAGCACCGGCGGATTGTTGGCGGGAGCGAATAGATTTCGCTCCACGATCTCGCGGCGATAGTCGTCGTAGCTGGCCAAGGCCAGCCGCTGCGCTTCCCCCTTGGGCAGTTCGTTGCCTTTGTTCGCCTTGGGAATCACCACGGCGTCGACCATGATCACGAAGGCAAACTGGCCGGCGTTTTGCGGGGTGAACGTGAGCTTGGTGATCTTGTGCAGGTAGCCAGGCTTGTAGAACTGGTGCAGAAACTTGGTGAGTTGCTCCAAGTTCCCGGTGGCGTTCAGCGTGTACGGAATGTGGTGATACGCATCCAGGTTCTTGCGGCTTTTGTCCGTCACGGAAACCAGGATCGCGTTCTGCGGTGTGACACTGGGGTTCGCGAAGCCGACGTCCCGCGCTGCTTGCGAAAGCCAGAGCCGGTAGCCTTCCTTGGCCACCTCGAGATTGTCGGGCAGCGACTGGGGAACGAGCATGCGCAGCTTGCGATCGGCCTTCTTGCCTTCGAAGGCGATGTCGTTCTGCTTGGCGATGTCCTTGTCGAGCTGCTCGAGCTGGGCATAGCGTGAATTCAAGGGGCTGGTGACGAGCCCCCACACCCAGCGGCCTACGAAGACCAGGGCCAGGCAGCCGACGATGATGGCCAACAGTCGTTCGCGCGGTTTCATGCGTTAGCTTCCCTTGGTGGGCGCCACGGCGCCCTCGGTCACAGGTTGAGCGACCGGAGCGGCCGGGGCTGTCCCCGCCGGCGCTGCATTGATCGTGGGCGTTGGCGTTTCCGAGCCTGCAGCGCTCGGTGCGGCTTCGACCGCACGGGCCTCGCTCGGCGCTGCGGCCGCCGGCGCTGCGGCGGCCGCGTCCTTGGGCGGTTCCACGGCCGCGGCAACCGGCGCTGTGGCGGGAGGAGCGGCTTGGGCTGGAACCGCGGTCGCGGCTGCTGCCGCAGCCGGCTCACTCTTGGCCGGTTCAACCTTCGTATCGGCGGCCTGCGCGGGAGGCGACGCCGGGGCAGCCGCCGGCGCAGGAGTCTTGCTTTCCGTTGCGGCGGGCAGCGGCGCAGTCAGCCGCGCGAGTTGCTTTTTAGGGTCGAGCGGCTTGATCGTCAGTGTGGCCTCGTATTTGTCGGGATAATTGGCGAAGCGGTTGTCCTTCCCCTGCTTGCCCCCCGCCACCTCGACGCCTTGGCCGCGAAGTCGGTTGCCGATTGCCTGAATGTCCTCAATGCTGCGGGCGAGCACGTCGATCTTCGCCTGCGGCGTGCCCTTGGCCCCGGTGGTGTCGAACACCAGCCCCGTAAACATCACCGCCTGGGGAGGCGTGGCCTGGCGGGAAATCGACGCCAGCTCGTCGAGCCAGACGATGTCGGAGTCCTGCCAAGTTTCCAGCGCCTTGTGCTGCAGGCGAATCTTGTCGAACTTCTCGGCCTCTTGCTTGGCGGCCGTCAGCGCGAGGCGCTTTTCCGCGATTTGCGTATCGAGGCCGGCGAGTTGCCAATAGAAAAAGAGCGCCGCCGCTGCGAAGACCGCTCCGGCGGCCAAGGCCAACGGCCGCACTCGCTCCGTCCGGCTCTTTTGGGCAGGACGCCGCCGCGGATGGAGGAAGTCGAGCGCGGGCCGCGCTCCGGCGGCTTCTTCGCTGAGCGTGCCGAGCAGGGGAGCGAAGCGGCTGGCTTCGACGATGCCGGCCGAGCGCAACGCGCCCCCCAGCTCGAGACCTTGGAAGGGATCGAACGCCCGTACCGGCTGCTCGAGCGACTTGCCGAGCGCCTCGGCCACGGCCGCTTGCCGCTGATCGCCGCAGAAGTAAACCGCTTCCACGCGCTGCGAGCCGAGCTGGTTCTGGGCTGCCGCCATCGTGCGGCGGATTTCAGACACCAGCGGGCGTGCGACGTCTCCGGTGGTGGCGTCCACCGGCAGCCGCACCGTGCGGAGATAGGCCACCTGATCGCCGACGAGCACGGTGAGATCGGCGTCGTCCCACATCAGGTCGACGAGCAGCTTGATGCGTTCCGACTTGGGATGGGCCCGGTTGAGCAGGGCCGCCGCGCCGCAGGGGCGCAGCGTGAGCCGCTCGAGCTTGAGTCCCGCGCCGTCGCAGACCTGGCGGACCTGCTTGACGAGATCCGGAGGGACGGCGGCCGCCAACACGCCGCGCGGCTCGGTCGCCGAGCCGCTCAGCGGGATGAAGTCGATCAGCGAGCCTTCGTGCAGGTTGGTGAATTCGCGCTGCGACTGCAGCTTCACCATGTCGGGCAGTTCCTCGTCGGGAACCGGCGGCAGCGTCAGCGGCTTGAGTTCGAGCAGCGTGCGGCTAAGGGCCACCAGCGCTTCGCCCCGCGGAATCTTGCGGGCGGTCAGTTCTTCTCCCAGGCGGCGGCCAATCTCCGCGGCAGGCGGGGCCGTCGGCTTCCCGCCGTCGGCCGGCGCGGGCCAGGAAATGCTAAAGGCATGCTCGACGACGAGGTGGCTGCCGCGGGTCGCGCCGGCGACGACGCGGGCCTCGCGGTCGTCCCATTCCAAGCCGATTAGGTTCGCCATGGCCGCCCTCCCAGGGCACGCTCTTTCAGGTTCGCTAGTTGGGTGTCCGCGCCGCCAGGCCGTGCGGCCACGAGCGGCGGATTAGGGGGTGGCTTGCGTGCCGAGCACGAGCGGCGAAAAGCCCCGACCCAAGTTGGTCAGGTCTCTCCAGAATACTACGCGCACTTCCTCGTCGGAAGCGTCGAGAATCGCCTCGACGCGGGCCGCCTGCCCCCCTTGGTCGAAGTAGCCGACCGAGTGGACGCGAAAGACGTCTCCCCCCGCGTTGATGAAGGGGAGCATGGCCTTCATCTGGTCAAGGGTGAGGATGCCAGCCATCAGCGGCCAGGCCTCGTGCGAGTGGGTCGGGTCCTGCGAGGTCGCTGCGGGCACGCGGTTCTGGATGATGGCGTCCGCCATTTCCGACGTCATCGTGGGGATCGTCAGCAGGACCGTCCGCGGGGCCTGGTTGATGTTGATCCGGCCCGGGATGGTGGCTGCCGTGGACACCGTGGTGCGGTCGAGCAGGACCGCCATGTACGACTGCATGGCCTGAGGATCGTCGGCAAAGGGGTTTTGCAGCCAAATCGGCTGCGTTTGGCCCGGAAACGTCACATGGACGCGGGCGCCGACCAGGTCGAGCACCGACGTTAACTTTGTATTGCCGGGTTTGGTGAGGTCCGGTTCGCCATTGGCCGGGGTGGGAGTCTGAGGCACCTGCTGGCCGCCGCCCCCTTGGCCGCCTTGTCCTCCTTGTCCTTGAGCGCCGCCGGGCGCGCCGCCCCCGCTAAACCCTCCACGCCCTCCCCCTTGCCCGCCACCCGGACCGCCGGGGCCGCCCCCGCCGGGGCCGCCGCCACCGGGACCTCCCCCGCCAGGACCTCCGCCGCCGGGACCTCCCGGACCGCCACCCGGCGGAGGGCCACCGCCGCCGCCAGGAGCTTGCACGAACACGACCCGTGAGGATTGCGGCGCGGCGCCCAGTAGCCGAAATGGGCTGCGGGCCGCTCCGTTGCGTGCTGCGTTCGCAGTCTCAGAGGCAAACACGAAGGAAGCACGCCGGGCGAAGGGATTCGCACCTGGCGAAACCGCACCCATGCCGCGGCCGCCGCCCCCTCCGGGGCCGCCACCGCCTGGTCCGCCGCCGGGACCGCCGCCGCCACCGCCGCCGGGCGCACCCCCACCGCCGCCGGGACCGCCGCCTCCGGGGCCACCAGCGCCGCCCCGACCGCCCCCCTGACCGCCTTGGCCGCCCTGACCACCTTGGCCGCCTTGCCCGCCGCCCCCCGGTGCGCCGCCGCCGCCGGGAGCGCCGCCTGGTCCCCCTTGCGCCTGATAGGGACCGTTCTGCCGGTACACCACGACGAAGGTGGCGAACTCTTCCCCCAGCAGACTGGAGAGGTCGGCATGCAGGGTTTCGAGGTCGTCGCCATTCAGGTCGATCCGCTGGGTCAGCGTTCCGTTCGGACCGACGAACTTATTGGCTTCCTGGCTGAACAGCGTGATGTGCGACGCCCAGCCCTGGTTTTGGCCCCCGTCGCTGGTTTGCGATTCGTCGGCGGGCGCCAGGCCCACCGGGGCGGTCAACCCCACCGCGGCCTCGCGCGGATCGAGCGAGTTGTAGTTGCGGTTGAAGTCCGAACCGTAGAGCAGCACTGGCGTGACGCCGCGCACCAGGAGCAGTTCGTCGATCGTTTCCGGCGGTCCATTGCGCGGTTGGTATCCGGGCGAGAGCGTGCTGTAGTAGTCGCTGAATTCGGCGCCGTACTCGCGCGTCGTTTCGTCGCTGTCCATCCAGTCGAGGATCGCGTCGGCCACGTCGGGGGTCATGCCCGGGAGCGCCATCAGCATCTTGCGGCCGTCCCCGGAATTGGCTTCGTCCGCCAAGAGCGCTACCCGCAGATTGAGCCGGCACGATTCGTCTTCCAGGCCAAACCGAGGGTTGCCGCTGGGCAACCCGTTGATGAGTTCCGGCGCCAGCAGCGAGAAGCGGCCGCGCTCGCGCGGGTCGGTGCTGTTCGCCACCAGGGCGCCGCGGAAATACGTGATGTTGTTGTAGGCCCCGCCCAACGAATCGCGCGTCGACGGCGGGTTGAGCAGGAACATCCGGGCATACTCGACGCCGGAGTGAGCCAAGTGGCGGGCCTGGATATAGCGGCCGTGCGACCGAGCGGCGGCATGCTCGGAGAGCATGAGCTCGCTAAAGGTGTAACCAGAGAGCGCGAGCAACGTGATCGCCACGAGCACGACGATCAACACCATGCCATGGCGGCGGACGGAATGTGAACGGATCATGTGCCGCTCCCCAAGGTGCTGCCAGAAGTTCCCCCGGTCGCGCCCCCCAAGCCGCCGGACGAACCCGAGGCGCTGGCTTCGGCCTCGTCGTCCTGGAGTTGGAGTTTCGTGATGGCGCCCGAGCGGGCTACCGGGATCTGCACCACCATGCGATACGTGAGCGAGTTGGCGGCCGGGGCGGCAGCGCCTGCCACGGCGGGCGTCGAGACGGCCTCGGGGCTGCCGGTCCGTGTTTTCGAAGAACGAACGCCAAGCTGAATCTCGACCGCGGTGGGAATCCCCTGCATCTGCGTGGAGTCCCAGGCGGTGTACCAGCTCGTGCCATCGAAGTAGCGGAACGCGAGCGACGTGACCTCGGGGGCCAGCAACTCCTGCTTGCCTGTGCTCACGTTCAAAGTCGCGCCGGAGCGGGCATAGGCGGCGGTGGCGCGGTCCATTTCGGTTCGCACCAGGCCGGTCACGGATTGACCAAGCCCCGTCGTCGAAGCGGGCATCGCCCCGCCGAGCGGGCTGCCGGTGAGCAGCATGTAGGCGACCGTTTTGACTTCGCTCGTGCGATCGAGCCCCGGCTGGGTGAGCGTCGCCAAGCTCGCCGCGGGCCCCGCCGGCATGACGGTCCACTCGTCGACGCGCGGCACGCGGGCCACGTCGAACTGCAGCGAATAGGCGGTCCCGTAGAGGCCCGTGATCAGCGTCGTGGTGGTCGTGGTCGACCCGGAAGTTCCCGAAGTAGCTGAGCCGCTCGCGCCTCCGGCGCCCCCAGACATGCTGCCGCCCGACATGCCAGCGCCCGCGCCGCCGGTAGCGCCAACAGACGCACCGCCGGCTCCGCCGCCGCCTCCACCCGTCGCGCCGCCCGTGGGAGCACCCCCGGGCGTTGCCCCGCCCCCGGTTTGACCGCCGGTCGCGCCCCCTCCGGCAGCGCCGCCCGTTTGGCCGCCGGCGCCGCCCCCCTGACCGCCCCCCTGGGCAGCGCCCCTACCTTGGCTGGCGCCGGCGGAAGACCCTTGCGGGCTGCCTGAGCCTCCACCGACTTGTTGGCCCGAGGCAGCTGCGCTGGCGCTCGCGGCCTTCTTGGCTGCATCGGCCGCCGCCTTGAACGCGGCGGAGGCGCCTTCGACTTCGATGGGCTTGGGGAAAACGCTCGCCCGCAGGTCGTCGGCCACTTGCCGCATAATAGCCCGCGCGAGCTGGGCTTCCTCCACGTCGGTGCGGCCGGCGTCGGTGAACTTGAGCTGCAAGTGAATCGCCATCGAGAGGACGAGCAGCACCGTCGTGCCGATCATCAGCGCGAGCATCACCTCGAGCAGCGTAAAGCCGCGCGGGGCTCCCGGGGGAGATCGATGAGAACCAGGTCTAGCGGCCACTGGCGCCTCCCGTTGCTGAGCCGCCCAGCGCCCCCCCCGACCCTGAGGCGCCGGAGGAGCCCGAACCTGACGACGCGGCGCTCGTTTCCGATTCGGTTTCGAGCAGATCGGCGGGAACGAGCGTGATGCTGGGATCTTTCATCCAGCGAGTAAGCGAATAGCTGGCGGGCCGTTTGGCCGAGGGCTGGTTCTTGCGCACCGTGACCTGCACGGCCACCAGCCCCGGCAACTGCGCCGAAGTGGCGGTGACGGAGTAGACCCAGGTCGCGTCCCCTCCGGCCAGCGTCGGATCGATCGGGGCGTCCGCCACGGAGCCCACGGCGCCGCGCATGCCGGCGGCGATTTCGTTCATCGTGCTCTCGGCCAGGAACTGGGCCTGCGTCAGGTCGCGGGCGAGCGCGGCATGTTGCGAACCCATCCGCACCAACTCGCCGAGCACGGCGATCGCGCTGGTGAGGATGGCGAGCGCTAGGATCGCCTCCAGCAGCGAGAATCCGCGGCGCGATTTGCGGCGTTTGGTCATGGCGTCGCTCCCGCGCCGGCCGCCGCCAGCCCCAGGGGATGGATCTTGGCCGTGCCCGTCAGGCCGCGCAATTCGACGGCCACGCTCCGCCCGAGTTCATTGGCCAAGATCACCTGGCCGGTCGAGGTGCGGCCGTCGGGATAGAAGAAGAGCGGCTGCGACCAGGCCTGTCCGTCTCCCCCGAGGGCGCCGGCGAGCGTGTCGAACGTTTGATCCCGGACCGTCGCCTGGCGGGCAGCCCCTTCGGACAGGAAGCGGATCTTTTCGGGCAGCTTGCCGCTGGTCGTGAGGGGCGTAGTCGTCGTCTGGGCCAGCGCGCCGCCGTTCACCACGGTTAGGCCGGTGGCGGCCACGGGGGGCTCGAGATCGGCCCAGGGGACGACGGTGAACTGCCCCGCTTCAGGCAGGAAGCGAAAGGCCACAACCTGGCCGCTGTTCATGGCGGCCACGCGGGCCTTGGTCCATTCCATGCGGATCTGCTCGGCCGCCTTGATCAAGACCTGGTTCTGAAACGTCTTGCGCAGCGTGGGAAACACCAAGCCGCCAAGCGCCACGAGAATGGCCAGCGTCAGCAGCACCTCCATCAGCGTGAAGGCGGACCTCCTCCGACAGGCTGGAAGCCTGTCCCACTTGTGGCATAGGCTTCCAGCCTGTGCAGGCTGTCGTTGGCGCCGAAGTTGGAAAGTAGCGCGGAGCATCGTCCGGCCAGCCTGTCACGAAGGGATGCAAACCTGAGGGAGACTACCAGTTGCCAATGTCGTCGTCGGTGCCGTTGCTGCCATCGGGACCGAACGACCAGATGTCGTACCGGTCCGCGTTCTTCTGCCCAGGGTACTGATACTGATACGGATTGCCCCAGGGATCGGTGGGGATTGCTCCTTCCAAGTAAGGACCGGCCCAGTTGGCCGCATTGCTCGCGTTGCTGGGCGCCTGGCTGAGCGCGTTCAACCCGTCGTCGGTCGCCGGGTAGGAGCCCATGTCCAAGTGGTAGGAATCGAGCGGCGACTTGAACAAACCAACCTGAGCCCGCGTGGAGCGAATGGCGGCCTGCTTTTGTTGGCTGGAGAACATGCCCACCGTGAGCGAGCCCAGGATCACCAGGATCACGAGCACGAGCATGACTTCCATGAGCGTGAAGCCACGGCGGCGGGCGGCAAGGCGGCGGCGGGACATGTTCTTCCTCCTGGGATTCGGCGAACGGTTTGTGTGGGTAGGCGGAAAGGGCCGAGGGGCCCGTCAATAAGCTATACGCCCATGCTCATCTTCAACACCGGCAAGAGCAACGCGATGACGACCACCAGCACCACGCCGGCCAAGAGCAGCAGCATGACGGGCTCGAGCAGCCGGACCATCAGGTCGAGTTGCCGCCAGGTAGTGCGTTCGAGCGAGTCGGCGATGTCGTTGAGCACGCGCTCCAAGTTGTTCGATTCTTCGGCGACCGCGATCATCTCGACCACGGTGCGGGGAAAGTGTCCGCTGGCAGCCAGCGGCTGAGCCAGCGATTCGCCGGCCGAAATGTTCTCTGCGGCCTCGCGAATGGCGGCGCTCAGCACGCGGTTGCCGGCGGCGTCGGCGCTGATGTCGAGCGATTTGAGGATCGGCACGCCGTTGCGCAGCAGTGTTCCCAGCACGCGGCAGAAGCGGGCCACCGAGAGGTTGAGCATAATCTTGCCCGCCACGGGGAGCCGCGTGCGCACGCTGTCGAACAAGAAGCGGCCCCGCTCGGTCTGCAGCCAATTCTTCAAGTAGTAGATGCCCACGCCGGCGCCGACGATGACGAACAGCGAGTAGGTGGTCATCGAGTTGCTCAGCCACAGCAGCCATTCTGTGACCGCCGGCAACTCGCCCCGCTCCCGCAGCCGAGCGAACAGCTCCTCGAACTTGGGGACGATGAAGATGATCAGGCCCGTGACGATCGATACGCCGATCACGCCCAGGAAGATGGGGTAGGCCAGAGCGCCCATCGTGCGCCCCTTTAGATCTTCCTGCTTTTCGGTGAAGTCGGCCACGCGCTCGAGGGCCTCTTCGAGGAAGCCGCCTTCGCCGCCGGCGCGGACCATGCTGATGGCCATTTCGCCGAACACGCGGGGGTGGCGAGCCATGGCCTCGGAGAGGCCGGCCCCTTCCTCAACGTCGCCGTGGATGCGGCCGAGCGTTTCCTTGAGGCCGGGGTGCGACGTTTGATCGCGGAGAATGGCCAGCGACTTGAGCAGCGGCACGCCGCTGCGGAGCAGCCCCGCAAGCTGACCATAGGTGGTAGCCACGAGCTGCGGCTTCACCCGGCGGCCGCGAAACGTCTCCGCGGCCGAGGTGCGGGCCTCGATCGACACGGGGAACAGCGACTTCTCGGCCAACGTCGCCTGCGCCTCGCGCGCACTGCCAGCGGCGATCACGCCAGAAACCTTCTGGCCAGAAAAGTCGCGGGCAACGTAGGCGAAGTCAGGCATACGCGAGTCCGAGCGGCTGAAAACCACGGAGACACGGAGACACGGAGAATGCACACAAATTCAAGCTCATCTCCGTGTCTCTGTGTCTCCGTGGTGCAATCTCAATGAGCCGGAGTCGAGGCAGAGGAAGTAGTCGGTTCGCCCTTGGTCACGCGGAGCACTTCGTCGATCGTGGTTTCGCCGCGGAGGACCTTGCACCAGCCGTCCTGACGCAGCGTGCGCATGCCTTCTTCGATGGCCGCTTTCTTGAGGACCCAACTGCTCGCGCCGTCGTGGGCCAACTGGCGAATCCTGTCGGTCGTGATCAGCAATTCGAAAATGCCCAAGCGGCCGCGGTAACCCAACTGCCGGCAAGCCCGGCACCCCTTGGGCTGGTACAGCTTCGCGCCCTGCTTCTTCATTTCAGCCAGCGGAAAGTCCGAAGGCAAGTCGGCCGGATCGGGTTCGTAGGCCTCCTTGCACTCCTTGCAGAGGGTGCGCACCAGCCGCTGGGCCATCACCGCCTCGACGGTGCTGGCCACCAGGAACGGCTCCACCCCCATGTCGACGAGCCGAGTATAGGCGCCGGCCGCGTCGTTGGTGTGCAAGGTGCTGAACACCATATGGCCGGTCAGCGAGGCCTGAATGGCGTTTTCGGCCGTCTCGAGGTCGCGAATTTCGCCCACCAGCACCACGTCGGGGTCGTGCCGCAAGATGCTGCGGAGCGACTGGGCGAACGTGAAGCCGATCTTGCTGTGGACTTGAATCTGGTTGATCCCCTCGAGCTGATACTCGACCGGGTCCTCGGTGGTGATGATCTTGGTGTCGGGGCTGTTGATTTCGATGAGCGAGCTATAAAGCGTGGTCGTCTTGCCGGAGCCAGTGGGGCCGGTGACCAAGACGATTCCGTGAGGCAGTTCGATCAGCTTGCGGAACTGGCCATAGAGCTCGTCGTCCATGCCGACGCCCTGCAACGACAGCTTCATGCTCCCCTTGTCGAGAATACGCATGACGATGCCTTCGCCGTGAATCATGGGAATCACGGAGACGCGGACGTCGATTTCGCGCCCCTTGACCTTGAGCTTGATGCGGCCGTCCTGCGGAAGTCGTTTCTCGGCGATGTTCAGCCGCGCCATGATCTTCAGGCGGCTGATGATGGCCGCCTGAAAGCGGCTGATCTCGGGGGGCACCGGCTGCGAGTGGAGGATGCCATCGACGCGGTAGCGGATCCGCAGGCCGTTCTTCTGCGACTCGATGTGAACGTCGCTCGTCCGCGTTTCGATCGCTTCGAGCATGATTTCGTTCACCAGCCGGACCACCGAGGCCTCTTGGGCCATCTCCGAAAGTTCGGAGCCGTCGGTCTCGAGCTCCTCGAGCAGTTCGACGCCGTCTTCGTTGGTCTGCGCGATCAGACTGTCGATCGTCTCGCTGCCCACGCCGAGGTGCGATTTGATCAGCTTGGTGATCTCAGCCCGGCTGGCCAGCACCGGCACCACCGACAGTCCGGTGCTGGCGCTCACCTCGTCGAGCGGGTAGAGATCGAACGGGTCGCTCGTGGCGACGATGAGCGAGCCGTTGTCGCGGCGAATGGGGAAGAGCGTGTGCCGGTGGATCAGCTTTGGCGGAAAGCTCGTGAGCAGCGTCAGGTCGACTTTGGCGTCGGCCAGGTCGATGTAGTCGAGGCCGACTTCCTCGCCGATCGCCGTGAGGGCCTGATCCTCGGAGATCAACCCGAGTTCGACGGCAACCTGATCGAGCCGCTGCCCATCGACCAGGGCGCTGCGGGCCCGCTCGAGCTGGCCGCGATCCAACAATCCACGTCGAAGGAGCAATTCGCCTGCTTCCATGGTCGCTCTACTCGTCTTCTCTTCTCGCGTGTGGGATCGGTGGGGCGATGCCCGCGGCTCTAGCCGACCGCGCGCCAGCGAACGTTTCGACCTGGCCAGCAAAGCCTGCGGCTGGCCGGATCGAAAGGGATTCGGAGAACGTTCGGACTTCGCCTGCTGTCTGCCTGCCCGCTCCCTGTGGGAGACGGGCCGCCTGCGGTCGATCGGGGGGCGCCGGCGGGGCCGGCTGATCGACCAGTTCCGTATGGGGTATGACCTACTACGATACGGCCCCGCCGAGCCCTCCGTCCAGAGAAATTAGTTGCATTTGGGCGCCGGCTCCCGCCGCGCGGGATTGCCGGCAAGCGACGCCAGGGTCTGGCCCGACCCTCTTATTACGGGCCAGGCCCCCGGCGTCTTGCCTGGGTGGAAACCTAGGCGCCGCGACGGCCGCCGCGGCCACCACCAAAGCCCATGCCGCGGCCGCGAAGCTGCGACACGTCGAACGGCGCGCCCACGATCTCGGTGAACTTGGCTTTTTGCTCGGAGGTCAAGAGGGCCATGGCCTTCTCTTCCAACTCCTTGCGCACCTTCTCCATTTCGGTGGCCATGGCATCGCGCTGCACGCTGCCGTCCTGCACCGCTTCGCGCAGGTCGCGCATTGCCTCGCGTTGCTCCTCGCCCAGAGCGGCGAGCTTTTGCTTGGTGGCGTCGTCGAGCGACAGCGCCGCGGCCAGGTCGGCGTTTTGAGCCGCGCCGAGCACCCCCACCACCTGGTATTGAATCTGTTTCAGCCGCTTGAACTGCTCTTCGCTGAGCACCGTCTTGAGCTTCTCAGAAGCCTGTTTGGCTCGCTCCTGCAGCTGCGCCTGGAATTCGGCCCCACCTCCCTGGCCTTGGCCTCCCCCTCCTTGCCCGCGTCCGCCGCCGCGGAATTGCTCGCCGAGTTCCTCGACCACCTTCGCGACTTCGGCTTTCTTGGCGTCGTCGAGCTTGAGTTCCGCCTGCACCGACTCGTTCGACACGATCGAGAGGAGAGTGCCGCCCCTGCCAAACCCGCGGCCGCCGCCCCGGCGACCCGGCTCCTGGGCCTCGCTCACTGCGGCGACCGCAACCACTGCCAACGTCAACAAGCCAACGAGCTGAAAACGCTTCATAAAATGCTCCTCCGAAAATCCGCGGGGGACGAGTAGGTTCTCTTGCCTGGGCAGCCGACCGCATGCCAGCATTCTGTTAAACCCTGGGGCCGACAGGGGGTTCCGGCGGAAAATGCCCTGGTTCCGCAACCGTTACTTCAGGGCCCCAGCGGGGTTAGAAGCCAATCAGTGGACCGCTCCGCTTTCCTCCCCCAGACACCACCGTGCCGACATGATTCGCCGTAAGCTCCGTGTTTATTTGTGCCTAGCGGTTTTTGGCGGGCTGCTGGCGGCCGACCTGCCGGCGGCGGTGGCCCAAGACCAGGGGAGCGAAGAGGGCGGCCAGGCTGGAGAGGGCCGCGGACGCGGAGCACGCGGTGGCGGACAGGGGCGTAATCGCGGCCCGGACGGACAAAACGGCGAGGGAGGCGGCCGCAATGGTCGCGGCGGCGGGGGACGCGGCCAGCGCCGCGAGGAACGCCCCGCCGAGGCGCCCAAACCCAGCCCAGCAGTCCCCGCAGCATCCAATCCCTCATCGCCGGCCCCGACGAATCGTGGGTTCAACAGTGGCAATTCTGGTGGCCGGACCTCGGGCTTCGGCTCGAACTCACCGGCGAGCCTGCCTCCCTCGGGCGCGGCGGCCGCTGGCGCCGCCGCCAACGCGGACGCCATGCTGAAGCGGTTCGACACCCTCAAGCCCGACGGAGTGCTTGACGCCGACGAGTTGGCCCGCAGCCGCTTCATCAACATGAGGCCGGCCGACCGCAACGGCGACGGCAAGGTGACCAAAGAAGAGCTCACTGCCTGGTACGTGGCGCGGGCCCAAGGGGGAGGGGCCGCCGCACCGGCTTCGACCCCCGCAGCGACAAACGCCGCCGTGGCCGCCAAGCCAGCCCCTGCGGCGACGGCCGCGCCACCGTCGGCCGCGAGCGCCACGGCCCCGGCCACCGGCGGGTCGAGTTCGACGGAGCCGCAGCGCAAGTCCTACCGCTTCCTATCTGCGATGGAGCGGCTGCCGGGCGGACTGCCCTCCTGGTTCCGAGACAAAGACCGCGACCGCGACGGCCAGGTGCTGATGAGCGAATGGACCACGCAATGGACCGATTCCGCAGTCAACGAATTCTCGAAGCACGACCGCAACGGCGACGGCGTGATCACGCCGAGCGAGGCCCTTCGCTCCGGCGGGTAGAGCAGACGAAACGGCTCTCAAGAGCCGGTCGAGCCCCGCAGCTTCTCGAGCCCGTCGCGTGCCCCGGCATGGTCGGGCTCGGCGGCCAAGATCCGCTCGAGTTCGGCGATTGCCGCGGACCGCTTCTGCTGCGCGGCGAGCACGACGGCCAGATTCAGGCGGGCGACCGTGTCGCTCTCCTGAATCTCGAGCGCCTTCCGCAGGTGGCGCTCCGCGTCTTCCAGCCGATTCTGGCTGCGGGCGATCAGCCCCAGCGAGGCATGGGCGCGATGGTTTTGTGGATTGGCAGCCACCGCGGCCTCGAACTGCTTCGCGGCCTGGTTCGGCTTGTTGGTTTCCAAGAGCATCACGCCCAGGTAGTAGCGCGGCTCGTCGAACTCGGGCTTCGCCTGAATGGCCTGCTGAAAGTAGCGTGCGGCCTCGGCGCGTTCGCCGAGCACAAGCTTCGACTTCCCGAGTTCTACCAGTGCAATCGCGTCTCGCGGGTTGCTGGCCAGCGCGAGCTCCGATCGCTTGACGATGTCGGCCAGCGACTTATAGCGGTAGTCGCGCTCGAGCGCCAGGTAGTCGTCGTTGCTGGCTGGCAGCACCTGCAACCAGAGTTCGGCCATCTCGTCCGTGGTGTTTGCGCCGTACATCACGCGCTGCGGCGGATGATGCGGGTTCCGCGGGTTTTCTGCCGAGTTGTCAAAGGTAAACCGCATCCGCAGCGTCGACCCCTTGGGCAGCTTGATCGGCTCTTGCAGCCGGTACTCGCCATGCCAGTTGAAGTCCCAGTCCTTGATCAGCAGCAACTGCCGGATCGAGCCGTCGGGCAACTCGGCAAAGGTCTCGATCTTCTTCCCCAGATAGTGCGCATGCGGCAGGATCGACAGCACCTCGACGTCGACCGGCAGCTTGTAGCTGTCTTCCACGACGAAGTTCTTGTCGCCGGGCTCGATGTCGATGTCGAGCGAGCGCAACAGCAGCTTGAAAGGCCGCTTGGTCGGCGGCTTGTCGGCAAAGTAGAGCCCGATCGAAGACTGGAGCTGCTCGGGCTTGCCGCTGGGCTGCATGTGCATTTGCACGACGAGATCCGTCCCCGGGTCGAGCTTCCAGGCGAGGCCGTCGTCGCTCTCCACAGGCACGCGCCCCGGCTGCCAGCTCATGAAGAAGCCGTCGGGGCTATAGACGCTGCTGGGAGTCTCCATCCCTTCGAAGCCCGGCTCGGGAGTTTGCGCATCGAGGGCGCGCGAGTTGGGCGTGTCGTCGATCCGCATGAGGCCGTGGTGCGCCACGCGATAGTTGCCCGGACGAAGCTCCACCGCGCGCACGTACTGACGTTTTGCGACCGGCAGCGGCAACACGAAGTTGCGATAGACGTCGAGTCCCTCGGCCCGCACGTCGAACGCCTGGGGCATTTCGACGATCAGGTCGGGCTTGCCCAGATGCCAGCCCTCGGTCCAATGGGGCCGCGGCGGCAAGTCTTTGGGGTCTCCCTCGGGGGCGCCGTCGGCCACCCACTTCTTGAAGGTCTCGATTTCGGCGTCGCTCATACGGCGCTCGCCCACATAGTGGGCAATTCCTGGCTCGGCGAGCCAAGGGGGCATATAGCGGCGGCCAACGACGTCGGCGATCTGCCCGGCCCGCTCGTGCACGTCGGCGTAGTCGAGCAGCGGGAACGGCGCGGCTTCGCCAGGGCGGTGGCAAGAGGCGCAGTGCTTGTAAACGAGCGGGGCGATGTCGCGCGTGAAGGTGGGGGACGCGGCGACGCGGCTCGGCACGGCCGAAGCTACGGCCTCCGACACAACTGTTTCTTTCGACGCGGATGGCGCAGAGGCATCCTGGCACCCGCAGCTTACAACCATTAGGACCGCCAAGCCCCAACTGGATCGCATCACGGCGTCCCCTCCAAGGGGCAGCCGATCGCCTGCGTCTCGGCTACCGTCACCGGTTTGCCGGTCAAGACTTCCTCGAGCGCCATCGCCAGATCGCGGCGCGACGGCTCGGCGCGGGCCTTGCCGTAGTCGACGAACCGATCGTCGATGCGGCCGCGGTAGACGACTTGGCCGGCGGAATCGAGCACGAACGCCTCCGGCGTCGCTTTCGCGCCCAGGAAGCTGGCCAAACGCTGCTCGTGGTCGAGCGCCGTTGGCAGCGCGAGGTTGTACTCAGCCTGGTGACTGCAGACCTTCTCGGACGTGTCGCCCGCGGCCGCGTAGACTAGGCGGAAGCTCACGCCGCGCGGTGCGAAATCATCGGCGAGTCGCCGGATCTCCGGGACAAAGCGGTTGGCGATGGGGCAGTCGGTCCGTACGAACAGGATCACCGTCGAGCGGGCATCCGCAGCCGGCTCAGGGCTCGGCTGACCGTCCAGCCCCAGAAGTCGCGGCATCTCTCCCCGCATGGTGGCCCCCTGGCGCGCTGCCGTCTCCCGTACAGTCCCTTTCGAGTCGCTTCGATCGCATCCGGCGACCGCGATCAGGGCGAGGCCGGCTGCACAGACCGTGGTGAGAAGGCGCCGGATCATGGGCCGGAGGGGGTCGCCGAGCAACCGAGGGAGGCGCTGCACGTCCGCCAGTCGAACGGCCAATCCGCCAAGAGCCCCGTATCTCTTCAGGCTATCACCCGCGCGACAGGGTGGCAAACAGGCAGCCGCGCGCTCGCGGCGGGCCGGATCGCGCGCCGCGGCCGGGCCTTCGCTCACTCCCCAGGCCACCAACGCAAGGCATTAGAGTCCAGCCGCTTAGGTTCAGCGGTCCCAGGTCGCTTCAAGTCGCTCTGGACAACCGCCCCCCGTTTTGCGATGGTTCCCGCCCGCAAGCCTTGCGGGCAGACTCTTGGTGGGCTGCTCGCGTCGGTCGCGTTTTTTGAGGAGAAGGATCTCATGGCCGCTCGTCGCCTCATCGTTGTCGCCGTCGCCTTGTTGGCCGGCCTGCAATCCCCCGTGGCACAGGCCGAATGGAGCTTGTGGCCCTGGGGCAAGACCGAGCCGGCTAAGTCGTCGCGCCCGCAGCCTTCGACCTGGAGCAAGATGTCGACCGGCACCAAACAGATGTGGAGCAAGACCGTCGACGCAGTCACGCCCGACTCTCCCTCGCCTCATCGAAAGGCCTCGATGACGACACGGAAGGCCGCCACCCAGAAGAGCCGCAAGAAGAAGGGCTGGATCAACTCTTGGTTCGGCTCCAACGAGAAGGAAGGGCCGCAGACGGTGAACGAATTTCTTAAGCAGCCGCGGCCGGAGTTCTAAAGGGCGAACGCGGGACGCCGCCGTCGGTCGCGGGCGCTTCGCACAAGGTATGACGGCGTCGAGCGCCCGCGCTCCGCGATCCCGCCGTCGATCCGCATCGTGTTCCTCGTGGCGCCCCGGGTTGCCATGCTTGCCAACGGCTTCCTCTTCTTTGGGACTCGGCCCTGAAATCTCGCCGGCATGTCTTTCTCGGGTCCGATCTTGGCAGTCAGTTTTGCTGGAGCAGAGCTCGCTGAAGTCAGGATCTGGCCAATTCACCGATTTCGCTGGCGCCTAGATTTTCTGCCGTGATCGCGGCGCGGTCCTTGAGATCGTGCGCGTATTGCACGCGGCTCGCGACTGGGCTGCACTTTTCGAGCCCCCGGTTATCGACCCGAGCCCGTAGACCATCTTTCCCAGCCCCTCCCATCGCCCCGCCGGGCCTCTTTCCCTAGAATGGAGGGTTTGCTTTTCGACCCTGCCCCGCGATAGGCCCCCCGGTTGCCCATGGCCAATTCCGAGATCGTCGTCCGAGGCGCTCGAGAACATAACCTTCGCAATGTCGAGCTGGCGCTCCCCCGCGGCCAGCTCATCTGTTTCACGGGGGTCAGCGGCTCCGGCAAGAGCTCGCTGGCCTTCGACACCCTCTATGCCGAGGGGCAGCGCCGCTACGTCGAAAGCCTGTCGAGCTTCGCCCGCCAGTTCCTGGGGCAGATGCCGAAGCCCGAGGTCGACTACATCGGCGGGCTGAGCCCCTCGATCTCGATCTCGCAGAAGACCTCGGGACAGAACCCCCGCTCCACCGTCGGCACGATCACCGAGATCTACGACTACCTGCGGGTGCTCTTCGCCCGCGTGGGGCAAGGGCACTGCTCGAAGTGCCGGCGGCCGATCACCGCCCAAACGCGGGAGCAGATCGTCGAGCGGATCGCCAGCCTCGCCAAGGGGACCAAATATTCGGTGCTGGCGCCGCTCGTGCGTCGCCAGAAGGGGGAGTTCAAAGACCTCTTCGCCGATCTGCTCAAGCAGGGCTTCAACCGCGCGCGGGTCGACGGGCGCGTGGTGTCCCTCTCGGCAGACATTCAGCTCGACCGGCAAATGCGGCACGACATCGAGCTCGTGATCGACCGCCTAGTGGCCGGCGAATCGAGCCGCGGCCGACTGGCCGAGGCGGTCGAGCTTGCCCTGCGCATGGGCGAAGGGAACCTGATCGTCGCCCCAGAACTGGGCGACTCAGCCCCCGCGCCCGCCCGAGGGGACGACGAAGAAGCCGACGACGAGGGCGAGGAAGCCGCCAAGCCGACGGCCCGCCGTAAGCGCCGCGCGACGGTCAACGAAGGCGACCTGGCCCTCTCGGCGCACTATGCCTGCACCCACTGCGGGCTGAGCTTCGAGCCCCCCAGCCCGCAGCTCTTCAGCTTCAACAGCCCGCAGGGGATGTGCCTCGACTGCGACGGGCTGGGCGAAGTGTATAGCTTTCTCCCCGAGCGCGTCGTCACGAATCCCGAGTTGTCGTTCCAAGACGGCTGCATCGAGCTGGTCGGCACCTGGAAAGATATGGGGCGCTGGCGCCGGCACATCTACCAGGGTGTCGCCGAGTCGATGGAGCACGTCCTGTCGCTCCCCGAAGGGACGCTCGTCGAAACTCCCTGGAACCAACTCGAGCCCGAGCATCAGGCGATTTGGCTCTGGGGAACCGGCGACCAGCACATCACATTCAGTTGGAAATCGGGCTCGAGCACGCAGAAATACGGCGGCCGCTGGGAAGGCCTGATCCCCAGCTTGCTTTCCCGCTACCGGCAGTCGAAGAGCAAGATGCAGCAGCGCTCGCTCGAAGGCTACATGAGCGTGATCCCCTGCCAGGCCTGCGCCGGCACGCGGCTCAACCCGCAGGCCCGCGCGGTGACGGTCACTTCGCGCAGTCCGCGCTTCGCCGGCCAATCCTCGAAGACCCTGCCCGAGGTCTCGGCGCTCGCGGTTTCTGAAGCGGCCGACTTCTTCGGCGAACTCGAGCTCGACGCCACGCACACGGCGATCGCCAGCGAAGTGCTCAAGGAGGTGAGCGGGCGGCTGGGCTTCTTGGTCAACGTCGGGCTCGAGTACCTGTCGCTCGATCGCACGGCGCCCACCCTCTCAGGCGGCGAGTCGCAGCGCATTCGCCTGGCCGGGCAAATCGGCTGCGGCCTGGTCGGCGTGCTCTACATTCTCGACGAACCCTCGATCGGGCTCCACCCGCGCGACAACGATCGCTTGCTCGCCACGCTGCACCGCTTGCGCGACCAGGGCAACACGGTGATCGTCGTCGAGCACGATGAAGACACGATGCGGGCGGCCGACCACTTGGTCGACTTCGGCCCCGGGCCCGGCGTCCGTGGCGGGCACATCGTAGCCCACGGCGCGGCCGCCGACGTCGCCGGCGAGCCCAAGAGCCTGACCGGGCAGTTCCTCTCGGGCCGCCAGGCGATCGAAGCCCCGGCGGTCCGTCGCAAACCGGGCGAGGCCAAGCTGCGCGTGCTGGGTGCGAAGCACAACAACCTCAAGAACGTCGACGCCGAGATTCCCGTCGGCCTGTTCGTGTGCGTCACGGGCGTGTCGGGCTCGGGCAAGAGCTCGCTGGTGAACGACATCATCGTGGAAGCACTGCGCCGCGACCTGAACGGCGGCGAAGGCACGCCCGGCGAGCACGACCGCATCGAGGGGATGGAGCATCTCGACAAGCTGATCGCGATCGACCAATCGCCGATCGGCCGCACGCCGCGCTCGAACCCTTCGACCTACATCAAGCTGTTCGACGACATCCGCGCGCTCTACACGCAGCTCCCCGATTCGAAGTCGCGGGGCTTCAAGCCGGGGCGCTTCAGCTTCAACGTTGCTGGCGGCCGCTGCGAAGCCTGCGAAGGGAACGGCTCGACGCGGCTGGAGATGGATTTCCTGGCCGACGTGTGGGTTACCTGTCCCGTCTGCCAGGGGCATCGCTTCAACCGCGAAACGCTGCAGGTGCGGTTCAAGGGGAAGTCGATCGCCGACGTGCTCGAGATGGACGTGCAGCAGGCGCTCGAGCACTTCGAGAACGTGCCCCACGTGCGCCACAAGTTGCAAACGCTGCACGACGTGGGGCTCGATTATTTGAAGCTCGGCCAGCCTTCGCCCACGCTCTCGGGCGGCGAGGCGCAGCGGATCAAGTTGGCCCGCGAGCTCGTGAAGAAGAGCACCGGCCGTACGCTCTATCTGCTCGACGAACCGACCACGGGCCTGCACTTCGCCGACATCAAAAAGCTGCTCGAAGTGCTGCAAGGCTTCGTCGAGGCTGGCAACACCGTGCTCGTCGTCGAACACAACCTCGACGTCGTTAAGACTGCCGATTGGCTGATCGACCTGGGGCCTGAGGGAGGCGCGGGGGGCGGCCAAATCATCGCCACCGGCTCGCCCGAGGAGATCGCCCGCTGCAAGCAATCGCAAACGGGCCGCTCGCTGGCGGCGTTTCTCGCCGGGCAGCATCCGGCGCCCCGCAAGCCGGCCGGCGAAAACGGTCAGGCTAGCGAAGGTTGGATTCGCGTGCGCGGCGCGCGGCAGCACAATCTCAAGGGGGTCGACGTCGACATCCCTCGGGAACTGATGACCGTCTGCTGCGGTCCCAGCGGCTCCGGCAAGACCTCGCTGGCCATGGACACGATCTACGCCGAAGGGCAGCGGCGCTATGTCGAGAGCTTGAGCTCCTATGCCCGGCAGTTCGTCGGGCAGATGCAGAAGCCGCAGCTCGAGCACATCGAGGGGTTGTCGCCGGCGATCGCGATCGAGCAGAAGCACCTGGGGCACACGCCGCGCTCCACCGTCGGCACGGTCACCGAAATCTACGACTACTTCCGCATTCTTATGGCGCGGCTCGGCGAGCCGCACTGCCCCGCCTGCGACGCCCCCATCGGCACGCAAACCGCCGATCAGATCGTCGACAAGCTGCTGGCCGAGCCCCCCGGCACGAAGCTCTATCTGCTCGCGCCGCTCGAGGTCGAGGTCGGCCGCAACTACGCCTCGGTCTGGGAAGAAGTGCGGGCGAGCGGCTACGTGCGAATTCGTGTCGATGGGCAAACCTATTCGATCGACGAGCCGCCGCAAATCGACCGCCGCAGCAAGCACCAGATCGAAGTGGTGGTCGATCGCATCACAACCCGCGAAGAAAGCCGTTCGCGGATCAGCGACAGCGTGGAGAGCGCGCTGTCGCTGGGGCGCGGCGTGGTGCGCATCGCCTGGCAGAGCGACGATCTGCCCGAGCCCAAGTGGCCCACGGCCGTTCACAGCCAGCACTTCGCCTGCGATCGCTGCGGCCGCAGTTTCGAGCCGCTGGGGCCGCACCACTTTTCGTTCAACAGCGCGCTCGGCTGGTGCGAATCGTGCCAGGGCCTCGGCACCCAGGTCGGCGCCAACCCCACGGCGCTGATCCGCGATCCCAAGCTCACGCTCGCTCAAGGCGCCGTGCTCCTCTGGCCTGAGGTCGTGGGAGACCTGTTCCCGCGAATGCTGGCCGCCCTCTCGGCGCACGCCGCGCTGCCGCTCGATGTTCCCTTCGGCGAGCTGAATGCCCGGCAGCGGCGGATCGTGTTCCACGGGCTGTCGGAAGACGACTGGATCGACGTGCCTGCCAAGGGGCAGAAGAAGGGCCAGCGGCCGCTGTTCCGCTTTCAGTACAAGGGACTCTATCCCGCGCTCGAAGAAGCATCGCGGCTCGCGCCTAGCGTGCGCGGCCGGCTCGAACACTTGGTCGGCGAGGTCGAGTGCTCCACGTGCAGCGGCTCGCGACTGCGCGAAGACGCCGGCGCCGTGCGGTTCCGCAACCAAACGATCGACGAGTTCTGCCGCCTGCCGCTGGGCCCGTTGCTCGAGCAAGTGAAAGACTGGAAGCTTTCGGCCCGCGAACGCAAGATCGCCGGAGAACTGGTGCGCGAGATTCGCAACCGGATGGAGTTCCTCGTCGAGGTCGGCCTCGAGTACCTGACCCTCGGCCGCCCCGCCCCCACGCTCTCTGGCGGCGAAGCCCAGCGCATTCGCCTGGCCAGCCAGGTCGGCAGCGGCCTGTGCGGCGTGCTCTACGTGCTCGACGAGCCGACGATCGGCCTCCACCCGCGCGACAACCGCCGCCTGCTCCGCGCGCTCGAGAAGCTCCGCGACCTGGGCAACACTTTGCTGCTCGTAGAGCACGACAAGGAAGTGGTCGCGGCGGCCGATCGCCTGCTCGACTTCGGCCCGGCTGCCGGCGAGTTCGGCGGTCAAGTTGTCGCGGCGGGCAAGCCGAGCGAAGTCGCCAAGAAGAAGGACAGCGTCACCGGGCCGTTCCTCGCCGGCACGAAGGCGATCGCCGTGCCCACCAACCGCCGCATGCCATCGGCCGCCGAGATCGAGTCGGGCGCGGCCAGCACCAACGGCAAGCCGGCCAAGAAAGTTCGCACCCGCAAGGCAGCCGCCGAGCTGGCCGCGGCTCAGCCGGCTGTGGGGGTCAACCCGCTCGCGGGCTTCACGCCGCCAGGAGGCGGCTGGCTCGAAGTCATTGGCGCGCGGCACCACAACCTGAAAAACGTGTCGGCCGCCGTGCCGCTGGGAACCTTCACGGCAGTCACCGGCGTCAGCGGCTCTGGCAAGAGCACGCTCGTGGAAGACGTGCTCTACGCCGCGCTCGCCCGCGTGCTGCACCGCGCGAGCGTCACGCCGGCGCCTCACGACGCCATCCGCGGGCTCGAATTCATCAACAAGGTAATCCGGGTCGATCAGCAGCCGCTGGGCAACTCGCCCACCTCGAACCCGGCCACCTACACGGGCGCCTTCGAGTTCATCCGCCAGCTCTACGCCCAATTGCCCGAGGCCAAAGTGCGCGGCTACACGCCGCGCCGCTTCAGCTTCAATGTGCCCGGCGGGCGGTGCGAGCGCTGCGAGGGGAACGGCCAGCTCAAGATCGAAATGCACTTCCTGCCTGACATTTGGGTGGAGTGCGACACCTGCCGGGGGCAGCGCTACAACCCCGAGACGCTCAGCGTCCGGTTCCATGGCCAGTCGATCGCCGATGTGCTCGACATGTCGTGCGGCAAGGCGCTCACGCTTTTCGAGAACATCCCCACCATTCGCCGCATTCTGCAAACCCTGTGCGACGTGGGGCTCGACTACGTGCGTCTCGGCCAACCGGCGCCCACGCTCTCCGGCGGCGAGGCCCAGCGCGTCAAGCTAGCGGCTGAACTCGCCCGCCCCGACACCGGCAACACGCTGTATCTGCTCGACGAGCCCACGACGGGGCTGCACTTCACCGACCTGGTGAAGTTGCTCGACGTGCTCAATCGGCTGGTTGACCTGGGCAACACGGTGCTCGTGATCGAGCACAACCTGGACGTGATCAAAACGGCCGACTGGGTGATCGATATGGGCCCCGAGGCGGGCGACGGAGGGGGCCTGGTGGTCGCCGCCGGCACGCCGGAAGACATCGTGGCGCACTCGCAGAACGGCGCGAGCGCCAAGCGGCCTCGCAAGGGCGGGGCAGAAGCCGCGCCGCTGCGATCCTATACCGGCGAGATGCTGGCCGAAGTGCTCGCGGCCGGCCCGCACGTCGAACGCAAGCCATATGATCCGAACGAGCTCGTCGCCCCGCGCCAAGGCGACGTCGACATCGCCGCGGTGGGCAAGGCCGTGAAGATGCCCTGGGAAACCGACGGCCGCCGCTGGCACACGCAGGAGCGAGTGGGCCGCGGCGGGCAACCCTGCCGGTGGGATGGGCAAATCCTGGCGCGGGTGCTCGATCGCGTCGAGGCAGCCGACGGCTTCAGCGCCACCGACTACTCGAGCCGCACGGTCGTCGAAGTCTGCGGCGAAACGAAGAGCGACGGCTGGTTCTTCCACGCCATCACCGGCGAGGAGTGGCTGCTCAAGCTCAAGTTCCGCGTCGCCCGCCGCACGTTCGACCGCGACGAGTTGGTGAAGCGGCTCGACCTGCGGCCGCTCGACGAAATGCCCGATTTGCCGGTGTATGGTCCCGAGCCGCGGGTGCAGTGCAAGAACCTCCGCGGCCCCTGGCAGGAGATTCAGCTTCGCGTGCACTCGCTGGCCGAGGTCGACAAGCCAGGCTTCTGGCGATTCATCGACGAGGCGATCGCCGGTTTTCAGAAGCTCACGCTCAAGAAGCGCGAAAGCCCCGAAGACATTTCTCCCTGGAAGGTGCTCGGCCGCAAGTGGCACTTCTCGCGCAAGGGCTTTCCGCCGGGGAAGCGCGTGGCCTGGGAGGCCGACGTACTCGAGGAGCTGTGCGAACTGCTCTCGGCCGCGGCGCCCGGCGGCCAGTTCCTCTGGAACAACCAGCAGGTGGTGCATCTGTGCCCCGCGGGTCAGAGCGAGCCCTGGGCGACGGTTTCGACCAAGCGGCTGGCCTCGGTTGATCTGACGTTGTTCGGCCCGCGCGGCGCATTCGCCCTGGGCGCCATCGCCGATCTTGGCGCCGAGCGCGAAGTTTCGAGTGATCGCGGCCGCGACGCCGTGAAGCTCAAGTTCGTCACCCTCGGCGACCTGCATCAGGGCGACCTGGGCGGGTTCCTGAAGGCCCACCTGGCCGCGGCCAGCAAGGGGCGCAAGGCCGTGGCGGCGGAGTAGCTTGTCTTCTTGTTTGCGCGACACTAGTGCTGCGTCACGCACGGATTTTAGGGTTGTGCCACACTAACCCGCAGCGCAAGCAAGGGACTTGAGCGTCGCTTGGGCGCGCTGGCCGAAAATGCCGCCAGGCCCGTGCAGGGGTCTGCGAGGCTCGGCCAGGGAAACGTGGCTCTCCCTTGCTTGCGCTGCGGGCTAGTATCGGAGGGGCAACCCGAACTTCTAGCTGTGAAGCAGCACTAGCCTGCGGCGCAAGCGAGGGACGCAGGCGGTGATGGGCGCAACCGCCCCTCCGTGCGCCGCGCGCGAATCACGCGAGCGGTCGGCCAGCTTTCGCTGGGCCGTTCCCAGAAGGTAGTCGGCGCCCCCACGGCTCGCCATCCACCGCACCGGCGAGCGGCCGGCGTGAGCCGGCTGACCGTCCGCCGCACTACGCCAGCGCCTTCGTCAGCCCCTCCACAAAGAAAAACTCCCCCCACATCACGCTCTCATCGACACCGAGGTTCTTCTTGGTGTGATAGACGCCGTGGCGGAGGATGCCTTCCCAGCGTGGGACGTCGATCGCGACGTAGTCGGGGCTGCAGAGTGCATCGAGCGTGGCGAGCGCAGTGTCGCGATAGGCGGCCGCCCGCTCGGGCGATTTGGTCTGCTTGGCCAGGTCCAAGAGACCGCTGGCGGCGATCGCGCCGGCGGAGCTGTCCTTTTGCCGGCCCCAGGGCGCTGGCTGGCTCAGGTCGGCGTCGAAGTCCCACCAGGGGACTTTGTCTTCCGGCAACCGCTTCAGCCAATAACCGGCGTTCCGCTCGGCGACCTCGAGCCATTGCGGATCGCTCGTGAGGGCGTAGACCTGGCTGTAGCCGTAGAGCGACCAGGCGAGACCGCGGGCCCAGGCGCTTTCAGCCGCTAAGCCCTGGTGCGTGCTCTGCCGCAAGAACTTGCCGGTCTCGAGGTCGAAGAGTCCCTCGTGGGCGGTCGAACCATCGGCGCGGACGATCGTGTCGCGTGTAGTCCGGCAATGGGAGTCAGCGATGCGGCGGAGCTCGGCGTCGCCTGTCTCATTCGCAGCCCAGAAGATCAGTGGCACGTTCATCATGATGTCGATGAACAGCGACTCCGGCGCCACGAACGACCGCAGGTATTGCCCCTTCTCCATGAACCGCAGGCTGAGCGTGCGCCCCGCCTCGACGAGCACGTCGCGCAGCTCAGCCTCGCCCGTCTGTCGGTGCCAAGGCAGATAGGTGTTCAGAAAGATGAAGCCCAGGTCATGCACGTCTCGGTCGCGGCGGCGGGGTTTGAGCAGCAGCGAGTAATACTCGGCGCACTCCCGCCAGCAAACGTCGCCAGTCCGTTCGAAGAACTTCCACATCATGCCGGCGAAGAAGCCGCCGGTCCAATCGGTCCACTTCTCCCCCGCGTGATGCCAACGGCCTTCGCGGGTGTAGACCGGAAAGAAGCCATGATGGCGGTCGATGACGCCGGTCACCTGCTGCTGGGCAAAGTCGAGAACCTGGGCATAGCGTTCGGCGCGGGGCATGGCGGGGCGTCGAAGAGGAGGGGCCGGACGAGGGGCATCGGGGCAGCCAGCCATGGTAACGGCCGCGGCCGGGCGGGAAAAGCGCGGGGCGGCTACAATGGCGGGGTCGACTTCGAACCGACCCTCGGCAGGGAGACAGGCGATGGCACTACCGACGCGGACGTACTGGGCGGACCAAAGCGCGCGGCGTGGTTTGAGACAGACGGTGCTGCGCTGCGAATCGCTCGAGCCACGGCGGATGTTGGCCGGCACGGCGGAATTGGTGAAGGACATTCTGCCGGGTGCGAAATCTTCGCTGCTTAGTCACCCGGTCATGCTAGGGGACGCCGCTTATTTTTTGGCCGACGACGGAGTGCATGGTGAGGAAATCTGGCGTACCGACGGTACCTCCGGTGGCACGCGGCTCCTCAAGGATATCGGACCGGGCTCACGAGGGAGCGGCATCGGGTGGTACGCTCCCTTGACCGCTGCCGATGGTCGCCTCCAGTTTCTTGCGCGGCCGTTCGGCGATCCAGAACTGTGGGTTTCCGATGGCACCGAACTCGGTACGCAACGCCAGATCGAACTGAAACCCTATACCACCGATGGCTACGTTGGAGGACTTTGGATCGCGGGTGGAGTGACATACTTCACAATTGTCAACGGAAACTTCCCCGACTATGACCATCTGCTGTGGAGAACCGATGGCACACCCTCAGGCACCTGGTTGGTCAAGGACTTGGGCCCGAATCTCGGCATGTGGGCACCGGGGCCGATCGCCAGAATTGGCGACAAGTTGATCTTCGTCGCCAGCACCGACAGTTACCCCGAGCTAGGGAGCGTCGACCCGACCGGCGCCGTAACTCGAATCGGCCAGATCAGCATTTCGACGGGCGCGGTACCTTCCTCGGACGGCTTGTATCTCTTCGAGTATGCGCCAGGATTTCGGACTACCCTGTCTCGCACCGATGGGTCGGCGAACAGCAAGACGCTCGTCGCGGACCTGTCGGTCGGGGGCGAGTCCCCCGATTTCTCGGGCGCCGCCGCCCAAGGCGACGGCGTCGTGTTTGGAACGACTGAAAACCGGCAGGCGACCGTCTGGTCGGCAACTGCGACGGGAGCTGCCGAAATTCTCACGATCGACGGCGGCGCCTTTCGGCCCTACCTTCGCGCGGCCTATTTCCAGTCGATTGGCCATATCACGGTGTTCGAAGTCGCGGACAAATATGAACCGGAGCGCGGACGCGCGTTGTGGCGGACCGACGGCACACCCGAGGGCACTGCGCGTTTCTATGACTTCGATAGCTCTACACAGCCGTACTTTGACGATGGTGTCACACAAGACGGCATTCTGTATTTTCCCGTGAGCGTCGCGGGAAAGTGGAAGCTTTGGCGCACCGACGGCTCGGCAGAGGGCACGACACTCGTCACGGACATCGAAGGAACCTGGAACGACTACTTTGCACTAGATGTACTTCCTCTCACGCTCGGCAAGCTCCTCCTCTTCCCCAACGACGGCGTCCACGGTTCCGAACCCTGGCTCTGGCAGCCCCTCGCTGGCGACGCCAACCTCGACGACCAGGTCGATCTGAACGACTTCGGCGTCCTCAAAGCAGCCCTTGGCAAAACGGGCCAAGGCCAGCCGGCCGACTTCGACTTCGATGGCCAGGTCGACCTCGATGACTTCGCGATCTTGAAGGGCCAGTTTGGCTCGCGGATTCCCGCGGCGCCAGTCTCGCCGTCGCCGGCACAAGATCGGTCGCTTGCCGCGATCGGCGTAGCCTTCGCCCGGGGCGCCGGAGACTGGTGGCGCCCCAATGACGATCGCGAAGCGACTCTCGAACCGCTGTCGAGGCTGTCAGACGCCCGCAACATCCCGCCAACGGCGTCTCCTCGCGTCGCGCGCTAGACAGGGACGCTGCGAGGTGGGCGCCACGACCCGATCGGTTGCCGTTCCCCCACGGCGCTGGTCACGCTAGGCTGCGGTTAGAGAATGGCTCGGCAGACAGCGCAATCTGCCTGGCGACCGTCGGAGACTCGCCCCATGGCACTGGATACGCTCGCCCCCCCAACGAAGGCCACGCCGTCTAAGGCCACGCCGTGGCCACGGCGGCTCTGGGCGGTCGCAGCGCTCGCGCTCGCCGGCGCGCTCGCGGTGCCGTTCGATGGGCAGGCTGCTCACTTTTGCTTGGGCGGCGGCTGCCCGGGCGAGCTCGACAAGCTGTTCGCTCTGTCCGAAGTCTTCGGCCACGGCACGGGCGCCTTTCTCGTCATCCTCACCGTGTGGGTGCTCGATCCGCGGGGCTGGCGCGTGGCGGCCTGGCTGGCCGGCGCGACCTACGGCGCCGGCATGGGCGCCAACGTGCTCAAGATGCTGGTCGAACGCACGCGGCCCAACGCCGTGGTGGGGCAGATCATTGGTTGGGACACGTTTCAGGCGTGGCTTCCCCTCTGGACCGCCGGCCGCGGCGGGCAGAGCTTTCCCTCGGGACACATGGCCACGGCAGTGGGCCTAGCCGTGGGGCTGGCGACGCTCTATCCCCGGGGACGCTGGCTCTTCGCGGTCTACGCCGTCCTGGCAGGCTGCCAGCGGATCGAGAGCGGCGCTCATTTCCCCAGCGACGTGTTGTGGGGGGCAGCTGTGGGTCTGCTCGTCGGCACGGCCGTGATGCAGGGCTATACCGAGTGGGCACACAAGCGCGAACGGTTGAATTGCCAACCGAGCGCCGGAGCGGGGAGCGAAGCGAACCGGAGTTAGACCGCGCTGCTAAGCGAAGCCTAACCCAGCACCTTGGCCACTTCGTCGCGGATCGACTGCTCGATCTTCCCCTTGAACATCATGGCCGCCAGCGGCAGATCCCCCTTGAGCCGCACCTGCGCGGGTTCGACGGTCGCCGCGCCTTTGATCTTGAACCCGTAGGTGGTGAAGCTGAAGTCGAGCACGTTGCCGTTCCACTGCTCCTGCAGGTTGCTCACCTGATCGGGAAATCGCTGGCCGATCTTCTCCACGAACCCCTTGAGCCGATCGATGGCTGCTTCCTGCCCCAAGGCATGGGGCGCGGTGATGTCGAATCCTGGCATGGTTGCTCCGTCATCCTTTCTGCATGTCCGCCCGGCCCGGAAGGCTCGCGCCCTGGCCGCCGCGCCGCGAAGCACCCATTTTGCCCGCTCGGGGCTATAAAAGCCACTGCGAGTTGCCAAGCCTGCTACGTTTGGCCGCCTCGAAGGGTATGATTGGGGGAAATCATTCTTCCTGTCGGCGGGCCGGCGGGACCTGGGAAAAATGGGAAGCGCCGGGATGCGAACCGTTCGAAAGATGCTCTCCGCCTTGGCGCTGGTGGTGCTCGTCGGCGCTACGGTCGCCGCCGGCGTGACCGTGTGGAGCGGCAGTCTTCCCGATCCGAACGACGCCGACGAGCGCAATCTGGCGCGGTGGCTCGTCACCCGCGACCTGGCCGCGGAGCCCCCCACGGTCCGAACGAAGCTGCTGCGCCGCCTGGAGCGCGAACTGCGGACCGGGCCGAACCTTTCGGGCCTGAATGGCCAGCTCACTCCAGAACAGCGGGAAGCGCTCTGGAAGAACATCGAAACGCTGGCCTGGGACTGGCTGCGCGAGCAGGCGGCGACCTACGCGCGGCTCCCCCCTGGCGAGAGCGGGGCCTTCTTGGATCGCCAACTCGCGTTCGTCGAGGCCTGGCCGGTGCGCGACGCCGCGCCCGCAGCCGAAACGGGTTCCGCGAAAAACGGCCCGCTGGCGAACACCGCGGGTTTGAGGCAACTGCTCAAGTCGCTCGAGCAGCGCATCGACCGCACGCCGCGCCCCGAGCGCGATCAGGTGCGCAAGTTCGTGCTCGCGGTGCAGGCCCGCATCTTTCTGCGAACCTTCCAAGGCGCCGGCGGCCTGCGAATTCCGCAGGGCTGAGAGCGCAGTTTCGCGCAACTGCGGATTACTCGCTGTCCTCGAACTCGAGCAGCTCAAAGGCGTTCATCTGCTCGAAATCGGCGCAGTCGGAGGGGTGCCACAAGGGCAATCCCTGACGCGCCCGATCGGCGAGCACGTCGATCTTTTCGCGCGTGCCGGGGAGAGCCCGCGTCGCGCGATACTGCTGCTGGTCCATCTCACGAGGTTCGAAATCCCAGAGCCCCAACTTGATGGCGTCTAGAATCGAGTTCGGCACCTTCCAACTCCTTCGCGGTTCAGCACACGGGAATGGACGAGCACGGGCTCGCGGTTCGCAGCGGCGTTTGCCTGCACGACCCAGCGATCAGCGAGTATTCTCTCTGTCGCGGCACTAGTCAAGCAAATTTGCCTGAGCTTCTAGCGTAGCGTTGGGGGCGCAATTGGTCGATGAGCCGAGCCGCCCACCATCTGCACCAACTCCAGTAACCGCGGCGCGCTCAACTCCGCCGCGCGATCGCCCGCGCACGCAGCGCCGCGCACCGCCACGTAGTCGGCATCAAGCGGCAACAGCCGCGCGATGTCCTGCGCCGTGAGCGAGCCGGCGACGACAGCAAGCATACCACGCTCGTGCGCTCCGTCCACAAACGCGGCGACTTCGTCGAGCTTCCACCACGAGAGCAGGCCGCGCCCCCGCTTGACGAAGGTGTCGACGAGCGCGACGGAGCAAGACAAATCGCGCGCCGCCGTGAGAATTTCGTCGCTGCGGGGGGACTGCGCTGCCTCGACGTCGGCATAGACGACCGCCACGCGGTTAAGTGTGTCAGGCAGGCGCTCGAGCGCCCTTCGCCATGGCTCACGCCAACCCTGGGAAGCCATGCCGGCGAGGCCGAGTTTGACGTACGAGTACCCAGCAGGGACCGTCAGGGCGATCGGGTCTTCCCAATCGCGCAGCTCCCCCAGCGCCGCGCTGAGCGGTGTTCGACCGGCGCTAGCGGCAACCTCTTGCCACACGGCGGGCTCAGCCCGCCCCAGGGAGCCATGGCTTGGCTCCTTGACGTCGATAAGGTCGACGCCTGCCTCCGCCGCTAGCCGCGCCTCGGCGGCCGAACGCACGCTTACGAGCAGTCGTGTCACCGGACCGACTCCCGGCGCGCTTCCGCCAGGCGGGCGTTCAGCCCCTCGACGAGCCGCAAGCTGAGCGGCTCGCAGAAGACGCCGCGGACCCGCACGTAGTGATCGCACCACTGGGCCAACATCCGGTTCGTGGGGCGATCGGCCAGTTCGACCTCGGCGTCGGCCAGCTTGACCACGAGCGTGGCTGCCTCGACCGGCTTGCCCCCCACGGAGACCGGCAACTCGCCGGTTCCCAGCAGAAAGCCTTCCACCGCCTCGAGCGGCGCCTCTTCGGCCCCGAGCCAACGAACTTGGAACCGCAGGCGGTCCCCCCGTTGCCGCAGACGAGGGCGAAGGGTCAGCAGCGCCGCGGCGGCGCCGATCAGCAGCGCCACGGCCCCGCCCCCCAGCAAGGCGACTCTGCCCGCAGCGCCGCCGAGATGGCTCCCCAGTCCCAGGGCGATAAGCGCCGCGCCGCACAGCGTCAGCGGCAAAGCGAGCAACAGCGCCGGTCGAGGATTGGCTCGCAGCCAAATACGAGAAGGCACGAGAGTTGGTAAGCCGGGGAGTGGAGTGAAAACGAGCGCGCGTTCGCCGCGCCGTGCGGACGTTCCATCGTACCGACTCGGTTTTGCCCTTGCCATTGGCTGCGCCGCCCCGTTTCATGGAGAGGACTTGCGGCTAGGTTCCCATCCTCGACATGCAGCTCTCATGACGCACGAATCCTTTTCGCCCCAAGCGCCCGCGCGATCGGTGGCCCTGGCGATTGCCGTCGTCTTGGCCTGCTATGTGGCGGCGCTGCTCCTCGGCTGGCCCCAGGCCGCCACGCGGCAGATCGCCGCCGCGAGCGCGGAGCACGCTGCCGAGCCGGCCGCAACCGAACATGCCGCGCCCGGCGCTGCGGCGCATGCGCATCCGCCCTATTGGACCGCGATCCCCTTTGTGCTGCTGCTGGGCGCGATCGCAGTCTTCCCGCTAGTCAAAGCCATCGAGCACTGGTGGGAGAGCAACCTGCACCGGCTCTATGTGGCCATCGGGCTGGGTGTCTGCACGCTCCTGTATTACCTGTTCCTCCACGCGCTTCCGGTCGAAGGGCATTGGCCGGCTCACTACATGGTCGAGCCCGGCGCCGGCCTCCATTGGGCAGGCGTGCGCGCGCTGCTCGAAAATGCCCTGCTCAACGAGTATGTGCCGTTCATCGTGCTGCTGTTCAGCCTCTACACGATCGCCGGCGGCATCCGCATCACGGGCGATCTTCCGGCCCATCCGAGCACGAACGCGATGTTCCTCGGCGTGGGCGCAACGCTTGCCAGCCTGCTCGGCACGACCGGCGCGGCCATGCTGCTCGTGCGGCCGCTGCTCGAAACCAACGCCGAGCGCAAGCACGTCAAGCACACCGTGGTGTTCTTCATTTTCTTGGTCTGCAACACGGGCGGCTGTCTGCTGCCGATCGGCGATCCGCCCCTCTTCCTCGGTTACTTGAAGGGGGTGCCCTTCCTCTGGACGCTCAACCTCTGGCGTCCGTGGCTGTTCGTCAACGGAGCGTTGCTCGCCGTCTACTACCTTGCGGATCGCCTGATCTTCTACCCTCGAGAAGCGATGCGCGACCTCCGCCGCGACGAGACGCAGGTGCGGCGGCTGCGCGTGGGGGGCCTCTCCCTCAACGGCCCGCTGCTCGCGGCCGTGATCCTGGCCGTGGCGCTGCTCGATCCCAGCAAGTCGATCCCCGGCACGAGTTGGCAGCCCTGGCTCTACCTGCGCGAGGCGGTGCTCTTGGCGCTCGTGGGAGCGTCGCTGCTGCTCGGATCGCCGGCGCTCCGCGAAGCGAATCGCTTCACGTTCGGCGCAATCCTCGAAGTAGCCGCCCTCTTCCTGGGGATCTTCATCACCATGCAGCCGGTGCTGTCGATCCTGCGGGTCGAGGGACCGCGGTTGGGGATCGACACGGCCCCCAAGTTCTTCTGGACCACGGGCAGCCTCTCGTCGGTGCTCGACAACGCGCCGACCTATCTCGTGTTCTTCGAGGCGGCCTCCTCTCTCGACGGGCCCGACCGCGTGGCCGGCGTGCCGGCGGCGCTGCTGGCGGCCGTGAGCCTGGGCGCGGTGTTCATGGGGGCGATGACCTACATCGGCAACGGCCCCAACTTCATGGTTAAGGCCATCGCCGAGCAGACGGGCGTGAAGATGCCCAGCTTCTTTGGCTACATCGCCTACAGCGTGGGGCTGCTGCTGCCGGTGCTCGCCCTGTGCGTGTGGCTCTTTTTGTAGCGGCTGCGCGGCCGGATTTCGCCGGCGCTGATGGCCCTGCGCCGAACTCTTTGCGTGCTAACCTCCAGAGGGGTTCCGAAGGCGGTCCCCCTGGGCAGCCCCGGGCCATTCCCCGGCTGCCGGAGGGCAGATGTTTCCAGCTTGGGGGGCTCGAGCGCGCAATGGATCGACATCGTGAGGCGAACGAAAGGGAGAGCGGAAACGCCCACTTCTCGCGGCGGCTCGGCCGCTGGTTTGCCGCGGAAGCTGGCAACGCCGTCGTGGAGTATGCCCTGCTGCTCGCGCTCTTGGCCGGCGGCTTGATCGTCGGCGCGCAGTTCGTCGGCTGGAGCACGAGCAACGCACTGGGGCGGCTCGACCTGCAAACGGCCAAGGCGGGCGCGGCGCGGGGTAACCTCTCCTCGGCCGCGAATGACGCGCAGGGCGAAGCCCTGTCCCCGGGCAGCGACTCCCCGCGTTTCGACTGGATGGACGTCGCCAGCACCGCCGGCCTGCTCATGGCCCTGGCCGCTTGCGGCGGCGCTTGGCGCTTCGTGCGCAAGGAACGCCGCATCCAATCGCTGCACGCGCAGCCCGAAGAGGCGGCCCCAGACGATCCGGCCCAGGTGGCGCTGCAGGAGAAACGCCGCAAGATCCAAGTCGCCCTGGCGGCCGATCCCAGCGCCTTGTTCGACAGCCGCCTGCAGGTGCGGCACCTGATGACCGATCGCGTCGAAGCGGTGAAGCCCGAGGCGTCGCTGCTGCGGGTTCACGAAGTCATGCGTCAAGGTCGCCGTCGGCATCTGCCGGTCTGCGAGGCCAACGGACGCCTGGTGGGCATCATCAGCGATCGCGATCTGCGCAAGCCGGGCCGCCGCGCGGCCGACGTGATGACGGCCAATCCGTGCACGGTCGCCCCGGACATGCTGATCGTCCCCACGGTCACGCTGCTCCTCAACAACCGCATTTCCTGCGTGCCGGTCGTGCAGAACGAAAAGCTCTGCGGGCTGGTGACGACCACCGATTTGCTCATGGCTCTTCAGGGCGCACTGCAAGCGCTGCAAAAGATGCCCAACGCCGTGAAGGCGATGGCCGCCGTGGCGATCAACGAGCAGGCGGCGCAGTCGCTGCGCGGCGAACAAGAAAAGCCGCGGACGCCGGCGGCGGTCGGCTAACTTCCGTTCGCGAGCCTCTCGATTTTCACCTGGCGCTCCAAGCGCTCGATGCGCGGGCGGTCGAGCCGGCCGGGCAAGAGCTGCGCGGCGTTGTCGGCCGCCGCCGCGATGCCGAAGGCCACGGCCGTCGGCACGTCACGCCTCTCGGAGAGTGCGACCGCCATGCCAGCCGCCAGGCAATCGCCGCAGCCGATGGGGTTCACCGTCGGTACGCGAACCGGCGTCCAGCGATATGACTCGCGGGCGTTTGTCCCCAAGACCTCTCCGCTGCCGTTCGTCACAACGATCCACTCGGCGCCGCGCTCCACGATTTCGCGCATTGCCTGCCGGAGGTCGGCATCATCGATCAGCGGGCGGCAAACTGTGCGGCCGAGTTCTTCGCGGTTCGGCTTGACCAAGAGCGGCCGCTCTTCGAGCGCCGCGAGCAACTCGGGGCCCCGTGCATCGAGGATCGCCGTCCCCGGCGTTGCTTGCAGCAGTTCGCGATAGAAGGTCGGCGGCGTGCCCGGCGGCAACGAGCCGCTCAGCACCCGCAGCTTGGCGGTGGCAGCCGCTTCCGTGTATTGCCGCCGGAATTCGGCGACTTCTCCGGCCGTCACTGCAGCCGCGTTTTCCACGAGCTCGGTCGTTTGTCCGGTCGCGCGGTCGAGGAGCGTGGTGCAAACGCGCGTTGGGCGCGACGCCGCGACCCAGCGACTGGCGAAACCGAGGTCCGCGAATTCCTGCTCGATCGCTGCCCGTGGCGAGCCGCCCACGAGCGCCACTGTCGTCGACGGCGCGCCCAAATGGCCGAGAGCCAATCCCACGTTGAGCACCTTGCCCGAGCTGCACCAGACCGCTTGCCGCGCGCGGTTCACCTCTCCGGGCGTGAACTCGTCGAACTCGAGGATTTGCTGCCAAGCCGGCGAAAGTCCTGCCGCAACGATCACAGCATCGCCTCCAACAGCTCGCGCAACTCCTCGGGCGACACAGGCCGCGGGTTGCCTGACAGGCTGTTGCCGCGGGAACCTTCGACGATCGCCGGCAACTGATCCCCGCGGACTCCGAGTTGGCTGAGCCGCCGCGGAATGCCCAGCGTTTCGCTGAGCTCGTCGATCGCCTGGCTCAAGGCGTCAGCGGCCGCGCTATCACTCTTGAAGCTTCGCGCCAGGCTGGCCTCGGCCAGCTTGGCCAGCTGCGGCTCGCTCACCGGCCGATTGAAGCGCAGAGCCGCGGGCAACATCACCGCGCAGGCGAGTCCATGCGGCACGTCGCAAATCGCCCCCAGGGCTGCGGCCACGCCGTGGGCCATGCCCAACCCCGAATTGGCGAGCGCCAGGCCAGAAAGCAGCGCCGCATGTGACATCGCCTCGCGGGCCAGACGATCGTGGGGATCGCGCCAAGCTCGGGGAAGTGCCGGCAGGGCCCGCCGCAGGCCTTCGAGCGCGATCGCCTGCGGCAGGGGCTGGGCCTTGGCCGAAATGTAGCTCTCGATGAGCTGCGTGATCGCGTCGAGCCCGCTGTGGGCGGTCACCTGCGGAGGCGACGTCACGGTCAGCTCGGGGTCGACGAGCGCAACCTGGGGGAGCATGCCGTCGCCACGGAGGCTCCGTTTGCCGGCCGGGTCGTCGACCGAAATAACCGCGTTCTTGGTCGCCTCGGTCCCCGTGCCGGCGGTCGTGGGCAGGGCAATGACCGGCAGCGGCGCCTCGACAAGTGGCCGCCCCGTGCCGACCCCTTCGAGATACTCGCGCACCGAGGCGGATTCTCGCTGGACCGCCAGCGCCGCCACTGCCTTGGCCAGATCGAGCGCCGAGCCACCGCCGACGCCGATCACCACGTCGCCGGGGCAAGCGCCCAGTTGCCGCGCGCGCACCGCCGCCGCGTCGACCTGGGCAATCGTCGGCTCCCCGGCCGAAGTGACCAGCAACTGGGCCTCGACCTTGGCGGCCTGCAAATGCCCGAGCAGTTCTGGGAAGACGGGCGACTTCGCCACACTCGGCGTCGCGACCAACCAACTCCTTCGCCCCAGGCCGCGGGCGATCGCGCCCAACTCGGCACGGCGTCCCCAGCCAAACACGATGCGGCGGGGGGCCAGGAAGTCGTAGCGGAGTGTGGGCGAAGCAGACATGCGGGCGATGCGGCGGTCGATTCACGGACTGCTGGATGCCGCTTATCGTCGCGGGCCGATCGGCGCGCGGTCAAGCCGACCTCGACGGCCGCATCGATTATCCGGGTTGCCTCGGGCCTGCACTCCGCGACCGCTCGGCCCCTTCGCTCTCCCTCGCGCGGCCGATGACGTACCCGTTGAAGGGGCGTCTGTGCGCTCCCGGCGGGCGCTTGACAGCCTCCGACCCCAGAACTAGAAGATTGGACCACGGTTTGATTTGCGCCGCGCCGTCCCTCCCCAGACCAGGCGCCGGCCGCCCTGCTCCCACACCTGCACCATGGCCAAACGTAAACCTGCCAGTGACGACGGCGGAGATTCCCTGCCGGAGCTGCGCGGGCAGATCGACCGCTTGGACCGCGAGATCGTGCAGCGGCTCAACGAGCGGGCGAACCTGGCCCATCGCATCGGCAAGATCAAGGCCCGCAACGGGCAGAGCGTCTATGCCCCCGAGCGCGAAGAAGAGGTGCTCGCCCGCGCCGTGACGGCCAGCGAAGGGCCCCTCTCCGAGAACTGCATTCGCGCCGTTTTCCGCGAGGTAATTTCCGGCTCGCGGGCGGTCGAGCAAGTGCTGCGCGTGGCGTTTCTCGGCCCCGCCTATAGCTATAGCCACCTGGCCGCGATCCACCGCTTTGGCCAGAGCACCGAGCTCGTGCCGGTGGCGAGCATCGCCTCGGTGTTCGAGGAAGTGCATCGCGGGCAGGCGAACTTCGGCGTGGTGCCGATCGAGAACTCGACCGACGGCCGCGTGGCCGACACGCTCGACATGTTCACGCGGCTCCGCGTGCGCGTGTGCGGCGAAGTGCAGCTGCGCATCCACCATTGCCTGCTGGGCATGTCGCCGCGGGCCGAGCTGACCGAGGTCTACAGCAAGACGCAGCCCCTGTCGCAGTGCCGCAACTGGCTGGCCCGCCACTTGCCGAATGCCCGGCTCGTCGAGGTGAGCAGCACTTCGGCCGCCGCGCAGCTCGCCAAGGAGAAGCCCGGCGTGGGCGCCATCGCCAGCGCCCAGGCGGCAGTTCACTACGGCGTCGACATCCTGGCGGCCAACATCGAGGATCAAGAAGGCAACCTCACCCGCTTCGCCGTGCTCGGCATGGAAACCGGTCGGCGCACCGGCAGCGACAAGACGGCGCTCATGTTCCAGATCAAGAACAGCCCCGGCTCGCTGCACGACGCCACCGGCGTCTTCAAACGCGGCAAGCTGAACATGACCTGGATCGAGTCGTTTCCGGTCTCCGCCGCGCAGGGGGGCGGCTACCTGTTTTTTGTCGAGGTCGAGGGACACGAGTCGGATTTGCGAGTGCGGCGCGCGGTCGAGGGGCTCAAGAAGCGGGCGCTGCGGCTCGAGGTGCTCGGCTCCTACGCCAAGACGGCGCCGATCGAATAGACTGACGGGATTCGTCGCGGCGGCGTGGAGAGAACCCGCCAACCGCGGCCCCTTGCTCGAGAGGAACGTGCGTGGCAGTCAAGCGCAGCAAAAGCCTGGAAAAGCTGCTGCACGCCCTCGACGGGGCGAAGGCCGACAAGGCCGCGCTGCGTCCGCCGCTCGACGGCGGCTTCGCCTACCGCTTCACGATCTGGACGCCCGTGCTCGACGCCGACGGCCAGGTCGTCTTCTCGCCGGCCGATTTGGCGCTGATCACCGGCCTGCTCACGCGGCGGTTCGGCGGCTGCTCGGCCACTTCGAGCGACAGCGCCCCACCTTGGGGCGGCGCCTGGCTCGATGAAACCGGCAAGACGATCGCCGAGAAGCATATGCAGATCGTCGTCTACTCGCGGCAAACCGAAGAAGCCAGCGCCTTCTTCCGCGACCTCAAGGCCGTGCTCGAGCGGGCCGGGAACCAGGACGTCGTGGTCGTCGAACGCCAGGCGGTTGACTTGATGCCGAGCGGCCGGCTGCACTGATGCAGGCACTCGTTGCGTTCACTCAATGCCCTCGCGGCGGGCAAACTCCGCAGCGTCGGCGGCCGACTTAAGGGGTTGCCCGCTTACCGTCGCCAGTTCATAGCGGCGCCCCCCCAATCGCGAGCTCGCCTCAGCGGCGCCGGCCACGAGCACGCTCTTCCAACCGATCTCGGGGCCCAGCTTGATCGACCGGCGCTCGGCGACCGCCTGCAAGAATACGCGCAGCTCGCGCTCATAAGCGCGGGCAAAGCGCGGGTAGAAGTCGGGATGCTCAGGTTTGGGAGGCGTCATGCGAAACCGCTGCCGCTCGACCAGCCGGCCGCGCTCCCCAGCGGTGCGCCCGGTTCCCTGCCAGAGCTTGGCCTCGATGGGACCGAAGTCGCCGACGAACTCGCCGACGTCGATGCGGCCGAGCGTGCCGATCAGCTTGAAGCCGTTGTCGTAACCAGTGTCGTTGATCCGCGAACCCCAGAGGTGGGCGACCGAACCATCGGCCCACTGAAGAAACGCGTGGACGACGTTGGCGCCTTCGCCGGCGCGGTCTTCGTAGTGGGGGGCCATGAACTGGAGCGCCTGCACCGTGCGCGGCAGCTCGAAGCGGTGGAAGCTGAGGGCCTCGAAGACCAAGTGGATGGCCATGTCGGCCGTGATGCCGGGGCTTTGATAGGCAGGCGGCGTGGGGTTCTTGTCTTGCAGCACGTGATGCGATTGCTGCAACTCGCCGATTTTTCCGGCCGACACCCACTGCCGCGCTCTCCGCGAGGCGGCGTCGTAGTAGCGCTGAAAGGCAATCTGCACCGGCGCCATCCCAGGCTGACCGGCTTGCAGGCTAAACTCGGCTGCTTCGAGCACCGAATTGGCCAACGGCTTCTCAACCAAGACCGCCACGCCGCGGCTGGCGAGCGCGAGGGTGTCGGCCGCGTGATGCTCGGTCCGCGAGGCGACGACCGCGGCGTCGATCCGGCCGGATTCGGCCAGGGACTCCGGCGTGTCGAAGCAAGCCAGTTCACTCGCCAAGCCTTCCCCTGCCAGACGCTTGGCGGTGGCGAGTGCGGCAGTCCGCGTTTCCGCCCGCCGATCGCCGAGGGCCACGAGGTCGATCCACCCCGCCTGCGCGAGCCGCACAAGGTTCTCGAGATGCACGAGGCCCATCCGACCGACGCCAAAGATGCCGAGGCGGAGGCGAGATGCAGCCATGAATGCGTTCGTCCTTCTGCGAGGGTGAGTTTCGTCTGCGGAGGAGCAACAATCTACCATGAGTCGTAAAATACTGAACCTCGAACATCGGCGAGGCGTCATCCTCTGACCGTGTGCGGAGTACTCCATGAAGATCATGCTCGACATCGAAGACGAATTGCTCCGGGAACTACGGCAAGAAGCAAGCCGACGTGGCCAAAGCGATGCGGCGATTGTCGAACAATGCTTGCGGGCAGGCCTCACCGTCTTGCAGCGAGCCGAGTTCCCCGTTCGCCAGCGGACCTATTCGCTAGGCGTGCCCCTGATCGACATCGACAAGGTCAACGCGTTCGTTGCGTCGCTCGAAGACGAGGAGTATTTGCGAAAGTTCCGCGGAGGCGGTCCGGAAGAATAGGCTCTCCAGAGGCCCCGTCCCCCTGCCTCCTCACCCCGCCGCAAAGTACACTCTTACGGTCCGCCCGCGCTCCCATCCGCGCCGCGTCCGTTCCCCACCTTTGCCGCCCCAACCGGCCCTATGCCCAAGATCACCAAGCTCCTGGTCGCCAATCGCAGCGAGATTGCGATCCGCGTATTCCGCTCGGCCCACGAGCTCGGCATTCGCACGGTGGCCATCTACGCCTACGAAGACCGCTACGCGCTCCACCGCTTCAAGGCCGACGAGGCTTATCTGATCGGCCAGGCAGGGGAGCCGATTCGCTCCTACCTGAACATCCCAGCGATCATCGCCATCGCCAAGGAGCACCAGGTCGACGCGATCCACCCGGGCTACGGCTTCCTCTCCGAAAACCCCGATCTCGCTCGGGCCTGCGCCGCCGCGGGCATCACGTTCGTGGGCCCACACGTCGAGGCCCTCGAGCAACTGGGCGACAAAACGTTCGCCCGCAACCTGGCCCAAAAGGTCAAGGTGCCGGTGCTCGGCGGTTCGGATTCGATCGCCAGCGTCGAGCAGGGGCAGCTAGTCGCGGCCAAGCTGGGCTACCCCGTGATGCTTAAGGCAGCCAAGGGGGGCGGCGGGCGCGGCATGCGCGTCGTGCAGAAGGCCGAAGACTTCGCCCCCTCGTTCGAGCAGGCTCAGCGCGAGTCGCTCTCGGCCTTTGGCAGCCCCGATGTCTTCATCGAGAAGTACATCGCCCAGGCCAGCCACATCGAGGTGCAGCTCCTGGGCGACAAGCACGGCAACCTGGTGCACCTGTTCGAGCGCGACTGCTCGGTGCAGCGCCGGCATCAGAAGGTGGTGGAAATCGCCCCTGCGCCTAATCTCGACCCGACGGTTCGCGCGGCCCTCTGCGAGGCCGCCCTGCAAATCGGCCGGGCCGTGAAGTACGAGAACGCCGGCACGGTGGAGTTTCTCGTCGACCGCGCCACCAACCAGCACTACTTCATCGAAGTCAATCCGCGCATCCAGGTCGAACACACGGTCACCGAGGAGGTGACCGGCATCGACATCGTGAAGTCGCAGATCCTGGTGGCCCAAGGCATGCTGCTGGCCGACCCCGAGATCGGCTTGCCCAGCCAAGAGGCGGTGACGACGAACGGCTTCGCGCTGCAATGCCGGGTGACGACCGAGGACCCGACGAACGGTTTCCTGCCCGACTACGGCCGAATTGCCCACTATCGCTCGGCCGGCGGCCTCGGCGTGCGGCTCGACGCCGGCACGGCCTTCAGCGGCGCCACGGTTAATCCGTTCTACGACTCGATGCTGGTGAAGGTGAGCGCTCGCGGCCGCCGCTTCATCGACGCTTGCCGGCGGATGGAACGCTGCCTGCAGGAATTCCGCATCCGGGGCGTGAAAACCAACATTCCGTTCCTGATCCAGTTGGTCACGCACCCCACGTTCTTGAGCGGCACGTGTACGACCCGCTTCATCGACGATACGCCGGAGCTGTTCACGCTCACGCGCCGCCGCGACCGCGCCACGCGCCTGCTCACGTATCTGGGGGAGATCGCGGTCAATGGGCATCCCCTGGTGAAGGGCCTTCCCAAGGCCAAGCGCCGCGCCCCGGCGCCGGTTCCAACCATCGACCGTACGAGTGCAATTCCCACTGGCACGCGCGACAAGCTGCTCGAGCTGGGGCCGGCCAAGTTCGCCCAGTGGATCAAGGAACAGCCGCGTCTGCTGCTGACCGACACCACGTTTCGCGACGCCCATCAGTCGCTCTTGGCCACGCGGTTCCGCACCCAGGACCTGCTGAACATCGCCGATGTGTATGCCCGCGAGGCGAGTGGGCTGTTTTCGCTCGAGATGTGGGGCGGGGCGACGTTCGACACGGCGCTGCGGTTTCTCAAGGAGTGCCCCTGGCAGCGGCTGGCCGACATGCGGGAGCGCGTGCCGAACATCTTGTTTCAGATGTTGTTCCGCGCGAGCAACGCGGTGGGCTACGCCAGCTACCCCGACAACGTCGTCCGCGAGTTCTGCCGAGAGGCGCACTCCGCCGGCCTCGATCTGTTCCGCATCTTCGACTCGCTCAACTGGGTGCCGAACATGCGGGTGGCCATGGAGGCCGTGCTCGACGCCGGCGGCCTGTGCGAGCCGGCGATCTGCTACACCGGCGACATCCTCGACCCCAAGCGAACGAAGTACGACCTGAAGTACTACGTGAACCTGGCCAAGGAACTGGAGAAGCTAGGCGCTCACATCTTGGCCATCAAAGACATGGCAGGGCTCTGCAAGCCGTACGCGGCCGAGCTGCTGGTGAAAACGCTCAAGCAGGAGATCGGCATCCCGCTCCACTTCCACACGCACGACACGGCCGGCGTGCAGGGGGCTTCGATCGTCAAGGCGGCCGAGCAGCAACTCGACATCGCCGACGGCGCGATGGCCTCGATGTCAGGCGGCACCAGCCAGCCCAACCTGAACGCAATCGTCGAAGCCCTGCGGTTTACGCCTCGCGATCCCGGGCTCGACGGCCACAAGCTGAGCGACATCTCCGATTACTGGCAAGCGGTCCGCGAGTTCTATCAGCCGTTCGAAACCACGCTGCTGCCGGCCACCGCCGAGCTCTATAGCCACGAAATGCCGGGCGGGCAGTACACCAACTTGTATCAGCAGGCCCGCGCGTTGGGTTTAGCGGAGCGCTGGACCGAAGTCTGCCGGATGTACGCCGAAGCGAACCAGCTTCTGGGCGACATCGTGAAGGTGACGCCTAGCTCCAAGGCCGTGGGGGATCTCGCGCTCTTTATGGTCGCCGGGGGACTGACGCCCAAGGACGTCGTCTCGGGAGACCGCGAGTTGGCGTTCCCCGAGTCGGTGGTCGATCTCGTATCCGGCATGATGGGGCAGCCGCCGGGAGGCTGGCCGCCGGGCATTCGCCAGCGGATCTTGCGCGACCGGAAGCCGATCGAAGGGCGGGCGGCCGAGGGACTGCCGCCGGCCGACTTCGCGGCCGCGGGGCAAAAGGTCCGTGAGCTGATCGGCCGTGAGCCGCGCGTGCGCGACACGCTGTCGTACCTGCTCTACCCCAAGGTCTATCAAGAATACACTTCGCACGCGAAGACCTACTCCGATACGAGCCGGTTGCCGACGCCTGTTTTCTTCTACGGCCAAGAGGTGGGGGAGGAGATCTCGGTCGACATCGAAGAAGGCAAGACGCTGATCATCAAGTTCCTCACCGTCAGCGAGCCCCACGCCGACGGCACCCGGACCGTGTTCTTCGAGCTCAACGGCCAGCCGCGCGAGGTCAGCATCGTCGACGACTCGCTCGAGGCCACCGCTCACGGCGCCGTCAAAGCCGATCCGGCCGATCCCAAGCAGGTGGGCTCGAGCATGCCAGGCATGGTCGTGCTCGTGGCGGTGAAGCCGGGGGACAAAGTCGAGAAGGGGCAGAAGCTATTCGCGCTCGAGGCGATGAAGATGGAGACCACGCTCTCGAGCGACGTGCAGGGACGCGTGGCCGAGGTGCTGGTGACCGCCGGCAGCCGCGTCGAAGCCGGCGACCTGCTGCTGCGCTTCGAATAGCCAACGTAGCCCGCACTCTCCGAGTGCGGAGCGCCTACGCCCACCGCCGCCTCGCCAAACACGCTTTTTCGCCGCTCCCCCATTGAACTAAGCAATCTGCACTCGGAGAGTGCAGGCTACTTTCGACAAACAACTTCAGCATGTTCGATCTCGACCGCATCGTGCGTTCTGGCTTGGCGGCGCATGTCGATCACCATGCGGCGATCGGCTCGACGAACGATCGGGCACTCGAGGTCTGTGCCTGGCCCGCAGCGCCGCTGCCGCTCTTGGTGCTCACCGACCAGCAAACGGCCGGACGTGGGCGAGGAGCCAACCGCTGGTGGTCGGCGCCAGGAGCGCTGACGTTTTCTCTTGCTGTGTCAGCGCCAACCGAACAGTTGCCGGCCGAAGATCGTCCGCGGACGGCACTCGTCGCGGGACTGGCCGTTTGTCAGGCGCTCGAGCAACTGGCGCCGCGTGGCGAATGGCGGGTCAAATGGCCGAACGACGTCTACGGCGACGGCTACAAGGTCTGCGGCATCCTCTGCGAGGCGACGCCGACATATCCCGAGAGACTGGTGGTGGGCATCGGCATCAACGTAAACAACTCGATCGCCGGCCTGCCGACCACGTTCCACGGCCGCTCGCTCTTCGACCTCGACGGCCAAGAACGCCCGCTCACCGACGTGCTGCTGGCGGTGCTAACGGAGTTTCGCGATCTCTGGGGGCGGCTACTCGAACGCGGGTTTGTCGGTCTTGTGCCTGAGTATCGCCGGCGCTGCCTCCTGACGGGTCGCGAGGTGGCGATCGCCGCAGGCGACCACCGCACGGTCGGCCGCTGCCAGGGGATGGACGACGGCGGGGCGCTGCTGGTGGCTACGGAGCAGGGAGTGCGGAGGATGGTGGCGGGGAGTGTGGAGCATTGGGAATAGAATGAAGCCCGAACAAGAACTACGCGCTAGACTTGCCCGCTTTCTGCCGGAACTTGCGCCAGACATGTGAATCTATTGGTTTTGGGAACTCGAACGATCGGAGTGCGGCCCCGAACTTAGAGAGCGACTTTTCGATGAGAGTGGGGTGCGCGACTTCGAGGCCGCCGACTTCACGCAGGAAATGATCGACTTCGTTTGCCAAACGCCCCCCGTTGCAGCCGTTGTCGAACGCGACATGCGCGTCTTCGAGGGTGAGACGCCCGACGACGACACGCATGAAGTCGTAGACGAGTGCCAGCCAAATGATGCCGACGGCGGCGAGCTTGCGGTGAGCGATCCAACAGTCTCGGATGAGTTCGAATACGAGTGCGGCGTTTGGCCCGGGCAATACTTGTATTTGGTGAAAGACCTGCCGGTTACCGATCCTTCGGGAAAGGTTGTCCGCGTATTTCGGGGCGGCCAACGCTGGATGGTGATGCCTCCTTCGACTCCGATCTGGGCAGTGAACCCATCGCCCGAGATTCCCGTTTGGCTCGTGCAGCCCGACGGCGAGCAGCACATTTGGGACGACGACGATTCACTGTTTGAATACTTTGAAACACGCGACTGACCGCGTCTGGAACAACCATGGATCTGAACTTGAAGGGCCACGTCGCCGTGGTCACCGGCGGCGCAAGTGGCATCGGCCGAGCCACGGCCGAGTTGTTTGCCGGTGAAGGGGCTTATGTGGCCCTGTGGGACTTGGGCGAAGCGCCGCAGGCCGTGGCGGTTGAACTCACGGCGAAGTACGGCGTACGCGCTATCGGAGTCGCCGCCAACGTGGCCGACGAAGCGGCCGTCTCTGCCGCCGTGGAGCGGACCGAGGCCGAACTCGGCCCAATCGATCACCTGGTGCATGCCGCGGCGATCGGCTCCGGCAAGTTTGGGTTTCCGTTCACTAACCTCCAGCCGGCCGACTGGTCCCGCGTGCTGCAGGTGAACATCATGGGCATGACCTACGTCGCCCACGCCGTGGCCCCGCGGATGGCCGAACGCGGCGCCGGCACGCTCGTGTTCCTGGCCTCGGTGGCGGGGCAGATCGGCTCGCAGACCGACCCGCCCTACAGCGCGTCGAAGGCGGCCAACATCAACTTCGCCCAGTGCTTGGCGAAAGACCTCGCCCCGCGCGGGGTGCGCGTGAACACCGTCTGCCCCGGCATGGTGCAGACCACGCTCAACCGCGCGGTCTGGCAAGCCTGGCACGACCAGGCCCCGCCCGCCGATCGGCTCACTTACGAAGAATGGGCCGGGCGCAAGGTGCAAGCGGTGGTGCCCCTAGGCCGCTGGCAAACGCCCCAGGCGATCGGCGACATGATCGTGTTCCTGTCGTCGGAGCGGGCTGCCCACGTCACAGGGCAAACGATCAACGTCGACGGCGGCTTCGTCATGCACTGGTAAACCGCTGAGCCGCGCTTCCACCGTGATCGCCAGCCAGCTTACGCTGGCCGCTCGCCGTGCCGGTTGGAAGCAGAGGCTCGGCGACTGGGCGGAAAACGAAGATGGCGAGCGGCCCGGCATGAGCCGGCCGACCAAACCGCTGAATCCGAGGGCCCAGCATATTGGTCAGCCAGCTTACGCTGGCCGCTCGCCATGGGAGTTGAGAGCGAACCAGGCGTTTACTGGCGGTGGCGCGTGATCGCCGGGAAGTCGTCGCTGCGAAACGGCGTCGCCGGCAGGCCGTCTTTGTTCCACAGGTTCACCACTGGGAAATCGGCCCAGCCGAAGCGCACCGCCACCGGATGCGCCACCTCGGGCGAAGTGACCACGATCGTGTCGCGGCCGGTGATCTTGGCCTTGGCGTTGTGGAACTTGCGGTCCTCGCCGGCCAGCGTGAAGCCGGCCAACTCGCCCCCCTTGGCTTCGAGCCCGCCGCCGACGTGGTCGAACGTGAGCGTGGCCTGACCGCCGTCGAACTTAGCGCCGCGTAGCTCGGGGCCCGAGTGCTCGAGTTCTTCGCCGTAGGCCAGCTTGCGGGCAGCGATGGCCAACCGCGCGCCCACGGGCTGCTTCTTGCGGGGGTGAATGTCTTCCTCCTCGCCCACGTCGGTGATCACGGCCATGCCGACGTTCGGCAGCACCTTGGTGGACAGGAGCTGAGCTTCGCGCAACTCCGCCCAGTCGCTCTCACCCGGTTCGGCCTTGATCTTCTTGAACGGGGCGAGTTGCACGAGCAGGAAGGGGAAGTCCCCCTGGCCCCAAGTCTCGCGCCAACTGCTGATCATCGCCGGGAAGAGCGTGCGGTACTGCCAGGCGCGGTCGGCGTTCGATTCGCCTTGGTACCAAATGGCGCCCGAGATCGCGTAAGGAGCGATCGGGGCGATCATGCCGTTGTAGAGCCCGCCGGGATACCAGGCGTCCCCCGGCTTGCGGTCGTAGCCCAAGATGTGGGCGAGCGCGGTATCGGCGGAAAGCTTCTCGCGGCGCGCCCAGGCTTCCGAGGGGGTGCCGCCCCAGTAGGCGCCAATCAGGCCGACCGGACGATCGAGGCGAGCCCGCAGGTCCTTGCCGAAGTAGTAGGCCACGGCCGAAAAGTGCTTGGCCGTCTCCGGCGAGCAGACGACCCAATGAGCGTCGACGTTCGCTTCCGGCTCAGCCGACGAACGCTTGGGCACGGTGAAGAAGCGGATCTTGCCGTCGGTGGCGCCGGCGATGGCCTTGTCCGCGCCGTCGGTGGCCTCGAGCCCCCACTCCATGTTCGATTGACCGCTGGCCACCCAGACTTCGCCGACGAGCACGTCGTCGACCACGACCTTGTTCTTGCCTTCGATGGTGAGCTGGTGCGGCCCGCCTGCGGCGAGCGGCTCGAGGTCGACGCGCCACTTGCCGTCTTTGGCTTCGGTGCTGGCCTCTTGGCCGGCCAGCTTGACGGTCACCTTCTCGCCGTCGGCGGCCCAGCCCCACACCGGCAAGGTGCGGCCCTGCTGTAGCACGGCATGGTCGGTGAAGAGCGGGTGCGGCTTCACGTCGGCCGCGGCCGAGCGGGCCAGCAGGCCGGCAGTGAGCCCAAAGATCAATCGCATCAACACACTACGGCAAGAGGCCGGCATAAGAAGTCCTTCCGGAGCAATAGGCGGGGTGAAGGGCAGGTTCCAAAGCGCACTCACCCTACCCACGCACGGGCGATGTTTCAAGCTGCGCTAGTCAGGCGAGCTAGAGGGGCAACAGCAGTCTCCCTCTCCCCGTGGGAGAGGGCCGGGGTGAGGGACTGTGAACGCGACCCGCGAGCCTTGGGGAGCAGCGTCGCTTTTTCCGTAGCCCAGGCATTCATGCCTGGGACCGCTTGCGTCGCGACCCGATCCCTGGCATCGCCCCTTCCGGGGCTCGAGGGCCCCTGAAGGGGCGATGGGCGCCTCGCGTTTGGACTGGTGAACCCAGGCATGAATGCCTGGGCTACAAGAAAACAGTCAACATGCCCCGCTTGCCTCCCAGCGGGGAGACCGCGATGAACGCCGGGCCAACTTCTCCCCTTTCCCGCCCCTTCTGCCGATTTGCTATAGTGTGCGGAACTCTACATCCGTTCACTCCCTCGCAGCGGCTCGATCGGCATGGTTCGCGAAACGATTTTGCGTCAAGAGGGCCCCGCGCCGGAGGACGACCGCGATCTGCGGCCGCAGCGGATGGGGGACATGGTCGGCCAGCGCGAGGTCTTCGCCCGCCTGCAGATCGCCGTGGGGGCGGCCCAGAAGCGCAACGAGCCCCTGGGGCACATCCTGTTCGACGGCCCGCCCGGCTTGGGCAAAACGACCTTCGCCACCTGCATTCCCCGCGACCTGGGCGTGGGCTACCAGATCGCCAGCGGCGCGGCGCTCACCGCGCCCAAGGACCTGATCCCGTATCTGACCAACGCCGAGGAAGGCTCGGTGCTGTTCATCGACGAGATCCACCGTCTGCCCAAGGCGGTCGAAGAGTTCCTCTATCCGGCGATGGAGGATTTTCGCATCGACATCGCGCTCGGCGAAGGGGTGAACGCGCGGACGATCAACATGCCGCTGCGCCCTTTCACGCTCATCGGCGCGACGACCCGCACCGGGCTCCTTTCGGCCCCGTTGCGCGATCGGTTCCAGATGCGCGAGCACCTCGACTTCTACACGCACGACGAGCTGGCCGAGATCGTGCGCCGCAACGCGCTCAAGCTGCAAACGCCCACCGACGACGCAGCCGCCATGGAGATCGCCCGTCGCAGCCGCGGCACGCCCCGCCTGGCGAACAACCGGCTCCGCTGGGTCCGCGACTTCGCCACGCACCAGGCCGACGGTCAGATCACGCTGGCGCTCGCCCGCGCGGCGCTCGAAATGCTCCAGATCGACGTATTGGGGCTCGACCAGCAGGACCGCAAGTACCTGAGCACGATCGCCCGCGTGTTCGACGGCGGCCCGGTCGGCGTCGAAGCGCTGGCCCACACGCTCAACACGGCCACCGACACGCTGAGCGACGAGGTGGAGCCGTTCCTGCTCCGCACCGAGCTGATCGTCCGCACGCCCCGCGGCCGCCGGCTGACGCCGGCCGGGTTCGAACATTTGGGGCTCTCGCCGCCGGCGGAGGAGGGGGAGCAGGGGATGTTGTTTGGGTGAAAGTCTGCGGCTCGCATCATAGAATGCGGCTGCGCGTCGTCCTGAGTTCCGTATCAGCGGTCGGCGAAACATTCACCGCCGTGAGGGCAGCCTGGCCATGATCGTCGTCGATCAGCTCACCAAACGCTTCGGCCCGCAGACGGCAGTCGACGCCCTCTCGTTCACCATTGCCGCCGGCCAAATCGTCGGCTTGCTCGGCCCCAATGGCGCTGGCAAGTCGACCACGCTGCGAATGCTGACCGGCATTCTCGAGCCGACCTCCGGCACGGCCAGCGTCTGCGGCTTCGACCTGCGCCGCGATCTGCTCGAGGTCAAACGCCACGTGGGCTACGTGCCGGAGTCGGGCGCGCTCTTCGAGTCGCTCACGGGGCTCGAATACCTGGAGATGGTCGCCGCCCTCTATGGCATCCCGGCCGCCGTGGCCCGCGAGCGCGTGGGGCAGTTCATGACCTTCTTCGATCTCGGCTTCGACACGCTGCAAGGCAAGCTGCTCGGGGCCTATTCCAAGGGGATGCGCCGCAAGGTCGCCATCACGTCGGCGCTGCTCCACAATCCGCCGGTCGTGTTCTTCGACGAACCGCTCGACGGGCTCGACGCCAACGCGGCCGTTGGCTTCAAGACCCTCATTCAAACGCTGGCCGGCGAGGGCAAGACCATTGTCTACAGTTCGCACATCCTCGACGTCGTCGAGCGGGTCTGCCAGCGGGTGATCATCGTCGACCGTGGCCGGATCGTGCTCGATGGCAAGCCCGACGAGCTCGTGGCCGCGCACCAGGCCGGCTCGCTCGAGGCGCTGTTCGCGCGGCTCACCGGCGGCGATGAGCTCGAGCAGCGGGCCAAGGAGTTTGCCAAGACCTTCCGGCCATGAGCGAGAACGAGCCCACTTCCACCGCCGCGCCTTCGACGGAGCAAACCCTCCGCCGCCTGTTCCTCACGCTGTTCTTGCGCGGACGCAGCGCCGCCCAACTGCAAGGCAAAGCCCTGCCCACTTCGGTGGGGCGGAAGTTGGCCGTCACGTTGGCCTTCTATTTCCTGATCGGGCTCACCGCCGCGTTCATGGCCGGGCGGTCTCCTTTCGAGCTGGCGATCTACCTGCACTCGATGACGTTCGTGTTCCTTGGCATGTTCGTGGCCTCTTCGGCCGGTGAGGTGCTGTTCAATAAGGACGAGGCCGAAATCCTGCTCCACCGGCCGATCGAGCCGAGCGCGCTGCTGCGGGCCAAGGTCCGCGTGCTCGTCGAAGTCTGCCTGTGGCTGGCGCTCGCCTTCAACGCCGTCGGCATGCTGGTGGGCACGTTCAGCCACGGAGGCAACTTGCTCTTTCTGCCGGCGCTGCTCGTGTCGCTGGTGCTCGAGGCGCTGTTTTGCACGGGCTGCGTGGTGCTGGTCTACCAGCTTTGCTTGCGCTGGTTCGGCCGCGAGCGGCTGGAAGGGATGATGACCATGGCCCAGGTGCTGGTCACCATCGCCGCGGTGCTCAGCGGGCAAATCCTGCCGCAGGCGATGGCGCGGTTGCCGGCGCTCTCGGGAACCGTGCAAACGGCCTGGTGGCTCGTGTTCTTCCCGCCGGCGTGGTTTGCGGCGATGGTCGACGCCGTGGCCGGCGGCCGCGCGCTCGGTTCTTGGTTGTTGTCGCTGCTGGCGGTGTCGGCCACGCTGCTCGTTGCGTGGCTGGCGTTCGGCAAGCTGGCGCACGGCTATCACTTGGGCCTGCAGCGGCTGCACGAATCGAAGGCGCGGCCGCAGGCGAAGGGGCGCGGCCGCGGCTTGCTCGACCGCCTGGTGCACGCGCCGCCGCTGGTCTGGTGGCTGCGCGATCCGGTCACGCGAACCAGCTTCCTGCTAACGACGGCCTACCTGGTGCGCGACCGCGACGTCAAGCTGCGGGTGTACCCGGGGCTCGCGCCGGTGATGGTGATGCCGCTCTTGATGCTGGCCCCGCGGATGGGCTTCGCCTCAGCGGACGGCGGCTTCGGCCTGGCCTTCGTGGGGGTGTATCTGGGGCTCGTGCCCCTCATGGCCCTCGAGATGTTGCAATACTCGCAGCAATGGCAGGCGGCCGATGTGTTTCGCGTGGCGCCGCTGCGCGGGCCGGCGCGGCTCTGCCGGGGCGCGCGGCGGGCCGTGTTGTGCTGGCTCACGGCGCCTGCGGTCTTGGCCGTGGCGGTCATCTCCATGTTCGTCACCGGCGGAACGGCTCAGTTGCCCCTCTTGCTCCCGGGCGTAATCGCTATGCCGGTATACGCGCTGATTCCCACGGCCGGAGGCAAGGGCGCGCCGCTGTCGCGCCCGACCGACGAGTCGAAATCGACGTCGCGCGGGTTGAGCGTGCTGGGAGTGATGGCGGTGTCGGTGGGCTTGGCCGCGGCCGCCGCGGTGGCTTGGCAGGCCGGCTACTTCGTGTGGCTGATCCTCGCAGAGGCCGTGGCGGCGGGGGCCGTTTTCGCGGCCCTGTCTGCCTGGGAGGCGAGAGGGCGGTGGTGAACAGCAACGCGACACGTCAGCCCTCACGGGAGGCCTAGCTTGCGGCGCGTGCCTGGCAGCTTGCTCTGGATCGGCCACGCCGGCGACGGCCGCGATGCGCAGCGCTTGCTCGCCGAAGGCATCGAAGCCGTGGTGCAACTTGCGGCCGAGGAGCCGCCGCTCACGTTGCCCAGAGAGCTGGTGGTCTGTCGCATTCCGCTGCTCGACGGCGCTGACAACGACCGCGAACGGCTGCAGTTCGCGGTGCGTACGGTCGGCTGGCTGCTCGCGGGCGAGGTCCCTACCCTGGTATGTTGCAGCGCCGGGCTCAGCCGTTCCCCCGCCGTCGTCGCAGCGGCGCTTGCGCGGCTGCGTTCGTGCGACCCCGAACGCTGCCTAGGCGAGCTGGCCGCAGAGGGGCCGCTCGATGTTTCCCCAGCGCTCTGGATGCAGCTCCAAGGAGTTCTCAGTGACTGAAGCGCCCTCGCTCCGACGTCGGCTCTGGCAATTCAGCGTGCGCGAGACGCTGCTGCTCACCGTGATCGCGGCGCTGGCCGTTTCGCTCTTTGCCCGCGTCTGGTTTCAGGAAAGCCATGGCCTGTCGCCCTTCTACGAGCGGGCCGATCCCTCGGCCTGGATCGAGCGGATCGCCCGCCAGCATATCTTCACGAGCCGCGGCGGCAGTGGCGGCGCCAGTGAGGCTCGCCAAATCTATGGGGTCCGCCGCTACCAGGGCGAGTTGGTCCCCGCCGGCGGCGCGCCGACCCGGCAGCAGTTCGTAGCCGAGTTGCGGCGGATGGCGGAGCAAGCCCTGACCGAGTCGAAATGCACGGACTGGGGCACGGCCACTAGCGGCGAGCCGGTCGACGGCTTCAGCATCGACTACGCCTGGCGGCAAAACCGCGGCTCCCTCGACGTGCAGTCGTATCCGCTGCCCAGCGGCGGGTATGGCGCGTTCTTCACGCTGCACGAGGCGCGGGTGGAGCGCTAAGCGCCGCCCAGCGGCGTAGAATAGTGGCGGAGCTACGGCATGGATCACGAAATCCCAGACCCCTCAAAGACGAACGCCGCTGAGGCCGCGGTTTCCTCTGCGCGCATGAATCGGCGCCGTTGGCTCAAGCTCGCCGGCGGCTCGCTGGCTGTGAGCGGCCTGGGGCTGGGGGCCTATGCCTGGCGAGTCGAGCCGCACTGGATCGAGATCGTGCAACGCAAGCTGCCGATCAAAGATCTTCCCTCCGGCCTGGTGGGCAAACGGCTCGTGCAGATCAGCGATCTCCATATCGGCCCGGTCGTCGACCTTAAGTACATGCAGGCGGCGCTCGATCGCGTGGCGCGGCTCAAGGCGGAGATCGTGGTGATCACCGGCGACTTCGTCACCGCCGATCAGCGGGGCCGCCTGGCCGAAGCCGCCCAGGCGCTCGCTCGGCAGCCGCTGGCCAGCCGCGCGACCTTGGCTGTGCTGGGGAACCACGACTACGGCGAAGGGTTCCAAGATCGCCCCCTGGCCGACGAGCTGACCGCGCGGCTGCGCGACTCCGGAGTCACTTTGCTGCGCAACGAAGCGCACGACGTCGACGGCTTGCTCGTCGCCGGAATCGACGACCTGTGGAGCCCGCGTTTCCGACTGCGCGAAGTGGCCGCGCTCTTCGAGGACGCGACGCCGTCGCTCGTCCTGGCCCACAATCCCGACACTTGCGATCTGCCGGTGTGGGGAGATTATGATGGGTGGGTGCTCAGCGGGCACACCCACGGCGGCCAGTGCCGGATCCCCGGACTGACTCCGCCTGTGCTGCCGGTGCGCAACAAACGCTACGTGGCAGGCGAATACACGCTGGCCGGCGGCCGCAGATTGTATATCAATCGCGGCCTGGGCTACCTGCGGCGGGTGCGGTTCGCAGCGCGGCCCGAGATCACGGTGTTCGAGCTCGAGCGGCGAGCCGACCCCGCATAACGACGTTGGCCAGACTTCAGCTTCAGGCGGTCCATGAACGAAGGCAATGATGCGGCGTCGCGCCGCGGTTTCTTGGCAGCGGCGAGCTCGCTGGGTTTCGGCGGGCTGCTGGCGGCTGGCTGCGCCAAGACCGATCCCCAGGCAAACAGCGTCTCGGGCGCCCCGCGCCCCCTCAAAGCCGCTTTCTCCAACGCCGGGCGGCAGACCACCTGGTGCGAGCAGGGGTATCAAACGGCCATGCTCTGGGGGAAGCTGCTGGGGGTCGACATCACCTGGGTCGACGGCGAGCTCGCCGCTCAGAAGCAGCGCGAGAAGCTTGACCTGATCGTCGACGAGCCTTGGGACTTCTGCTGCTTTCAGGCGGGGCAAATCGACACGCTGGCCGAGCCTGCCCGCCAGCTCAAAGCCCGCGGCGTGCCGATCATTTCGATGGACACGCTGCTCGTGCCGCGCGACCAGCTCCGCGACGTCGGCGTGTGGGTGCAGGTGGCGCCCGACCACGAGTTCATGGGAGAAACGAGCGCCCGCTACCTGTTCGAGCAGCTCGGCGGCCGCGGCCGGGTGATTCACATCGGCGGCGACAGCGCCCATAGCGGCGCGCAAGGGCGGGCACGTGGCTTCGAGCGGGCCCTGGCCGATTTCCCGCAGATCGAAGTCGTGGGGGGCGGCGTGCGGTGGTGCAACTGGGAAAAGGAGAAGGCCCGCAACACCTTTGAAGGACTCTTGAACCAGGAGTCAACGCCGATCGGGGCGGCCTTCTTCCACAACGACGACATGGCGATCGCTTGCGCCGATGCCCGCCGCGGCACGCCACACGAGAAGATGCTGATCGCCGGCGTCGACGGGCAGAAAGAAGGGCTGACCGCGATCCGCGACGGCAAGCTGAACGCCACCACCGTGAACCCCACGGGGCTGATCCACTTCACGGCCTTGGCCGTGGGGCAGTTCATCGTCCGCAATCAGGAAGAGCTCGAAGACGTGCCGCTCGAGATCGTGACGCCGGGGCCGCTCGTTTCCCGCGATACGGGGAATCTCGAGGCGATGTTCTACCTGTCCGACCCGCTGCATTCGTTGGTGTAGTTCACCCAAGGATTTGTAGGGTGAGGCGAGGCTCTGCGAGCCCCACCATCAGTCTTGGCAACGGACCCGCGAGCAACCATCGCTAACTCGGCCGGCGCTTGTGCCACTCGAGCTCGGGTTTTCGCCGCCCGCCTGAGCCGTATAATGCCGGCTCTCTTTCTTTCCCTTCTGGAGGCCAGGCATGGACCCACTTCCGCCGCAGCGGCTCGATTTGCCGGAGATCTCGGCCGGGCAACTGCTCGTGCGAGCCAGCCGGTTGGCCGCAGGCGGGCGGGCGCTGGCGATCGCGTCGGCGGCGGCGCTCGTGTGTGGGTTGGGGTGGATGGCGATCGCCCGCGCGATGCTCCCGGCCGAAGGGGATGCCGGGATCTGGGCGGCGTACGGCTCGCCCCCTTGGGCGCGCCATGCACTTGTGGCGAATGGCCTGTTCGGCATGAACGTGACGCTGCCTGAGAGCGTGCCGGCGATCGTGCAACAAACGCTCGATTTCAGCGCGCTCTTGCAACTCGACCTGCCGGCCGGCTCCTGGTTCGGGCTCTTGGCTTGCCTGGTTTGGGGTATTTTCGTGTGGGCCTGGCCGGCGGCGTTCATCACGCGGCGGGCGGCGCTCGAGCTGGTGCGCGAGGAACGCGTGGGGCTGTGGGCGACGCTCAAGTTCGTGCGGGGGCGGCTGGCTTCGTATCAGGGGGCGCCGTGGCTGCCGGCGGTCGGCCTGCTGCTGATTACGATTCCTGCGGCGGCGCTGGGGTTGCTCGGCCGCTCGAGTTTTGGGCTGGCGCTCGTAGGGTTGGCCTGGCCGCTCGTGCTGCTGGGTTCGCTGGCAGCGGCGGTGCTCGTGATTGGCCTGGCGCTCGTTTGGCCGCTTCTGTGGGCGGCGATCAGCGTCGACGGCGGCGACGCCTTCGACGCCGTGAGCCGCACCTATAGTTACGTTTTCGACAGCGTGCTGCGGTTCCTCGGCTATGTGGCGCTCGCGGCGCTTGTGGGGCTGGCCGGCTTCGTGGGGGTCAGCGTGTTTGCGGCGATCGTGATCCAGCTTGCGCTGTGGACGGTGAGCTGGGGGGCCGGGGGAGCGGCGTTGCAAGCGGCCGTCGATTCGCCCGAGGGCTTCGGTGCGGCCGCGATTGGCTTCTGGACCAACCTCGTGTGGCTCGTGGCCAACGCCTATGTGCCGAGCTACGTGCTCACGGCCGGCACGGCCGTGTACCTGCTGCTGCGATTCCGCGTCGACGGCGCCGAGCTCGACCAGCTTCACTTCGACGAGCCGCCGGCGGGAGCTCTGCCGCCGGTGGAGGAGTTGGTTTCCGCAGCGACTGAGTCGCCGGCGCCGGCCCCCGCCGTTCAAGCCGAAGAAGTTTCTTGAGGCCCACCGGTCAGCCAGCGGCCAACGAGCGGGCCGAGTTGGGCGTGGAATTGCCCGCGCGAAAGCACCGCGTCGCACCCGGCCTCGCGGGCAGCAACCAGCCGGCCTTCATGCACGTGTGGCCCAAAGGCGACCACCGCCGGGTTGCTCAGCATAGCGCGAAAGGCAGCCACCGCCGCGGCGATCTCGAGCCCCGCGGTCGCCAGATCGATTACCGCTAGCGCGGCGCCCTGCGCCTCTTCACGCGCAAGCAGCGCCGCGAGCGACGGATCCCAGGCAAGCGCGCCGCCATGGCGCCGCGCCTCATCCGAAAGACGCGAGGCAACCGACAAATCGGAGCTGAGCAGCAGTAGGTTATGCTTCAGCATAACAATGGAAACGGTGAACAGCTCTCGAGGTTGAATACGCTTGCGGCGGGGTCGTTGTTATGCTGAAGCATAACCTACGGGCTTCGCAGCCGCTCGAGGGCTGCATCGATTTCGCGGCGGGCTTGCTGACGGGCCGCCTCATCGCAAGCTACCGCAACCTCGACCCCTGCCTCGAGCAGCACCAGCCGCACGCTCGCCGGCGGCTGCCCCAGCAGTGCCTCGACCGCGAGCGCGTAGAGCAGCATCTGCAGCCGATAACGCTCGACGAGCGCCTGCGCTCCCCCCGCCGGCACGGCGTTTGTCTTGTAATCGAGCAAGTGCCAGCGTCCCTCGGCGTCTTGATAGAGCGCGTCGATCACCCCCCACAGGTTCACGCCGCTCGGCGCGCCGGGTGGCCAGCCCAGCAGAAAGTCGAGCTCGGCGTGCCGCTGCCGGGCGGCGCGGAGGTCGGCGGCCGCCGGGAGTTGCTCGAACCGTCGCAGCAACTCTAGCGCGGCAACTTGCTCCTGGCGATCAGGCAGGCCGAGCATTTCCGCGTGTCGCGCGAGCCGGGACGTGAGCCAAGTCTCGCTGGGCCAAGGGTATTCGGCCAGCAGCGAGTGGGCAAGCGTGCCCAGCCCGCGGCCGCCAGCGCCCCGGCTGCGCGGCGCCTCTGCTGGTTCCTCACTCTCCTCGGCGGGCGCGCTCGCTTCGAGCAAGCCGCTGAGCTGCGAGAAGGAGAACTGCCGCAGGGCGCCTTTGTCGACCGGGATCGGCGCGACGCTGCTCGGCGCTGCTCCACTCGGCGACATCGCAGCCAATTCGGCGGCCCTCGCAGGATCAACCCGCTCGCGCCGCTGCTGCGTGCGGCTGTCGAGCGGCGGCTCCGTGGTGGTGACGCACACCTGCGGAAACTCGTACCCCTCCGGCAGTTCGGCCAACACTTCGCCGCTATCGAGATCGAAACGCTCGGCCAGCAGCTTCATCGCCGGGCTGGCCGGATCCCCCTCGAAGCGGGCGCTCGAAAGAATCAAATAGTCGGCCGCCCGCGTACAGGCCACGTAGAAAAGCCGCAACGCCTCGTCGTTTTCCTCGGCCTCGTGCTGCACGCGGAACAGGGCATGCCCCGAGTCGCGTTCGTTCTCGTCCTCTTGGTTCGACGAGCGGACGAGCGGCCCCAAATCGGGGCGATACACGGCCGGCGGCAGCGACACGTTGGGCTTGCGGTCGAGATCGGCCACCACCACCACGGGGAACTCGAGCCCCTTGGCCTGGTGAATCGACATCAGCCGCACGACGTTGGCGTCCTCGGCGTGCGTGGCGGCCTGGGCTTCGCGCGGTTCGCGGGAGAGATTGTCGGAAAGCTGCGTCACGAAGTCGGACAGGCCGAACACGCCCGCCCGGTCGAGATCGCGGGCCTGGTCGACGAGCTTCCGCAGGTTGCCGACCTTGCGCTCGCCGAGGAACTCGCCGAGCAAGAGCGCGTCGTAGCCGGTGAGCGCGAGCGCCCGCTGGATCAGCTCGGCCACGGGCAGCCGATCTTTGATCCGCTCGAGTTCGCGAATCGCTCGGGCGGCGAAGGCGGCCCGCTCGCGATCGTCCGGCGACAGCTCGCTGGGCAACTCGTCGGCAAGCAAGCCTTCGCGCAGTCCCGCCGCGTGGCGGGCGAGCCAGAAGAGCGCTTCGTCCGATAGTGAAAAGAAAGGGCTCCGCAGCGCGCCGGCCAGGCTGGCCGTGTCGGCCGGGCATTCGAGCGCCCGCAGTAAGTTGCGCAGGTCGAACACTTCCTGCTGGGCGTAGAAGGCCGAGCCGCCGACGAGATAGTAATCGAGCCCGTGGGCCTCGAGGGCCCGCTCGTAGTGCTGCACGTCAGGCAATGCCCGCAACAGAATGCAGATGTCGCCGGGGCGCACGGGGCGTGCTCCACCCTGCCCACCACGGGACAGGGCCGCCAGCGGCTCCTCGCGGTCGATCATGCCCCGCAGCCGGCGGGCGATCCAGTCGGCCTCCTGGCGGCGGCCGCGCTCGGCGGCGCCCGCGTCGTGGCGGCTCTCCTCGAGGGGGCGCCAGAGGAACTCGATGGCCGGCGTCGCCGTTTCCTGCGGACGCCGCGCCACGAGCGGCTCTTCCCCCGCGAAGGCGTCGGCGAAGAGCGCGTTCACGAAGTCGAGGATCGCCGGCTGACTGCGGAAGTTGTGCGAAAGGACCAGCCGGCCGTCGCCTGGCAGCCCGCTGCGCAGCTCGTGGAACACTTGGGGCTTCGCGCCGCGGAAGCGGTAGATCGACTGCTTGTGGTCCCCCACGAAGAACAGCTTGCCGTTGGCGATCTGGCTGTCGCACAGCGCCCGGATGAGATCGACCTGCACTTGGTCGGTGTCCTGGAACTCGTCGACGAGCAGCAGCCGCAACTGCCCCGCCAGCCGCGACCGCAGGCCATGCGACTCGCCTTCCAGCAGCCGCGCGGTGCGGACGAGCAGGTCGTCGAAATCGAGAAAGTTCTGCCGGTCCTTTTCCTGTTCGTAGACCTGGGCGATCTCGCCGACCAGGCTCAAGAGGGCCAAGCCCGCTTCGGCGGCGGGCAGGGCTCTGATCGGGTCGAACGCGCACGATTTCAGGGTCTGGCCAGACACCTTACGAAACGAAGCGAAAGTGTCACGAAACGCCTCATACTCCCCGACGCTGGGCCAAGCCTTCTTGGGCACGCCTTGAACCTTGGCCAGCTCGTGAATCTCTGCGAGATCGGTGAGTCGCGATCGACCGTCGGCGAGTTGCTCCATTCGCTGTAACAGCTGCTGGAATCGCTCAATGGACTCGCCGTCGCTCGGCAGCGTTCCACGCAGCAATTCGCCTGTCCGGATTGCTTCGGCAGTCTGCGCCACTCGCTTGAGCGCATCAGCCTCGACGTCGATTGCAAACGCGCCCCACCGCTCGACCAGCTCCTCCGGCCGCACGTCGCGCCATTCGTCGAAGCTGATGCCATGGCGTTGCCGCAGCAGGTCGTCGATCATCTGGCGGACGGTGCGGAAGTTGTAGCTCGACACCAGGTCCATCAGCCGCCGGTCCTTCGCGGACAACAGCCGCCGCAGTTCGTCATCGACCACCTCGCGCTCGAGCGCCGCTCGGCCAAGCTCGTCGAGCACTTGAAAGGCCGGATCGAGCTGGGCCTCGACGGCGTGTGCCCGCAGCAGATTGCCGCAGAAGGCGTGGATCGTGGAGATGCGGGCCGAATCGAGCTGCCGCACGAGCTGCCGCCAATGGGGCAACTCCGCCTCGACGGACTGTTCCAGCCGCTCCCGGCACGCCCGGCGAATGCGTTCGCGCATTTCGCGCGCCGCCTTGTCGGTGAAGGTGAGCGCGATCAGCTCGTGCAACTCGGCGCGGGCCTCGCCGGGGTTCAAGTACGACAGGAACCGCTGCGTGAGCACGAAGGTCTTACCGCAGCCGGCGCCGGCCGCGAGACCAATCGACACGCCGCGCGTTTCGATCGCCGCGTGCTGCTGCGGCGTTAGACGGGGGGAAGTTCCGGAAACTGCCATGGCTTGTCCAAGGCCCTCACATGATTCACACGGCACACGGTGCGGTACTCGCACAGGCTGGTACATTTGTCGTCGGCGCTGACGATCGGGAATTGTCCCTGCCGCACGCCTTGCACGCGGGCAAACACCTGGTCGATCGTCTGCTGGCGCAACTCGGCCCAATCAACCGCCACGGCGCCCTTCGAACTCGGCGCCTCGTCGGCGCTGCGATCGCCGTCGAACCGCAGCGTCGCCTTGGGCTGGCAGCCGGTTTCCTTGACGAACCAATAGGCGGCCATGGCGGGCTCGGCGGCGCCGTCGGGGAAGAACAACTGCTCGACCGCCAGGGCATAGAGCGGGAGCTGCAGCGCCACTTCGTTTTTCATCTCGCCGAGGATTCGCTTCGAGCCCCCTGACTTGTAGTCGACCACGGCGAAGAGCGTTTGCCCCGCGTCGTCGAGCACGTCGACGCGGTCGATGCGACCGGCCAGCCGCACGACGCCGTCGGCCCGGCGGAGCACGAGCGGCGTCGCCACGCTCGTAGGGTCGGCCCCGGCCTGATGTCGGCTGGGGCCGAAGCTGAGTTCGAACCGCTCGGGGCGCGGCGCTCGGCCGCGCGGCCCGTGCCCCGCGTCGTACTTGCGATGCTGCTCGAGGTACTCGGCCCCCCAACGCCGCACCAAGTCCTCGTCGATCACGCGCCAGGCCGCCTCGAGGGGCGAGGCGGCTGGCCGATCGTTCCATACTTCGGCCAGCGACCGTTCGAATAGCTCGTTGAAGTCTTTTGGCGAGAGCGAGCAAGGCGACGTCGGCCGGCCGGCGCGGGCGTTGATGCTGCGGTGCAGCTCGGCCAGCACCGCGTGCAGCAGGTTGCCGCGCAGGCCGTAGTCCTCCTGCAGTTCGAGGTCGGCCGGTGAGTCGACCTCGAGCACATGCTGCAGAAAGAACTTGAAGGGGCACGCCCGATAGTGCTCGAGGGCGCTCGGGCTCCAGCAGTAGGAATCGGAGAAGGTTTGACCGAGCGCGTCGAGCGCTTGCGGCGACAGCAGCAAACCTTCGTGTGGGCCGAACTGCTCCCGTGACTGGCGTTCTCCCAGCATCCGCAGCCCGGCCAGCAAGTTGCCAAAAAGCTGTGGATTCGTCACGGCGGTCGAGACAGGGCTGTCCGCAGCGTCGAATTCGAACAGAGCGCGCTGACCCGCGGCCGGCGCCGTTCGCGGCGGACGGTTGCTGCGAACCGCGCTGGGCCGAGCGGGCGGCGCCTCTTGCCGCAACGCGGCCAGCAACCGAGGCGCGTCGTCGAGCGCCCGCTGCACTGCCTGCAGGCGTAGATCGGTCGGCCCCGCCGGCTCGCCTTGCAGCGCCGCCGGTCGTAGATCGACTTCGGCCACGCCGGGCAGGCCCGCGCCAAACAGCCGACGCAGATCGTCGAGGTACGGGCTCGGCACGAGCGGCTGGGCGCGCTCGTCGACCGTGGGATAGCTCAGCGTCAGCCGCCGCGTCCCCCGCGTCACCGTTTCGTAGAACAGCAGCATCTCATCCTGGCTGCGGGCGCCCCAAGACGGCAGCGGCAGGCCGACCGTGCTCAGCCGGTCATGATCTTGCCGGCCGAAGAGCGCATTCGCCCGCTCCCCGGCAGGAAACGCGCTCTCGGCCAAACCCGCCACGAACAAGTACGGCGCGCGAATCCCGCGGGCATCGAGCGCCGACAACACCCGCACGCGCCCGGTTTCATCGCGGTCGCTGGGCCACGGCTCGTGCTCCACCAGGTCTTCGATGCGCGCGAGCGCTTCGGCGCGATCGAGCTGCGGGGCTGGCTGACCCATCCATTCATAGAGCCGGTCGGCCGTCTTCAGGCATTCGATCAGACGGTCGAGTGCGTCGACCTCGGGTTGCCCCGCTTCGCCTTCGACGAGCGGCGTCCCGGCAACGGCGCGGAGCCCGGTGTTGCTCGCTAGTTTCCCGAGAGCAGTGCCCCAATCGGCGAGCGTTGCCGATGTCGGCAGTCCGCCGAGCAGTTTGGCCAGGCGTTCGAGCAGCGGCAGCGCGAGCTTTGCCCGCGCACTCCGTTTGGCGCGGCGTTTGGCCCGCGGATCGTCCTCTGAGCTCGCCTCGGGCAAGTCGCGGGTCACGCGCTCGGCCCAGCGGCGGACGCTGTCCAGCAACTCCTGTCGGCCGCTCGACACTTGCAGCTCGCGGACCGTTTCGTCAACCGCCGCGCGCGCTTGGCCCCCTGACCACTCGGGCCAGTCAGGCTGGAAGTAGGTCTGCTCCACGACCGCGATCACCTGGCGGAAGGGCCACTGCTCGACCTCGAGCCGCAGGATGGCCAAGAGCGCGGCGACTGCCCGGCAATCGAGCAGCGTGCGGCGGGCATCGAGCGCGAAGGGAATGCCGAGCTCGCCGAAGATCTCGCGCACCAGCGGCGCCGCGTCGGCCGTGGAGCGGAAGACGACGGCGATGTCGCTGGGCCGCACGGGCCGCCCGCCGTCTCCCTCGCTCAAGAGCCGCTTGATCCGCCGCCCCAGGAGCTCGATTTCGCCAAGTGCCTGCGCCGCGCCCAACACCTCGATGCCGTCGGCCGGCGGCGGGTCGCTAAGAGCCCCGTCGCCAAACAGATGCCGCTCGACATGGTCGAGCGCCGGCCAGGCGGGGGGCGCAGAGCGCTCGCGCCAAGTAATCGAGAGCCCGCTAAACCGCCGCGTGAGCTCGCCAAGCGTTTGCCGCGGCTTGGCGAACAGGTCGTCTCGGCCGCGCTCCTGCTCGAGCGGCAAGCTGATGAGCAACTGCTCCACGCGCTCGGCGAGCAACTCGAGGATCTCGAATTGGGTGTGCGTGAAGTCGGCGAAGCCGTCGACCACCACGGTGCGCAGTTTCTCGAAGGGCGCGAGCTGCCCCGAGCGCAGGAGCTCGCGGGCAGACCAGAAGCGGCCTTCGGCGTCGTACAGCTCATGGCGGATTAGTGCATCTTGATAGGCCGCGTAAAGGGCCGCCATTTCACGGTCCTTGGGCAGAGCATTCCGTTGCTTTCCGGCCCCCGCCAGGTCCTCGGGCCAGATTTCCAGCCGCTTGAGTTCGGCGATGAAGTCGCCCAGCGCGTCGAGCAAGCCAGGCTTGCCAGCCAGAGGACGTAGGTAGTCGAGCTCTCCGCGCTCGTTCGCTGCGTCGACCAAGTGCGCCAGAAACTGCCGCTTCATCAGGCGACTGAGCGGACGCACGGGTCGGGCAGAAGCTTGGAGCACCGCCTCGGCGAACTGTTCGAACGTGACGATGCCGGGCCGGAAGCAGCCTGGCAACTCGGCCGAAAGCAACCGCTGCCGAACCTCAGCGGCCGCGCGATGGTTAGGGCTGATCCAGAGCGTTGACCCTGGCAGCCCTCGGGCGAGCGCGGAGCGGTAGACCTGCAGCAGGGCGTCGGTCTTGCCCGACCCCGCCGGTCCCGCCACGACCTGCACGCGCGCTGCCATCCGTCGTCCTCCGCCGACCGTCGAGTCCGTGGCACAGAAATGCCCGCTACCTGTACGGATGAACCAGTGTAGCGGTTTTGGGGGGCGGCTGGGAGGGGGCGGACCGCCTGGAGCCGCTGATTCAAGGCCACGACTTGGAAAGGCAACTCAGGGGCCCATCCTCAGGAGCAGCACCTTTCCGCGGAGCTTGGCGGTCTCTGCTAAGTCTCCGATCTCGCGAAGGAGGTCTCGCGCTTCGTCTTCCTCCCATGCGGCAACCTCGTCGGTGGCGCACCAGGCGGTCAGCAGCTCCTCGAACGCTTCGTCCGCGAGCGAGGCGACGCGCGCGAGCGCCGCCACTTCTGCGCCCGGCACGAGCCACACGTCCGACGATTGATCGGCGTCGGAGGCTACGACCTGGACTCTGTCGAGCAACTCGTCGAAATCTCGATCCGCATGGCCAGTCCGCACGAGGCAAATCAGCGTGCAGAGCGTGACGTTTTCGAGCCCCGTGAAGGACAGGCCCTGCCAATGCGAGGTAGGCTGCGGCGAAGCGGCAACCGCTGACGCCTCGTCCGCTTTGGCCGTGACCAAATCACTCTGAATGCCCATGCCTTCTACTCTGCATCGCACCGTTAACTTGTCCGCCCCTCCAGCTCTAGCAACCGCCGCTTCGTCGCCAGCCCCGCCGCCCCCGAATAGCCCCCGAGCCCGTTCGAGCCCACTACGCGATGGCACGGGATCACGAGCGGCACGCGGTTCTTGCGCATCACGCTCCCCACCGCCCGCGCCGCGCCCGGCGAGCCGGCCAGCGCGGCGAGGTCGGCGTAGCTGCGGGTTTGCCCCACGGGGATGCGGCGGCAGTGGTCGAGCACCTGGGCTTGGAAGTCGGTCGTGGCGAACGGCGCCACCTTCACATCGCGGAAGTCATCGCGGGCGCCGCGCGCAAACGCGATCAGCCGCCGCTGGAGCGGCGTTTTCCATTCCGCGGCGCCCATGCCGGCGCCACGCTCGTGGAGCGCGAACACAGCAGCCTGCGGCGAAGTCTGGCCGAAGACGAGCGCGTGGAGCGTTGCTTCGTACCCAAGCATGGCCATCCAACCCAGTTCAGTTTCGAACAACGCCAAGCGTAGTTCGTGCGGCTCTTCTGCCGGCTTTGTGCGCGGCGCAAGTCGTTGACTGCGGGTTGCTTTGACAGTTTGCATAGGCCGGTCCTATACTGGTCGCTGGACTTACTGGAAGAACCGAAAACCGCGGCCGTCGATGCTCGGCCGGCAGCGAAACGCGCTGCCGGTGGGCGAGAATCGTCGCGAGCCAGCAGTGGCAGAAGATCAGCCAGAGGAAGCTCGGGGATGCACCGCTACAGCGCGCTCAGCGACGACTTCTACGTCAACATGAACCTGAGCACGGAGATGGAGCTGCCGCACAACCGCGAGACGATCCTACATTACTTCGAGCGGATCCAGAAGAAGTATCCCACCATGCGGAACTTCTACAGCCGCGAGAAGGGGGACTTCGTGCTCGAGGAAGACAAGGATGGCGGCAACTATCGCTGGGCCACCATCGAGCCGCGGCGGGTATGCTCGGGGCAAGTGAACCCCGAGAGCGTGGAAACGGCCCTCGAACAACATCGCTTGGTGCTCGAGCTCGCTCCCTACATGCTCTCGGTGAGCCCGCTCGATTGCGAAGCGCTCGATTTGCTGTTCGGCTTCGACTTCACCTACCGCGGCAATCACAACCAGCTCGTGGCCGAAGCGCTCGGCCTTTGCCCCGCCTACGAGCGGCTGTTCGAGCTGCCGGGGGGAACGGTGATCAACTACGAGCCGTCGTTCACGATCTCGCTCGACGAAGAGTGCCGCACGCAGTGCCGCGTGAGCATGGAAACCCGCACCAACGCCTATCAGGTGCGCACCGGCGAGTTCCCCGAAGAGCAGCTCAGCGTCTACGTCACCGCCCGGCAATATGGCAGCCTGGGCCCCGAGACCACTTACATCAAAACGCTCGACCGGCTGACCGGCGTGTGCCACGACGTGGTGCAGAACTACGTGATCGACCAGGTGCTGCGGCCGTTGGCCCGCACGATCGCGCTCAAATAAGGCGCGCGGCCCGGCGTGAGCCGGCCGATTTGAACCGAGGAGCACGCGCGGGATAGCCGCCGACGGTCCCTCGCCCCCGGCCCCTCTCCCACAGGGAGAGGGGAGGAATCAACGGAAGCGTTCGTCGAAGGGGTGGCTGAAGCCGGGGAGCTTGGGCTTGGGCAGCGCGTCGAGCGCTTTTTCGGCCAGCCGCAGATCTTCGCGCGTGGTGATCTTCAAGTTCACGGGGGAGCCCTGCACGATCGTCACCGGGTGGCCCAAACGTTCGACGAGTTGGGCGTCGTCAGTCGCCTGGAAATCGCCGCGCTGGGCATAGGCGTCGAGCAGCCATTGGCGGCGAAAGACCTGGGGCGTTTGCGCTTCCCACAAGCCGTCGCGGGGAACCGTTTCCGTAATCTGGCTGTTCGCGCCCACGCGTTTGAGCGTGTTCGTCACTGGCACGCCGAGGATGGCAGCTCCAGTGCGCTCGGCGGCTTCGAACACGCGGGTGATCCATTCGTCGGCAATGCAGGGGCGCACCGCGTCGTGAACGCAAACGAGGTCGCACTCCGGTTTCACCCGCGCCAGCGCCCGACTCACCGATTCGTAGCGCTCGGCGCCGCCGTCGACGACGTCGATCCCCAGGATCGCGGCGTTGGCGGCGAATTTCAGCTGAAACGCCTCGCGGTCCTCCGGAGAAATAATCAGGATCAACTGCCCCACGTCGTCGCGGGCCAGGAACTTCTCGGCCGAATGCAGCCACACCGCGCGCCCCGCGAGCGGCGCGAAGGGCTTTTTGTAGTGTGGATCGCGATAGCGGCTGCTCGCGCCGGCGGCAGGCAGGATGACGGCGACCTTCGACACGGCACTCTCGCACGTTGGGGTGGGCGACCGCGCAGACGCGTCGTCGCGGAAGGGACTAAGCGCCCTCTATTGTCAGGCGGCCGGGAAGTGCGTCAAGCGCCGAACCCTTCGCGGCGGGTCCCGCGCTGCTTGCGTCCCTGCGGCCCACGGGCCAAGATGGCGGTCGCTTTCCCGTGCTCTTTCCCAGGCGGCCCGCCAATGAAGATCTTTTGCTCCGCGTTCTTCGCCCTCTTGCTTGGGTTGACCGTCGGCTGTGGCGGTGGGGGGCCGCAGGATCAATTCGCGGCCAAGGTCAAGGCCCTGGGCGGCAAGGTCGAGCGCGACGCGGCCGCTCCAGGGCAGCCGGTGACGGTCGTCTCCTTTAACGGCATCGCTATCACCGACGCCGATCTGGCGGGCATCGGTGCACTGACCGGACTGAAGAAGATCGACCTCACCGGGACCAAGGTTAGCGACGTGGGTCTCGAGCCGCTGGGCGCGCTTCAGCAACTCGAGGACGTCGTGCTCGAAAACACGCCGGTGGGAGACCCAACCGTCAAGCGAGCGGCCGCCCTCCCCAAGCTCAGGCGACTGAGTCTGCAAAGCACGGAGGTCACCGATGCGGGACTGGCCGACCTTTCCACGAGCACCAGCCTGGAAGAACTTTGGCTGACGCAAAACTCGGACTTTTCCGACGCGGGCCTCGAACATGTGGCCAAGCTGCCAAAACTCACCCGCTTAGACCTGCGGGCAACTCCCACCTCCGACGCTGGGCTCGTGCATCTGGCAAAGTGTCCGACGCTGAAGTACGTCTTCCTCCGCGCAACAAAGGTCACGCCTGAGGGAGTGGAGACGCTGCGCAAGGCCTTGCCCGAGGCCTCGATCCGCTCCGACGAAGGAAGCGATCCACGGCTGAGCGAAGAGCCCGCTCCGTGATAGTTCTTAGAGCGGCGCGACCCCCTGCTTGTTAGGGGGCTGGCCAGGTGCCGGCGGCTGAACGCCTAGGTATACTGAGCGCGGCCGCGAGCCCGTCGTGGAGGATGCGGCCTGGATGCGCCGCCCCCAGGGGCGCTGCCCCGAGGGCACCACACGAGCATGACGCTGCGTCCGCAGATTCTGATTGTTGCCGAGGCGGCGGCGCTGCGCACGCGACTGCGCACTCTGCTCTCCGCCGACTTCGAGCCATTGGCGGTTGCTCCGCGAGAGCTCGCTGAACGAGCAGCGCTCGACTTCGGCCCCGCACTCGTCTTGGTCGATCGGCAGGAGCGAGTCCGCTGCTCTGGGTGGGCGCCCGACGTGCCCGTGATCGTCGTGGAAGGCGCCGATGGAAACGCCTCATCCCAGGAGACAGCATCCCCGGAGACAGAGCCGCCGCTGTCCGACCGGGAGATCCTGTACCGCGTTCGCGCCGAACTGGAGTTGAGCCGTCTGAGGAGTCAAGCGGCGCGCGGCGCGGAATCGGCAACTTCCGCGGCGGCCTCCTCCCACGAGCGTCCCGATTTGGGACTGCTGGATCAAACGTTCGAGCTGGCCGCCGTGGGGCTGACGCTTTCCGATCCCGAGGGCCGGCTGCTGCACGTGAACAGGGCCTACTGCGAGATCGTCGGCTACGAGCCCGAGGAACTGGTGGGCCGGCACGGCGCCTTCCTGTTGGCGGAGGAAGAGCGGCCGGCCGCGGAGTTGCGGCGCTTGGCGCGGCTGCGCGGCGAGACCCCGCCGCATCGCGATTGGCGGCTGATCGCCAAGGGAGGCCGCACGAAGATCGTCCGCTCGACGTCGTCGCGATTGCGCACCGCCGGGGGCGAGAACCTGTACCTCGGCGTCGTCGTCGACGTCACCGAGCACCGCCAGGCGGAAGCCGACCTCCGCGCCAGCGACGAACGTTATCGCAGCTTCATTCGCCAGAGCACCGAGGGCATTTGGCGATTCGAAACGCCGGAGCCCATTCCCACGCATTGGTCGGAAGAGCGCATTCTCGAAGAAATCCTCGCGCACTCGCGGCTGGCCGAGTGCAACGACGCCATGGCCCGCATGTATGGCTACGCGTCGGCCGACGAGTTGGCCGGCGTCCGCCTGGCCGAGCTGTTCCTGCCGACCGATCCATCCAACCTCGAGGTGCTCCGCCAATTCATCCGCTCGGGCTTTCGCCTGGTCGAGGCCGAATCGCGGGAGCGCGACCGCTTTGGGCAAGAGAAGTGGTTCGTCAACAACGTCGTCGGCATCGTCAAGGATGGACGGCTGTTGAGATCCTGGGGGCTGCAGCGCGACGTCACCGCGCAGCGCCGCGCCGTTGCGGCGGTCCGCGAAAGCGAAGCGCGGTTCCGCGGCGTGATCGAATCCGACATGATCGGCTTCCTGTTCTGGCACGTCGACGGCCACTTCTGGGACGCCAACGAGCACGCGGCCGGCATGCTGGGCTACAGCGTCGATGAATTCCGCAGCGGCCAATTGCGCTGGAGCGACATCACTCCGCCGGAATACGCCGATCTCGATGCCCAAAAGCTCGACGAGATCGTGTCGGCCGGCGTCATGCGCCCCTTTGAAAAGGAATACATCCGCCGCGACGGCTCGCGCGTGCCGGTGCTGCTGGCGGGAGCGATGCTGGCGGGAGACCCCGAGCGCGGCGTCGCCTACGTGATGGACATCAGCGAGCGCCGCCGGGCCGAAAAGCGTCTCCGCGACGCCGATCGCCGCAAAGACGAGTTCCTGGCCATGCTGGCCCACGAGCTCCGCAATCCCCTGGCCCCCATCGTCAGCGCCGTCGAGTTGATGGAGCTCATTGGGTTGCCCGACGGCGAGTTGCAATGGTGCAAGCAAGTGATCGAGCGGCAGGTGCAGCAGTTGGTGCGGCTGGTCGACGATCTGCTGGACGTCTCGCGCATCACCCGCGGCAAGATCAAACTGCGGCGCGAACCGGTGGAATTGGCGGCCGTGATCGCGCGGGCGGTGGAAACGAGCCGTCCGCTCATTGCCGACCGGAAGCAGGAGTTGGTCATCGAATCTCCCGCGGGGCCGCTGCTGTTGCTGGGCGATCTCACGCGGCTGGCGCAGATCGTGAGCAATCTGCTCAACAATGCGGCCAAATACAGCGACGAACAGGGGCGGATCGGGCTCTCGGCGGCGGCCGACGGCGCCGACGCCGTGATCCGCGTGCGCGACACCGGCTGCGGCATCGCCCCCGAGGTGCTGCCGCACGTTTTTGATCTGTTCACCCAGGCCGAACGCACGCTCGACCGCTCCCAAGGAGGCCTGGGCATCGGCCTGACGCTCGTCAAAGCCCTGGCAGAACTCCACGGCGGCTCGGCGTCGGCCGCGAGCGCCGGCCTAGGGCACGGCAGCGAGTTCACCGTGCGGCTGCCGCTGGCTGCGGCGGCGAGCGCCGCGGCGCGCGGCCCCGGCGAACGCGACCGCCGCGCAGCGCCGATCCCGCGCCGGGTGCTCGTGGTCGACGACAACGTCGACGCGGCGCTCAGCCTGTCGCGCCTGCTCCAGGCCGCGGGGCACGAGGTCGAGGCAGTACACGACGGCCAGGCCGCACTGGTCAACGCCCCGCGCTGGCGCCCGGACGTGATCCTGCTCGACATCGGCCTGCCCGGCATCGACGGCTACGAAGTCGCCCGCCGGCTCCGCGCGCAGCCCGAGACCAAGGAAACGACCCTCGTCGCCCTCACCGGGTACGGCCAGGACGAAGACCGCCGCCGCAGCCAGGAGGCCGGGTTCGACCATCATCTCGTCAAGCCCGTGGAGCGCGGCAGCCTGCAGTGGTTGTTCGCTTAATCTGCGGCGTGGGAACGGCTGATCTGCAGTACGAGCTCGTTGCGCCGCCGAAAAGCAGTGATCGCCCCAGGGAGCGAGAGGCCGCCCGGGGCTGCACTTTGCGCTAGCCGGACGAGCCGCCGCCAGTGCCACGTGTTCATTCCTTGTTCCGGCCAGCGCTGCTCGACCCACAACCGCTGCAGCGCGACCTGAGCCAGATAGCGCGGCTCGCTCCCCCAGGCGCTTACATCGATTTCGACTCGTTCCTCAGCACGGGTCGTCAGCGAGCGGGCCAAAAGCCGCGCAGCCAGTTCATCAAACGCATCTTGCGCCTCGCCCGCCAACGCTCCCAGCCGAGCCAGGGCTGCGCCCGCCTGCGGGTTGAACTGCTCGGACAGGAGCGGCAACAGTTCGTGCCGCAGGCGGTTGCGCGTACGGCGGCGGTCGAGGTTGGTCGGGTCGGTGCGAAACGGCTGGCCGATTGTGGTCAGATACTCGACCAGTTCGCTCCGCCGCACTTCCAACAGCGGCCGCACCAAGGTGATCTCGGGAGAAAGGGGCCGTGCGGGGCGGATTCCGGCGAGTCCGCGCAGTCCCGTGCCGCGCAGGACTCGATGCAGGATCGTTTCGGCCTGGTCGTCGGCGGTGTGGGCCGTGGCGACAGAGCGGAATCCGCATTCGGCAGCCGCCTGTGCCAGGAACAGGTAGCGGGCACGCCGAGCGGCCGCCTCCATTCCCCCGCGGTCGATCGCCGGGGGATCGGCCCAAACGCCAACCCGGCAGCCGAAGCCCAGGGCGCCGCAGGCCGCGACCACGAACTCGGCGTCGGCCGTTGAATCGGGGCGCAGCCGGTGGTCGAAATGCGCGACCGCCACGCGCTCAAGGCGCTCGCTCGCGAGCACTGCGGCAAGCCGCAGCAACGCCATACTGTCGGCCCCGCCGCTCACGGCGAGCACGACGCCCCCCTCGAGCCACTCCCCCGGCTGCCAGTGGTTGGTCACTACCCGCACGAGGCGCTCGTCCGCCGAGATCGGGAACGACGGGGAGCGACGAGTGGGAGTGTCGGCCATGGGTGGCAGCCAAACTCGGATTGCGGCGGCGAAAATGTTTGTTAGATTGGGGGAACTGCGTCTCAACCCGCGTTCCACGGCGGAATTCTTTGGCTGCATTGCGGTTGCGCAAGGCAGTCGCGACGCCCGGGGCCGCGGCCGTTGGCCGCACGATCATCCTTTTGAGAATCAACTTGTGTCGGAAGGTCCGTGAGATTCTGCGCTGAGCCAGGGCTCGTAAGCCTTGGGATCGGCGGCTGCGGATTCGATCAGTGTAGCAAACACCACACGCAGGGTGGGAACGCCGTGGACAGCCTCAGGCTTCGATCGCTGGCGATGCTCGAACTGTTGTGGGGGGTGTTGGTCGCCGCCGGCTGGGCGTGCGGGGCGGTTCGCCCCGCGAAGATCCACTGGCGTCTGAGGAGCGCCGCTTGGCAGGGCTCGCCCTTGTCAATGGGGCTCCCTCCGGTTCTCGCCCTCTTCGAGAATCGCTGGCCCGGGAGTTCGGTTGCGTTCGCCGCTGCGCTCGACGTGCGCTGCGCGCCGAACCGGCGCTTCCCCTTCTCGCTGCGCTATTGTCCTGCCGGTCGCTGGCCCCGATCGTTTCTGCCCGCGCTCGTTCCGATCGCTTCGTCCGCGGTAAAGCTCTGTAGGGCATAAACCGCCGCTGCGCGTCTCACGTTCGTTCTGGCCAAGGCAGCCCGCAGGAAGTCTGCCGTGCCACAGAGTATTATCGTATCGTTGGTCGCCGCCGTAGCGGCCGTGCTTGCGGTCGTACTGGTCAAGTTTCTCGACCGGCTCCGGAAGAAGGACGCCGAGAGCGAAGCCCGCGACATCGTGCTCCGCGCCGAGCGCGAGCGCAGCAACCGGCTCAAGGAGGCCGAGCTCGAAATCAAAGAGCGGGCCATCCAGCAGCAGGGCGAAGTCGAAAAGGAACTCAACAAGAGTCGCCAAGCGCTGCACGAACGGGAGCGGGCGCTCGACAAGCGCCAGGATATGCTCGACCAACAGGCCGACCAACTCCGCAAGCAGGAGAAAATGGTCGAAGGCACGCAGCGCAAACTCGCCGAGCGGATCGAGGAAACCGGCCGGCTCAACGAGGATCTCTCGGTCCAGGTCGGCGAGCAGCGCCAAGCCCTGCAGCGCATCTCCAACCTCGGGCCCGACGAAGCCAAGGCCCTGCTGCTCGAACGCCTCGACCGCGAACTCCGCCACGAGCAAGGGCAGCTCATCTTGGAGCGCGAGAAGGAGCTGGCCAAGGTCTGCGAGGCTAAGTCGCGCGACATCCTGCTCACGAGTCTGCAGCGCTATGCCGCGGCCCACACGGCGGAAACGACCACCAGCACGGTCGACATTCCCAATGACGAAATGAAGGGCCGGATCATCGGCCGCGAGGGGCGCAACATCCGCACCTTCGAAAAGGCCTGCGGCGTCGACGTGATCATCGACGACACCCCCGGCGTCGTGATCGTCAGCGGCTTCGACCCCGTGCGCCGCGAGATTGCCCGCCTGGCCCTGGGCAAGCTGATCGCCGATGGTCGCATCCACCCCTCGCGGATCGAGGAGGTGGTGGCCGAAACGCAGCGCGAAATGGAGGCGGTGATCCGCAAACACGGCGAAGAGGCCGCGCTCGAGGCCGACGTCCCCAACTTGCATCCTCGGCTGATCGAGCTTTTGGGCCGGCTGCGTTTCCGCACCAGCTACAGCCAGAACGTGCTCCGGCATTCGATCGAGGTCGCCTTTCTCACCGGCATGATGGCCGAAGAGGTGGGGCTCAACGGCGACCTCGCCCGCCGCGCCGGCCTACTGCACGACATCGGCAAGGCCGCCGATCACGAGACCGAAGGGGGACATCCCCAGATCGGCGCCGATCTGCTCAAGCGGCACAACGAAGGCCCCGAGGTGGTTCATGCCGCGCTCGGCCACCACGACGACATCCGCGTCGACCATCCTTACACCGTGCTTGTGGCCGCGGCCGACGCCTGCAGCGCCTCGCGTCCTGGCGCCCGCCGCGAGACCTTGGAGCGGTACATCAAGCGGATGGAGGAGCTCGAATCGATCGCCACCAGCTTCGAGGGGGTCGAACAGGCCTACGCCATTCAGGCGGGCCGCGAGCTGCGCGTGATCGCCAGCGCCAAGGACACCACCGACGCCACGGCCGCCAAAATCAGCTACGATATTGCCCGAGCCTTCGAACAGCGGCTGACCTACCCCGGCGAGATCAAGGTGACCGTGGTCCGCGAGACCCGGCACCAAGAGATCGCCCGCTAGACTCGCCGCTCCCCCACCTTCGGAACCCTAGAGCGAGCACGGCGTGCGACTGCTGCTGATCGGCGACATCGTCGGCAAACCAGGCCGCCAGATCGTGACGCGGGGATTGCCGCATCTGATCCGCCGCGAGGGGCTGGATCTGGTGGTGGCCAACGCCGAAAACGCGGCCGGCGGCTCGGGGCTGCTCCCCGCGCACTTCACCGAGCTCACCGCGGCCGGCGTCGATGGCGTGACCCTGGGCGACCACATCTACCGCCGCAACGAGATCATTCCCACGCTCGAGCGGGCCAGCAACATCGTCAAGCCGGCCAACTACCCGGCCAAGGCCCCCGGGCGGGAGTGGATGGAGGTCGCCGCCCGCGACGGCACGCGCGTGGCCGTCGTCAGCCTGATGGGGCGCGTGTTCATGCGGCCGGTCGATTGCCCGTTCGACGCAGCCGACCGCGTGCTCGCGGAGGTGCCGCCCGAGATCAAGGTGATTCTGGTCGACGTCCACGCCGAGGCCACGAGCGACAAGCAACTCCTGGGGCGCTATCTCGACGGCCGGGTGTCAGCGGTGCTCGGCACCCACACCCACGTGCCCACCGCGGACGAAGAAATCCTGCCGGCCGGCACCGCGTTTCAGTGCGACGTCGGCATGACGGGCCCTTACCAGAGCATCCTCGGCCGGCGGATCGATCGGGTGCTCGAGACGACGCGGACCTTCAATCCCACCTACTTCGAGGTGGCCGCCGGCGACGTGCGGCTGAGCGGCACGATCGTCGACGTCGATCCCGCGACAGGGCGGGCAAGCGCCATCCGCCGCCTCTGCGTGCGGCTGCCGGAGGTCGAGACGCTGATCGCCGAGGCGGCTGGGCCGGCGTAGGGCAGTGATCGCGCGTCGCCCGTGAGCGGAAGGGCCCGTCAGCAAAAGCCTTCGCACCGGCGGCGGGCTCGGCTATACTCAGGGGGTCGCCGGGCCCCGTGGCCGGCGGCCCCTGCCTTGTTCGATCCCGCCTGACCCGACTGCGAGTTTCCGCATGGACCAGCCCCTTGGTCCGCGCCGCGCCCTGCGGCTGAGCCGGACGCTGTCTGCCTGGAGCTGTCGCGTCGCCCTCGTGGCGACGTTGATCGCTGCTGCGCGCGCCGGTCGGGCCGAAACTCCCGTCGAGCGGCCCGCCCCGACGCCGGAGCAGGAGCGGTTCTTCGAGGAAAAGGTCCGCCCGCTGCTGGCCGCCCGCTGCTTCGAGTGCCACGGACCCGACAAGCAGGAAAGCGGGCTGCGGGTGGACTCGCGTGACGCGCTGCTGGCCGGCGGCGACAGCGGCCCGGCGATTTCTGCAGGTGAGACGCCCAGCACCCTGCTGCTCGACGTCGTCGGTTACGAGGGGGGAGTTCAGATGCCCCCCGACGGCAAGCTTGCCGATGTCGAGCGCGAAACGCTGGCGACGTGGGTGAAGCTCGGCGCCCCTTGGCCCGCCTCGGCGGCGGCGAAGCCGCTGACGCCCGACGAGAAGTTCCTCCAGGCCAAGCAGTCGCACTGGGCCTTTAAGTCGGTCAAGAAAGTCGAGCCCCCTGCGGTGGCGGATGCCCGCTGGAGCGAGTCTGCCATCGACCGCTACGTGTGGGCCAAGTTGGCGGAAAAGGGACTAACTCCCTCGCCTCCGGCCGACCGACGCACGCTGCTCCGCCGGGCCACGTTCGACCTGCTGGGCATTCCGCCCACACCGCTCGAGATCGCCGAGTTCGAGCAGGACCGTTCGCCCGAGGCGTTCGCCAAGGTGGTCGATCGGCTGCTCGCCTCGCCACTCTATGGCCAGCGTTGGGGGCGCCACTGGCTCGACGTGGCGCGCTATGCCGACACCAAGGGCTACTCCTTCGGCCGCGAGCGGCGGTATGCCTTCGCCTATACGTATCGCGACTACGTGATCCGCGCGTTCAATAGCGATCTCCCTTACGACCGCTTCCTGCAGGAGCAGATTGCCGCCGATTTGCTGCCCGACCGCCAGGGGAACCTGCCGCTCGCGGCGCTCGGGTTCCTCACGCTGGGGCGGGTGTTCGAGAACGTTCACGACACGTACGACGACCGCATCGACGTGGTGACGCGCGGCCTGATGGGGCTCACGGTGTCGTGCGCCCGCTGCCACGACCACAAGTTCGATCCGATCCCCTCGGCCGACTATTACTCGCTCCACGGCGTATTCGCCAGCTCCACCGAGCCGGCCGAACAGCCGCTGCTCGAGGAGGCGCAGCCGCACCCACAGCGGGCCGAATACGAGGCCGAGTTGGCCAAGCGCGTTCAGGCCCGCGAGTCGTTTTTGGCCGAGGAACACCGCAAGCTGCTCGACGATCTGCGTTCGCACGCCGCCGACTACTTGGTGGCCATCGTCCGCGAGCAGCCGAACATGCAACAGCTCACCATGCCGGATCTGTCGTTCTCGCCGGGCGAAGTTCGCCCCGGCATGGTCGACCGTTGGCGGAGCTTTTTGGGGAGCCGGCTCAAGGAAGACGACCTGGTGTTCGGCCCCTGGCAGCGGCTCTCCCAATTGCCGGCCGAAGGCTTTGCCGCCGCCGCCGAGTCGCTAGTGAAGAGCTGGGCCGCCGGGCAGATGCCCTCGGCGTTCCACCCGGCGATCGTTCGCGAACTGGCCGAACATCCACCGGCCACGCTGTTCGCGGTCGCCGACTCCTATGGCAAGGTGTTTCGCGCCCTCTACGAAACGTACAAGCCGGCCGAAGGCGCCGCGGCGAAGGCGCCCGAGCCGGGGGATGAGCCGCTCTGGCAAGTGCTCTTCGCCGAGGGCACGCCCACCGCCCTCACGCTGGCCGAAGCGCCCACGTTCTTCGAGCGCGCCGCGGCGAACAAGAACAGCGAACTGCAAAAGAAGATCGAAGAACACCAGGTGCACCACCCAGGCGCCCCGCCCCGGGCCATGAGCATGGTCGACGGCGCGCCAGTCGACCCGGTGGTGTTCCTCCGCGGCAACCCCGGCCGCCCCGGCGACAAGGTGCCGCGCCGTTTCCTGCGGATCATCGCCGGCGACGACCGCCAGCCCTTCCAGCAGGGCTCGGGCCGCCTGGAGCTCGCCCGTGCGATCACGAGTGCCGACAACCCGCTCACACCGCGGGTTATGGCCAACCGCGTGTGGATGCACCACCTGGGGACGCCGCTCGTGCTGACGCCGGGGGACTTTGGCCTGCGGAGCGAGCCCCCCACGCACCCTGAGTTGCTCGATTACCTGGCGGCCGTGTTCGTGGAGCAAGGCTGGTCGGTCAAGAAACTGCATCGGCTGATCCTGCTCAGCCAGACCTATCAGCAGGCGAGCGCCGAGCGCGCCGACTGCGCGGCCATCGATCCCGAGAACCGGCTGCTCTACCGGGCGAATCGCCGCCGGCTGGAGCTCGAGCCGCTCCGCGACGCGCTGTTGGCCGTGTCGGGGCAGCTCGATCCGGCGCTCGAGGGGCGCCCCTTCGAGTTGTCGGCCGAGCCCTTCGTCCACCGCCGCACGGTCTACGGCCTGATCGACCGCCAAGATCTGCCCAGTCTGTTCCGCGTGTTCGACTTCGCCAGTCCCGACGCTTCGACGCCGGAGCGGCCGCGGACCACCGTGCCGCAGCAGGCGCTGTTCCTCATGAACTCGCCGTTCGTCATCGAGCAAGCCAAAGCGCTTGCCGCCCGCCCTGAGATGACCTCCGGCGAGCCGACGGACCGTGTGAACGCCCTGTATCGCGCAGCGCTGGGGCGCCTGCCGGACGACACGGAGCGACAACTTGCGCTCGAGTACCTGTCATCCGGCGGGGGCAATCCGTTCGACGCAAGCGGCGGCCTCAGCCGCTTCGAACAGGTGGCCCAGGCCGTGCTGATGACCAGCGAGTTCAAGTTCGTGGACTGATGGAAACACCGTAAAGAAGCCCGCCTACAACGTCCCGCCTAGCCTTTCCGTCTTGCCGAGGAAGATGCCGATGATCGAGCGAACGAGTCGCCCCTGGGCATTGCTGCTGGTCTTTTCTCTTTCCAGCGCCGCAAGCGCTGCCGAATTGGTGAAGATCGAGCAAACCGCCGACCCGGCTGCCTTGCCCACGCGCATCAGCGTGTTCCCCGCGACGCTCGAGGTGAGCCAGCCCGGCGAGCAGAGACAGCTCGCGGTCACCGGCCATTTGGCCGACGGCACGGAGATCGACCTCACCTCGGCCGCCGAGCTCGCGTCGAGCGACCCGGCGATCGCCGCGGTCGACGGCCGCCGCGTCGTCGCGCATGCCAACGGCGCTGCCCAGATCACTGTCAAAGCAGCGGGGCATGAGTTAGTCGTGCCGGCGAACATCAAGGGGCAAGAGCTGCCGGAGCGCGTTTCGTTCGAATACGGCGCCCTGGTCGCCCTCTCGAAGCAGGGCTGCAACTCAGGCGCCTGCCACGGCTCGCCGAGCGGCAAGGGAGGCTTCCGCCTGTCGCTGCGGGCGTACGACCCCGTCCTCGATCAGCACACCCTGATCCGCGAAGAATACGGCCGCCGCACGAACCCGGCCGATCCGGCCTCGAGCCTGCTCTTGCGGAAGCCGCTGATGGAGGTCGCCCACGGCGGCGGCCAGAAGCTGCGCAAGACTGATCCCGCGCACAAGCTGCTCATCGATTGGATCGCCCAAGGCTGCCAGCTCGATCCGGCCGATTCGGCCAAGTGCGTGAAGCTCGAAATCTTTCCGCGGCAGAGGGCCTTTTATGCCCCGAATTGGTCGCAGCAGATGCTGGCCCTCGCGCATTTCTCCGACGGCACGGTTCGCGACGTGACGCCGCTGGTGATCTACTCGAGCTCCGATGAGAGCGTGGCCAAGGTTGACGAGTCGGGCCTCGTCGTCGCACAGGACAAGGGCGAGGCCGCGATCCTGTTTCGCTATCTCGACAAGATGGAGAGCGCCCGGCTGACGTTCCTGAAGCCGGACGCGAGCTTCCAGTGGCCCGCGCAGCCGGCCCACAACTACATCGACGAGCTTGTCGACCGCAAGCTGCAGCTTTTGCAATTGGCGCCCTCACCGCTGGCGACCGACGACGAGTTCTGCCGCCGCGTGCATCTCGACGTACTCGGCGTGCTCCCCACGCCCGAGGAATCGGCCGCGTTCGTGGCTGACGCGTCGCCCGACAAGCGGAGCAAGCTCATCGATCGGCTGCTCGAGCGGCCGGAGTACGCTTCGTTTTGGGCGCTCAAGTGGGGCGATTTGCTGCGGCTCAACAACAAGCAACTCACGGCCGCCGGCGTGCCGAAGTTCCACCGCTGGCTGGTGTCGACCTTGCGCGACAACATGCCCTACGACCAGTTCGTCCGCGAGCTGCTCACTTCCACCGGCAGCACCTTCGCCAACCCGCCGGCCAACTACTTCCGCGCCGCCGCCGACACGAACGACTGCACGGAAACCACGGCCCAGGTGTTCTTGGGCATCCGCATCCAGTGCGCCAAGTGCCACAACCACCCGTTCGAGCGTTGGACGCAAGACAACTACTACGGCATCGGCGCGTTCTTCAACCGCGTGTCGCGCAAGCCCAGCCCCAAGGGGGATGAGCTCGTGGTCTTCGTCTCGCGCTCGGGCGAAGTCACGCAGCCGCGGACCGGCAAGCAGATGAAGCCCTGGCTGCCGCTGCAAGGGGAGGCCGAGTTGGCGGGCGAAGACGACCGCCGGCAGGCGCTCGCCGAATGGCTCTCGAGCCCCAAGAACCCATTCTTGGCCAAGGCCGAGGTCAATCGCCTCTGGGCGCACTTGATGGGGCGCGGGATCGTGGAGCCGGTCGACGACTTCCGCGAATCGAACCCGCCTTCGAACGACGAACTGCTGGCCGCCCTCGCCGAAGACTTCGCCAGCCACGGCTTCGACCGCAAGCGGATCTTGCGGACGATGCTCAACAGCCGCACCTACCAGCAGAGCTACCGCTCGAACGACACCAACAAGCTCGACAGCAAGTACTTTTCACACGCCCGCACGCGGCTCCTCTCGGCCGAACAACTGCTCGACGCGATCTGCCAGGTGACGGGCGTGGCCGAGTCGTACGCCGGCGTTCCGGCCGGCACGCGAGCCACGCAGTTGCCTTCGCCCGACGGCAACCACGCCTTTCTCAAGGTGTTCGGCCAGCCGGCCCGCGAAACGGCCTGCCAGTGCGAGCGCTCGAACGACACGAACCTGTCGCAGGCGCTGCAGATGATCAACGGCCCCACGGTGCATGGCAAGCTCCGCGACGAGCAGAACCGGCTCCGCAAGCTGGCGGCCGCCGGCAAGAGCGACGCCGAGATCGTGGGCGAGTTGTTCCAAGCCGCCTACTGCCGGGCCCCTGACGAAACGGAGCTGGCCACCGCGGTCAGCCACATCGCAGCCCAAAAAGACCGCCTCCGCGGCCTCGAAGACGTCTGCTGGAGCGTGCTCAACTCGAAAGAGTTCTTGTTCCAGCACTAGTAGCCTGCCCTCTCCGAGAGCAGAAGGCTTGGTAGGGTGTGTCAAGCGAAGCGCAGAGGCGCCAGCGCTTGCGGCTCAGCACCGCCAACTCTCGCTTGCCCCCTTGGTGCGTCCGCGCTCCGCTTGACACACCCTACTGAGCTAGTGCTACGTCACAGCGAGAAGTTCGGGTTGCCCCTCCGATACTAGCCCGCAGCGCAAGCAAGGAAGAGCCACGTTTCCCTGGTCGAGCCTTGCGGACCCCTGCGCGGGCCGGGGCATTTTCGGCCAGCGCGCCCGGCGGGCGCTCCCGTCTCTTGCATGCGCTGCGCGCCTCGTGTGGCACAACCCGAAAAACAAGCTGTGACGTCGCACACGGGGCGGGGTACGCGCGACTACTCGAACCGCAGGATCGTGAACGAACGAGGCGGGAACGTGTGGGAGAGGCGGCTCTGCTGCGGTAGCGAAACCTCGCGTCGCTGCGGAGTGATCCGCTGCGGCGCGGCGGCCGTGTTCGTTCCGTCGAGTGGGCCGGCGAGCTCTTCGATCTTCAACTTGCCGGCGCTCGGCTTATAGCCGGCGAGTTCGATCCGGCTTGCCCGCGGATGCTCGCTGGCGTTCGTGATTTGCAGGACAAGGGTCGCGCCGTCGGCGCTGCGGGTGGCGGTCACGTCGAGGCCGCTCGCCTCTCCGCTGAGGTCGGCCGCCACGACTTGCGGCTGCCGATTGCGGGAGATCATTTGCGTGACATAGGCCGGCGGCTGCAGCCAGGCTTGCGCTGGATCGAGGAACACGAGCCCTTGGTCCCAGCCGTTGTCGTTCTGGCCGTTCGGCTGCAGCGCGTTGGCCGAGCAGACGATGGGCACGCGATCCGCCATACGCATCAACCCGCTCACGGTTTCGCCGTGGGCCACTGCCCTGCGGATCGCGTGGTTCGTGGCGTTCTCTTCGAGCACGCAGATCTTGTAGTCGGCGCCGGGGCAGAGCTTGGCGAGCGCGGCGTCGAAGGTGGCCAGCGCCGCGATTCGCGGCGGCCCTTCGCCGGGATTATGGTTCCAGATATGGACATCGAACCACACCGGGCGGCCATGCTCTTGGGCCAAATGAAGGATCTTTCCGTGTGAGGCCAGGCTGCGGATCTTGGGCGCGCCGTCGAAGTCGTCGGGGTGGATGATCGGCTGCCGGTACTCGAAGTCGCCGACGATCAGCACGACGTTCGGATCCTGGGCCCAAGCGGCTTCGGCCAGCGGCTTAAACCTTTGCCAATACGCTTCGTCGACCGCCTCTTCGTTGCCGAGCTGCACGTATTCGAGGCCGTAGGGCGCGGGATGGCCGTCGGCCGCCCGCTTGCTTCCCCACGCGCTGTCGGCCGGGCCATTGGCGTACTCGAGGAAGTCGGCCAGATCCTCCGGCGTTTCAGCGAGGTTCAGGTCGACGATCGGCAGAATGCCGGCCGCCTCGCAGAAGTTCACGAACTCGAAGATGCCCCAGCCGTTCGACGAGTGCGGATACCAAAACCCCTTGTAGGGCGCGCGGCGGTCGCGCGGGCCGATCATCTGCTTCCAGCGATACTCGGGCGCGTTGGCCATCAGGCCACCGAGCCGCATCACGGTAACGCCAGCTTCTTGCAGCGTCTCGGCCACATCCTTGCGCACCGGCTGACCCTTGAAGCGGCCCCACGGCCCCGGTTGCAGGAATGCATGCCCCACGACGACCGATCCAGGCGATTCGAGCTGGATGGCAAAGCTGCCTTTGCTCGCATTGGCTTTGGGTGTCAGCGCGAATTCGTAGCGGCGCCATTCCTTGCTCATGACCTCGATCGCAGCCTCGCCCAAGCTGCCGCCGTCGCTGCTTTGCGCGGCGACCACGACCTTGGTCGGCTGATCGGCTCGCAGCCACAAGTAGCCTTCATAAGGCTTGCCGGCCATGAAGTTTAGGCCCCAGCGGTTGAGCCCTTGGTTCTTAATGCCTACCGTGCCTTTGCCCGCGTCGAATTGCAGCCGCTGGCTCTGCACGCCGTGGTAGGGTTGTTCATGGTCGAGCGCGAACTGCCCCCGGGCCGTGCCAGACTTGGTGGGCTGCCACATGCCGCTCACACCGCCTACGCCCCGCGGGTCGGCCGTTGCGAAGGCGATCGACTGCGGCTGAGAGCCACTTTCGATCGACAGATTTCGATACCTCGCCAGGCGTTGCCACGGACGCAGCCCCACGCCCCCCTCGCCCAGCGGATGCTCGGTGTCCTCGTAGCGAAGCAGCTCTTTGCCATCGACCGAGATGGCGAGGCCGGTCGCCGTCATCGAGACCGAGAGGTCGATCCAGCGGCCGAGCGGCACATCGCAGGGGACTTCGCGGATCGGCTCCCAGTTGTTGCGATGCCGGCCCAGCAAGAGGATCTGCTTGCCCGGATCGAGCGAGATTTCGTAGCCAACGAAGCGATCGGCGCCGACCGCGGGCTCGTCGACCTTTACGATCAAGCCGGCGAGACCTGCGGACGTGTCGTCGAAGCGGATCTGCGCCGCCACCTTGCCCTGGGCGAGCTTGGCGCCGTCCCAAATCAGTTTGGGTCCGTCTCCGCCCACAGCGAAGAGCTCGCCGTTCTTCACAGTCCATTCGCCGCCCAAGGCAGTGAAACCGTCGATCGCGGTCTTCGGCGGCTCCTGAAAGCTCTCGCCAAACAGCATCTGGCTGTAGATGCCGCCGTAAATTTCATGATTCACGTCCTCGATGCAGACGCCCGTCATGTGCGGCGATACCGCAGGCCCCAGCTTGTCGGCCTGCACGCGGATAACGGCTTCATCGGCGTTAGCGAACGACGCCGCAAGGCAGGCTGCACAGGCAAAGAACCAAACCGGACGACGAGACATGGGCGTTGCTTCCTCGAGTGGAGTGATCAGTGGGCGGTGTAGCCGCCGTCACACATGAGCGTGGCGCCGGTAAAGAACGTCGCCCGGTCGCTGGCGAGAAAGAGATAGAACTCGGCGACCTCGTCGGCCGTAGCGATGCGACCAAGGGGGTGACCGCTCCGCAGCATCTGCCAGAAGGCGGCCGGATCGCCTGAGGCCTCGGCCGAGCGATGCACGAGCGGCGTATCGACCGTGCCACAGCACACGGCGTTCACGCGAATGTTGAACGGCGCATACTCGATCGCCATCTGCCGCGTCATCTGATGCACGGCGCCCTTCGACGCTGCATACGCGCCTTGACCGGGGATGCCCGCCTCGCCGGAGATCGAGCCGGCATTGAGGATCACGCCGCCGCCGCGTTCGATCATCACCGGAATCACGTGGCGGGCGGCCCAGTAGATCGCCTTCACGTTGACGTTCAGCACCAGATCCCACTCCTCGGGCGTGTGCTCGTGGAGCGGCTTCACCACGCTGACCGCAGCATTGTTGAGCAGCACGTCGACCCGGCCGAAGCGCTCGAGGGCCGTGCGGGTAAACTCGCGGGCGGTCTCCTCGTGGGCAACATCGCCGACGACGATCGCCAGCCGGTCGCGGAATTCCGCGGGGCAATCGGCCGCGAGCGCTGCCGCCGAGTCAGGCGACCGCTCGACCGCGACCACGCCGGTCGCCCCAGCGGCCAAGAACTTGAGCGTGGTTGCGCGGCCGATGCCGGAGCCGGCGCCGGTGATCACCGCCGTGCGGCCAGAGAGAAAGCTGCTCATGGAAGTCGGGTGGGGAACTTGAAACTCGGCTGCTCAGGAGACGCGTTGCGGCCCTGAACGCCAAGCACAGGGTTGGTCGGTTTTCTCACTGTAGGGTGGACGGCCGCCGTTTGCCATGAGATTCTCGATACAGGAGATGAGATCCTTTGCGTTCCGCCGCGATCTCCCTGATAGCCCTTTGTGAGTCAGGGGGGAACCACGGCAGGATCATCGAAACCGCCGAGCATGGAGTTTCGTTGCGGAATCTCCATCGTCACCGTGCCCGCGGCGACTCGCCGGGGGCAAATAAGCGACTCAGCGAAACACTGCAACGACTGTCGAAACCGTTCGCTCGAGCGCTCGCCGGTCGCTGCGGCCGCGAGTGGCCGTGATCGTGGAGACGTCGGTCGTTTCTGGCCGCCAGATCCACCGCGGCATCGCCCGCTACGTGCGTTCGCATCGGCCTTGGTCGATGTTCCTCGACCAACCCAAGCTAGGCGCTTCGTGCGCCGCCACGTGCCGCTCTCACGCAGCCTGCTCGAGCGCCGCTTCCACAAGTATCTGGGCCGTTCGCCGCAGGCCGAAATCCGCGCCGTGCAAGTGAAACGCGTCACGCAATTGTTCGTTCGAAACCGAGGCCCCTCCAAGCGATTGCCGATCTGGCAGCCCTGCGCTCAATGCCCAGAGCCCGGGCCGTTATCGGCGGACGCACGCCTACCCCAACGCCGCCGGGCGCCGGGCAGCCACGGCGCAGCCTTTACAAGGTTGACGGGCTCGGCGAACTCGAGACTGGACAACGAGGCGGTGGCTATTTCCTCGCGCAACAGCCACACGACGCGCGTGCGGGCATGATAAACGCAATATCGGGAGAGGCCGTGCTCGCGGGCGACGTCGGCAGCCGAGCGGTCTTGCAGGACATAGGCCTCGAATAGCGCCCAGGTTCTTACGGAGACTCGCCGGCGCACGCGCTGCAGCGCCTCGGCCAGCAGGGCATCCTTGGGATCGCCTTGGGACACGGGGCTCGCCAACTTCTCGAAGTCGGCGGCCAACGCGCGCAGCCGCCCGCGGGCGAACGTGCGCTGATGGTCGACGATCCGCCGCCCGCAAATCCGATAGAGCCAGCCGCGAAACGAGCCGTCCGAGCCGCGCTCGAAGCTTTCGAGTCGCTCGTGAACGCACCAGAAAACCTCCTGCGCCACATCCTCCGCATCCTCCTGCGGAAGGCCGCGCTGGCGACACCAGCGATACACCGAGTCGCCGTAGCGCTCGTACAGCGTTTCCCAAGCAGGCTGCTCTCCCGCGGCGGCGGCCGCGAGGAGCAGAACGTCGGTGTCGTCCTTGGGGTCGCGCCGCGAAGTTGGGTCGCCAGGCATCGGTTCTTCTCCTTCTTGAGCGAACAGCTCGGCTAACTCCCCGCCGCCAACCCCGCGTACGCACCGGCCGCCCGTTTTGTTTGCTCGGATCCCCCGCCGGGCGGGGCCGACGCAGGCCGACGCGTGATCAGAACTAGGACACCGGAACCTTTCAAGCTATCGCGTTCAATCCGGCGCGACAATCGGTTTGAGAATTTTCCTAGGGGCGCGGCTAATTCCGGGCGCTCGTTGCGATGTAGTTGAGTGGAGCACGACGGCGGCGGGCGCGTTCACACGTTCTTAACATGTCACGCTCGCTGGAGCGACGAAAGAGACAGAGACAGCAAGGCAAGACGCTAGCAATGCGAGTTGGAACCATGCTTGATGACCTTTTCGCGGCGCGCCGCAACATGCTCGTCTACAGCGTCGGCTTGGCGGCGCTCGCGCTCGTGGGCGCCGCGGCCGTCGCTGGCTTCGTCGGCGGACGGCGGACCTTCGTCGAGGCGCCGGCGAACGCCGGGTTGACCGTCGACGCCGCGCGGCTCGATTTGGGCTCGGTGTGGGCCCGCAAAGACCTTGTTTGGAAGCTGCCGATCCACAATCCGACCGAACAGCTGGTGCGGATCGTCGATCTCCGTTCGTCATGCAGTTGCACGGCGGTCGCGCCGCGCGAACTCACGATTCCCGCCGGCGCTACACAAGAGGTGCAGCTTACCCTCGACGTCACGCCCGCCTCCGGGGAAGCGTCGAGCGCCCCGAGCAATGGATTCCGTGTGCTGGTCGCGCCCTACGTCGCGGGTGGCTCGGCTCAAGAGGTGGGTTGGGAAATCCATGGCGAGATTCTCAATCCGTTTGCCTGCGAACCGTCGTCGCCACTCGCGATCGACGAGCTGGTGTTCGGCGCTTCCCGCAACGCAGCGACCGTCAAGTTGCACGGCCATCGCGATTTCGAGCGGGTTGAAGCGGAGTGCGATCCGGCGCTCGGCTCGGTCCGCATCAACACCGCCGGGGGCCGCGACTATGACCTGATCTACGAGCCCGCGAGCGAGTTGCCGCTGGGCCCCCTCGAGGCCCGCTTACGCGTGAGGGCCTCTGAGCGCTCCGAACAGCCGCCCATCGAGATCGAGTACGTAGTCCATGGCAACGTGTTGCACCCCGTCGAGGCGCTGCCGGCCGGTTTGACGCTGGGGGCGCAACCGGTGGGCGAAACGATTGAGGAAACGGTGACGCTCGTGCCGCGCGGCGCTGGGCCGCTGGGAGCAGTCGCGGTGGAGCTGGCGCCCGAGGGCGCCCAAGTCGACGTTTCTGAATCCACGCCGGAGCGCGTGATTCTAAACGTTCACCAGCGGATTGCGGCCGAAGGCGCCCGCATCGAGCCGATCCACCTCAGGGTGCAAACGGCTGACGGGAAGCCCCTTCCGCCGCTGGAGGTGAACGTGGCGTACGTAGGCGTGCGCGGCTCTCCGGAAGTGGAAGCAACTCACTCTCCGGTCGAGGCGAAGGAGTCGAGCCGATGAACTGCTCTTGCCGCGTCCTGCTCACATTGTTCCTGGGCCTAGGGCTGCTGAACGTCCCCAGACCGCTGTCCGCGCAGTCTTCGGACCGGGCGCTCCTCGACAAGATCGCTGAGGCCTGGCGGCGGCGGGAGGAGGCGACGCGATCGGTGGAAATCGTTTGGGAGGAGACTGAGACGATTCCACGCGACGCCTTGACGAATCACCCGGCGCTCAGACGAAAAGAAACGCTGGGAGAAGCTGGGAAGGCGCCGTTCCCGCCAGCGGACACCACGCTCAAGCATCGCGGCCAAGTGGTCCTCGATGGGGATCGAATTCGGTACGAAGGTGAGCGAGAGGGCATGGGCAGCCAGGCCGAGATCTTTCATGAAAGCTACGTGTCGGCGTATGACGCACGTCAGACGAAAACGCTGCGGCGCTCGTCGCGGGCCGAATGGCCCTCGGGACAGATCTGGAACGAGCCCTTCTTCCACGATCGACCGATGGTGGAGATCGCCCACATTTTGTGGGGCCTGCGGTCGAACAACGCGCTGCTGGGAAAGGTGCCGTTGGAGAGCTGCCACGTGTCGAAGTCTCGACCGGCGAAAGGCGAGTACGCCGACTGCGTCGTCCTCCTCGAAGATGCGCCCCCTGGCGCACGCATCGAATACTGGCTCCGGCCAACGGCCGACTATGCCATCGTCCGCAAGACGACGCAATCCGATGGAAAGATCGAGACCGACTATGAGATCCGCTACACGCGCGACGCTTCCGGAGTCTGGCTGCCCGCCGCATGGTCGACGACCTGGTATAAGCCCTGGGACGGAAAGCTCCATTTCACGCAGCGCGGGCAAGTCACGAGTTGCAAGCTGAACGTAGCGCCGCCGGAGAGCACGTTCGACCTCGAGTTTCCCTCCGATGCGCTCGTGTCAATCATGGGCGATACTCCGGAGACGACCATTGATCTGGTCAGACCCAAGCGTTCCTGGCTCGAGTGGGCGCTGCTGGCAGGAGGCGTCGCTGCCCTCGCCTTGCTGGCGGCAGTTTTCCTGCGACGGTGGATCAGGAGGGGCCAGTCGTCATGGTTGGTGCTGGCAGGGTTCCTGGCGATGATGTTGAGCCTGACGCCGATCGGCCAGCCCAATCTCTTGTACGCCCAGGGCTCGGACCAGGCATTGCTCGACAAGATCGCGGAGGCTTGGCGGCGCCGGGAAGAGGCGACGCGGTCGGTGGACATCATGTGGGAGGAGACGGAGACGATTCCACGCGACGCCTTGACAAATCATCCGGCGCTGAATCGTCAGGCGAAGCTAGGCGAAGCCGGGAAGGCCCCGTTCCCAGCGGCGGATACTGCGCTGAGGCGGTGGGGGCGAAGTCTGCTGAGCGGCGACCGCATTCGCTACGAGGGTGAACGGGAGAATCTCAGCAGCAAGGCCGAAGTTTGGAAGGATCGTTACGTCTCAGCCTTCGACGGCCGGCAGACCAAGGGCCTGAGATTCCCGCGTGCGGACGCCCCGGTCGGCCAGATCTGGGAGGAGCCCTCTTTCCACGACCGCCCGATGCTCGAGATCACCCCCGTGTTGTTGAGCCTGCGGCCGGGCAACTCGGTGCTTGGAAAGGTGGACCTACAAGCTTGCCGCGTCTCTCGGGCAAGGCCAGGAGGTGCGTACGCTGACTGTCTCATTCTGGTCGAGGACCTTGCTGGTGGAGCGCAGGTTGAGTGCTGGCTTCGGCCTGCGGCGGACTATGCGATCGTACGCAAGACCTCGAAATCCGGAAGCAACGTAAGCACCGACCTCGAGATTCAGTATGCCCACGATGCCGCCGCGAACGTTTGGCTTCCCCGTAACTGGAGGATCACTTGGTTCAAGGCCTGGGACGGCCAAATGCAGTTCACCGTGCGCGGACAGGTCACAAACTGCTCGCTGAACTACGAGCCATCGGACAAAGCCTTCGATGTCGAGTTCCCATCTGACGCGCTTGTCTCGATTATGGGAGCGACACCAGAAACCACCATTGACCTGAAACGCAGCCAGCGACCATGGTTCGAGTCGACGCTGGTCGTTCTTGGAATTGTTGTTGCGTGTCTTGTTGTCGTTCGAATCGTTCGCAAGCGCGCTCGACCGCATTGATATACGTTTCGCGCGTGTAACCCTTTTCAATCCAGGAGCCGGTCATGTTTCGTAAGATTCTGAACTGCTTTGCCATCGCCTGCGCGGTCTCGACCCTGCCGTATGCCGTCGGAGTGCTCCGAGCCGATCCTGAAGGAAACTGCCGTCGCCAGTGCGCGAATTACAAGTGCTTTGTAACGCTCTCGCCAACCGACGGGAAGATCGCCGCCTGCATGGACACACCGACGTGTTCTGTCACGACGCCTCGGACGACTACTGTCATCCGGACATCGGCTGCTTCGGAGGTGGTTGCGAGCCGTGGCTGGAGGATGGCAAAAACAAGTCCATCTTGTTGCGGCAATGTGACCTGAAGAAGTGCACTGCGACCTGTCCAAACAGCTTGCCCGGAAAGAGTCAGCCTGCGCTTGGGTGTTCGACTGCCGACTGCGTAAAGGTCGACGGCCAAGATGACCTCTACCGCACGCACTGCAAGGGCGGATCGAAGTAGCTCGCTGACCATCGAGCGTCCATCGATCCCGCGGACATCCAGCGGAGAAAGTCCACTGCCATGTGGAGCGCACGAACCCTCAAGCCGACCTCGATCGCGCGTTGCGTGGCCCTCGGCCTGGCCGCCGTGGTCGTGCTCGGTCTGGCCCTGCGCACCCATCGCCTCGGCTGGCCCTTCGTCTACAGCGATGAAGCCTTTTCCTGGCGGGTGGCCGAATGCCGAATCGACGATCTGCTCCGCCGCGTCGCCGGAGACACCCATCCCCCGTTGCACTACCTGTTGCTGCACGGCTGGATGGGGCTCTGGGGCGAGTCCCCCGCCGCGCTGCGGGGGTTGTCAGTGCTCTGCGGCGTTCTGGCGATCATCGCCAGCTACGGCGTCGTCGTCGAGGCCTGTGCCGGCGCGCGCTGGGCCACCTGGCAGGAGCGCGGCGGCGGATTGTTCGCGGCCAGCTTGATGGCGCTGCACTGGGGGCAGATTCTTCCCTCACGCACCGCCCGGATGTACAGCCTGGGCGTGCTGCTCGCGCTTGTCTCCGCCTGGCTGCTGCTCCGCGCATTGCGCTCCTTGCGCATCTTCTGGTGGCCCCTCTACGGACTTTCGGTCGCCGCCTTCTGCTATACCCACAACTTCGCGTTCTTCACCGTCGCCGGTCAGGCCGCGTTCGTGGCGGCCGAGGTTGCGCGGGGCTGGTTTGCTGGGTCCGACTCGTCGGTGGACGCCAGCAGCCAGCCCCGTACAAGGGCCGTCCGCTCGGCCCTCGGCTTTCTCGCGGCTGGCTTGGTGGCCTTTGTCCTTTACAGTCCTTGGCTGCCGGTCTTTCAGGCTCAACTGGGGCGCGTGCAGCAGAGCTTCTGGGTCGAAGCGCCGAGCTTCCGCTACCTGACCCACGTCTTCTACGCCTGGGTGACCGGCCTCGAGATCGCTCAGCTCGGCCATCCCTGGGTCTGGGGCCCGCTCGCCGCGATCGTCGCGGGGTGGGCCTGCTGGCGGATCGATCGCCCCCGCTGGTTCTTCCTCGCCCAAGCCGCGGGGCCGTGGGTGTTGATGTTGCTGTTCTGGCTGGCCACGGGGCGCTCGCTCGTGCTCGACCGCTATCTCGTCTTCGCCCAGGCGGCGCTCTTCTGTCTGCTGGGCGCCACGTGGGCACGCTTGCCGGGGGACGTGGAGCGGGGCATCTTGGCGGCCCTCCTGCTCGTTCCGGCCGCGGTAGTGAGCGTGCAAGAACTGGCCCGCATTCCGGCCCGCCCACCGGTGCTCGAGGTCGCGCTCGAGTTCGTGCGCAGCGAACACCGGTCCGGCGACTTGTTCGTCGTCGACCGACCCTCCGCAGTGAACTGCGTGCGGTACTACGTGCGGCGACTCGGCATGCCGGAGATCGACGTGCGCGTGCCGGCGCTCCCCCAAGCGACCGGCGCCCACGTCAACCACATCGCCGCTCTCAAGACCGACGACCTGATCTACTGGGAATGGAACGCGGCTCCCGCGGACCTCGCACGGATTTGGTTCGGGCTCGACGGCTCGGGCCGGCTGAACCTGCTGCCTGCGAACTGGAAGCTCACTCGAGAACAGTCGTATCCAGGAATCGAGTTCGGCGCTACGTACTGGGTGGGGCTCTTCGAGCGACAAGCCGAGGCGCCATGAACCGGCATCAGCTGCAGCCGTCGAATCGCAGACCACGTGGGCCGAGGAGCCCTGCAACACGCTTCGCTTTCACGCTCGTCGAAGTGCTCGTCGCCCTCGCCATCATCGGCGTGCTCGTGGGCCTGCTGCTCGCGGGGGTCCTCGCCGCGCGCGAGGCCGCCTATCGCACGCAATGCGCGTCGCAACTCAAGCAACTGGCGTTGGCCAATCTCGCACACGCCCAAGCTCAGGGGCATTTCCCTACCGGCGGTTGGGGAGGCGGCTGGGTGGGCGATCCCGATCGCGGCTTCGGCCGCCAGCAGCCCGGCGGCTGGGCGTTCAACGTTCTGCCTTATTGCGAGCAGCAAGCGCTCCACGAGTTGGGCCGGGGCGCCGCCGACAAGGCCGCTCAAGCGGCAGTCCGCCTGGCGACGCCAATCGAACTGTTTCACTGTCCCAGCCGCCGCGCGAGCCGCGCCTATCCCGCGGCCGTGCCGCGCACGCGGCAGCCCTTGGGTTCGGCGCCGATCATCGCAGCCGCCCGCGGCGACTACGCGGTCAACTCAGGCGACCACTTGCACTGCGAGACGCTCGGGTTCAGCGGCCCGGCCAACCTCGAACAAGGAGACCGGGCATCGTTTCCGTGGCCAGGAACTCGGCGGTTCACCGGCGTCGGCTACTTGCGCAGCCAGATCACCGACGCCGATCTGCTCGACGGCGCGAGCAACGTCTATCTCCTCGGCGAAAAGTATCTCAGCCGCCAGCACTACCGCACCGGCGAAGACCATGGCGACGACTGGAGCCTCTACAGCGGCTTCCAGGACGACCTCTACCGCTCGACCCATCGAGATTGGCGCCCCATGCCCGACCGCGCGGCTTGGAATGGGTACGTGGAGCAGGGACGCTTCGGCAGCGCCCACCGCAGCGGCTGGCATGCCGCGCTCTGTGACGGCTCGGTCCGCTTCGTGAGCTACGACGTCGACAGCGAAACCCATCGCCGATTAGGCAACCGGGCCGACGGCTCGAGCACGCCGCCCGAGGAATACTGACGGGCGGCTACTTGCCGTCCCGCGGCTCGATCACCAGCGGATGATCCGAAAGCGGCTCAGCGATGCGGATCGCCAGGCGGCCGGAGAGGAGATCTTCGATCACGCCGCCCACGATCTCGGCGCGCCAGCCGCGGGCAAGGAGCGGCGGCTCGGCCTCCTTCGCGCCGTTGAGCCCTAGTCGATAGGCGATCAGTTCGCGAACGTCGCTCGCGCTCCCCACCAGGCTGCTCGACAGGTTTGCCCCGCGGCAGATGCTGGCCAGGGCCGCCGAGAGGAACTGCCCCAGCAGCGTGAGCTGCTGGTAGTCATCGCGGCGCATTGGCTCGGGGCATTGGTCGTCGGGCAGTTCGAGCGCCCGGCCGATCGCCTGCGAGAGATCGCCGGCGGCCCGCTGCAGGTCGCCGCGCTCCATGCCGCGGATCGCCCGCATTTGTTTGGGGTCGGCCAGCTTGCGGCGAGCGAGCTCGACGATCAGATCGTCGCGGAGCACGTGCTTGGCCGGCATGTTGCGGCGGCGGGCCGTTTCGTCGCGCCACAGCCACAGCTCGCGCACGATCGCCAGACTGCGGCGTGGCAAGCCCGCGATGCCGGAAACGCGCCACCAGGGCTTGGCCAGGCGAAAGGCCTCGATCTCGGCCTGCCAGCTCTCCATCTCCGTGGCGAGCCAGGGGAGCCGCTTGAGCGCCTCGAGCTTATCGGTCAGCTTGTCGCACAGCGGCAACAAGTAAATCACGTCGTCCAGCGCGTACTCGAGCTGCCGCGGCGACAGGGGCCGCGCGCTCCAGTCGGTCCGCGTTTCCCCCTTCTGCGCGGCCTGCCCCAAAATCTTCACGAGCAGCGTGCCGTAGCCGGCCGGGTACTCATAGCCCGCCAGCCCGGCGGCGAGCTGCAGATCGAACAGGTTCGTGGGCCGGCGGCCGATGGACGACAGGCAGAAGATCAGCTCCTCGCGCCCGGCGTGGACGATCGTCTGGTGCCCGGGGGCGGCGATGACCTCCCAAAACGGCTTGAGGTCGCGGACGGCCAGCGGATCGATGATCGCCAGCTTGCCGGCGGCGTTCACCTGCACCAGGCAGAGCTCGGGGCGATAGGTCTTTTCCGAGATGAACTCGGTGTCGAACCCAATGACGGGCGCGGCGGCGATCTCGCGGCAAAACCGCTGTAAGTGCTCGTGGGTCGTAATGTGCTCGTAAGGAGCGCGCACGCGCGGAGCAGCGTCTTTTTGTCGTTTGAAAGGCTTCACCCGTCCCATGTTAGATGAACGGGCGGCCGTTGGCTACAGGCATTGGCGGAATGCGGCGTTTGCGTTCGTTGCACAAACACGACCTACCGGTCACTGCCCGTCGAGCGGTCGATGAGCAGCCGCGCCAGCAACCGCTCGTCGACGCGGCCGCGGAAGCGCTCGCGGCCGTCGATCTCGACCACGGGCACGCACAACCCATAGCGCTCAACGAGCGCCGGATCGGCGTCGATGTCGACCTCGCGCGGCTCGAGGCCATGCCGCGCGAGCACGCCCTTGGCGTCGTCGCAGAGATGGCAACCGCTGCGCGTATAAAGAACGACGTTCGGCAAGTGTTTCATGGATCAGACGCCCAACAACTGCGACTTAGTCGAAAATCGCGAATTCAAGGAAAAAACAGTGGCTTTAGCTACAGAAGTCAGAACCGCTGTCAAGGCCCGCCGGCCGGGGCTCGATGTCCCATGTCCGGTTGTCAAGGTGGGTCGCGCGGAATCTGTAAAACAGGGCTCCGAAGCCACTTGCGCAGGCTGCTTGCCGGGCTCAAAACGGCCTCCCTAGGATGGAGGTGTCGACTGCCTGCGGCCGCCTCCCTTCCCACCGCCTGGCGCGGGTTTTCGACCGACGAAATGAAGTCGTTTGCCGCGGCCGATTCCGGCCGCCCGCTCGATGGATCGACGCAGTCCCGCCTGTGGTCCGGCGACACGCGAAACAACGAGTATTGGTCTCATGCGACGTCCTTATTCCACGAGCCCCGCGAACAAAGTCGCCCGGCCCCAGCAGCACAATGCGATGGCGCTGATCAAGTCGCTCCGCCACGCCGCGCCGCTCAGCAAGCGCGTGCGCGGCGGGCAGCGCAATCTGGCGCTGCCGTTCGTGCCGCCCGAAGATTGGCACGAGCCCGCCGAAGACGGCCGCAACTTTCGCGTGATCGTGCAGGACCCGGGCGACGGCTTTCATCATATCCTCACGCCGGCCGAAATCCGCGCCCGACTGGCGCAGCTTCCGCCTTCGTTCACGCGCGGGCTGGAAGTGGTGCAGCTCAGCCGCATGACCCGCAAGAAGCAGAGCTTCCCCTGCTATGGCATGCAGTGGGGCGCGGCGATCTATCTCTACCCGCTCGAGGACCATCTGGTCGAGTACTACGACAGCCCGCCCAAGCCGAGCCAGATCAACGAGGCGCGGATGTATGGCGTGCGCTGGGAAGAAGAATCGCGCGGCGTGTGGAAGCTCGTGTGGAACGAGGCGGCGATCAAGGACTTTTACTTGAACAACATCTTGATTCACGAACTGGGGCACCTGCTCGACGAGCGCAACTCGCGCTCGGTCGACCGCGAGCGCTACGCCGAGTGGTTCGCCATCGAGTACGGCTACAAGCGCTCGCAACGGCCTCACTTTGCTGCGCGCCGCGCCGTTCGACGTCACGCCCGCTAGAGTGCGGCAAAGGCTGCGCAGGGATGCGCGCCCCATCGCACTTCAGGGCGCCTCTCGACTGCAAAGTGCCTCAGAACTAGGCCGTCGCTGCGCGTTTGCGCGGCGTCTCATCGATCTCTCGTGATCCGCCGCAAAACGGCCCTTGCGTTTTAGGCTTGGGCCCTCTACCGTGGGCGCTTTCGCGAACAGATTGACGGGAAGAGATGCAGCGGGTTGTGGTGGTTGGTGGTGGCTTCGGCGGACTCAGGGCCGCCCGCAGTTTGCGCCGCGCGCCGGTGCAGGTGACTCTGCTCGATCGGCGCAACTACCACCTCTTTCAACCGCTGCTCTATCAAGTGGCCACGGGCGGACTTTCTCCTGCCAACATCGCTGCTCCGCTGCGCGCTCTGGTGGCGCGGCAGTCGAACGCGCAAGTGCTCTTGGCCGACGTCGTCGACTTCGACGTGCGGGCACGACGGGTGAAACTGGCCGAAGGGGAAGTCCCCTACGATTCGCTCGTGGTCGCGGCCGGCGCCAGCCACAGCTACTTTGGCCATCCCGAATGGGCCGCGCTCGCCCCGGGACTCAAGACGGTGGAAGACGCCACCGAGATTCGCGCGCGGGCCCTGGCGGCCTTCGAAGTCGCCGAGCGCCTCGGCGGCGGCGAGCCGGCCACCCCGTGGCTCACCTTCGTCATCGTGGGGGGCGGGCCCACGGGCGTGGAACTGGCCGGCGCGTTGGCCGAGATCGCGCGGCACACGCTGCGCGATGACTTCCGCCACATCGACCCGCGCAACGCGCATATCCTCATCGTCGAGTCGAACGCCGGCGTGCTCGCGCAGTTCGACGCCTCGCTCGCGCAAAAAGCGCAAGCGGCGCTCGTGCGCTTGGGCGTCGACGTACGAACGGGCAGTACGGTCGTCGACATTCAACCCGACTCCGTCACCCTGCGAACCAAGAGCGGCCAGGAGGAGCGAATCGGCGCTCGCACCGTGCTCTGGGCTGCCGGAGTGCAGGCTTCACCGCTCGGGCAGCGATTGGCCGCCGCCACGGGCGTGCAAGTCGATCGCGCGGGACGAGTCTTCGTCGAGCCCGATCTCTCGATCGCCGGCTGGCCCGAGATCTTCGTGATCGGCGATCTTGCCCATCGCGAGGAAACGCCTGGCCAGCCGCTGCCGGCCTTGGCCCCTGTGGCGCAGCAAGGAGGAGACTACGTTGCCCGCGTGATCCGCAATCGCATTGCCGGCAGAACGACGCCGCCGTTTCATTATCGCGACTGGGGAACGATGGCCACCGTGGGGCGCAAGCAGGCCGTGGCCGACGTCCATGGCTGGCGATTCTCGGGCGCGCCGGCCTGGGCGCTGTGGTTGTTCGTCCACTTGATGGCTATAGTTCAGTTCGAGAACCGCCTGCTGGTGTTGCTGCAGTGGGCATGGAACTACTTCACGTGGAACCGCTCCGCGCGGTTGATCACGGGCGAGCACGCCGCGCGGCTCGCCGACGCCGTTGGCGCCGGATGGGCCGCCGCCGAAGCCCCGCCCGCAGACCGCAGCGGCACATCCTCCTGAGGACCCACGGATCGCGCCCTGATGGCACAGATCTTCCCCCCCAGCATGAACCCGTTCTCGCGCTTCACTATTTTGGGAGCGCTCGGGATCGTGGCCGCCGTGTTGGGAATCCTGTACCTCGTCTACAGCTCCGCCTATGTCACGCAGGTGGGCGTGGTCCGCGAGCAGCCGGTGCAGTTCAGCCACGAGCATCACGTCTCAGGCATGGGCATCGACTGCCGCTACTGCCACACGAGCGTGGAGGATTCGTCGTTCGCTGGCATCCCCCCCACCGAAACGTGCATGACCTGCCACAGCCAGATTTGGGCCGACAGCCCCAAGCTCGAGCCGGTGCGGGCCAGCTTCCGCACGGGGGAGTCGCTCCAATGGACCCGTGTGCATGACGTGCCGGGCTACGCCTACTTCAATCACGCGATCCACGTGAAGAAGGGGGTGGGCTGCTCCACCTGCCACGGCCCGGTGCAGAAGATGCCGCTCACGTGGCGCGAGCACTCGCTGCACATGAAGTGGTGCTTGGATTGCCACCGCGAACCCGAGAAGTACATCCGCCCGCGGGATGAAGTGTTCAACATGGATTGGGAAGCAGGGTCGCTGACGAACGCCGAGGTCGACCAACTGTTGCTCGAGTACCACGTGAACAGCCCGACGAACTGTTCGGCCTGCCACCGGTAGGGAAGGTTATTCTTGAGTCGTCGAACGCCACTTCCTGAGCATCTGTCGCAGCGCCTCAATAGCCGCACGGGCCGCGCCTTTTGGCAAAGCCTCGACGAGCTGGCCGATGCGCCGGACTTCCGCCAGTATTTGGCGCAGGAGTTCCCGGCGGGCGCCGACCAATGGGGCAACGGGCTCGACCGCCGGCGGTTCCTGTCGCTGATGGGCGCTGGGCTGGGCCTGGCCGGCATGACCGGCTGCTTCTACCAGCCGACCGAAACCATCGTCCCGTACGTCAAGGCGCCCGAGAACCTGATTCCGGGCAAACCGCAATACTACGCGACCACCTACTCTGCTCGCGGTGGGGCTATCGGGCTGCTCGTCGAGAGCCACATGGGGCGGCCGACCAAGATCGAAGGGAACGAACTGCACCCCGCGAGCCTGGGCGCGACCGATCTCTATGCTCAGGCAAGCATTCTTCAGCTCTACGATCCCGACCGCTCGCAAACGATCGAGCACCTGGCCGAAATCGGCACCTGGGACGGCATGCTCAGCGAGGTCCGTGGCCGGCTCGACTCCCAGCAGGCCACGCGCGGCGCCGGCGTGCGCATCCTGAGCGAGCGAATCCTTTCGCCCACGCTCATTCGCCAGCGGCAAGCATTCTTGGCGGCTTTTCCCGAAGCAAAATGGATCGTCTTCGAGCCGGTCGGCGGCCAAACGATCGCCGCCGGCAATCAGCAGGCCTTCGGCCGGCAGGTGAACGCCGTTCCCAAGTTCGACTCCGCCGACATCGTGCTCTCGCTCGACGCCGACTTCCTCTCCGAAGGGCCTGCGTCGGTGCGGTCGTCGCGCGAGTTCATGACTCGCCGCAGCGTTCGCAACGACAACCGCACGATGAACCGGTTGTACGTGCTCGAGAGCACGCCTACACCCACCGGCGCTGCGGCCGACCATCGTCTCCCCATGTCGGCAGCAGCCATTCCGGCCTTCGTCCACGAACTGGCCGAGCGGCTCAACGGCGCCGGCGCGGCCGCCCCCACCGACACGCGTTCCCGCTGGCTCGACGCCTTGGCCGAAGATTTGCTGGCCCACCGCGGCCGCAGCCTGATTCTGGTAGGCGAGTCGCAGCCGGCCGAAGTGCATGCCCTAGCCCACTCGATGAACCAGGCGCTCGGCAACGTCGGCCAGACGATCCTCTACACCGATCCGCTCGACCCCGGCGTGGGCAATCAAACTCAGTCGCTGGCCGAATTGACCGACGACCTGGCCGCCGGCAGGGTGGAATTGCTGGTGATCCTCGAGGCGAACCCCGTTTACACCGCGCCGGCAGACGTCGATTTTGCGGTTGCCCTCCGCAAGGCCGCCGAGAAACGCGTGAACGGCCTGCAGGCCATGACGGCCGTCCACCTGGGCCTCTACCGCGACGAAACTTCGGAGCTCTGCCACTGGCATGTTCCCGCGGCTCACTACTTGGAGTCGTGGAGCGACGCCCGCACCTTCGACGGCACGGCCAGCATCGTGCAACCGCTGATCGCCCCGCTCTACGATGGCCGCACGGCGCATGCTCTGTTGGCCGCCATGAGCAAGACCTCGTCGACCAGCGACTACGAGCTGGTGCGCGAAACCTGGCGGACGGCCCTGCCCAACGATTTCGACAAAGCCTGGGAGCGCTGGCTGCACGACGGGTTGATCGCCGACACAGCGCTGCCGCCCTTGACGCTGTCGCCGCGTCCGCTGGCCGAAGCGTTGAACGCCAGCCCCGCCGCCGCCACGCCTTCAGGCATCGTGCTGCAGTTCATGCCCGATCCCACGGTGTGGGACGGCAGCTACGCCAACAACGCTTGGCTGCAAGAGCTGCCCAAGCCGTTCATCAAGCTCACCTGGGACAACGCGGCGCTCATCGCGCCTTCGACGGCCGCGAATCTCGGCCTCAAGTCAGGCGATCTGGCCACGCTGAAGCTGGGCGATCGCACGCTGGAGGCCGCCGTGTTCCTCAACCCGGGGCAACCCGCCGACACGGTGTCGCTGTCGCTGGGCTATGGCCGCCGTCGCGCGGGGCGCGTGGGGACCGGAATCGGCTTCAACGCCTACGCGCTGCGGACGAGCGGCGCGCCGTGGTTCGCGGGCGGCCTGCAACTCACCAAGACGGGCCAGAGCTACGAGCTGGCGGTCACGCAGCAGCACCATTCGCTCGAAGGGCGCGACATTGTGCGCTGGGGGGACCTCGAGGAATACAAGCAGGACCCGCACAGCGTGGCCGCCGCCGGCCACGCGCAGCACGGTCCGTTGCCGACGCTCTTCTCGGAGACCGAGTGGAAGCACGACGGTCCGGCCTGGGGCATGAGCATCGACCTGACGAAGTGCGTCGGCTGCAACGCCTGCGCGGTCGCCTGCCAGGCGGAGAACAACATCGCCACGGTGGGCAAGGAAGGGGTGTCGCGCAATCGCGAGATGGCCTGGCTGCGGATCGACAGCTACTACGAAGGGGATCCTGAGAATCCGCTGCTGCTCGAGCAGCCGATGCTCTGCCAGCACTGCGAGAACGCCCCCTGCGAAGTGGTGTGCCCCGTGGCGGCCACCACGCACAGCCCGGAAGGGCTGAACGAGATGACCTACAACCGCTGCATCGGCACGCGGTACTGCTCGAACAACTGCCCCTACAAGGTCCGCCGCTTCAACTTCCTCAAGTACGTCGACGACACCACGCCGGTGCTCAAACTGCTCCGCAACCCCGATGTCACCGTGCGGTCGCGCGGCGTAATGGAGAAGTGCACCTTCTGCGTGCAGCGGATCAATTCGGCCCGCATCGACGCCAAGGTCCGCGCGGCCAACGAGGGGGGCGAAGAGAAGATTCACGACGGCGAGGTCGTCACCGCCTGCCAGGCCGCCTGCTCCACGCAGGCGATCGTGTTCGGCGACCTGAACGATGCGAACAGCCGCGTGCGCAAGCTGGCCGACGAACCGCAGGCCTACGGCGTGCTCTCCGAGCTGGGCACGCGGCCCCGCGTGAGCTACCTGGCCCGCGTGTACAACCTCAACCCCAAACTAGCGCCGGCCCAACCCGCCGCGGCGGCGACGCATTGACGAACCGCGGAGGCGCGGAGGCCCGGAGAGAATTCAAGCAAATGTAGGGTGCGTCCAGCGAAGCGCAGACGCACCGAACGATTATTTGAACCACGGAGACACGGAGACACAGAGAGAGGAAGAAATTCAAGAGCCGTGAAGACTGAGGAGGATGTGAGCAAGATCTCCCTCCGCGTTCTCTGCGTCCTCTGCGGTGAAGATGAGCGTAATGAGCAATGTGCATCTTCTCCGTGCCTCCGTGTCTCCGTGGTGAATCAACCAAGTAGATCAAGCTGATGGCTGAGCCGACGAAATCTGTGGCCGACGAACTCGACGCTCCGCGCACGCTCGACGCCGTGCCGGTGCTCGAAGCGGGGCACACGTATGCCAGCGTGACCGACCAGATCAGCTCGATCGTGCTCACCAAACGCACGCCCAAGGGCTGGATCTTCGGCTTCGCGATCGGCTTCGTGATGACCATGATGATGCTCTTCTCCTTGGCCACCCTGGTGGCCAAGGGCATCGGCATCTGGGGCAACAACATTCCGGTCGCCTGGGCGTTCGACATCATCAACTTCGTGTGGTGGATCGGCATCGGCCACGCCGGCACGCTGATCTCGGCCGTGCTGCTCTTGTTGCACCAGGAATGGCGGACCTCGATCAATCGCTTCGCAGAGGCGATGACGCTGTTCGCCGTGGCCTGCGCCGGCTTGTTCCCCATGTTCCACTTGGGGCGAGTGTGGTTCTTCTACTGGCTGTTCCCCTACCCGAACACGATGGCCCTCTGGCCGCAGTTCCGCAGCCCGCTGATGTGGGACGTGTTCGCGGTGTCGACCTACGCCACGGTGTCGTTCCTGTTCTGGTACGTCGGCCTGATCCCCGACCTGGCGACGCTCCGCGACCGTACGAAGAACCGCTTCGCCCGCATCGCCTACGGCATGGGGGCCATGGGCTGGCGGGGCTCGGCCACCCACTGGCACCGCTATCACGTGGCCTATGTGCTGCTGGCCGGTTTGGCCACGCCGCTCGTGGTCTCGGTCCATACGGTCGTAGGCCTCGACTTCGCCACCAGCGTGCTGCCCGGCTGGCACGCCACGATCTTCCCGCCCTACTTCGTGGCGGGGGCCATTTTCTCCGGCTTCGCCATGGTGATGACGCTGGCCATTCCGCTCCGCGCGGTGTATGGGCTGCAAGACTTCATCACCGCCAAGCACTTGGACAATATGGCCAAGATCATGCTGGCCACGGGGCTGATGGTCGCCTACGGCTACCTGATGGAGGTGTTCTTCGGCTGGTACAGCGCGAACACCTACGAAGAGTACCTAATCAAGAACCGCTTCGTCGGACCCTATTGGCCCGCGTATTGGTCGCTGATCCTTTGCAACGTGCTCATTCCGCAGTTGCTGTGGTCGGCCAAGGTGCGCTCGAGCCCAGTGCTGCTGTTCTTCATCTCGATCATCGTGAACATCGGCATGTGGCTCGAGCGGTTCGTGATCATCGTGATCAGCCTGCACCGCGATTTCCTTCCCTCTTCCTGGGCGATGTACTACCCCACCAAGTGGGACCTGAGCCTGTACTTTGGCACGATCGGTTTCTTCCTGGCCTTGCTGTTCCTCTTCTTGCGGGTGTTGCCGATGATCTCGATCTTCGAGATGCGCGAGCTCGTGGAGAAGAAGGAAGGGGGCGGCGACCTGGCGGAGACGGCGCATTAGCCGAGCGACATGACTGCTCCCGTCAAGAAAGAGTCGGACTGGTACGGCATCATGGGCGAATACGTCGGCCCCGAGCAGTTGCTCGCCGCCGTCGAAGCCGCCCGCGCCGCCGGCTACCGCCGCATGGAGGCCTACACGCCCTTCCCGGTGGAGGGGCTGGCCGAATTGCTTGGACTGCGCAACACGCGGTTGCCGCTGCTCGTGCTCTGCGGCGGCATTCTGGGCGGGCTGGCCGGCTTCGGCATGCAGTATTGGATGATGACCATCGACTACCCGCTCAACATCGGCGGACGTCCGCTCAATAGCTGGCCGGCCTGGATCCCCGTGACGTTCGAGTGCACGATCCTCGGCGCCGCGCTGACCACGGTGTTGGGCATGCTGGGGCTGAACGGCCTGCCGATGCCGTATCACCCGGTGTTCCACGTGCCGGAATTCAACTTGGCCAGCCGCGACCGCTTCTTCCTTTGCATTCAATCTCGCGATCCGCTGTTCGACCTCGACAGGACGGTCGAGCTTCTCGATCGTTCGGAGCCGGTGAAAGTGACCTTCGTGCCCCGGTGAACACGCAGCGCATGCCCCGTTTCACGCCTCGATTCCGTTGGCGGCTCGCCTGGTTGGCGACGGCCGTGGCGGTTGCGCCGGCGTCGGCCTGTGTCGACGACATGGCCGACCAGCCGCGCTACGAACCGCTCACGGCCAGCAGCTTCTTCGAAAACGGCATGTCGTCGCGGCCGCTCGTCGAAGGGACGATTGCCCGCGGCCACCTTCCGGCCGACGAGGCGCTGCGGACCGGCAAGACCGCCGACGGGCAGTTCGTCGCCGAGCTTCCCGTTCCGCTCGACGATCGCCTGCTCGAGCGCGGGCAGCAGCGATTCAACATCTACTGCAGCGTCTGCCACGGCCGCACCGGCGAAGGGAACGGCATGGTCGTGCAGCGCGGCTTCCGCCAGCCCCCCACGTTCCATAGCGACCGGTTACGCGGCATGCCCGTCGGCTACTTCTTCGACGTGGCGACCCAGGGATTTGGCGCTATGCCGAGCTACCGCAAGCAGGTGCCGCAGGCCGACCGTTGGGCGATCGCCGCCTACGTGCGGGCATTGCAGCTCAGCCGCTTTGCTCCGGCCGCCGAACTCTCCGAGGCCGACCGGGCCAAGCTCGTCGAGCCGCCCCCCGGCGCAGCGCCTGGCGGCCCGGTCGCGCCCCCGAGCGTGGAGGCCCCGCGATGAGCTCTCCGCTTGGCAACGAACAGCGCTTGCGCAAGATCGGCTCCTTCGGCTGGATGGCCGCCGCCGGCGGTCTCGCGCTCACGGCGATCGGCGCCGCCGTCGATTTGCAGCAATTCTACTTCTCGTACCTGGTCGCCTGGCTCTACTGGCTGGGGATCGCGCTGGGCTGCTTCGCCATTGGCCTCTTGCACCATCTCACCGGCGGCGGCTGGGGAGGCGCGATCCGGCGGATCGTCGATTCGGGCGCGTTTCTCGTGCCGATTATGGGGCTGGCGTTCCTGCCGCTCGTGCCTGGCATGCCGACGCTCTATCCCTGGGACCGCCCCGACCTGGTGGCGCACGACCCGATCCTGCAGCACAAGACGCCGTACCTTAACCACAACTTCTTCCTCGCCCGCACGGCCGGCTACTTCATCCTCTGGACGCTCACCGGCCTGATCGTCGCCTGGCGGCGGCGCGTGTACGCAGGCAACCTGGTCTACGACAATGCCCGCCGGCTACGCGTCGTCAGTGGGATGGGCCTTGGTTTGTATGGCCTGAGCATGACGTTCGCCGCGATCGACTGGGCCATGTCGTTGCAGCCGCACTGGTTCTCCACGATCTTCGGCGTGATGTTCGTGGTGGGGCAGGCGCTGGCGGCGCTGTCGTTCGCGGCGGTCGTGGCGCTCGCGCTGCGGCCGGCGGACCGCCCCACGATCGGCGAGCGGCACGACCTGGGCAACCTGCTGCTGGCCTTCACCATGCTGTGGGCCTACATCTCGTTCTCGCAGTTCCTGATCATCTGGTACGCGAACATCCCGGAAGAAGTCACCTTCTATCAGGTGCGCTTTCAGGGGGGCTGGGCCTGGACGGCCGTCGCGCTCGTGCTGTTCCACTTTTTCCTGCCGTTCTTTGCCCTGCTGCCCAAAACGACCAAGCGCAGCTCACAGTATTTGATTCGCGTGGCAGGGTTGATCTTGCTGATGCGGTGGGTCGATCTCGTGTGGCTGATCGAACCGGTGCGGCCGCGCGAGGGAACGTTCATCCCCTGGATCGACCTGGCGGCCACGGTAGGGCTGGGGGGCGTGTGGTTGGGTCTGTTCGCCTGGCGCTACCGCACGCTCAACCTGGTGGTGCTGCCCGACGACGCGGCGAAAGTGGAGCACGGACATGGTTAACGAGCCGTTCGATCATCCGCCGCTCGATCCGGAACATGCACACGAAGAGAGCGACGTGAGCGTCACCGGTCTGGCCGTGTTCCTGGCCGGCATGGTGGTGACGATCGCGATCACGATGGTCGTCGTGACCTACATGTTCGACTTCCTGCTGGCCGACGCCAAAGAAGCCGATCCGCCGCCGCCGCCGCTCGTGGATCTCCGCGGAGCGCCGGTGGGCCCGAAAATGCAGCCGGTGCCGGCCAACGACCTGCGCACGTTTCGCGCGGCGGAGAACGCGGCCCTCGAGCGCTGGCAGTGGGTCGACAAGACCAAAGGCGTCGCTGAGATTCCCATCGAAACGGCGATCGGACTCGTCGCCAAGGACGGCCTCCCCAAGTGGCCCGCCGTAGCGCCCGCCGCTACCAGTGCTGAGCCGGCCAAGGTTGAGGAGATCAAGCGATGATTTCACCACGGAGACACGGAGGCACGGAGAGGATCTCAGCGCGGTTGGACCCACAAGGACACAAAGGCAAAAAACTCGGAGCACGGCGCCGCGAGCGACAGGACATGAGTGAATGCTTCGTGCCTGCGCGCCTTCGTGGTGTAAAGCACATCTCCGTGTCTCCGTGTCTCCGTGGTTTCGTTCTGACCGCAATTCTCCTCGGCGTGTGCCACTCGGCGAGCGCCCAGGCGCCGGAATATGGGCAGATGGAGGGGAAGCGGATCTTGCAGGACGTGGGGCTCGATCAGCGGCTCGGCGAGGCGTTGCCGCTCGACGTGCAGTTCAAAAACGAAGCCGGCGAGGTCGTGCCGCTGCGGAAGTACTTCGGCGAGCGCCCCGTGCTGCTCGCGCTCGTCTACTACGAATGCCCCATGCTCTGCACTCAAGTGCTCAACGGAGTGACCAAGAGCCTCAAGGCGCTCAACTTCGCGCCGGGCAAAGAATTCGACGTGGTGGTGATCAGCTTCGATCCCAAGGAAACGCCTGCCCTGGCCGCCGAGAAGAAAAAGAGCTACCTGGCCCGCTATGGCCGGCCCGAAACGGCCGCGGGCTGGCACTTCCTGACGGGCGAGGCCGGCAGCATCGAAGCCGTCACCCAGGCCGTTGGCTTCCGCTACAGGTACGACCCCAAGAGCGCCCAATACGCCCATGCCTCGGGCATCATGCTGGCGACGCCTGACGGCAAGCTGGCCCGCTACTTCTACGGCATCGACTACCCCACGCGCGACTTGCGGCTAGGAATCGTCGAAGCATCGGAGGAGCGGATCGGCACGCCGGTGGACCAGATTCTGCTCCTCTGCTTCCACTACGATCCGGCCACCGGGAAGTACAGCCTGGCGGTGATGCGGGTGATCCAAGCGGCCGGCGTGGCCACGGTGGCGTCGATCGCCGGCTTCCTGATCTTTGCCCTCCGGCGCGACCGCCGCAAACCGGCCCCGGCCGCGGAGCTCGAACACGCCTCATGAACAACAGTGAGTTCTTTTTTCATCCGCAGCAGGCCTCGACGGTAGCGCCCGAGGTCGACGCGCTGTACTTCTTTCTGGTCGCCATCACGGTGGTGTTCAGTCTGCTGGTGGCGGCGCTGATCCTCTACTTCGCGATCCGCTACCGCCGCTCGGCCAAGATCGACCGCACCCCCTTCCACCCCAGCGTGTGGATGGAGGTGAGCTGGCTCGTGCTGCCGCTGCCGCTGCTGCTTGGCATCTTCGTGTGGAGCGCCGATGTGTACTTCACGCAGCAGCGTCCGCCGGCCGGCGCCATGGAGTTCACCGTGGTGGCCAAGCAGTGGATGTGGAAGCTGCAGCACCCCTCGGGCCGCCGCGAAATCGACACGCTGCACGTCCCCAAGGGGCAGCCGATCCGATTGCAGATGATCAGTCAGGATGTGATCCACAGCTTCTACGTGCCGGCGTTCCGGATGAAGCAAGACGTGTTGCCCGGCCGCTACACGCAGTGTTGGTTCGAGGCCACGCAGACCGGCGAGTTCCATCTGTTCTGCGCCGAATACTGCGGCACCAATCACTCGCGGATGATCGGCCGGGTCATCGTGATGGAGCCCGACGAATACCAGGCTTGGCTGGCCGGCGGCAGCCCCAGCGAAAGCCCGGTGGTGGCGGGGCAGAAGCTGTTCGAGCAGTTGCGCTGCGATAGCTGCCACGTGGCCCACGGGGGCGAGCAATCGCGCGGACCTTCGCTGGCAAACCTAGCAGGCAAGCCGGTGACGCTGACCACAGGCGATCAGGTGACGGCCGACGACAACTACCTCCGCGAGTCGATCCTGCGGTCGGCGACGAAGGTGGTGGCCGGCTATCAGCCGATCATGCCGGCATACGAGGGGCAAATCGGAGAGGAGCAAGTGTTGCAGTTGATCGCCTACATCCGCTCGCTCGGCGCGGCGCAGGAGGCGCAGAAGTGACCCCGCCCCCCGCCCACGTGCCGCCGGCGCCGCCGCCGAAGGACTACCTGACCAACGGCTACACGGTCGCCTCGTGGCTGCTCACGGTCGACCACAAGCGGATCGGCATCCTCTATCTGCTGTCGATCACGCTGTTCTTCTTTATCGGCGGCGCGGCAGCCGTGCTGTTCCGGTTGGAGTTGATGACGCCCGACGGCGATTTGGTGCAGCCCGAGACCTACAACAAGCTGTTCACGCTGCACGGCATCATCATGATCTTCTTCTTCCTCGTGCCGGCGATTCCGTCGGTGCTGGGGAACTTTTTGATCCCGATCATGATCGGCGCCCGCGACCTGGCGTTTCCCAAGCTGAACTTGCTGTCCTGGTATCTCTACATGATCGGCGGCGCGTTCACCATTTGGGTGATGCTCGCCGGCGGCGTCGACACCGGCTGGACCTTCTACACCCCTTACAGCAGCACCTATAGCAACACCTATGTGATGGCCACGGCCATCGGCATCTTCATCACCGGGTTTTCGTCGATCCTGACCGGGCTCAACTTCATGGTCACGATCCACATGATGCGCTGCCCCGGGATGACCTGGCACCGGCTGCCGCTGTTCGTGTGGTCGCACTACGCCACGAGCTTGATCATGGTGCTCGGCACGCCCGTGCTGGCGATCACGATTCTGCTGGTGGCGCTCGAGCGCGGTTTGGGGATCGGCATCTTCGATCCGGCCCTGGGTGGAGATCCGGTGCTGTTCCAGCACCTGTTCTGGTTCTACTCGCACCCGGCGGTGTACATCATGATCTTGCCGGCCTTCGGCGTGATCAGCGAGCTCGTGGCCGCCTTCAGCCACAACCGCGTGTTCGGCTACCGCTTCGTCGCCTACGCCAGCCTGGGCATCGCCATCCTGGGCTTCGTGGTCTGGGGGCACCATATGTTCACGAGCGGCCAGTCGGCCTTCGCCGGCATGGTCTTCTCGGTGCTGAGCATGCTGATCGCCATCCCCTCGGCCATCAAGGTGTTCAACTGGACGGCCACCCTCTACAGGGGCTCCGTCTCGTTCGACACCCCGTTGCTCTATGCCTTGGGTTTCGTCGGCCTGTTCACGATCGGCGGCCTCACGGGGCTGTTCTTGGCGTCGCTCTCGGTCGACGTCCACGTTCACGACACCTACTTCATCGTGGCCCACTTCCACTACATCATGGTGGGGGGCACGGTGATGGCCTACGTCGGCGGCGTTCACTACTGGTGGCCGAAGATGACGGGCCGCATGTATCCCGAAGCGTGGGCGCGGCTCTCGGCCATTTTGATCTTCGTCGGCTTCAACCTCACCTTCTTCCCGCAGTTCGTCCTCGGTTACCTGGGCATGCCGCGGCGGTACCACGTGTACCCGCACGAGTTCCAGGTGCTCAACGTGCTGAGCACGGCCGGCGCTTCGATCCTGGGAGTGGGCTACATCTTCCCGATGTTCTACCTGCTCTGGTCGCTGCGCTACGGCGCCCTCGCGCCCGCGAATCCTTGGGGGGCGGCGGGGCTCGAGTGGCAGATCCCCAGCCCGCCGATCACCGAAAACTTTCCGGAGACTCCGGTGGTGACGCACGACGCCTACGAACTTCCCGGACCCCACGCGCCAGCGGCCGCCCATGTCTAGTCCTGCTCACGCGCCCCACGTGGCGCACCACTTCGACAACGCCGAGCAGCAGTACGACGCCTGCGTGCTGGGGATGTGGATCTTTCTGGTCACGGAGATCATGTTCTTCGGCGGCGCGCTGGGCACGTATGCGGTCTACCGCTTCAAGTACCCGGAAGCGTTTGCCCTGGCCAGCCACCACCTGGACGTGGTCTGGGGGACGATCAACACCACGGTGCTGCTGGTGAGCAGCCTCACGGTGGCGCTGGCGGTCGACGCCGCGCACCAGCGCCGCCGCGAACGCCTGACGTTTTTGCTCATCGCCACGATGGTGCTGGGCGCCGTGTTCCTCGGCATCAAGATTTACGAGTACAGCCACAAGTATCACGACGGCCTGGTGCCGATCCGCGGCCTCCCGTTCAACGCGGAGGCCATCGTGCATGACACGGGCGTCGATCCCACCGGAGTGCAGCTCTTCTACGGGCTCTACTTCGGCCTGACCGGCATCCACGCCCTGCACATGATCATCGGCCTGGGGATCTTCGGCACGCTGGCCGTGCTCGCCTGGAAGGGTCGCTTCACGGGCGGCCATTCGACGCCCGTCGAAATTGCCGGGCTGTACTGGCACTTCGTCGACATCGTGTGGATCTTCCTGTTCCCGTTGCTCTACCTGATCGCCCGCCACTAACCATGGACCCCAACGCCTACAAATCGCACACGGCGATGTACCTGGTCATCTTCGGCCTGCTCATGGCGCTCTTGTTCGCCACGGTCGCGGTGGCCTATTACGACCTGGGCGCCTCGGCGTTGCCGATCACGCTCTTGATCGCGTTCACCAAGGCCGGGCTCGTGATCCTGTTCTTCATGCACGTGATCTACAGCAAGAAGCTGACCTGGATCGTGGCCCTGGGCGGCTTCCTCTGGTTTGGCATCCTGCTCACGTTCACCTTCAGCGACTACCTGACGCGCGGCTGGCTCGAACCGCCGGCGCCGGCGACGCAACAGGCCAGCGACCGGTAACGGCGCTCGCCCCATCCCGCGTCCTTCTCCGCTACAATGCCGTTATGGCTGGTGGAACGGCGGCGGCGGCCGCGCTTGCAACTCCCATTCAGTTTCTTCGCGGCGTCGGTCCGCAGCGGGCAGAATCGTTCGCGCGGCTCGAACTGCGCACTGCGGGGGACCTGCTTTTTCATTTCCCCCGCGACTACGAAGACCTCAGCCAACTCCGCACGATCGCCGAGTTCGCAGAGGGCCAGGTCGCGAGTGTCATTGGCCAGGTCGAAGAGGTCGAACTCCGCGCCGGCCGCAGCGGCCGCTCGGTCCTGGGTGTGCTCTTCCGCTGCGGCGCGGATTACCTGCGGGGCCTCTGGTTCAACCAGCCGTTCCTGCAAGACAAGTTCCGCCGCGGCGACCGCATGCTGCTGACCGGCAAGCCCAAGCTCGACGGCGGCCGCTGGCAGATGGCCCACCCCCGCATCCAGCCCCTCGACCAAGACGAGCAGCCCCCCCCGGGGCAAATCCTGCCCATCTACCCGCTCACCGAAGGGCTGAACCAAAGCAACCTGCGCAAGGCCAGCGCCGCCGCGCTCGAGAAGTGCCTGGGGCAGCTCGAAGACGTCTTTCCCGAGCCCTACCGCCAGGCCCACAACCTGCTCCCCATCAACCAGGCGATCGAGCAGATCCACTACCCGCAGTCGATGGAGTTGCTCGCCCTCGCGCGGCGGCGGCTGGTGTATCAGGAGCTGTTCGTGCTGCAAACGGCCCTGGCCGTGAAGCGCCGCAAGGCGCAGCGGGCAGCCGCGGCGCCGGCCCTGCCGGCGAGCGCCCTAATCGATGCCCGCATCCGCCGGCTGTTCCCGTTCGAGTTCACCGCGGGGCAGAACGAGGCCATCGCCCAGATCGTGGCCGACCTGGCGCAGACCGTGCCGATGAACCGGTTGCTGCAAGGCGAAGTCGGCAGCGGCAAAACTGCGATCGCCGTGTACTCCATGCTGCTGGCCGTGGCCCACCGGCAGCAGGCCGTGCTCATGGCCCCCACGGAAATCCTGGCCCAGCAGCACCATCGCACCCTGGCGGGGCTGCTTGCCGCGGCCCGCGCGCGGGTGACGCTGCTCACCGGCGGGCTCTCGGCCGCGGAGCGCCGCGCGGCGCTGGCCGGCATCGCCGATGGCTCGATCGACCTGGTGATCGGCACCCAGGCCGTCGTGCAGGAAGGGGTGGAGTTCGCGCGGCTGGGGCTGGTGGTGATCGACGAGCAGCACAAGTTCGGCGTCGAGCAGCGGGCCCGCCTCAAGGGGGCCGGCGCCGCGCCGCACTACCTGGTGATGACCGCCACGCCGATTCCGCGCTCGATCGCCATGACCGTGTTCGGCGACCTCGACGTCAGCTCGCTCCGCGAGGCGCCGGCCGGCCGGCAGAAGGTGAATACCTACCTGGCCAAGCCCGAGCAGCGCGACCGCTGGTGGGACTTCGTCCGCCGCAAGCTGCGCGAGGGGCGGCAGGCCTACGTAGTGACGCCGCTCGTCGAGGCGTCGGAGAACTGGAACGGAGCGAGCGCCGAAGAGGTGTTCGAAAGCCTGGCCAACGGCGAGCTCGAGGAATTCCGCGTCGACCTGCTGCACGGGCGGATGACCTCGGCGGAGAAGGAGACCGCGATGACGCGGTTTCGCGAAGGCGAAACGCAGGCGCTCGTGGCCACCTCGCTCGTCGAGGTGGGGGTCGACGTGGCCAACGCCACCGTGCTCACGATCGAAAACGCCGAGCGGTTCGGCCTGGCGCAGCTCCACCAGCTCCGCGGCCGCGTCGCCCGCGGCACGCACCCCGGCTTCTGCTGCCTGTTCGCCGGCACGACAAGCCCCGAGGCGGAATCGCGGCTGCAGGCACTCGTGGATCTCGACGACGGTTTCCGCCTGGCGGAGCTCGACCTCGAGCTCCGCGGCCCCGGCGAACTGCTGGGGACCAAGCAGCACGGAATGCCGGCGATGCGGATCGCCGACGTCACCCGCGATACGCCCCTCCTCGAAGAAGCCCGCCGCGACGCGCGGGCCTTCGTCGAAGGCGATCCGCGACTCGAGCGCCCGGAACATGCGCTGCTGCGGCGGCAGGTGATTGCGCGGTATGGGGCGGTGCTCGAGCTGGGGGATGTGGGGTAGGCCATGGGCGACCCACAACAGCGAGTGCAGGCGTGCAAGCTCGTCTGCTGGCAGGCCTACTCCGCCATGGCGCAGAACGGTTACATTGACTCGCTACGACGCGCCAACCGGCGGCGCGCCCACCTGACAAGCTTCGTCCAATATGCCCGATACCCTCCGCGACATCCCCGAAATCGCCGGGCTCGACGCCGGCAGCGCGCTCGTGCGGATTCCGCCCGAGATCGACGTGCCGCTCACGCCGCGGGTGCGGTCGATCGTCGACGCGCGGGAGTTCCGCCGGCTGGCCAAGATCAGCCAGTTGGGCTTGGTGTCGCTCGTCTATCCGGCGGCTCATCACAGCCGGTTCGAGCATTCGCTGGGGGTCTACCGGCTGGCGCTCCTGTTCCTCCGCCGCTTGTCCTACGACGAGCGGTTCGCCGCGATCGTGCGGGTGGAAGACGCCGAGTTGTTTCTGGTCGCCGCGCTGCTGCACGATCTGGGGCATTGGCCCTTTTGCCATCCGATCGAAGACATTCGCCTGCCCAATGTGCCGCAGCACGAGCTGTTCGCCAACAGCTTCCTGCTCGAAGGAGAATTAGCCGACGCCCTGCGCGACGATTGGCACATCAATCCCCGCGACGTGGTGGCGCTGCTCTCCGCGAAGCCGCGCGAGCCGCGGACCAAGATTCTGGCGAGCATGCTTTCGGGCCCGATCGACATCGACAAGATGGACTACCTGGCCCGCGACAGCCTGCACGCCGGAGTTCCTTACGGCCGCAACTTCGACGTCGGCCGCCTCATTGGCAGCCTCTGTTTGAACGCGGCCGGCGACGGGCTGGCGATCAGCGAGAAGGGCAAGACTGCCGCCGAGATGATGGTCTTCGCCCGCTACGTGATGTTCAGCGAAGTCTATTGGCACCACGCGGTCCGCGCCGCCACGGCCATGCTGCAGCGGGCGTTCTTCCTGCTGCATGGCTCGCTCGATCTCGATGCGTTGTTTCGACTGAGCGAGGCCGAGATGATCGCCGAAATGCAGCGCACCGCAGGAGACGGACCTGCCCGCGAGCTGCTCGACGCCCTGTTCGGCCCCTCGCGGCGGCTCTACAAGCGATTGGCGCAATACAGCTTCTTCGAGCAGCGGGCGCTCTACGATCAACTGACTCGCCGGCCCTATCCGTGGCTGGCTGCCTGCGCCGAAAAGTTCGCGGCGGTGGCCAGCACGCGGCTCGGGCGCGTGGTGGCCCCTCACGAAGTGCTGTTCGATGCGCCGCCGGTGGAACGCGAGGTGGAGTTCAACGTCGAGGTCTACTTCGCCAAGGAGCGCCGCTACCGGCAACTCGGCGAGGTCTCGCCGGTAGTACGCACGCTAGCCAAGGAGCAGTTCGACGACTACGTGAAGCGCGTGCGGATTTTCGTTCATCCGCGAATCGCCGACGACCTGCAAGGGGTGGACGACTTGCCGGAGTTGCTGCTCACGGCGGTGGAACGAACGGGCTAGTGCACCGGCGAGCGACCTGACGTAAGCCGGCCGATGCTCCCGCGGTTCGTCGGCCGGCCTACGCCGGGCCGCTCGCCAGAAGGGTGGCTTGGCTCAAGGCCCGGCATGCCGCCGTCGCCCGTGCCGGCGAGCGGCCAGCCTGAGCTGGCTGACCAACGCCGGCAAGCAACCAAGCGCGCTTCAGTCGGCCGGCTTACGCCGGGCCGCTCGCCGGGCGCGGTTCTTTGCGGCAGCACCGGACTTCGTGAACGGGCCGTTACTCCTCGGTGAGCTTTCGGTGTAGCCTCTTGGCCCTCGGCGATTCCCGCCGTAAAGTGGCTCCAGCTTTTCGTGAGCACGGGCCGCGGCCGGAACTTGACGCCTCTCGAGCTGGCCGCGGCCCGTTGTTTTTCGTAAGCATTCTTTTGTCGGCGGCCCCTTCGGGCGCTCTCTCCGCCGGTGGGTCGCGCCTTCGCAACGGCAGGCACGGGACGTTACAATGAGTTGTCCCGCCTCTCGCCCGTTCGGAGCCTGCCTGATGTTCGACCCCGCCGCTCCCTCGCCTGATGCGCATCGCTGCAACATGGGGCACTTTCCCTCGATCTGGAATCGGCGGAAGTTCCTGCAGGCCACCGGCGGCGGCTTCGCTTCGCTGGCCTTGCAGTACCTGCTCGACCGCGATGGGCTGCTCGCGAACTCGGCCCAGGCGAACGAAACCGTGGCTTCGCTGAATCCGCTGGCCCCCAAGGCCGGCCATCACGAGGCCAAGGCCAAGGCGGTGATCTTCATCTTCTGCTACGGCGGCCCGAGCCAGGTCGACCTGTTCGATCCCAAGCCGGCCCTCGACAAGTGGCACGGCAAGCCGATTCCCGTCTTCAAGGCCGAAGACGCCTTCTTCGGCGACACCAAGCCCACGGCCTTCAAGAGCCCCTACAAGTTCGCCAAGTACGGCCAGGCAGGCATCGACATCTCGGAGATGTTTCCCGAAACGGCCAAGTGCGCCGACGACCTGTGCGTCATCCGCTCGATGCACTGCGAGTCGAACAACCATGCGCCGGCCTTGTTCCAAATGAACACGGGCTTCCTGCTGCCGGGGCGGCCGAGCATGGGCTCGTGGGTCACCTACGGCCTGGGGAGCGAGACCGACAGCCTGCCGTCGTTCGTGGTGATGTGGGACCATCGCGGCGGCCCCATCGGCGGCGCGCAAAACTGGACCGCCGGGTTTCTGCCGGCCGCCTATCAGGGCACGCCGCTCCGCAGCACCGGCGACCCGATCGTCGACCTCAAGCCGCCCGCCAACATCTCGCCCGAGCAGCAGCGAGCCCGGCTCAAGATGGTGGCCAAGCTGAACGAAGACCACCTGGCGCGGCACCCGGCCGAGGCCGACCTGGCAGCCCGCATCGCCAGCTATGAGCTGGCCTACCGGATGCAGCAATCGGCGCCCGAGGCGGTGAGTCTCGACGACGAGCCGGAGCACGTGCGCAAGCTCTACGGGCTCGACGCGCCAGTCAGCGAATACTTCGGCCGGCAGTGTTTGATGGCGCGGCGGATGGTGGAGCGCGGCGTGCGGTTCGTGCAGCTCTACTCGGCCGGCGGGCACCAGCAGCAAAGCTGGGACGCCCACTTCGGCATCAAGGAGAATCACGACACGCACTGCCCCGAGATCGACCGCCCGGTCTATGGGCTGCTCACCGATCTCAAGCAGCGCGGGTTGCTTGACTCGACGCTGATCATTTGGGGGGGCGAATTCGGCCGCCTGCCCACCAACCAAGGCTCGGTCGGCCGCGACCACAACCCGCGCGGCTTCACGATGTGGCTGGCTGGCGGCGGCTCGAAGGGGGGCCAGATGTACGGCGCCACCGATGAGTTCGGCTACAACGCGGTCGAGAACCGCGTGTCGGTGCCCGACCTGCACGCCACCTGCCTGCACCTCCTGGGCATCGACCACCTGAAGCTGACGTTTCGGCACATGAGCCGCGACATGCGGCTGACGGATGTAAGCGGGACGGTGGTGAAGGAGTTGATCGCGTAGGGGCCGGTCGCTTCGAAGTGACCGCGGTCGGCGGCAAACCGCAGAACTTTGCCGCCGGCCGGGCCGTAGAACGCCGGAACTCCCACGACGTTCCCGGCGTTCTGTGCTCATGCTCTGGCTGGCGTTTCTCCTCTCCGCGCTCCTTGCCTGCTGGTTCGCGGCCTGCGGGGGCGGAGAGCGGTCCGCGCGGTCGCGCCGCCTGGCCGCCGTGGTCGCCGCTGGTCTGGCGGTCGGGGCGGCGATCACGTGGCCGCCGAGCGTCATGCTGTGGGTCATGCTGGCCGCGCTCGTGCAGCCGGTGGGCTTGCTGTGGCTGGGCTTGCTAGCCTTGGGGATCATCAGTTGGCGGACGATGAGCCGGGCGGGGCGAATATTGTGGGCGGTGATCTGGGTCTCGCTGACCGTGCTGGGAAACTCCTGGACCGGCATGGCGCTCTTGGCCTGGCTCGAGCGAGACTTCCGCTCGGTCGATCCGCTGGCCACGCAGCCGCTCGACGCCGTGCTCGTGCTCGGCGGCGGCACGGTGACCGCGCCCAACGGCCAGGCCGAGTTGACCAACGCCGCCGATCGCGTGGCCCTGGGCGCGCGGCTCTACCATACGGGCCGCACGCCTTGGCTCATCACCAGCGGCAGCGCGAACTCGGAGCTATATCCTGGCCAGCAGTCGCCGGGAGAAAGCACGGCGCAGATTTGGCAGGACTTCGGCATCGCCGCCGACCGCATCGTGCAGATCCCGGGCGAAGACACCGAGAGAGAGTTGATCGCCCTGGCCAAACTGGCCCGCCAGCGCGGTTGGGTGCGGCTCGGCCTGGTGACCTCGGCCTGGCATCTGCCGCGGGCCGTGAACCTGGCGCGGCGGCACGGCGTGGAGGTCGTGCCGCTGCCGGCCGACTTCCGCGGTTTCTTGCCCCACCCAGGCATTCCCTACCTCGCCCCGCAGATCGAAGGCCTCTCGGCGACGCTCTCGGGACTGAGCGAGACGCGACGCTATCTGCGCGACCGCTAGGGCGATGAGCGCGAGCTGCGGCGAGGGCCGCTTGCCGCTGAGCGGCCCTCCGGTCTACCAATTGCCTCCCGAAACCCGCAGTTGGAGATGGGTAAGGTGACCAAGAGTGTAGGAGGCTGGCGCCGGGAACTTACAATGAACTGCGCAATTCCGGCGCCTTTGCCAACCTATTGGAGCAATGCCGTGAGTGACGACTTCGAAGCCTTGCTAAGGCTCGGGCTAGCATTGACCGTCGCCGCCGTAACCCTGGTACTACCCTACGTGCTCTTTGCCTATTGGCAAATCGCCGGAATTGCAGCGGGAGTCACCTTGCCAATCCTGTGGCTCCTTGTGGTGTCACCAAGAGGTTTTGTGCCGAGTAATATCGCCGCGTGCCAGTTCTTGTCCTGTCTTGTGTGGCTTGTGGTGGCAGTGGCGGCGGTCGTGAGACGAGCGTTTTAGCCCCCGCGGCCCACTGGCAGGACCTGGGCATCGCCAGCGAAGGCATCGTACAGATCCCCGGCGATGACACCGAGGGGAACTGATAGCGCTTGCGAAGCTGATCCGCGAACGCGGCTGGAAGCGGCTGGGCCAGCTGACACCGGCTTGGCGCCTGTCGCGTGCCATAAATCTGCCGCTGGCGTGCGGCCCTCACTCCGCCGAGGGCCGCTTGCCGCTGAGCGTCCCTCCGGTCTACCATCGTAGGGCCTCCGCTTTCCCCGCCCCGGCCCCCCGCTCCCAGCCCATGAAAATCACCCACGTCGTTTGCCAAGTCCTCCGCATCGAGCACGTCGAGGCCAAGACCGCCAGCAGTCAAGATTCGGTGCTCGTGCGCGTCCGCACCGACGACGGCCTCGAAGGCATTGGCGAGGCCGACGCTTCGCCCGAGGTAGTCAAGGCCGTGGTCGACGCCCCCTTCAGCCACAACGTGGCCTGCGGCCTCCGCGAGATCTTGGTCGGCGAGAACCCGCTCGAGCACGAGCGGCTGTGGCAGAAGATGTATCGCCGCACCATGTACTTTGGCCGCTCGAGCGTGACGATCGCCGCCATGAGCGCCATCGACATGGCCCTTTGGGACCTCAAAGGCAAGGCCTTCGGCCAGCCGATCCATCGACTGCTCGGCGGCAAGCAGCACGAGCGGATCAAAGCATATGCGTCGATCCTCTTCGGCCGCGATGGACGCCAAACGGCCGAGATCGGCCAGCGCTGGCGCGAGGCCGGCTACCGCGCCGTCAAGTTCGGCTGGGAGCCGATGGGCACGAGCGAAGCCGTCGACGTCGACCTGGTCCGCGGCGCTCGCGAAGGCATTGGCGACGCCACGCTGCTGATCGACGCGGGCTGCGTGTGGGATGCCCGCACCGCGCTGCGGCGGGCGAAGTCGTTCGCCGACTATGGCATCGAGTGGCTCGAGGAGCCGCTCTGGCCCTCCGACGTCGACGGCTACGTCTGGCTCCGCGACCGCTCGCCGGTGCCGATCGCCGCCGGCGAGGAAGAATGCGGCCGCGAGGCCTTCCGGCCGCTGATCGACCGCCGCGCCCTCGACGTCTACCAGGTCGACCTTTCGCGCAACGGCTTCACCGACTCGGCCTACATCCGCTCGCGCGTCGAAGAGATCGGCGCCCGGCTCTGCAACCACTGCTACACGAGCCCGATCACCGTAGCTGCCAGCCTGCACTGGCTCGTCACCTGCCGCGACGCCTTCCTGTTCGAGGACTGCGTGGAAGACTCGCCGCTGCGGCACGAACTGACGCACGAAAAGGTGCAGGCCAAGGACGGCTGGATCAGCGCCCCCGACGGGCCGGGGCTGGGGGTGACGCTGAACGAGGAGTTCGTGCGCGGGCATTTGGTGGCGGAATCGGGGGCTTAGATGGCCGACCGGAAGGGATTTGGCCGCAGAATAAGGGCCGAGTTTCGCACCTTCGAACGCGCCGCGCGAGAGTGTTCGCGGCTCTTATGGGGACGGCGGCGCGCATTCTTGATCACTTCGTTGATCCTTCTCGGCGTCGCGCTTGGATTCGCAGGTTGGAACCAGAAGCATCTGGCGCTCTTGGGATGGATGCGAGGCGAGGCATTCTATCGAGGGCTCCCTACGAGCTACTGGCGTGCGTTCGTTCTGGATGACGGTCGGGCACGCGGAGTCACGCCCCAAACCCGGGTCATCTTCCATGATCCAACCGCGTTTGAGGTGCTCGCGGTACTCGCGAAAGACCCCGATGCTGACGTGCGTTGGCCTGCGGTTCATCTACTCAGGAGTTGCGGCGCACCACCAGAAAAAGTGGTGGTGCAACTCATGGATCGCCTGAGCGATTCGGATCCGAACGTGCTTCTTCCCTCGATCGATGGCTTGGGAGCGTTGGAGGCCTTTGCGTTGCCAGCCGCGCCAACTCTAGCGCGACTGGCCGATTCCAAAGACGAGGAGATCGCAATCAGAGCGACCTACGCCCTTTGGGAAATCGATGCCGAAGCTGCTAAACGACAGGGCGGATGGAAGCGACTCGCACCGGAGAATGTTGGAGTTGCCGTCGCGATGCCATCCGCTCCGGTTCGAAGCGAATCCGTCGTGAAATCGAGGCTCGGCGACGTCTCACTGGTTCGCTTCAGGGTCTCGAAGGGACTCGCCGACTGGAACTTGGCCGTCGCAGAATACAATCCATCTGTGGCTGAAACATACACAGAGGAAGAGCGATTCGACCTAGCCGCCAGACTCGTTTCCGAGGGCCTCGGCGTGAAACTGATCCGCGACCAGCCCGTACAGCAGCGTGGCCTGCGAGGGCACGACTACACGAGGCAGGCAGAAAGACATGGCCTGAAGTACGTACTCCGATCTCGCACATTCTTGGTCGGGCAACATTCGTTCGATGCCTTAGTTGTGTTCGTCGAGGGAATGGTTTCGGAACGAGCAGTTGACCATTTCCTAGATTCCCTCGAACCGACCGAGATATCGGACGAAAAGGAGCCCCTGAAAGCTCGCGACGGCTCTTCAACTACGCCCAAATAAGCCGACCGCCGACCGAATTGACCCGCGCGCCCCGCCACGGTTAGACTGCAAGCTAGCGACCCGCCTGAACTTCCTGCCGCAGACATTTCGACAAGCGCTTGCCCCGGCTGACCCTGCCCCTGTTGGGCACGCCGCGGGCCTAGCGCTGCCGCTTTCCTCGGAAGCCCGCCATGAAGCGATCTTGGCCGCCCCTGCGAACCGCCGGGATCGTGGCCTTGGTCATCGCTTGGGGCGCTGCCGCCCAGGGCGCGGAGCTGCCGGAGCAACCGGCCGCCGCGACGGGCGAGGTCCTCGAGTTCTTCGAGAAGCAGGTTCGCCCGCTGCTCGCGTCTCGCTGCTACGAGTGCCACGGCGCGGAAGCCCAGGAGGCCGATCTGCGGCTCGACTCGCGCGCGGCGCTCATCACGGGCGGCGGCAGCGGGCCGGCGGTTCAGCCCGGCAAACCCGAGGAGAGCCTGCTGATCGACGCCGTGCGGCACGGCGAGCTCGTGCAGATGCCCCCCGACACGAAGCTGGCCGACGAGGAGATCGCGGTGCTCGTGAAGTGGGTCGAGCTGGGCGCCCCCTGGCCCGAGCACGACGCCCACGCCGGCGATCCCGCCGGGCCCAAGCCCACTCCCTTCGACCAGGCCGAGCGGGCCAACTTCTGGTCGTTCCGGTCGGTCGTTCGCCCTGAGCAGCCGCCCGTCAAGAATACGGCCTGGCCAACCACGCCGATCGACCGCTTCGTGCTGGCCAAGCTCGAAGCCGCCAGTCTTTCCTCCGCCGCGGCTGCGGACAAGCCGACGCTGCTGCGCCGCGTTACGTTCGATCTCACGGGTTTGCCCCCCACGCCGGCCGAGCTCGCGGCCTATCGGGCCGACGACTCGCCCCAGGCGTTCGAGCGCGTCGTCGAGCGGTTGCTCGCTTCGCCACATTATGGCGAACGCTGGGCCCGCCACTGGCTCGACCTGGTCCGCTATGCCGAGACCGCCGGGCACGAGTTCGACTTCGTGCTGCCCGATGCCTTCGAGTATCGAGACTACGTGGTGCGGGCATTCAACGAAGACCTGCCCTACGACCAGTTCGTCGTCGAACACATCGCGGGCGATCTGCTGCCTGCGCCGCGGCGCAACGCTGGCGAGGGGTTCAACGAGTCGATCATCGGCACCGGGTTTTGGTACCTGGGGGAGTCGGTGCATTCGCCGGTCGACGTGCGGGCGGACGAGGCCGACCGGATCGACAACCAACTCGACGTCTTCGGCAAGACCTTCTTGGGGCTGACGATCGCCTGCGCCCGCTGCCACGACCACAAGTTCGACGCCATCTCGACCAAGGACTACTACGCCCTGTGCGGCTACCTGCAAAGCTCCCGGTACGACGAGGCGCCGATCGACGATCCCGCGTCCCGGCAGAAGCTGGCGGCCGAAGCAGCCGGCCTGGCGGCGGCGCGGGCCAAGCTTGCGGCGGAGCGGCTGCACGCGAAAGCGACTCAGCTCGACGATCTCGCCAAGGTGCTCACGGCTGCGGCGGCGCTGCCGAGTTCGGCGCTCGCGCCGCGCGAAACCGGCGGCGACGATGATCCCGTCAGCCGCTCGGCAAGCGCTGCCGGGCTCGATGCTGATCGAGTGCGGCTCTGGGCGGCGCGGCTCGAGCGTGCCCGCGGCAACCCTGCGCACCCGCTGCACGCGCTCTCCGTGCTGGGGCAGACGCCGGCGGCCGACGTTGCTTCAGCACGGCAGACGTTGCTCGACCGACTGCGGGCGGCGTCGACGAAGGCAGCGCCTCCAACCTCGAGTCTCGCGTTCACTGGCCCGACCTTCGGCGCCTGGTACGTCTCCGGCGAGGCGTTCGGCGCTGGGCCGACGCAGGCATGGCAGCCCTTGCCCGCCTACGAACCCGGCGGCCCAACGGAGTTCGTGCCTCCGGGCGTGGCCCACAGCGGCCTGTTGTTGCCGCGGCTCGAAGGCTCGTTACGGTCGCCGACCTTCGAGATCACGGGCCCGAAGATCGCGTACCGTGCGGCGGGACGCGGGGCCGTGCTGCGGCTGATCATCGACGGCTTCCAGCGGATCCAAGATCCGATCTACGGCGGCCTCATCGTACGCCTCGATCATGGCGACGAGCTGCGCTGGATCGTCCGCGACGTGAGCAAATGGGTTGGCCACCGCGCCTATGTCGAAGTGCTCGATCGCGGCGCAGGCTACGCGGCGCTCGAACACGTCGCCCTGCTGCCGGCCGACGGCGAGCCTCCCTCCGCGGCTCTGCCCGAGGGCTTGCTGGCCGCGCTCGAGAGCGACGCGTCTGTGGAGGCGCTGGCTGAATTGACCGCCAAGCAGCTTCGCGCGGCGGCCGCGGGTGCTTGCGAGTCCAACTGCCCCGACCGACAGGTGGCCGCCTGGTTGCCCGAGCTATGGCAGGGCGAAGGCTTCGCGACCGAACCTCTGCCCGTTGAATTTTCATCGCGTTTGGCCGAACTGAACGGGCAGGTCGCCTTTGGCCGCCGCGCCATGGTGATGGTCGACGGCGACGGCGAGAACGAGCGGGTCCACATCCGCGGCAATCCCAAGAATCTGGGCGACCTGGTCGAGCGGCGGTTTCTCGAAGCGCTGTCGAGCGCGAGCGAGTCGGCCCCCGAGGCCGGCAGCGGCCGACTCGCGCTCGCCCGCCGCATCGCCAGCGCCGACAACCCGCTGTTGGCCCGCGTGCTGGTCAACCGGGTCTGGAAGCAACACTTCGGCACGGGTTTGGTCGCCACGCCGGACGACTTCGGCCACATGGGCGAAGCCCCCAGCCACCCTGAGTTGCTCGATTGGCTGGCGAGCGAGTTCGTCGCCTCGGGTTGGTCGATCAAAACGCTCCATCGGCAAATCCTGTTGTCGGCCGCCTACCAACAGTCGAGCGACGCCAACCCGGCCGCCGCGGCGATCGATCCGAACAACCGCCTGCTGCACCGCATGAACGTACGCCGTCTCGAGGCCGAGGCGATTCGCGACGCGGTGCTCGCCGTTTCAGGACGGCTCGACCGCACGGTCGGGGGCCCGAGCGTCACCCCGTATCTCACCGACTCCATGGCCGGCCGCGGCCGCCCCAGCGCCTCCGGTCCGCTCGACGGCGGCGGGCGTCGCACGCTGTATGTCGGCGTGCGGCGGAATTTCCTCTCGCCGCTGCTCCTGGCCTTCGACTTCCCTCAGCCCTTCAGCACGGTCGGCCGCCGCGGAACCACGAACGTGCCGGCGCAGGCACTCGCCCTGCTGAACAATCCGCTCGTCCACGAACAGGCTCGGCATTGGGCCGAGCAAATCTTGGCGGGCGAATCGACGGATGCCGCGCTGGTACGAGCCATGTACCTGCAAGCCTTCACGCGCGAGCCCACGGCGGCGGAACTCACGGCGGCAGGTTCCTTCGTTTCGACACGCCGCCAGGAGGGGGCTAGCGAGACGGAGGCCTGGAGCGACCTGGGGCACGTGCTGTTCAACGTGAAGGAATTCATTTTCGTCCGTTGACGCGGTGCTTGTCGGGGGTCTGCCGCGTTCGCAAGGCCAAACGTGTTCGGCGCCGGCAACTGCCTTGACACTTTCCGGCAGCCGCACCTACGATTCTCCGCTGCTCATCCGCCCGACCGCCAAGGGTCGCCGCTCCCTTCCGCCCGCGCTCGCCATACGCTCATGCCCCCTTCGACGCGACAGACCCGCTTGCCCGGCTGGGACGACGACGCCGACGAGGCTGCGTCGATTCCCGCGCGGCCGGCGGCGGAGGCTGCCGTGGGCGAGGCGATCGAGAGTCGAGCCGAATCAAGCCCGCTCGACAGCGCGCCGAACGAACCCGCGCCGGGCCAGACCATCTACCTGGTCGACGCCAACAACCTGATCTTTCAGGTGTTCCACGCGATCCCGGAGATGACGAGCCCGCGCGGCGAGCCGGTGAACGCCGTGTTCGGCTTCACGCGCGATTTGCTGTTCTTGCTCGAAAAAAAGCAGCCCGACTACCTGATCGTCGCCTTCGACCCGCCGGGCGACACGTTTCGTCACGCGCTCGACGCCGCCTACAAGGGGCAGCGGAGCGAGATGCCGGTCGACTTGCGGCCGCAGTTCGCCGCCATTCGCCGCGTGCTGGCCGCCTTGCGGATTCCGGCGATCGAACTGCCGGGCTACGAGGCCGACGACGTGCTGGCCACGCTGGCATTTCGCGGCGCGGCGGCCGGCGCCGATTGCTTCCTCGTCACGGGGGACAAGGACTGCCGGCAGTTGATCTCCGAGCGCGTGCAGATCTATAACGTCCGCAAGAACCAGCTCTACGACGCCGTGGCGCTCGCCGCCGATTGGGGCGTGCGCCCCGAGCAGGTGGTCGACTACCAGGCGCTGGTAGGCGACTCGGTCGACAACGTGCCTGGCGTCCCAGGCGTGGGGCCCAAGACGGCCGCCGAGCTGATTCGCCAGTTCGGCTCGCTCGACGCCCTGCTCGCCGGGCTCGACCAGGTGAACGGCGTGAAGAAGCGCGACAACCTGGCCACTCATCGCGAGCAAGCCTTGCGCTGCCGCGAGCTGGTGCGGCTCGAAACGAATATGCCGCTCGAGTTCGACTGGCGTTCGGGACGCGTAGACGGCGTCGACCAGGCGGGCCTGGCCGCGCTCTTCGCCGAGTTCGGCTTCCACACCTTCGCGGCTCGCTTCGGCGCCCTCGACCTCAAACCGGCGGCCGCCGAGTGGCAGGCCAGCTATCGCACGGTCGACACGCCGGAGCAGCTCGCGCAACTCGTGGCGCAGCTCGGCCAGCAGACGCAGATCTCCTTGCACACGCTCACGACGAGCGCCAACCCCCGCTCGGCCGAGATCATCGGCCTCGCCTTCGCGTGGCAGCCGGGCGAGGCCTGGTATGTGCCGGTCCGGGCGCCGCTGGGGGACCGCGCGCTCGACCTCGAGCAAACGCTGGCCGCGTTGCGGCCGGTGCTCGAGAACCCGCGGATCGCCAAGGTAGGGCAGAACCTCAAGGTCGACCGCATCGTGCTGCGAGGGCACGGCGTGGAACTCGCCGGCGTTGCCTTCGACGCCATGCTGGCGAGCTACCTGCTCGACGCCGGCGAGAGGAATCACACGCTCGACGAACTCGCGCGGCGCTATCTGAACCACGACCCGCGCAAGCTCGCGGACCTGACCGGGACCGGCAAGAACCAGCGCCCGCTCGAGCTCGCGCCGGTCGCCCTGGTGGCCGAATACGCGGCCGAAGCCGCCGACGTGGCCCTGCGGCTCGAACGGGCTCTCGCCCCCAAGCTCGCCGCGAACGAGCTGGCCCCGCTGTTCGCGGAGCTCGAAACGCCTCTGCTCGACGTATTGGCGGAGCTCGAGTTCAACGGCATGCGCATCGACACAGCGCGGCTCGGCGAGCTCAGCGCGCAGTACCAGGCGCGGATCGAACAGCTCGAGCGCGAGATCCACGAGCTGGCCGGCCGGGCGTTCAACATCGCCTCGCCCAAGCAGCTCGCCGAAGTGCTCTTCGCCGAGCAGCGGCTGCCGGTCCTCAAGAAAACGAAGACCGGTCCCAGCACTGACGTCGACGTGCTCGAGGAGTTGGCGCTCGTTCACCCGCTGCCGGCCAAGATCATCGAGTATCGCCAATACGCCAAGCTCAAGGGGACCTACGTCGACGCCTTGCCGCTGCTGGTCAACCCGCGCACGGGGCGCGTCCACGCGTCGTTCAATCAGGTGGTGGCCGCCACGGGGCGGCTCAGCTCGAGCGATCCGAATCTACAGAACATCCCGGTCCGCACCGCCGAAGGACGCGAAATCCGCTCGGCGTTCCTGCCCGGCGCCGACGACTGGGTCTTGCTCACGGCCGACTACTCGCAGATCGAGCTGCGCATCCTGGCGCACTACTCGCAGGACGCCGCGCTCTGCGAAGCCTTCGCCCGCGGCGACGACATCCACGCGTTGGTCGCCAGTCAAGTCAACGGGGTCGCGCTCGACGCGGTGACCAAAGACCAGCGCCGCGCCGCCAAGGCAGTGAACTTTGGCGTCGTCTACGGGCAGAGCGCCTTCGGCCTGGCCAAGCAGCTTGGCATCGAGCAAGCGGAGGCCGGCGCCTTCATCGACGCCTACTTCGCCCGCTATCCCGGCGTCGACGCCTTCATGGACCAAACGCTGGCCGCAGCCCGCAGAAACGGCTACGTTACAACTATCCTGGGGCGGCGCCGGGCGATTGCGGGTGTGCGCGACGGGCGTTCCAGCGCCGGCCGGCAGCGGAACCTGGCCGAGCGCACGGCGATCAATACAGTCATCCAAGGTTCGGCCGCCGACCTCATCAAAAAGGCGATGCTGGCTGTGCATGCGCAGTTGCAAGCCACCCGGTTCCCGGCGCGCATGCTCTTGCAGATCCACGACGAGTTGGTGTTCGAGGTAGATCGCGCGCGGGCCGAAGAAATGGGCCGGTGGCTCGCGCCGCTCATGGAATCGGTGTTGCCGCTCTCGGTGCCCTTGGGGGTTGACGTGAAAGTGGGCTCGACTTGGGCGGCCTGCGAACCGCTGTAGGCGAGTGCAAGCGGCACGCTTCATTTGCACAAAAAAGTGGTTTTGTGTGGCGCGAGTTCAATCAGTGCCAAGAGGGAGCCAAAGTGGCCGTGCAGTGCTTGGCAGGCCGGGCGCCGAGAACGCCGGCCGAGGGGGACGAATGCTCGTGATCGGCCTGCTAGGGGGCGTCGGCAGCGGTAAGTCGTTGGTGGCGCAGGAGTTCGCGAGACTGTCGGCCGCCCACGTCGATGCCGACAAACTGGGGCATCAGGTGCTCGAGACGTCCGACGTGCGTGATGCGTTGCGAAACTACTTTGGCAGCGAAGTAATCTCACCGCAGGGAAATGTGGACCGTGCGTTCTTGGCACGGAAAGTGTTCTCCCAGTCGGACTCGCAGGCCAAGGCGCATCTGAGGTATCTTGAACAACAGACTCATCCCCGCATTCGCGCTCTCATGCAGCAGGAACTCGAGCGTTTGCAGTCGCAGTCGTGCCCCGTCGCGGTGCTCGACGCACCCGTCATGCTCGAGGCCGGCTGGGACCGCCAATGCAACGCGCTCGTGTTCGTTGCCGCGCCCCGCGCCGTAAGGCTGGAGCGGGTGTCGCGGCGAGGTTGGCAGGAGGCCGATTTTTCCGCCCGTGAGGCCGCCCAGGAATCTTTGGACGAGAAGCGGCGGCATGCCGATGTGATCATAGATAATTCCCATACGCTCGCTTGCACGCGGGCGCAAGTCGAGCGATATTGGCGCTCACTCTTCGATACACCCCCTCTGACACGCAGATCCTCTTCGCCCTGATCCCACCGGTCCGCCGCCGGCTTTCGCGCGGGCGGGCCGCAGTCCCCAATCGGTTGCAGTTCGCATTCCCTCCGCCTGCTCCCTTGTTCAAGGGCAGGGGCGCAACGCAGTTCAGCTTTTCCAAGGTGCAGTTCGGCGCTGCCACAGAGCGGCTTCCGAGTAATCCCCTTCGAGGTTCCCTCCCCGCGCTAGCGCCTTCCGTGCGCCGGCCACACGTTCCCATTGCCGATTCGAGGAGTCTCATCGTCATCATGGCAGACACCAAACACCCGAGCGGCGGCCGGCCCAAGCTGCAGCCCCGCTCTTCGCCCCGGCACAACGGTTCGACGCTGGACTACGTCGACTCCGAGCCCCTCTCGCTGGCCGAGGAGTTGGCCGAAGAGGCCGATCGTCTGGCCGCGCAGGACCAGCGGTTCGAACGCATTAAGCACGACGGCGACATTCACATCGCCGAACTGCAGCGGATGACGATGCCGGAACTCATCGAACAGGCGCGCAGCGCCAACGTCGCTGAAATCAACGGCCTCAAGAAGCAAGAGCTGATCTTCCGCATCCTCAAGGAGCGGGTGAAGCTCAACGGCTTGATGTTCGGCGAGGGGACGCTCGAAATCCTGCCCGATGGCTTCGGCTTCCTCCGCAGCCCCGACTACCACTACCTGTCCTGCCCCGACGACATCTACGTCTCGCCGAGCCAGATCCGCCGCTTCGGCTTGAAGACGGGCACCACGGTGTCAGGACAAATTCGCCCCCCCAAGGAAAACGAGCGTTACTTTGCGCTCCTGCGGGTCGAGGCCATCAACTACCAGGATCCGAATCTGCTCTCGTCGAAGGTCTTCTTCGACGATCTGACGCCGATTCATCCTGACAAGCGGATCATGCTCGAGACCACCGCCGAGGAAACTGACATGCGTGTGGTCGACCTGATGGTGCCGATCGGCTTTGGCCAGCGCGGCCTGGTGGTCAGCCCGCCGCGGGCCGGCAAAACCATCTTGCTGCAGAAGATGGCCAAGGCCGTGCTGCACAACTACCCCGACGCCTACGTCTTCATGCTGCTCATCGACGAGCGGCCGGAAGAAGTGACCGACATGGAGCGGCAGGTCAAGGGCCCCAACTGCGAGGTCATCAGCTCCACCTTCGACGAGTCGGCCGCCCGCCACATTCAAGTGTCGGAGATGGTCATCGAGAAGGCCAAGCGGATGGTCGAGTACGGCTACGATGTGGTGATCTTCCTCGACTCGATCACCCGGCTGGCGCGGGCCTGGAACTCGGAGTGCCCGCACTCGGGCAAGATCCTGTCGGGCGGCGTCGACGCCAACGCCCTGCAGCGGCCCAAGCGGTTCTTCGGCTCGGCCCGCAAGGTGGAGGAGGGGGGCTCGCTCACGATCCTGGCCACCGCGCTCGTAGAGACGGGCAGCAAGATGGACGACGTGATCTTCGAGGAGTTCAAGGGGACCGGCAATCTCGAGATCGTGCTCGACCGCCGGCTCGTGGACAAGCGGATTTGGCCCTCGATGGACATCCCCCGCTCGGGCACGCGCCGCGAGGAGATGTTGCTCGACCCCGAGGAGTACCGCCGCATCTGCCTGCTGCGACGGCTGCTGCACGACATGAACGGCCCCGACGCCATGGAGCTGCTCGTCAAGCGGCTGCAGAAGACCTCGAGCAACGCCGAGTTCCTGATGAGCCTGAAAAGCTGAGTTCCGCGGCATTTCCTGCCCCTGCGCCTCCTTTTCGAAGCTCGGCGGACGCCCCAGGGCCCTGAACGCCCGAGCGGCCACACGCTATAATGCCTGCGGGGCGTTTGGCGTCAGGAATCGGCATTCCCATGGTCCGAGAATTCGAGGGTCGGCTGCAGGCGGGCGAGCATCGCTTCGCCATCGTGGCGTCGCGCTTCAACGAGTCGATCACTGCGAAGCTGGTGGCCGGCGCGCGGGCCGGTTTCGCCGAACACGGCGTGGCCGAAGACGACATCGACCTGGTGTGGGTGCCAGGGGCTTTCGAGATTCCGCTCGTCGCCGACTACCTGGCTAATGAAACCGACGTGGCGGCCGTGGTCTGCCTGGGCGCCGTGATTCGTGGAGAGACGACCCACGACCAGCACATCAACCGCGCGCTCAGCGAAGGGCTGATGGAAGTGGGGCTGCGGTCCTCGTGCCCCGTGCTCTTCGGCGTCCTGACCTGCGACACGCTCGAGCAAGCGATTCATCGCTCGGGGGGCAACCAGGGCAACAAGGGGCATGAGTGCGCCCTGGCCGCCCTGCGCATGGCCGATCTCTTCGGCCAGCTCAACGGCCTGGATGTGGACATCCCGCCGCAACCCGCGGCTCGGCGCAACAAGTAACCCCGTTGGCGAGGAGCATGGCCCGTCGAAGTCGAGCCCGCGAAGTGGCGTTGCAGGTTCTCTTTCAAGACGACCTGAACCCGGGAACCAATCCGGGCCGCGCCGACGAATTCCTCCGCCGCCGGCTGCGCGGCGATGAGCTGGTGGCCTTCGGCCGCTCGCTGGTGGCGGGCGTGCGCCGCAACCGCGGCGAGCTCGATCAACTGCTGGGCCAAACGGCCGACAACTGGAGCTTGCAGCGGATGGCCGCCACCGACCGCAACGTGCTGCGGCTGGGCGCCTTCGAGATCCTGTTCTCCGACACGCCGGGACGCGTAGCCATCAACGAGGCGGTCGAGCTGGCCAAGCGCTACGGCACCGCGCACTCGGCCCACTTCGTCAACGGCATCCTCGACCGCTTCCTCCAGCGCCAGCCCGGAGCCAGCGAAGCCCCGCAACCTTGACCAGACATCCCCGTAGGACGCCGGGATTTTTGAACCACAAAGGTACGAAGACACAAGGAAGAACCGATTGTTTCTCGCAAAGCCGCAAGCATAGCGAAGTAAGAACTGCATCTTTGCGGGCTTCGCTCCTTGGCGGGAAATGCATTCTTTGTGTCTTCGTGGTCGAACGGCAACTTTCGGCATGTTGCCGCCGCGAGTAGTTAGAAACAACGCCGCCTGAATCATTGGTCTAGTAGCCGGAACCACACGCCGATGGGTTTGTTCGATAAGTTCAAGCAGGGTCTGAAGAAGACCACACAACTGCTCAACACCGACATCCGCGATCTCTTCAAGACCGCGGGGCGGCTCTTGGACGATCAGTTCCTCGAGGAGCTGTTCGCCGCGCTGATCAAGACCGACATGGGGGTCGAGGCCGCCCGCGCTACGCGCGACGAGATCGGCCGCGAGTTCCGCGGCCGCGTCGTCCACATGGAAGATCTGCTGACGGCCGTGAAAGCCAAACTCGAGAGCCTGATGCCCCCCGAGCCCGAGGCGGTCCGCTTCGCCGCGACCAAGCCGACCGTGGTCATGGTCGTGGGCGTGAACGGCTCCGGCAAGACGACCTCCATCGCCAAGCTCACCCGCTGGCTGCAGGACCAAGGCAAAACGGTGGTGCTCGGCGCCGCCGACACGTTTCGCGCGGCGGCCGTCGAGCAACTCGGCGTGTGGGGAGAGCGGCTGGGGGCCGAGGTCGTGCGCGGGCCGCAAGGCGTCGATCCGGCCAGCGTGGCCCACCGCGCGGTCGCCCGGGCGATCGAGTCAGGGGCCGATGTCTGCGTGGTCGACACCGCCGGCCGCCTGCAAACGCAGGCCAACCTGATGCAAGAGCTCGGCAAGGTGCAGCGGGTGATCTCGAAGCTCGTGCCCGAGGCGCCGCACGAAGTGTTGCTGGTGCTCGACGCCACCGGCGGCCAGAACGGCATCAGCCAGGCCCGCGGCTTCACCGAGGCCGTGCAGTGCACCGGCATCGTGCTGGCCAAGATCGACGGTTCGGCCAAGGGAGGCGTCGTGATCCCGATCTGGCAGCAGTTCAAGTTGCCCGTCAAGTTCCTGGGCGTCGGCGAACAGGCCAGCGACCTGGCCCGCTTCCAGCCGCACGAGTTCGTGTCTGCCCTCTTCGCCGATCTAGAGCCGGCGGGAGCCGCCGGGTCTTAGCGACGCCAAGCGACAGGGCGGCAGAGTCGCCTCAGCCGCGCAGCCACGCCGGCAGTTCGCCTGCTTCCGGCAGCCGGATGACCGTGGTGCTGTGAATGCCGGGGTGCTTGAGCACTTCGTCGAGCGCGGCCTGCGGCGGCGGGTTGTCGAGGTTCAAGACGCCGATCGCGCGGCCGCCCGGCTTGGCCCGGCCTACGGACATTTGCCCGATGTTCACGTTATGGGCGCCGAAGATCGTGCCCACCTTGCCGATGATGCCTGGCACGTCCTCGTGCTTGAAGATCAGCAGGATGCCGTCGAGATAGGTCTCGAGGCGGTGCTCGTCGATCTGCACCAGCCGCGGCATGTTGTTGCCGAACAGCGTGCCGCCGACCGTGCATTCGCCGTCGGTCGTTTTGAGCTGCGCGCTGATCACCGAGCTGAAGGCCCCCAGGTCGCCGCGCTTCTGCTCCACCAGCTCGATGCCGCGCTCGCGGAGCAGCACCTCGGCGTTGACGATGTTCACCTCTTCGGCCAAGGCGTTTTGCAACAGGCCCGCAGCAAAGCTGGCCGTGAGCAGCTTGGTGTCCTTGCCGGCCACTTCGCCGCGATAGTGCAGCTCGCAGCGCCGCACCGCGCCGGGCCGCCGCTCGAGTTGGCTGAGCAGCAGGCCCAAACGATAGGCCACGTCGAGGTAGCCGCGCAGGCTTTCGAGCGTTTTGGGGTCGATCGGGCTCATGTTCACCGCGTGCCGCACGGCGCCGTGCAACAAGAAGTCGGTGAGCAGCCCCACCCCTTCGACCGCCACGTTCGTCTGCGCTTCTTCCGTGCTCGCCCCCAGGTGCGGCGTGCAGAGCACGCCCGGCTTGCCGAAGAGCGGGCTATCCGTGCAGGGCTCCTTGGCGAAGACGTCGAGCGCCACGCCGCCGATTTGGCCCGACTCCAGCCCTTCGACGAGCGCGGCTTCGTCGTAGATGCCGCCGCGGGCACAGTTGATCAGCCGCACGCCCGGTTTGAGCTGCGATAGCTCTTTCTTGCCGACCAGCCCGCGAGTTTCATCGGTCAGCGGCGTGTGGACGGTCAGGTAGTCGACCTGGGGGAGCAACTCGGCTACTGAGCCGGCCGGTTCGATGCCAAGCTCCGCGGTCCGCTCCTTCGACATGAAGGGATCGAAGCCGACCACCCGCATCTCGAAGGCCTGGGCCCGCGCGGCCACGGTTTGACCGATGCGGCCGAGGCCGACGACGCCCAGTGTCTTGCCGGCCAATTGAGTGCCCATGAACTTGTTGCGGTCCCACTTGCCGGCGAGCAGGCTGTGGTACGCGGGGGCGATGTTGCGCGAGAGGGCCAGCATCATGGCCACGGTGTGCTCGGCCGTGCTGATGGTGTTGCCGGCCGGCGTGTTCATCACCACGATGCCGAGGCGCGTGGCGGCGTTCTTGTCGATGTTGTCGGTGCCGACGCCGGCGCGAACGATCGCCTTGAGCCGGCGGTTTCCCTCGAGCGCCTCGGGGGTGATCTTCACCCCGGAGCGGCAGATGGCGCCGTCGAACTCGGCCAGGGCCTTCCGCAGGTCCTCTCCCTTGAGCCCGGTGCGGACCTCGTATTCGATGCCCGGCGCTTTGTCCAAGAGGGCCAATCCATCGGGGCTCAACTCGTCGAGAACGATCACGCGGGGCATGGTTCGGTGGCTGGGTTCGAGGCCAAGAAAGGAAGCGGCCGACGTCGGGAGTGCGTCGGCCGGAAGCGGAACATTGTAGCGGGCACGGGGCCAGCGCGACAGGAAAGATTAGGTTTGCCGGCGCGAAACGGGCCGCAAAGGACTGGAGGTCGGCGTTGCGCTGCTGAGTCTCACAGGCGCAACTCGTGTCAGACGCTAGGCTTGGGGAAGAGCCCTATTTACCACGCGGTTCTCTCCAGCGGTGGAACCAATTCCGGCTGCGTGGCGTAGCACACCTGCGTAAGCAGATTTTCAAGCCGGAGCAACCCCATCATGGCTCTCGATCGAGCAAGCCTTTCTGCGCCGGCGTTTGTCGCCACACTCCTGGTGCTTGCCGTAGCGGTTGTCGCCTGGGGCCGCTTCGTGAGCCTGAACGGTTACCCCGCGGCGGTGGCGGTCCGGGTGCAGACTTCGCTCGAGGATTTGGGCTGCACCGTATGGCGCGACCCTGGCCGACGAGACTGGACGCGCGATTGGTGGCGCGAGACGTTGGGCAGGTCAGTGAAGATCATGGTCACCACGCCGGAAGGCTTTGGCGATGCCGAGCTCGCCGAGGCCGCAGCGCTGTTGACCGATGAGCCCTCGGTGTGCCTTGGGCTGGACCAGTCCGCAGTAACACCCGCTGGGCTCCAGGCCATCAAAGGCATTAAGCACTTGCAGGCTATAAGCCTGCCAGACCGGCTGGCGAATTCGAGCGACTTTGCGTTGCTGGCAAATGCCCCCGAGTTGTACTTGGTTTCCCTGGAAGGCGAGGGCCTGTCGAACGAATCCGTGCGGTCGCTTGCGCAGCTTCCCACGCTAACGCACCTGGTGTTGATCGCTCCACTACTGGGCGACGAAGCGCTCGAGCACGTGCGGCAGCTCGAACAACTTACCCACTTTATCTACTTCAAGACTCCCTTGTCACAGCAGGCTTTGGATGCGCTGCGTAAGGCGCGCCCCTCGCTCCAGGTGATCGAGCACAAACCGCGCTACGGCTGCTGAGCAATCGCTCAGTTTGTCCTTTCAGCTCACCCCCCTACTTCACCTTCACCACGTCATCGGGCTTCCAGGTCTGGTCGTAGAACTCGACCTCAGTCCCGTACAGCCGCAGCGCCACCAGGAAGTTGCGGCCCGCGATCGTCTGAATCCAATTCGACTGTGGCGCGTCTGTCGGCTTCGCGGGTCCGAAATACAAGTCGATCGAGCCGTCGGTGTTTTTGGCGACCTCGTTGAAGGCGTTGATCGAGGGCAAGAGCTGCGGGGTTTCCGGCATCGTGCCATCAGTGACGTTGTAGGCGGTGACCGCCCAGAACAGCGCCGCCGGCGGATCGGGTGGCAGGTGCAGCTTGTACGTGCCCGCCCCCTCGAGAAACTTGCCGTCGGCGTCGCGCGCGGTGAAGGGGTACTTCGAGCCCGCCCCCAACGTCCGCATGACCATGGCCGGCGCACTCGAGTAGGCGAACTGGAAGTAGCTGGCCCGCTGATTCACGTCGAGGTAGGTGTCCTGCTGCCAATCGGCGGTCGCGCCGGCCCAAGTGTTTTCGTACTGGCGGTCCTTGTAATACCTGTTGCGGCCATCGGGTCGGCCCAGTTGCCGCATCGCGAGAATCATTTTCGGCGCAGTCTCGACGGCCTTTTGTAGCAGCTTCTGTTGAGTGTCGGTGGGTGCGAAGGGTTTGCCTTTCTCGATGCCGATCGAGGCGAGCACGCCCCGTAGCTCGGGATCGATGGCCGCGACCGGCTCGTAGTCGACGAACTCCTTCAGCTTCGTCCAGTAGGTGTTGTCGGTCGGATACATCATGTCGACACGTTTGCCGCTGCCATCGGGGAACGTCATCGGCTTGACGTCCTTCTCGACTGCGTACAGCGGATAGATGCGCGTCTGCTCGGCGAGCGCGACCGCTGGCGCGGGATCAGGCCCTTGCGGACCTTTCTTCATCACCGTGCGGAAGAACAGAAAGACGTTGTAGGTCGGCGACTTGAAGGCAAAGTATCCCTTCGGGATCTCGCCGTCGTAGCCTGGGGGCGACAGCAGATAGAGTCCCCCGCGGGCACGGTCGGGGCCGATCGCGCCCACGTCGGTGATCGTCCGCTGGAAGAAGTCGGTGAACATCCCGATCACGTTGGGCGGGGCAGCCACCACGAGCGGCCCCGTTTCCTTCAAGTCGAGATAGCTCATCGAATAGATGACGTCGGCGTTGGGCGTCGGCACCCAGGTGCGGCTGTCCATCCGCTCCTTCCAAATGGGCAGCACGTTGTAACCTGCGCCGAACGCCTTCTCCGAGCCATCGCGCATGCCGATCACGTTGAGGGCCGGCAGCATCGTCATGTAGGCGTGAACGGCCCGCTGGTAATACAGTTCGTCGACGAGCGACTGCGCCTCGGCCGCGGGCAGCCAGTTCCCGTTGTTGAGCTGTTTAAGCAGCGGCGGTTTATCTTGGGCTGCCGCTCCCCGAGCCAGGAGAATGCAGACCATCGGGATCACGAGGAATTGACGCATGGGAGTAGTCTCGAGGGCATGTTGGGTGTTGGAACGGCGTCGCTGCCGACTCGGGTCAATCGACCTTCTTAACCACCGGCGGCTTCCAAGATCCATCGAGAATGCCTTCGCGGCCCCAGTAGGCTCGCAGGTAGAGCGAGAAAGGGCCAGTCGGCGCCGGCAGCCAATTCGATTCGTTCTCCTTCGCGGGCGGCTTGGCTCCTGCGAATAGGGTGAGGGAGCCGTCGGCGTTTCGCCGCAGGTTCTTGTTCTTGGTTCCCAGCGAGAAGCGATGCAACTCGTTCGGGTGAAACAGATGATGTTCGTTGTAGAGCGTCAGCGACCAGAACCCGTCGACCGGCGGCTCCTCCCCCTTGGGAAACGTGATCTCGTATGCCGACGTGCCGACGAGGGGCTTGCCTAAGGAATCGAAGTCGGTGTAGAAGTACTGCGTTTCGTTCGGCTTGTTGTCGAACATATTCGACCGAGCAGTGCCTGTGCGGTCGAAGTAGTCGACGCCCCATTGGGCGTTGTTCACCGAGCGGTTCCAGCCGTTGCCGGCCGGCAGGCCATTGAGCTTCCAAGCAAAGAACTGAGAGATGATCTCCTTTTCGGTGGCGATCGCCGTGTCGTGCAGTGCCTGCTTGATCGCCGGATCTCGTCTGGCGGCGTCCAGCAACTGCCGAAACTGCGCGTAGAGCGCCTCCTCGCCCGGCAACGGAGGCACGGTGTCGAGCACGGCCCCGAACTGATCGAAGAACTTTTCGGGAATCACCCACTTCGTCTCACCGGCGCCGGCAGACTTTGGCCCCGGAATGCTCGGCGCGTCGCTCCAGTCGATCGTTTTCTGTTTGCCGTCGAACTTGGAGAGCGGGTAGAAGACGATCTGGTCGATGACCGACTGTATCGCCTTTCGGTCCTCGGGTGTGTCGTCCATGAAGACGCGCGGAATGGCGTTGGCCAGCTCCGTGGGAGAACGGATCACCGCCTCGATCCCGGCGGGCTTTTCGCCTTGCCAGTTCGGGCCCACCAGCAGATAGAAGCCCGGCTTGCTGCCATACGGCTTGCCGAGTTCGCCAAACTGATCCGTGCGAGCGTCGTAAAGAGCGTAGACCCAAAAGCGATCACCGAAGGCAGGCACCTGCGCGATCACTGGCTCTTCATCAAGGGAGAAGAAGCCGAGCCCGTACACGACATCCTGATTGGGGCAGGTGACGAACGTTTCCGAGGGTTCGATGTAGTCGTGCAGCATGGCGATCTGACCGCGCGGCGCCGCGGGAAGAACGCCATTGAGGAGGCCCGGGTGCGGCGCCCTGGTGATTGCGGCCCGGCGATTGGACTGGTTGACCATCGGCCAGCCCCAGATGTAGGCCATGCGCGCCACCGCCTTGGCATACTCCGGCGACATGCCGACGCCTTTGGCCGGCTGAGTCACGGCGGCCGGTGCGGCCGGAGGGGCAACTTGCTGGCCCGGAAGCCGGGCAATGCTCACCAGGCCCAACCCTAGGGCGATCCAGGCGGTGAGCGCTCGACGGATACGGCGAGAGTGTGACAGCATCGCACATGGTCCTTGCGGCGAGAGTGGTTCGACCTAACTTCCCTTCCCCAACGCTGGCGCCAAGTCCCTGCGGCCACGAATACCTTACCACATAGCGGGTTAGCGAAAGAGCCCTGGGCTTCCGCGGGTCGCGGGCTCGTCTAGGAGCTGGGGGTCCGGGCGGCGGCTCATGTTTGCTTCCCCTGCACCCTCTCCCGCGGTGCGACCGATACAGGAGGAAGAGCCGCTGTCGAGGGAGGTGGTCCCAAGGCGGCTGGGCTCCCGGCTGCGCGTTCCTGAATCGGAACCAGGGTGGGAGCTTCGAGCGGCGCTGGCCTTGGCCGGCGGCGCTTCCTGCCCCACGCCCTGGAATCGCGAGTTCAATTTCGTGCCTGCCCCACGCATTTCTCGGCGGCTGTTCGTTGTTGCCCTGCTCGCTGGCCCCACCGCTGCCTTGCGCGCAGAAACGCCTGCGCCGGGAGTGCAAGTGCTTTCGCCGCCGCCGAATCGGACCGCGCCGGTGGTGACCGCCATCGCCCTCGAGCCGCAGGGCCCGCTGGTGGCCACCGCGGGCGACGACCATCTGGTGCGGCTCTGGGACCGCACTAGCGGCAAACTGGTGCGCGAGCTCCGCGGCCACCGCGATTGGGTGCGGGCCGTGGCCTTCAGCCCCGACGGCAAGACGCTGGCGACCGCCGGCGACGACAGCCGCATCCTCCTCTGGAATCCAGCAAACGGAAACCAGATCGGCGAGCTGCCGGGCGACGGCTTCCGCATTACCTGCCTGACCTACAGCCCCGACGGCAAATGGCTGGCCGAGGCAGGCTTCCGCGGCAAGCTGCGGCTATTCGACGTCGGCGGCAAGCAACTGAAACACGAGTTGGCCTGCCCTTGCGAGGACATGCGCTCGATCGCCTTCAGCCCTGACGGCCGCTGGTTGGCTGGCGCCGGGCGCAACGGCCGCATGCGTGCCTGGAACACCGCCACGATGGAGCAAGCTCAGCAGTTCAAGGCCCACGGGCGGCGGGTGCGGGGCATCGCGTTCCTGACCGACGGCACGCTCGTGTCGGCCAGCGAGGCGGGAGACATCCGCGGCTGGGACCTGGCCACCGGAGAGGAGCGGTTCGCGCTCGATAGCCGGCCCGCCAAGGTGATGTCGATCGTGGCAGTATCGGGCGACCGCATCGCCACCGGCGGCAGCGACGACCTGATTCGCATTTGGGACCTGGGGCGCAAAGTGGAGCTGGGGCGGCTCGCGGGGCACCGCGGCTCGGTGACGGCGCTCGCGGCCGACGGGCAAACGCTCGCCTCGGGCAGCTTCGACACGACGGCGCGGGTATGGGACTTGAGCCGGCTGGCGGCGGGGCCGACGGCCGCGCTCGAGGCAGAGCGGCAGTAGGGATGGATTGAACCGCGGAGACGCGGAGGCGCGGAGAGGATGGGCTCGATTGTGGAGCCCAAGCGCCAGGGGCTGCTCGATACTCGAGCGGCTTACGTGAGACACAGGGAGGTGCCTAGTGGGCTTGCTTGCTGGACTTGCATGGCTGCGACGCCGAATCAAGGAATCGCCCACCGCAGCCCATGAATCGCGCCGGCTGCGGCGCATCGGTCTCTGCGAGCCGCTCGAATCGCGCCGCTTGATGACGGGCGACCCGCTGCCGGTCCATCTGGGCGCGGTCTACTTCGAAGACGCCAGCGGCGACGACGCCGTGCCCGACCGGATCGAGGTCACGTTCGAAGGGGGGGCGCCCGGCACGCAGCTCACGAAGCTGACGATCAACGGCGACAAGAACGAAAACGGCAAGATCGATCCGGCCGAAGTCTTCTTCGACACCGTTCTTGGTGGCAAAGGCTCCTTCAATCCGCAGCCCCTGAAAATCGTCTCCCACGACGGTTTCGAGATCGTCTCGATGACCGTCGAAGATGGTTCACCGCTGATCGTGTTCGAGCTTTCCGGTTTCGAAGCCGGTGACAAGCTCGTCTTCACGATCGACGTCGACGAGCAGGGTTCGATCAACTCCACGGCGATCGCCGAAGGGGGCGAGTTCGAGGGCTCGATCCTCGAGGGCGCCTTCAAGGCGCCGCACTACCAAGATGTCTCGCTCCGCGACATCTTCATGGACGACTACACGGGCAAATTCACAAAGGAAGCGACCGACTCGGGCACCACGCTGAACCTGCCGCCCGACACCTACGTGCCGCCGGCGACGAATGATCGCTCCGACATGACGGCCGGCGCCGCCAACCACGCGCTGCAACCGCCGCTGCCGATCACCATCTCGGGCCGCGTGTACGAGGACCACGACCTCGACAATCAGCAGGACCCTGGCGATCAAGGGCTCTCAGGCGTCTCCCTCACGCTCTGGAAGTGGGACGGCGCCCAGTACGTGGCGACCGGCAAGACCGCCACGACGAACGCCACGGGCGACTACAGTTTCACCGGCGTGTTGCCTGGCAAATACCAGGTCCGTGAGGCTCAGCCCAGCGGCTTCATCAGCGTCGGTGCGACGGCCGGCACGGTGGGCGGCGCGACCCGCGGCCTCGTCGTCTCCGCCGACGTGATCGGCGACATCGATCTGCTCGGCGGCGATGACAGCGTGCGCAACGACTTTGCCGAAGCCCGGCCCGCCTCGCTCTCGGGACACGTCTACCACGACCGCGACAACGACGGCGTGCTCGATCCCGGCGAAGAAGGGATTCCCGATGTGAGCCTCCAGATCACAGGCATCCAGACGCTCGGCAATACGCCGGTCTCCGTGACCGTGAAGACCAATGCCTTTGGCTACTGGGAAGCGCCGAACCTGATTCCCGGCACGTACAAGGTGGTCGAGACGCAGCCGACGCCCTACCTCGACGGCCTCGATCGGGCCGGCAGCGCCGGCGGCACGCCGGTCAATCCGGGCGACGAGATCGACGGGATCACGCTGGTGAGCGGCACCATCGCCACCGACTACGACTTCGGCGAGTTGCTCCCCAGCAGCATCAGCGGCGTGGTGCATGCCGACCTAGACGGCGACTGCGCCTACGATCCGGGTGAGCCGCTGCTGGCCGGCGTAACGATCGAGCTCTACGCCGCGGGCAGCGACACGCCGATCACCACCACGACGACCGACAGCCAGGGCCGCTACAAGTTCGATGGGCTGCGTCCCGGAACCTACGAGGTCCGCGAGTTGCAGCCGGCCGGCTACTTCGACGGCATGGAGAGCGTGGGCACGGCCGGCGGCGTGGTCAAGCAGAACGACTGGCTGGGGAGCATCACGCTGGTCTCCGGCACGGTCGCCGAGCACTACGATTTCTGCGAAATCCCGCCCAGCAGCATCCGCGGCATGGTGCATGCCGACACCGATGGCAACTGCGTGTTCGACGAAGGGGAGCAGCCGCTGGCGGGCGTGAAGATCGAGTTGCTCGACGCCGAGGGCAACGTGATCGACACGACGACGACCGACGAACACGGCGCCTATGCCTTCGAGAACTTGGCGCCGGGGACCTATGCTGTGCGGGAGTCGCAGCCGGCGGGCTACCTCGACGGCGGGGAAAACGTCGGCACCGCCGGCGGCCGAATCGACGTCAACGATCTGATCGAGGGAATCGTCCTCACAGGTGGCACGCAAGGCGAGGAATACAACTTCTGCGAAATTCCGCCGGCCAGCATCTCCGGCATGATTCACGCCGACATGGACGGCGACTGCCTGTACGACCAGGGCGAACCGCTGCTGGCGGGCGTGCAGGTCGACTTGCTGGACGCTCAGGGCAACGTACTCCAGTCGACCACGACGAACGCGAACGGCGAATATCGCTTCGACAATCTGGCGCCGGGAACCTACGGGGTGTTCGAGCATCAGCCGGCCGGCTACTTCGACAGCGGCGAACGTGTCGGCTCGGCGGGCGGGGTGATCTCCGCCAACGACACGATCACGCAGATCGCCCTCGGCGCGGGCGTGCAGGCGGTCGACTACGACTTCTGCGAGGCCCTGCCCAGCCGCATCGAAGGCATGGTGCATGTCGACCTCGACGGCGACTGCGTGCTCGACCCCGGCGAGCAGCCGCTGCCCGACGTGACGATCCAGTTGCTCGACGCCCAAGGGAACGTGATCGGCACGACGACCACCGACGCGAGCGGCATGTACTCGTTCGAGAACCTGGCCCCCGGCAAATATGGCGTGCGCGAGCTGCAGCCGGCCGGCTATTGGGACGGCGGCGAGTCGGTGGGCACGGCCGGCGGCCAGATTACGGCCAACGACCAGATCACCGGCATCACGCTGATCTCGGCCACCAACGGCGTGCACTACGACTTCTGCGAACTGCTGCCCAACAGCCTGAGCGGCATGGTCCACGTCGACCTCGACGGCGACTGCATTCTCGACGAGAACGAACAGCCGCTCGCGGGCGTGACGATCGAACTGCTCGACGAGGCGGGCAACGTGATCCGCTCGACCACCACCGACGAGCACGGCGAGTATCTGTTCGACAACTTGCCCTCGGGCAAGTATTCGATCCGCGAGGTCCAGCCCGCCGGCTACCTCGACAGCGGCGACAGCGTGGGCTCGCTCGGCGGAGAGTTGGCCGGCAACGACCTGATCAAGGGGATCGTGCTCGTCTCGGGCAACAACGGCGAGAATTACAACTTCTGCGAGACGCTTCCCGCCAGCCTGAGCGGCATGGTGCATATCGATCTCGACGGCGACTGTGTCTTCGACCCCGGCGAGCCGCCCCTGCCCGGGGTGACCATCCAACTGCTCGACGCGGCCGGCAACGTGGTGCAGACCACCGTGACCGACATGCACGGCGAGTACCGCTTCGACAACCTGGCGCCCGGCAACTACGGCGTGCGCGAGATTCAACCTGGCGGTTTCCTCGATTTCGGGGAGAGCGTGGGGACGGCCGGCGGCGAGATTACCGGCAACGACCTGATCACCAACATCGTGCTTGGTCCGGGGGTGAACGGCGAGGAATACGACTTCTGCGAACAGGAGGCGCCCGTCCGCATCGAGTTGGTGTTGCCGCCCCCCGCGCCGGCGGCCGCCACCGTGCTCTATCCGGCGGCGCCGGCCTACATTCTGCCGCCGCCGGCGCTCGTGACGCCGGAGCGGCCGCCGCTCTACGGTGGCTCGGCCGGCGTGGTGGGCTACACCTGGCACCTGAGCGTAGTCGACGCCGGCCGCCCGCGCGGCAACGACGCGGGACCGCGCGTGGCCTCGCGGTTGCTGCGCAACGTGAGCGTGACCGGGTGGGACGACTCGAACCTCGGCCAATCGGAGTGGCAGCAGGCCACGAACACGGCCCGCCAGCGGCAGATGTTCGGCATGCGGGGGGCCACGCCCATCGTCGGCGACTTCAACGGCGACGGCGTGAGCGAGATGGGGGTGTTCTACAAGGGCGAGTGGTACATCGACCTCAACGGCAACGGCGTGTGGGACGAGGAGGACCTGTGGGCCAAGCTCGGCCACCAGGACGACAAGCCCGTGGTCGGCGACTGGAACGGCGACGGCAAGACCGATATCGGCATCTTCGGCCCCGCCTGGCCGCGCGACCCGATGGCGGTCGCGAAGGAACCGGGCCTGCCTGATCCGCTGAATCCCGACAAGCCGGAGGCAAAGAACTTGCCTCCCCATCCCGACCGCGCCGCATCCGGTGTCCGCGAGTTGCGGCGCACCGCGCGCGGCGAGAAGCGCGAAGACCTGATCGACCACGTCTTCTTCTACGGCGCGCCGCTCGACGTCCCGCTCGTAGGCGACTGGAACGGCGACGGCATCGACACAGTGGCCGTGTTCAATGGCGGTCAGTGGTATCTCGACGTCGACGGCGACGGCAAGTGGAGCGACGGCGACATCGCCTTCACCTACGGCCTCAAGGGAGACAAGCCCGTGGTGGGCGATTGGGACGGCGACGGCGTCGACGAGGTGGGCGTGTTCCGCAACGGCGCGTGGCATCTCGACACGAACCGCAACCACCGCCTCGACCCCGAAGACCGTACTTTCCAACTGGGGGGCGCCGGAGATGTCCCGGTCGTCGGCGATTGGAACGCCGACGGCGTCGACGAGCCGGGCGTGTACATCGACGGCGAGCGCTTGGCCACGCGCCCAGCCAGCGCGGCAACCGAGTAGGCGGCGAGAGCGCTGGCTTCCCCTTTGGGCTTAGCGGCCGGTGTGAGATTTGCTATCACACGGGCCGAACAGAGAAGTCCTCGGGGGTCGATCCATGCTCAAGTGCTTGCCGGCATGCGCCGCGGCTTGCCTCGTTTGCCTGCCTGCCGCAGTCGACGCACGCGAGTTGACGTTTCGCCAATACCGCGACGCGACTACCTGCGTGCTGTTGGGCGGCGAGTTGCTGCTCACCTCGGGAGCGCCCGAATGGCTGAGCGGAGGCCCCAACCTGCCTGCAAACGCGGTGTTCGGCGGCGCGCGCGTCGACCTTGTGTTCGAGTTGCCTGGGCCGTCCGCTCGTCCACGGGTCGATCAACTCGCGTCCGACGCTCTCTGCGAGCGCTGCCAGCTTGTCGAACAAAGCGAGGGCGAACGCGAACTCGCAGCCACGCTCAACATGGACTGCCTGGCGGTCGACGCGCTGCCAACCAGCGCGGCATGGGTCCAATCGGGTGGGGCGATGACGGACAGCTTGATCGTGTTCGAACCACCAACCTCGGGGGGACGGTCTACGAGCGCTGGCTTTGCCGATGTCTCTTCCGATCCGGCGCTGCTGCTGCGGTTGGCGATGGTGCTGGCGGTGGGTTGCATCCCACCCCTGTTGCGCGATTACACGCAACGCCCCCTGACCGCTTGATTTGAGCGCCGCATTCGGCGAGCAAGGGTGCGCTTTGCCCAGAACCTTTTGCCTCTGGGAGAGGGCAGGGCGAGGGTCCTGAACCGATCGAGCGTCCGATCTAGCGCAACTCGGCCCGCGCCGTCGCCGTGCGCAGCTCCGAGAGCACTCGATGCGTAACGGCGACCTCGAGCAGTTCGGCCAGCGAGTCGACCTCGAGCTTCTTCATGAGCGAGGCGCGGCGCATTTCGACCGCCCGTTCGCTGATGTCCAGCCGCGCGGCCATCACCTTGTTGGGCTCGCCGGCGAGAATCATCTCCAGCGTTTCTCGGTCGCGCTCGTTCAGCCGGCGGACGCGGTCTTCGAGCGCCGTGTAGCGGGCTTCGCCGCGCCGCCATTCGGCGTCGAGCGCGAGCGCTTTGCGAATGCGGTCGATCAAGGTGTGACGATCGAACGGCTTTTCCAGAAACTCGATCGCGCCGCTCTTCATGGCCGCCACCGCGGTCGACACGTCGGCGTGCGCCGTGATGAAGATCACCGGCAGCCGCTTGCCCTCGGCCAGGAGTTGTTCGTAGAGTTGCAGGCCGTCTTGCACCGGCATTCGCACGTCGAGCAGCAAGCAGCCCGGCAGCTCGGGGCGATAGAACGCGCGGAACTCGGCGGCGCTGGCGAAGGTGCGCACGGGCAGCTCGAGCGCCTCGAGCAGCGCTGCCAGTGACTTGCGCAGGGGGCCGTCGTCGTCAACGACGAACACAGTCGTCGGCGTGGCTACGGGCGGCAGCATGCTCGCGGCTCGGGGGTAAGGAAAACGTTAAGCAAGCGCCCGACGCGGCTGGCTCGGCCCAGAGACGTCCGCCGTGCCGCGTGACGATCACGCGACAGATGGCGAGGCCCAGCCCGAGTCCGTCGGCCTTGGTGGTGACGAACGGCTCGCCGAGCCGCTCGCGCTGCTCCGCGGGCAGGCCGGGGCCGCTGTCGGACACCGTCACGCGGAATTCGCCCTCGTAGGCTTCTGCGACGACCTCCAGCCGCCGCTGATCGACCGGCATGCTCCGCAGCGCGTGCAAAGCATTCTGCACCAGGTTCACCAGCACCTGCTGCAATTGGATCGGATCGCCGCGGCCCGGCAGTTCGGCGGCCCCCAACCGCACCACGCAGGCCGCGCCCACGCGCTCGGCCTCGGGACGACAGAGCTCCAGCACGTCGCGGATGAGCTGACCAAGCTCAAGTTCCTGATCCACGCTGGCCGCCGGCCGCACAAAATCGCGCATGCGACGAACGATCTGCCCGGCGCGCAGGGCCGCGGCGCGGATTTCGTGTACCCGCTGCCGCAGCGTCGCCGGGTCGACCGCCGCGCGGTCGAGCAGCACGTCGGCCGACTCGGCATAGTTGGTGATCGTGGCCAGCGGCTGGTTGAGCTCGTGAGCCAGGCCCGCCGTAAGATGCCCCAGGGCCGACACTCGGCCGGCATGGGCCAGTTGCAGCCCCAGTTCGTGGAGATCGGCCTTCGCGACGCGCCGCTCCTCGAGAGCCTGCGACAGCTCGGCGTTGGCCAGGGCCAACTCGCTCGTCCGCTCGGCCACGCGTTGCTCGAGCTCATCGAATTGCCTGCGGATCAGCCGCGTGGCCGGCAGCACCACGCCCCAGCCCAAGCCGACCAGCGTGGCCAGAATCGCAGCGCCAATGACGAACGCCAATCCACGCAGGCGGGTCACCTCGTTGCGGGCCTCCTCTTCAAGCAGCCCCACTACGCGGTCCATGTGCTGCAAATACTGCGGTTCGGCGGCAAGCAGGGCCTCGAGCGGCGCGAGCGTCTCTTGCAGAGGGGCTTGCAACAGTGCAGCGGCGGCAGCGTTCATGGCCGCATAGTGCGGCCCAAGTTCGCGCCAGGCCGCGGCCACCCGCGGGGCATCGACGCCGATGCCCGAGAACCCTTCGGCGCCCTGCGCGAGCAACTCGTGGGCGGAGGTCCAGGCCTGCAACGTCTGCTCGAACTCATTGCGACGGCGAGCACGGGCGGCCAGGTCGCTCTGCGCCTGCCAGGCCAAGCCCTCTTTGACGAGCTTCTGGCTGAGCATCCGCTGCCGGCCCGCCACGTTGATCGCCGGAGCGTAGGCGTTGAGCCGCACCAAGAGCGGCTGGACGACCGCCTGGTCCACGAGAACCAGGGCCGCCACCGCCCCCAGGGCCCAGAGGTAGCGGCGTCGCAGCGCGCCTACCAACCACGGACCGGTGGCAGGCGCAATGCGTGCAGCAGGGGCATGGGGAACCGACATGAATCCAGCTTCGTTCCGCCTCAGGAAGAGCGCTCTCGGCCACCCATCTAAGAAAACGTCATACCATTCGGCGTCTGCGCTGGCGCAAGCAAAGCCGGCCAATGACTTGCGCCGCCGAAGTGCGCGGTCGTGCAGCGATTTGTGCCCAGAACTGCCCAATCGCTGTGCGCGCCTTGCCTGCTGCGCGGGCAACCGATCCGCGCCGCGCAAGGCAGGGCGGCTCATCGCCTTCGGCTTTCCGAAGCAAACTGCGCCCGCTGCGGCCCGTGGAACAAGGGCTGCTTGAGAGCGTGGGCCAAGCAGGCCGTTAGGCGGCGGCCGGCGACGTTTTCGTTCGCCGTACCCCTATTGATCGCCTCAACGGAACATCCTTGCCATGGATTCGAGCGGCCGCGCTACCCGCATTCGTCTCGCCGACTTCCACAGTCCGCCGATGCGAGCCTTCCATCTGACGTGGCTCGCGTTCTTCACCTGCTTCTTCGCCTGGTTCGGCATCGCCCCGCTGATGCACGTAGTGCGCGAAGAGCTCCAGCTTTCGCCCGCGCAAGTCGGCTGGTGCGGCATCGCCTCGGTGGCGATCACCATCTTCGCGCGGCTCGCGGTCGGCTGGTGGTGCGACCGCGTCGGTCCGCGAATCGCCTACACCTGGCTCCTGCTCGTCGGCTCGCTGCCCATCATGGGCATCGCGCTGGCAGGCGACTTCTGGTCGTTCCTGATTTGCCGGGCGCTCATCGGCGCGATCGGCGCCTCGTTCGTGATCACGCAGTATCACACCTCGCTCATGTTCGCCCCGAATTGCGTAGGCACGGCCAACGCCACGACGGCGGGTTGGGGCAACGTGGGGGGAGGCGCCGTGCAGTTCGCCATGCCGGCGGTCTACGCCCTGCTCACCGTGAGCGTGGGGCTGGGCGCGGCGACGAGCTGGCGGCTCTGCATGGTGCTGCTCGGCCTCGCCTGCGCGGCGCTGGGCGTAGCCTACTGCTTCCTGACGCAAGACACGCCCAAGGGGAACTTCCGCGAACTGCGGGCGAGCGGCGCCCAAGTGGCCCGCTGCGGCTGGGGAGGCTTCGGCGAGGCGGTGCGCGACCACCGCGTGTGGGCTCTGGCCCTGCTCTACGGCTCGTCGTTCGGCGTGGAGCTCACGATCAACAACCTGGCGGTGCTCTACTTCCTCGACTACTTCGATTACTTCCGCAGCCAAGAGCCGGCCGCAGCGCTGCAGACCGCGGGCGTCATCGCCTCGAGCTTCGGGCTGATGAACATCTTTGCCCGCACCTTGGGCGGTTGGATGGGGGACAAGCTCGGCAATGCCTGGGGCTTCGGCGGCCGCGTGAAGTGGCTGTTCTTGGTGATCTTTTGCGAAGGACTGACCCTGATGGCCTTTTCCAAGGCCTATACACTCGTGGCCGCCGTGCCGCTGCTGGTGGTGTTCAGCCTGTTCGTGCAGATGGCCAACGGGGCCAACTTCGCCGTGGTTCCCTTCATCAACCCGCGGGCCCTGGGGGCGGTGTCGGGCATGGTCGGCGCGGGGGGCAACCTGGGGGGCATCGCCGCCGGACTGCTGTTCACGCTGAGCGCCCTCGATTGGCACACGTCGCTGCTCATGCTCGGCGCCGCGGTCACCGCCTGCGCCTTCAGCAGCTTTGCCGTTTCGCACGTTGCGACGACCGGCGCCCCGGCGGACGACCGAGTAATTATCGGCGAGGATCTGCCGGAATTCGCTGCTGCCCAGTAAAGCCGTTCAAACGCACTTCATTCGGTCCGCACAGCGGGTCCGCTGTGCGGACCAGCTTGAACGATGACCAGGTCGAGGACGTCTCTATGATCGCGCGCGACGACACCGAACACCGCCAAACCGTGGTCGTGATTGGCAACGGGATGGTGGGTCAGCGGTTTTGCGAGCGGCTGGTCGAGTTCGACCAGGCCAAGCAGTATCGCATCGTCACGTTCTGCGAGGAGCCGCGGGCGGCTTACGACCGCGTCGGGCTGACGACATTCTTCGCCCATCGCGACGCCGAAAAGCTGCTGATGGCCCGCCGCGAATGGTATGAGGAACAGGGCGTCGAGCTGCACGTCGGCGATCGGGCGACGCAGATCGACCGCAAGCGGCGAGTCGTGCGCTCGGCGAACGGCGTCGAGATCGAATACCACCATGTCGTGCTGGCGACGGGTTCATTCCCCTTCGTGCCGCCAGCGCCAGGCATCGACAAGCTGGGGGTGTTCGTCTATCGCACGATCGAAGACCTGCAACAGATCATCGCCTACTCCGCAGGGCGATCGCGGTGCGCCGTGCTGGGGGGCGGGCTGCTGGGACTCGAGGCGGCCAAGGCGGCCTACGACCTAGGGCTCGAGACGCACGTGGTCGAGTTTGCTCCGCGGCTCATGCCCCGCCCACTCGACGACGCCGGCTCGCGGACACTCATCGGCAAGATTGAGGCCCTCGGCGTCCACGTCCACCTGAACAAGGCCACCAAATGCGTGCTCGGCGGGCAGCGCGTGGAAGGGCTCGAGTTCGCCGACGGTAGCTCGCTCCCGGTGGATATGGTGATCGTGTCGGCCGGCATTCGCCCGCGCGATGACCTGGCGCGCGAGGCTGGGCTCGGCGTGGGGGAGCGCGGGGGCATCGCCGTCAACGACCGGCTCGAAACGAGCGATCCAGCCGTGTTCGCCATCGGCGAGTGTGCGCTGCACGCCGGCATGGTGTATGGCCTCGTCGCCCCCGGCTATGAGATGGCCGAGATCGTGGCCGCGAACCTGACCGGCGGCGACCGCCGCTTCGCCGGCGCCGACCTCTCGGCCAAGCTCAAGCTGATGGGGGTCGACGTGGCCAGTTTCGGCCGCAACGAGGCGCCGGCGGCCGAGGCCACGCCGCTCGTGTTCGAAGATCCCTTCGCCGGCGTCTACAAGAAGCTGCTCTTCTCGCTCGATGGCACGCGGCTATTGGGCGGCATTTTGGTGGGGGACACCGCCGATTACGGCCAGTTCTCGCTGCTGGCCAAGGGGGGCGAGCCGCTCCCTTGTCGCCCAGCCGAGTTGTTGGGCGCCGGGGGCGCGAAGCCAGAGATGGGGGCCGACAGCTTGGACGACGGCGCCCAGATCTGCTCGTGCAATAACGTCTGCAAGTCGGCCATCTGCGCTGCGATTCAGGAACAGGGCCTCGATTCGATCGACGCCGTGAAGAAGGTGACCAAGGCCGGCACCGGTTGCGGCGGTTGCCTGGGGCTCGTCACCGACCTGTTCAAGGCGGAGATGAAGCGGGGCGGCCGCGCCGTGGTCGACCACTTGTGCGAGCATTTCCCGCTCTCGCGCACCGAGTTGTTCGCCGTGATCAAGGTGCGGGAACATCGCACCTTCGGCGAAGTGCTGGCCGCCCACGGCCACGGCGCCGGCTGCGAAATCTGCAAGCCGGCGATTGCTTCGATCCTGGCCAGCCTGTGGAACGACAACGTGCTCGACCCCCAGCATCAAACGCTGCAAGACACCAACGATCGCTTCCTGGCCAACCTGCAGCGCGGCGGCCTCTATTCGGTGGTGCCGCGGGTGCCCGGGGGCGAGATTACGCCGGAGAAGCTCGGCGTGTTGGCCGACGTCGGTCAGCAATACAGGCTCTACACCAAGATCACCGGCGGCCAGCGGATCGACCTGTTCGGCGCTCGCGTGCAGGATCTGCCGGAAATCTGGGAGAAGCTGGTCGCCTCTGGCTTCGAGAGCGGCCACGCCTACGGCAAGGCCGTACGCACGGTGAAGAGCTGCGTCGGCACGACCTGGTGTCGCTACGGCGTGCAAGACTCCGTGGGCTTCGCAATCCGCGTGGAGCACCGCTACAAGGGGATCCGCGCGCCGCACAAGATCAAGATGGCCGTGTCGGGCTGCATCCGCGAGTGCGCGGAGGCCCAGAGCAAAGACGTGGGGCTGATCGCCACCGAGAACGGCTACAACCTCTACGTCTGCGGCAACGGCGGCTCCAAACCCAGGCACGCCGACCTCCTGGCCGCCGACCTCGACGAAGCGACGGCACTACGGTACATCGACCGCTTCCTGATGTACTACATCACCATGGCCGACCGCCTGACGCGGACCTCGGTATGGTGCGAAAAGCTCGAAGGGGGCCTCGATCACATTCGCGACGTCGTGGTGCATGACAAGCTGGGGCTGGCCGCCGAGCTCGAGACGATGATGCAGCGGCTCGTCGACACCTACCAGTGCGAGTGGGCGGCCGTGGTCCGCGATCCGGAGAAGCGCAAGTTCTTCCGCCAGTTCGCCAACAGCGAAGACGAGCAACCGTGCATCGAGTTCGTCTCCGAGCGTGGCCAGAGCCGGCCTGCCGACCGGCCGACTGACTTCGTGGCCCTCGAGCAATTCAAGCTCCTCGATGGCCGCACGCTAGGCGACGCGCCGCCGGCGCTCGGCTGGGTGCGCGTCGGCCGCACGGCCGACTTTCCGATCGACGGCGGCGCGACGATCAAGCACGGCAACACGCAGATCGCCGTGTTCAACTTCGCCAGCCGCAACCAATGGTACGCCAGCCAGAATATGTGCCCTCATAAGAAGGCCTTCGTCCTCTCGGGCGGCATCCTGGGCACGGCGGCCGACGAGCCGAAGGTCGCCTGCCCTTTGCACAAGCGGACGTTCTCGCTCGAGTCGGGCCAGTCGCTGCAAGCGGAGGACTACCGCATTCGCACGTTCCGAGTGAAGGTGGAGGAAGACGAAGTCTTCGTCGAACTGCCGCCGGCGGAGGAGCTCGACCGCAGCTTGGCCACGTCAATCGGCTGTGCGCTGGCGACAAGCTGCCAGCTTCACCAGGCCGAGGCGCTCGTCGGAGCTGGCGCATGATCGCCTCGACCTCGGGCGCGATCGGCGGCTGGTCCCTCGTCGACGAGTTGCTCGCTGAGCAGCAAAGCCTGTCGGCCGTCGAGCAGTTCGCGCGGAGCGGGCCGCAGCCCACCGCGAAGTCTTACCGCGCGCTGCTGCCGGCCACGCCTCCGGGGCCCGGCCAGCAGTATGGCTTCGAGGTCGATCTCGACCGCTGCTCGGGCTGCAAAGCCTGCGTCACGGCCTGCCACTCCCTCAACGGCCTCGACGAGCACGAGACCTGGCGCGAGGTGGGGCTGCTGGTCGGCGGGCCGCGCAGCTTGCCGGTGCTGCAACACGTGACCGCCGCCTGCCACCATTGCCTCGAGCCCGCCTGCATGCACGGCTGCCCCGTGCGGGCGTACGAAAAAGACCCGGTCACCGGCATCGTCAAGCATCTCGACGATCAGTGCTTCGGCTGCCAGTACTGCACGCTGGCCTGCCCCTATGAAGTGCCGAAGTACCACGCCGGCAAAGGCATCGTGCGAAAGTGCGACATGTGCTCGTCGCGGCTGGCCGTGGGGGAGTCGCCGGCCTGCGTGCAGGCCTGTCCTCACGAGGCGATCGTCATTCGGCTGGTCGATCGCGAGCAGGTGATCGAAGACGCGGAAACGGCCGCGTTCTTGCCGGCCGCGCCCGACCCGCAATTGACGTATCCGACCACTACGTACAAATCGCGGACGCCGTTTCCGCGCAATCTGCTGCCGGCTGACTATTACCGCGTGAGCGCGCAGCACGCACATCCGCCGCTCGTGATCATGCTCGTGCTGACGCAGCTTTCGGTGGGCGCCTTCGCGATCGGAGCGGCGCTTGCGCGCTGGTTGCCGCAGGGAGGGGCTACGCTCGAACGGGTCCACGCGTCGAACGCGCTGGTGTTTGGCTTGTTGGCGCTGGCGGCCAGCACCTTCCATCTGGGCCGTCCGCTCTATGCCTACCGAGCGGTGCTGGGGCTGCGTCGCTCTTGGCTTAGCCGCGAGATCGTGGCTTTTGGATTGTTCGCCGCGCTGGCCTGCGCGCTGGCGGCGCTGCTCTGGCTGGTCGAGCCTGGCTCGCGCTGGGCCGCGCTCGCCCCGTCGCTTGCCTACGCGGTGGGCGCGGCCGGTGTCCTCGGAGTCCTCTGCTCGGCGATGATCTACATTCGCACGGGGCGCGAGTGCTGGAGCGCGGTGCGGGTAGGGCTCAAGTTCCTGCTGACCTCGGCCTGGCTGGGCGCTGGCGCCCTGTGGCTGAGCTTGCTCCTGTCGGTGCTCGTTGCTCCGTCGCCGGAGTTGGCCGCGCTCCATGCGCGCCTGAGCCCGCTCTTGGCGGCTGGCATCATGGCCGTGGCCGCCGGCAAGCTGACTTATGAGGCGGGCGTCTTCTTGCACTTGCTGTCGCGGCGGATGACGGCCCTGCGCCGCTCGGCCATGCTCATGGCGGGCGAACTGTCGGGCGTCACGCTGGCCCGATTTTCGGCAGGCGTCTTGGGTGGCCTCTTCGCACCCCTGCTGCTGTTGAACGCCGGCGCGCCCGCGGCGAATCTGCCGCGGTTCACGGTGCTCGTGGGGGCCCTCTTCGTGGCGTCCCTCGTAGGCGAGTTGCTCGAGCGGCAGCTCTTTTTCGCGGCGTGTGCGGCGCCGCGCATGCCAGGCGGGATGCGCTGATGTCGCTCTTCGATCGCATGCTGTCGGCCGCGGAATGGCTCGGGCAGCCGATCGTCCAGCGCGGGGGCCCGTTGACCGACGACACCAAGCTCGCGGCCGCCAGCCTGCAGCTCGGCATGTTGCCGGCCAAGGCCCAACCTGATGCCTTGGCGAAGTCGATCTGCGGTTTCTGTTCTACTGGCTGCAGCTTGGACGTTCACCTCCGCGAAGGGCAGGCGATCGGCCTCACCCCCTCGCACGGCTATCCCGTGAACACAGGGCAAGCGTGCCCCAAGGGGTGGGAAGCGCTTGCCCCGCTCGCCGCGAGCGACCGGGCGACGACGCCGCTCTTGCGCGACGCGAGCGGCAAGCTCGCGCCCGTCGATTGGCCCACCGCGCTCGGTGAGTTCGTGTCGCGTTTCAAAAGCATTCAAGCCGCGCACGGCCCACACTCGGTGGCGTTCCTCGGCACGGGCCAGATTCCCAGCGAAGAGCTGGCCCTCTTCGGCTCGCTGGCCAAGTTCGGCATGGGGCTGCTCCACGGCGACGGCAACACCCGGCAGTGCATGGCCACGGCCGTGGTGGCCTACAAGGAGTCGTTCGGCTTCGATGCTCCGCCGTACGCCTACGAAGACCTCGAGCAGTCCGACGTGCTCGTGTTCGTCGGGGCAAATCCCTGCATCGCCCATCCGATCCTCTGGCAGCGGGTGATGCGCAATCCGCACCAGCCCGAGATCGTGGTGCTCGACCCGCGCCGCACCGAAACCGCCATGGCCGCCACGCAGCATCTGCCGCTGCACCCCAAATCAGACCTGGAGTTGCTCTACGGCCTCGCGCATCTGCTGATTGAGCGCGGAGCGATCGACCGGCCGTTCATCGAGGCCTGCACCACCGGGTTCGACGAGTTCGCCCGCTTCGTAGCCGACTACGATTTGCCACGCGTGGCGGCGGCCACGCGGCTCGAGCCGCAGGCGATCGAGCGGTTGGCCGACAAGATCGCCGCCGGCGAACGCGTGTCGTTCTGGTGGACGATGGGCGTGAACCAGAGCCACCAGGGGGTGCGCACCGCCCAGGCGATCATCAACCTGGCCCTGATGACCGGCAACATCGGCCGCCCGGGCACCGGAGCCAACTCGATCACCGGCCAATGCAACGCCATGGGCTCGCGGCTGTTCAGCAACACCACGAACCTGCTCGGCGGCCACGACTTCGCCAACCCCGTGCATCGCCGCAAGGTGGCCGACATTCTCGAGATCGACGAGAGCCACATCCCGCGCGAGCCAAGCTGGCCCTATCCCAAGATCGTCGAAGGCATTCTCCGCGGCCAAATCCGCGGGCTCTGGGTGGTGGCCACCAATCCGGCCCACTCCTGGATCAACCAAGGGATGCTCCGCGACGTGTTCGACCGGCTCGAGTTCCTGGTCGTGCAGGACATGTATCACACCACCGAAACCGCGCAGATGGCGCACCTCGTGCTGCCATCCGCCGGCTGGGGAGAGAAGCAAGGCACGTTCATCAACTCGGAACGCCGGATTGCGCCGATTCAAAAGGTGACCCGCGCGCCGGGGCAGGCCTTGGCCGATTTTCAGATCTTTCGCCTGGTGGCCGAAGCCTGGGGCTGCGGGGCCATGTTTCGCCGCTGGACTTCGCCCGAGGCCGCCTTTCAGTTGCTCAAGCGGCTCACTGCCGGACAGCCCTGCGACATCACTGGCATTCCCAGCTATGCCGCGCTCGAACGCGCCGGCGGCATCCAGTGGCCTTATGCCGCCGGCGCGCCCGACGACCGCCCGCAACGGCGGTTGTTCGAGGACGGCCGCTTCTACCACGCCGACGGCCGCGCGCGGTTCGTGTTCGAGCCTCCGCGGCCGATGCCGGAGAACGTCAACGCGAAGTACCCGCTGCTGTTGCTCACCGGACGGGGCACGGCCGCCCAATGGCACACGCAAACCCGCACGGGCAAGTCGGCGGTGCTGCGGAAGCTGGCGCCCACCGAGCTGCACGTCGAAATCCACCCGGCCGACGCCGAGGGCTACGGAGTCCGGCAAGACGACTGGGTGGAACTCGAGTCGCGCCGTGGCACGATCCGCGCGCGGGCGTTTCTCACGCCCACGGTCCGGCCCGGCCAGGTCTTCCTACCGATGCACGAAGAGGCCACCAACCGGCTGACCGACGCCGTGTTCGACCCGTACTCACACCAGCCGGCTTACAAGGCCTGCGCGGTGACCGTGCAGCGAGTCGCCGTCGGTTAACGCAGGGCTTACTCCAAGCTCCGCCTCGACGCTTCCGCCGGGTCGTCCGCTATGCCTCGCCCGGGGTCGAAGCGTTGATAGGGGCGGGCTCAGCTGTCACCGGGGTAGGCGCCCAGCCGGTCTCGGCAGAGGGCGATTCGGACGCGCGTTGGGTGGCCGCCATGCCCTTGGGCGCGCGTTTCTTGGCCACCTTCTTCTTGGCGGCTTTCTTGGGCGCCTTTTTCACCGCTTGCTTGGACTTCTTCTTCGGCGCCTTCTTTGCCGCCGACTTGGGGGCCGAAGCCTTCTTGGCGGCCTTCTTCTTGACAGCCTTCTTGGCCGGCAGTTTCTTGGGAGCAGTCTTCTTGGCGGCTTTCTTCTTAGCCTTCTTTTTCGCCATGGCGCGGGCTCCTGGGATGGATCGTAAGCGGATTGGCTGCGATTGTGCGCGCGTTGCCGCAGAGAAACAAGCAGGGTGGGGCAGAAAACCCTAACTGAGTCCGGGCCGCCCACGTACACGGCCGGCAGGAGCACGGCCGCCAGAGCCGGACTAGGATTTCGCGCGTGGGTCGGCTCTACTGGCGCTCCCCACCGCCGAGCCCGCGGCATGGGAGCCCTCACGTCGCTCGCGATCGTCGACCAAAGGCACGATCATGACCTGGCGCCGTTTTTCGCTGCGAACGCTGCTCCTGCTGGTTTTTTTGGCCGGGCTGGGGGCACTGTTCGCCCGTCGATTCGTCGACCGCCCTTACGAGCGGGTGCAGCGGGCCATGGCCGCCATCTGGCGAGACTGGCCGCAGGCGGAAATCTACTACAATCAGGGCCAGCTCTTCGTAAAGGGCGCCGGCCGGCTGTCGCCCGAGGCTGCCCGCTCGCTGCGGGAGGCCGAGTTGATCCGCCAGGGGCAAATCCACTGCGGCGACCTGCGGGAGCTCGAATTCAGCGAGGAATCGATCGACGAGCTGCGGCGGGGTTTCGAGTTCGTGCAGTGGTATCTCAGCCGCCGAGGCGTGGCCTTTGGCCGGCCACCGGTCTCGTCGCCGGAACATAAAGACATCGACTTTGCCGTGCTGCTGCAGCACCCGGTGGAGCGAGAGTGACTTACCGCGCCAAACTCATCACCTATGAAACTCCACTGGCAATTCACCCTGCGCGATCTGCTCTTGGCGATGGGCTTCGTCGCCGTGTTGTTCTGGTCCCAGTGGCGGGTGCGGCAAGCCGAGCTGCGCCGCGAGCAAGAGCTTGCCGCACAGCAGCAGCGGTTCCAACTCGAACGCGAAGGCTGGGCCCAATCGCGCAAGAGCCTGGAGGGGGCAAGCCAAGTCCTGTTTAACGAACTCGAGACGCTGCGCGCATCCCAGGCGAAGGCCGCCACCACGTCGCTTGGTCCCTAGGTGGCTTGTCACAGGTCAAAGTTCGTTCATGGTCAGGTCTCGCGGACGCCTGCACGGGACCGGCAGCATTTCGGCCCGCGCGCCTAACGGGCGCTCCCGTCCCTTGCTCGCGCTGCGGGCTCGTGTGGCCCACCCGAAAACCAAGCGGTGCCAAGGCCTGGCCGGATCGCTGCTAGCCCACGAACAACCGCTCCCCCTGCACCAACGTGCCCGGCCGCACGCGCTCTTTCACCTGCTTGGCGTCGAGGGCAAACAGCGGCATGATTTCGACCGTGGCGTCGGCCGCCACGCGGGCGCCCGCGCCTTCCAGCCAGCGGCGATGGAGCGCGATCATCTGCCGCTGCACACTTTCCGGCGTGTCGCGGGCCTCTCCGGGGGCGTTCTTCACCGGCGCGAAGCACTGCGCCGCGTCGACCTCGACGACGATCGCTCGTTCGGCCGCCGGCAACAGATCGAAGATGAACCGCTCGAACTTGAGCCCGTTGGGCGCTGCCGGTTCGACCAGCCGACCGTCGTCTCCTAGACAGGCCACCTTCTTGCGGGCAATGTGAAACGGCAAGGCGTCGGCCGTATGGGCCATCCGCTCGAGAAACGCCACGCGAAACGCGTGGACCGCCGTGTTGCCGGCCCACAGGGTGAGCGAGCCATCGGCGTTGCGGCGCTCGCCGGCCGCGGCCGGCAGATCGCTGTATTCGATGATCCGGAGGCGGCCGTCGACGGAGACGACGTTGCCGAGCCGCTCGGCGGGAAACTGCTTAGCAATCACCTGGGTCGACAATTCGGACTCGGCCAGGGCGTGGTAGCCCAAGAACTCCGCCGCGCACATTTCGACGAGCGGATTGTCGACCTGAAAGTAGAACAGGTGTTCGAGCCCGCGGCGGCGCATGTCGGCCAGTCCGCCCGACCGGTCGAGCGCGGCCAGCATGCCGCCGTGCCCATCGGGGCTCAGGACAAGCTCGCCCCGCTCGTCGAGCAGCAGGCGGCCGGTCGCCGCGTCGACGGCCGGCATGTTTCCCTGCTCGAAGAAGAACACGTCTGCGAGGCCAAAGTTCTTGTGCTGGGCAAAGTACGCCTGCGTCTCGTTGGTGGTGGCCGCGCTGGTCATCACGTAGAGGGGAACGGATCGCCCGGCCGCGCGCGCCACCGCCGCCACCTTTTGGCAGAGAATCTCGAACAACGTGGCCCCTGAGAGCGGGCCGATCGGGAACATCCCCTTGGGATGGGGAAAGCCGAGCCGGGTACCCTGCCCGCCGGCGACGAGCACCGCCCCCACCTTGCCGGCGGCCAGCAACTCTTGGCCGCACCCTTGGGCAACCGCCGGTTCGAAGCGATTGCCGGCGCCGCTCAGCCGCATCGCCGAGGGTGGCTCGGCGCGGGCAGCGAGGGCCGCGTGATCGCTCTCGTGTGGGTTCTGGCTCTCGCGAAAAAGCTCAGCGAGCAGGTCGAAATCGACCGTCGCCAATTGCGCGGCCAAAACCGGGGAATTAGCCGCCCGCTCGCTCAGATGCGTTTGGCCAAGTTCGCGCAGCGCCGCTTGCAGAGTCGCCAAATTGACAGTGGGCTTCGGGTTCATGCCCGGTAATCTAGCGTGCGAAGGTTCGGGGCGGAACGGCGACAGCCACAGCGCGCCGCGCGTCCGCTACGGCTGCGGCGCCCGCAGCGTGCCCAGGAATTCGAGCAGCGCCGCTTGCTCGCCAGCCGGCAGCTTTTCGAAGCGCTTGCGGGCGTTGCGGGCCTGGCCGTCGTGCAGCAGCAGGGCCGTCTTCAAATCGGGCGCCCGACCGTCATGCAGATAGGGGGCCGAGTCGGCCACACCCCACAGCGGCGGGGTCCGCCACTCGCGCGTTCCCCCCGGCGTGGCGAACAACTCGTTGACCGCCCCCAGATAGCTGTTGAAGAAGCTCGAGGGATTGAATTGCCCTGTGCGGAAGTCCTGCTCCAGGGGCCGCGCGAAATCGGCGAACCGCGCGGGAAAATCGCCGCCGAACCGCACGAACGTGAAGCCCGGCGTGTCGGCGTTCGGCGGGACCGGCCCCTCGAGGCCGGCGCCCAGGTCATGCAGCAGCAAATCGCTGTAGAGCCCGCGGACGGCGCCCAAGTTTTCTCGGTGGCACGCGGCACAGCCGACGGCCGCGAAGGTCTCCTTGCCGGCGATCGCGGCGGCGCGGCGGTCGACGTCGTCGGGCAATACTTCGCGCGGCGCCGGGAGACTCGCCACGAAGGCCGTCAGATCGTCGACCTGCGCGGAAGTCAAATCGAACCCCGGCGGCCGGTAGGTGGGCTCGAGCGGGTCGCGTTCCTGGGAATGCCCCGGCACTTCGAGCCCGAGTTCCACCGCGCAGGCCATGCCAACGAACTCGCGCAGCGTGGCGGTTTGGCCCCGCCAGCCGAAGCGGCCGACGCCAAACGCCGCGCGCGGCACGCGGCCGGCGGTGTCGGGCGTGCGACGACGTTGTTCGGCGGCTGCTTCCTGCAGGACTTCGGCGGGAACGCGGTCGATCAGCCCCGCCCCAAAGAGGGCCGGCGAGGTGCGCTCGGCGAGCGAAAACGAGAGCCCGCCGGCCCGCACGCGGCGCACGGGCTTTGCGTTCGCCCGCCCTGCGTCTTTGCCGAACTTGCCGCGCCAGTCGGCGTAGTCGGGCGTGGTGCTCTGCCGGTGGAGCATCACGCTCGAGGTCGTGCCGAGCCCGCCGAAGAAGAGCGGATGCAGGGCTTCGAGCTTGCTGCGAAAACTGGCCGTCGACCGTTTGGGGGGCAACGCGGTGAGGAGTTGCACGTTCTGCTGCGCGGCGCCCGCTCCGCCCAGGCCCCCTTGATAGTGGCAGGCGGCGCAGGACGAGCCGTTGAACATGGGACCCAGGCCATCGCCGCCGGCGAGCGGATCGTTCGCCTGCCAGACGTGCTCGAAGAGCTGCCGGCCGGCGGCCGCCGACGTTCGTGCGGCGGCCCCGTCTTTGGCTTCGACTTCGACCGCATAGCCTGGCAAAGTCCCCCGGGCGGCCACCGCCAGCAGGACCAGCGACCCACACCACCTCCGGACGCTCATGATCCGAACCCTCGCTCGACGCCTTTTCCAGGCGGGCAAGCGGGAGCTTGCGCCGCCCTGTCGTTTGTTCCGCTTTCAGCGTAGCGAAACCCTTCGCCAAGGGCACGCGATTTGCGCCGGACGGGCCTCGGCGCTGGGGCGATGCCTTGCGCCAGCCCTTGAATTGACTTCCGCTATGCCTTCGCAAGTCGCCTGCTATCCTATCAGGGCATGAGCCACGGATATGCGTTGTCGATCTCGCCGCACGGACGCCTCGTCTACGGGTTGGCGCCCTCGGAGAGCGCCAAGTCCCTCGCCGGAGATGATTCCCCATTGGCCCAGGCGTTCGGCCGTTCGAGCGCCGAGGGCCTGCTGGAATTGGCCGCGGCCGCTCACGCCTCCCTCGCTTCCCCCGACCTCGAGTACTGGCGCGCCTTTGCCCGTCGAGTTCTGACCGCCCTCTGCGGAGTCGGAGAAGCCGGTCCTGCCGCATGGAAGCAGTCGGCGCCGCCCCCGGACGAGGAACTACTCCGGCTCGTGGAAGCGGCCCCTCCGATGTGGGGGCTGGAATACCTGGACGCCGGCCTGCTCGGGCGATTGTGGCGCGAGTTGGCGGTACGGGCTGCCGAACAAGCCACCGCTCGGGGGCAAGGCGCGGGGGAGTTCCTCAGCCAGATCGACCCAGTGCTCCACCAGGTCGGGCGGGTCACCTTTCATCTGGCGGAGAACAAGCGCGATCCGCAACGCCCGTTCGCGTTTTTGGCCACGTTCGCTCACCGGGTTTCGCAGCGCGCCAAGGTTGCCCACTTGCCGCTAGGCGAAGCGCTGCGGGCCTCGGCCGGCGCCCGCGACGCCGCTCAACTCAAAACGCTGTTGGCCCCCGTCGAACGCGCTGCTGAGAAGAGCGAACTGGTCCGAGAACTGGTGAGCAAACGAGCGATCTTCGCCCCCCAAGCCTGGTCGATTCGTCAGGCACACCGCTTCCTCCGCGAAGCGCCGCTCATGGAGGAGGCCGGCATCGTCGTTCGCTTGCCCAACTGGTGGTCGGCGCAGCGGCCGCCACGGCCCCAGGTGCAGGTGCGATTGGGGACGCAAGCGCCAAGCGGAATGGGGCTCGAGGGCCTGCTCGAGTTCGAAGTCGAGCTGTCTCTGGATGGCGAACCGCTCACCGACCACGAGCGCAAGCAGTTGCTCGCCGCCGCCGACGGCATGACGCTCCTCCGCGGCAAGTGGGTCGAAGTCGATTCCGACAAACTGCGGCAAGCCCTCGACCATTGGAAACAGCTCGAGCGCGAGCATGCCCACGGGGTCGACTTCATCCAGGGGATGCGGCTCTTGGCCGGCGCGGAAGTCGCAGGCGTCGACCAGGCCGCCGAACGAACCGCCGATTGGTCGACGGTCGTCGCCGGAGATTGGCTGCGCGACACTCTGGCCCAACTCCGGCAGCCCGGCGCCGAGCCAGAGTGCCAGCCGGGCCGCGACCTGCAAGCAACCCTGCGGCCCTATCAGGCGGACGGAGTACGTTGGCTCTGGCTGCTCGCGAAGCTGGGGCTGGGCGGTTGCCTGGCGGATGACATGGGCCTGGGCAAGACGATCCAAGTGATCGATCTGTTGCTGGTCCGCAAGCGGGCGGCGGGCCGCCGCTCGGCGCCGCTCAATTTGCTCGTCGTGCCGGCTTCGCTGCTGGGCAACTGGCGGCAGGAGCTCGCGCGGTTCGCCCCGTCGCTTACGGTGCGGATGCTGCATCGCTCCGAGTGCGACGCCGAAACGCTGGCCCAAGTGGCGGCCGATCCCGCCGGCGCCCTGGCGGGCATCGATCTGGCAGTCACGACCTATGGTCTGCTGCGGCGGCAGGAGTGGCTCAGCCAGGTCTCGTGGTCGCTTGTCATACTCGACGAAGCCCAGGCCATCAAGAACGCCAGCTCCCGCCAGTCCCGTGGGGTCAAAGAGCTCCAGGCCCACAGCCGGCTCGTGTTGACCGGCACACCCGTGGAGAACCATCTGGGAGATCTTTGGTCGCTGTTCGATTTCGCCTGCCCGGGGCTGCTCGGCAGCGCCGCCGAGTTCAAGAAGTATGTCAAGCGGCTGAACGAACGGGCCGACGGCCAAGCCTATGCCGGCTTGCGCAGACTCGTGCGCCCCTACATTTTGCGACGGTCGAAGTCGGATCCCAACATCGCGCCGGATCTACCAGAGAAGACCGAATTGCGGGTCGAGTGCGGGCTCTCTCGCAAGCAGGCCGCGCTTTATGAGCGGGCGGTGACCGAATTGGCCCAGCGGTTGGAGGACGCCGAGAACATGCAGCGGCGGGGACTGGTGCTGGCCACGCTCATGCAGCTCAAGCAGATCTGCAACCATCCGGCCCAGGCGCTGGGGAGCGATCGGTTTCCCCCGGCCGACAGCGGGAAGTTCGAGCGTTTGCGGCTGTTGTGCGAACCGATCGCCGAGCGGCAGGAGCGGGCGCTCGTGTTCACGCAGTTTCGTGCCCTGACCGAACCGCTGGCCGCGTTTCTGCACACGGTCTTCGGCCGACCGGGCTTGGTGCTCGACGGGAGCACGGCCGTGGGCAAGCGCGGCAAGTTGGTGGCGGCGTTTCAGGCCGACGACGGTCCGCCGTTCTTCGTGATCTCGCTCAAGGCCGGAGGCAGCGGCTTGAACCTGACCGCCGCCTCGCACGTGATCCACTTCGACCGCTGGTGGAACCCCGCCGTCGAAAACCAGGCCACCGACCGCGCCTTTCGCATCGGCCAACGACGGAACGTGCTGGTGCATAAATTCGTGTGCCGGGGGACGGTGGAGGAGCGAATCGACGACCTGATCCGCAGCAAGCAGACCTTGGCCAACCAGGTGCTCGAACAGGAACCCGAGACGCCCCTGACCGAAATGGCCGACGACGAACTGCTGCGGTTCGTGGCGCTCGACCTGCGGCGCGCGCTGGACGACGAGTGAGGCGGGCGGCGATCCCGCCCCGAGTCTTCCGGATCGAGCTTGGATTGCCCTGTGGGCTGGGCGTGGGCTAAGTTGTTCGAATCAGAGGTCAACTGCCCTGGCCGGAAAGGATACTTCCATGGCGCGGTGGAATCGCGGCTACCAGGAATATAGCCGCTGGGCCGAGTACGTCCCCGTGGCGCGGCGACGCGCCAACGCCACGCGGCACGCCGCGAGCCTGGCCAAGAAAGAGGGACGCCAACTCGCGCCCATCCAGATCGAGGGCCGGCAGATCGCCACGACGTTTTGGGGGCGGGCCTGGTGCGATCATCTCGAGTCGTACAGCGACTTCTCCAACCGTCTGCCGCGCGGGCGGACCTACGTTCGCAACGGGTCGGTAGTCGATCTGCAAATCGCCAGCGGACGCGTGACCGCGCTGGTCAGCGGCTCCGACATCTACGAGCTCACCATCCAGATTTCTTCCCTGAAGCCGACGCTCTGGACACGCATCAAGCAAGACTGCGCGGGCTCGATCGCTTCGCTGTTCGACCTCTTGCAGGGCCGCTTCGATCGCGGCGTGATGGAGCGGCTGACCCGCCGTGCCGACGGGCTGTTTCCCCAGCCCAATGAAATCAAGATGGCCTGCAGTTGCCCCGATTACGCCAACATGTGCAAGCATGTGGCGGCGGTGCTCTACGGGGTGGGGGCCCGACTCGATCGAAAGCCCGAACTGCTCTTCACCCTGCGGGGCGTTGATCACCTGGAACTGATTAGTCAGGCGATGGCCCAGGAGAATCTCGACAGCGCGCTCGGCGGAAACCGAGCAGATTCGCTCGACGGCAGCGACCTGGGCGAGCTGTTTGGCATCGAGCTCGAGTCGGCCGCGGCGCCGGCTGCTGCCCGCAAGACGCCGCAGAAGCGGCGTGCCCGCGCGGCGGCGGTTCCTCAGTCCACGGAAGCGGCGCCCGACCTCAAGCAGGCGGCGAAGTCAACCCGTTCCCGCACGCAGCCGACGAAGCGGGCCAAGGCCATCATGGTCTGGCTCGAGACCGAGCCCAGGAAACGCTCGAAGGGGCCGCCGTCTCCTGGCCGGGCTCGAGTGCCGAAGAAGGCCCAGCCGAACGCGGCCGAGCTGCAGCCGGCCAGTGGCAAGGCGGCTCGCCCGAAGCCGGGCCCAGCGAAGGCGGCGAAAACGAAGTCGGCGGAAGCCAAGGGCGCGCCGGCCAAGGCCAAGTTAACCGCCGCCAAGAAGACCCCGGCGCCGGCCGCGGCGTCCAAAGCGCTTGGCGCATCGAAAAAGACCAAGGGGGCTCGGGCGCCCGTCGCCCGCAAGACCCGGAAGCGGGAATCCGTGGGCGTTTGACGAGGCGCGCGTTGTCGAATTCGTGTCGCATCCGCTCTTCACCATCGGCTACGCGGGGCACACGCCGGAGTCGTTCGTGACTGCGCTCAGAGGGGCGGGCGTCGCAACGCTGGTCGACATCCGCCGCCGCGCCGCCAGCCGCAAGCGCGGGTTCGCCAAGTCGGCGCTCGCCGAGTCGCTCGCTGCGGCCGGCATCGGCTACGTACATCTCCGCGAGTTGGGCGTGCCGGAGGAGCTGCGGGCGGAACTCCGCGCGGGCACGCGCGAGCTGGCGGGCTACCTGACGGAGCTTGGCCGGTATCTGGAGGAGAGCGAAGAGGGCCGCCGCGGGCTCGCCCAGTTACGCGAACTCATGGTGGCGCGCCGCTGCTGCGTGATGTGCGTGGAGGCGGACGCGGCGGAGTGCCATCGGTCGGTGGTGGGGCGGGCGACGCGGGAGCGTGGGATGGAAGTCGTCGAACTGGGAGCGCCGTAGGGTGGCGGCGAGGCTCCGCGAGCCCCACCGTCGCTCGAGCGCAGTCGGATCAAGGCTTTTCGACCCGCCGCCCGTCGCGCGCGTCGTCGCCCGAGTTCGCGGCCGGCCGTTTGGGCTCCCGCGTCGAGACTTCGCAGACGGCGAAATCATCGCCAATCAGCAGATTCCGCAGCTCCCGCACCTGGAGGAAAAACCGCTCGTCCCCCAGACGGAACGCGGCGTGGTCCCCCTGTCTCAAGGACGCCGGCGCGAGGATCTCTTCTCCGTCGTCGTCCACAATCGAGACCAGGGCCTGCCCTTCCGTGATGTCCCCCACACGTACGAACAGGCGTTCGTGGGAGCCGGGGATGGGCCGGGCATGCCGTTGAATGACGGCGACCGAAACAGGCTCCTCGGTCAGCGACAACGTGATCGGCCCTCGCTTGGCCGGGGCTTGTGCGGCCCGCGCATCGCGGGTGGGATTGCCCCAGTCCTCCCAATCCCGGTGAGCACTGCGCCGCCAACACTGGCCGGTCGCGGTGTCGAGCACGACCACGCCCAAGTCCGAGTCTACGCCGGCGACCGCAAGCTGATAGCGACCGACCTGCCCGGCGGGAGGCGGACCGTCGCCTGCGCGCTGTGCCCACGCAACTCCGCAGGCGACCAAGAGTACTGCCGAAATGCAAATGGCAACCCGCGACATTGGACAACTCCTTGGGATTGGAGAGGGCTGCCCCGCCGTTATTGTACTCGGAGTGAGAGCCGCCGACAGATCCGGCGCCGGGCGATCGATCAGCGGATCGCCGGCTCCAACTGAATTGCGTCGCTGGCTTCTCCACCCCAGAACGATTCGCCGACCTGCTCCACTTGCAGATCGGGTCGTAGCTTGCGGAGCCGCTGAACTGCGCCGGTGGAGAACGGGGGCGAGCTGATCCAGAGTGCCTTCAACGTGGGTGATTTAGCCAATTGCCCCAGGAACTCATCGAGCGCGGCCGGCGGCGCTGACGCGATCCCCGGACCGCTGAGAACCAGCCGCTCGAGGCGCGGATTGGCAGCAATCTTGGGCAGCACCTCGGGCGGTACGCGGCTGTACACAAGCGCGAGGCCCCGCACGGAAGGGTGATCGAGGATCGACTGCAGTTCGTCGGTCGAAACTGCCATGCCGCAAAGCATCACTTCGCGGAGATTGGGAATCTGCAGCAACTCGCGCGAGCCCGCGGGGCCGAAGGTGCTTTGCTCCATCCCAAAGTGGTGGATGCTGGGATCGTTTCGCAATCGAGTCAGGTAAGAGCCGACGTTCCGCATGTCATAGAAGAAGACGTGTCCGGCCTGGGGCTTCAGAAAGAGCTCGGCGCGGCGGCGCTCTTGCTCTTCAAACCTAGCCACCATTCGGCGCCTAAACTCGAAGGCGATCCCGACGAGGGTGGCAACGGCGACTACACCGATCGCCATAGCCAACACCCAACGACGTTGCCGGCTGGTCATCGCTCATGTCGCCTCGTCAAGAACTCAGCCGATCAGCTCACCACCCCACCGCCGCCCCATCCTTCCGCACCTCCGTCCCCCCATGCAGCACTCCGTTCTCCCCTTGCCCCCAATAAATCTGAATCGCCTGATATCCGCCGAAGGCGCCGCCGTCGGCTTCTTTGAGCTTGTGGCCGCGGCGTTCGAGTTCGGCGCGGGCAGCGGCGGGGATGCCAGCTTCCACTAAGACGAGTCCGCCGCCAGGCGCCTCCGCCTTGCCCGTCGGCGTCGCGCTGCCGTCGTGGCGGATGCGGGCGGCGTCGCCGGCGGCTTGTACGTTGAGGCCGAAGTCGATCAGGTTCACGAGCACCTGCACGTGCCCCTGCGGCTGCATGTCGCCCCCCATCACGCCGAAGCAGAGCCAGGGGCGGCCCTCCTTGGTGACCATCGCCGGGATGATCGTTTGGAACGGCCGCTTCTTGGGCTCCAGGCGATTGGGATGCGTGTCGTCGAGGGCGAACAGGTTGCCGCGGTTCTGCAGTGCAAAGCCAACTTCGCCGGGCACGACCTGGGACCCGAAGCCAAAGTAGTTGCTCTGAATGAGCGAGCAGCAGTTGCGCTCGGCGTCGACGACCGTGAGATAGATCGTGTCGCCGTGGACCAGCTTGGGGTCGCCCGGCGGTACGTGGGTGGCTGCACGCTTAGGGTCGAGGAGCTTCGCCCGCCGCGATGCGTAGTCCTTGGAGATCAGCTCCTTCACGGGCAGCGGGCCGAAAGCCGGGTCGGCGTACCAGCGGGCACGATCGGCATAGGCCAACTTCTTGGCCTCGATCAGCAGGTGCAGGTAGTCGGGATGCGCGGGGCCCAGCTTGCGCAGATCATGCGGTTCGAGCAGGTTGAGCATCTGCAGCGCGGCGATGCCCTGGCCGTTGGGGGGCAGCTCCCACACGTCGTAGCCGCGGTAGTTGGTCGACACGGGCTCGATCCACTCGGCCGTGTGCCCCGAGAAGTCCTCGAGCGAGAAGTAGCCGCCATTCTGCTCGCTGAAGGCGACGATCTGGCGAGTGAGGGGGCCGTTGTAGAAGGCCGCGGCGCCGCCGCTGGCGATTGCCCGCAGCGAGTTCGCGAGGCGCGGGTTGTTGAAGATCTCGCCCGTCTTGGGGGCGCGGCCGCCGGGGAGGTAGGTAGCGGCTGAGTCGGGCCACTTCGCCAGTTGCTTCTGCGAACCGGCCCACCCGTCGGCGATGATCTCGCTCACGGGAAAACCTTGGTCGGCGTAGGCGATGGCCGGCTCGAGCAACTCGGCCCACGGGCGGCGGCCGAATTTGCCGTGCAGTTCGGCCCAGCCCGAGACGCAGCCCGGCACCGACCAAGAGAGCGGACCGAGCTCCGGAATCTCGGTGAGCCCCTTCTCGGCGAAGACCTGCCGCGTGAGCCGCGCGGGACTGCGGCCGCTGGCGTTCAGCCCGTAGAGCTTCTTGGTCTTCGCGTCCCAGTAGATGGCGAACAGATCGCCGCCGAGGCCGCAGCTCATCGGTTCGACCAGCCCCATCATGGCGTTGGCCGCGATCGCGGCGTCAGCCGCCGAGCCGCCAGCGCGGAGCACTTCGAGCCCCGCCTGAGCGGCCAGGGGCTGGCTCGTGGCCACGATGCCGTGGGCGGCGATCACAACCGAGCGGCTTTGATGGGGGATGCCGGCAGGACGCGTGTAGCCGGAGCGCGGATCGTTCATGGCAGGTTTCGGCTCGACGGCCAGCGACGGGGAAGCGTGGAGGGATAGCGCCGCGAGACACCAGCTCGCAGCGCGAGCAAGGGAGAGCCACGCGTCGGTTCTCGAGCCCGTTTCGAACCCTTCACGGGCCGGGCAGCGCATTCCGCCAGCGCGCCGAACTGGCGTTTGCGTCCCTTGCGCGCGCTGCGGGCTGGTATGGGCAAGCCCAGACGGGCTGGTTGGTGGCTTCATAACGGCCTCGGGTGGATCACGTAACGTGATGCAGCGAAAGGAGTTTTCCGCGCACGACGGATCGACGCCTTGAGTTTTACCTAGTTTTTACAAAGCGTCTACTGCCCCCTGACACTCCGGGGGCCATGGATTCCTAGAATCGGACGAACTTGAAGATAGCCGGTCGCCGCGGCCGGCAGGCGGAACCCCGCTGCGGCAACCTTTAAGGATAACGACATCATCATGGGATCGACTCTTTCTCCCGCCAGTAGGAAACACAAGAAGAAGGCTGCCCCCAGCGCTCCCGCCGCAGAACAGGCCGTGGTCGCTCAGCCCGAGCGCCGTACTGGCACCGACGGCTGCTGGAAGGGGGGCATCGACTGGCCGACGGTGATTTGGATCGGCGTGATCCACGCCGGCGCCCTGGCGGCGCCCTTCTACTTCACCTGGAAGGCGCTGGGCATCTTTGCGGTGCTGGCCTACCTCACGGGGCCGATCGGCGTCTGCCTGGGCTACCATCGCCAGCTCACGCACGCGAGCTTCCAAACGTATCGCCCGGTTCGCTGGCTGCTCGCGCTCTTGGGTCAGATGTCGGGCGAGGGCTCGGCGATGACCTGGGTGGCCAACCACCGGAAGCACCACGCCTTGAGCGACCAAGACGGCGACCCGCACTCGCCGCGCGACGGCGGCCTGTGGAGCCACATTCTGTGGTTCTGCCCGAACTACGGCCGCAAGTACGAAGACGACATCGTCGACCGCTACGCCCCCGACCTGCAAAAGGACAAGGGCTTGGTGTTCCTGCACAAGACGTTCATCCTTTGGCACATTGCCATGGGGGCCGCGCTGCTGGCCACCGGCTGGCTGGGCTGGGATCGCTTCACCGGCATCTCGTTCCTGGTTTGGGGCATGTTCGTGCGGATGGTCTACGTGTTCCACGTGACCTGGTTCGTCAACTCGGCCACGCACATCTGGGGCTACCGGAACTACGAAACCAGCGACGACAGCCGCAACCTGTGGTGGGTGGGCCTCTTGGCCTTCGGCGAAGGCTGGCACAACAACCACCACGCCTACCAGCGGATGGCCGCCCATGGTCACAAGTGGTGGGAGGTCGACATGACCTACTGGGCCATCTGCGCCCTGGAGAAGTTGGGCCTGGCCTGGAACGTGGTGCACACGATCCCCCGCGGCGCGAAGCCCGCCTAGCGCTGCTAGCAAGCGGTCCCGCGAAAACAGCGAACCAGCCCGGCTGCGGAGCCGGGCTGGTTCCGTTTTCGGCCCGCCCGTGGGCCCATCTCGGTCGCTATCATCCACGAATCTCCCTTGCCACGGGGGGGCCGAATCGGTATTTAGCCGCCTTGCGCACGGACTGCGCGCCGTCGACCTTCGAGCCGATTTACGGATGAGCATGCGCCTCGCTTTCGCTGCAAGCCTGCTGCTGGCCCTCGCGGCCGGCTGCCGTTCGCGCGGCGAGCTCGAGATCTTGGAGCGCGAGTTGCGCCTGCAGGAAGACCAGATCTATCAGCTCGAAGACGAGTTGCAAGGCACGAAATCGCAGCTGGAGGCCGTGCAGCGCGAGAACGACACCTTGCGCGCGAAAGCGGAAGGAAGCGGGGGAAGCCCCGCTCCTGCAGGCTCGACGCGCGCTTTGCCCGGCCCAGCGCCCGACGCAGAGATGGCGCCTCGGGCCGACGCCGGAGCGCAAACCGACGCGACGCCGAAAGTCGACCTCGGCTCGCCGGCCGACACCCATGAACTGCCGGGCCCCGTGCCTGAGAATCTGGCGCCCCCCGAAATCGAACTCCAGTCGGGACGCCGCGCGGCCTCGCGCGGATTGACGGCGATCGCCCTTCATCGGCAACTCACCGGCGGCCGCGACTTCGACGGCCATGCCGGAGACGACGGGCTGGCGGTCGTGCTCGAAATGCGCGATGGCGCCGGCAACCTGGTCCGCGCCGACGGCAAGCTCAAGCTCGTGCTCGAGGACCCGCGGCTCGGCCCCTCCGCGACGCCCGTCGCCCAGTGGGACTTCGCCGGCGACGAACTTCGCCAGCGCTACCGCCAAACGGCGCTCGGCGGCGGGCTGCACTTCGAACTTCCCTGGCCGGGCCGTCCGCCCGAGGCGAGCCGGCTGAAGCTGACGGCGCGGTTCACCGACCGTGCAGGCCGCGTATTTGCCGCGCAGCGCACCATCGACGTCAATCCGCCGGCGGAATGGCTTGCGCGTGGCGACGACTCGGGGCGCGAGGAACGTGAGGCGACGCGCCGCCCGCGCACTCTGGACGATCCGCCGAAGGATTCGCGGCAGTTGCCGGCAACGGAGGCCAGCGGCGATCCCGCAGCGCCTGCCCAGCGCCCGAGTTGGAAGCCATATCGCTGAGCGTTGCCAACGCTCGGCTTGCAGCCACGCGAAAGATTGGCTGAGCGTGCGGGTCAGGTTATCATCAGAAAATCATGCGGCCGGGGGATGCGCGGCGTGGACGTCGGCCCCCCCACGGTGAATCTGATGGACCCAACCGATGACACGTCGTGGCCGGCACAGGCGGCAAGGGCATCGCCCCTTGTCCGCGAATCGGCGTCCGCTGAGAGCGGAATCACTTGAACCGCGGCTCGCGCTGGCGGCGCCGGAAGCGGTGGGCGAACAGTTCTCGGTGCTGTTCGGTGAATTGGCGGTCGGCGGCCGCGGCGTGCTGAGCAACGACTCAGACGCCGACGGCGACGCCCTGTCGGTCGTGCTCTCCCGGGGACCGTCGAACGGCTCCGTGGCCCTCGACGCCGGAGGTTCGTTTCGTTATTTGCCGCGGCCCAACTTTCGCGGGACCGACTCCTTCGACTACCGGGCGCTGGGAGGGGGCGAAGAGTCGGCCGTCGCCACGGTGACGATCACCGTGCAGAACAAGATGTCGGTGCAAGAATGGCCGGTGGCGGCTGGTGGCAATGGGCACGCCTATTCGGCTTTCCAGGCGCCTTGGAATGCAGGCTTCGATGTCGCGCGTCTGCTTGCCGAAGGGCTGATTTATCGAGGGTCGCCGGGCCATCTGACGACGCTCACCTCGGCAGCGGAATCTCAATGGGCCGTCGAGAACCGCGCGCTCTTCGACGACATACTGTTGGGCGCCTATCAGGACAAAACGTCGCCGGACTACGCGGAGCCTGCAGGCGGTTGGCGGTGGGTTACCTCGGAACCCATGGCTTTCACCGCTTGGAATCCGGGCGAGCCCAACAATCTGGGTGGGGAGGACTACGTCCAGGTCTGGCTCAACGGCCCGAACCTGACCTGGAATGACATCGGGAACTGGTCCGGTGCGACCTACTCGGTGGAATTCGATGCGCCCCAGGCATTCGCTGGAGACGACTTGTTCTCCGTCGATCGCGATCAGGCGCTCGAAGTCGCCGCCGGCAAGCTCCTGGCGAATGACCTACCATCGGCCGGCACACTGCCGAGCTTGGCGATCGTCAGCAGTCCGGCCCACGGCGCCGTGTCCTTCGGACCTGACGGCTCCTTTCGCTACACGCCGGCGCCAGGTTTTATCGGCCGCGACCGCTTTGCCTACAAGCTGATCTCGCCACAGGGCGAATCGAACGCGGCGACAGTGGAATTGCGCGTGGGGCGCGACGACTATCCGACCGTGGCGACCTATGAGTCCTATTACGCACAAGAGGACACTCCGCTCGAAACCGCCCGCCGCCAACTCCGCAGCGTACTCGCGAACGACACCGACCTCGACGGTCAGCCGCTGCACGCGGTTTTGGCGACGCCCCCCGAGCACGGCACGATCGAGCTGCTGGACAACGGTCATTTCATCTATACGCCGTCCCCAGAGTACTCCGGGCTCGACCGTTTCGAGTATCGTGCGACCGATGGGCACTCCTTTTCCATGCCGCAGCTCGTCGAACTCACGATTTACTCGGTCGATGATCCGACGCAGACCGCTCCTGACGCCTATGTCGTGCCAGCTTCGGGGCCGCTCACGGTTTCAGCCGCAGCGGGCGTCCTGGCGAATGACGTCGACATCGACAGTGCGCAGTTGTTCGCCAACGTCGAGAGATTTCCCCTATACGGCGACCTCACTTGGAACAGCAACGGCTCGTTCACCTATTCGCCGCGGGCGACTTTTCGAGGGAGCGATTACTTCTACTACTCCGTGAACGGGGCAGGTGCGACCATCGTTCATTTGCTGTCGAGCCTCAGCCCCGATCGCCCCACTGCGCTTGCGGATCAGTATTGGGCAGACACGACCGATGCACCGCTCGTCGTACCCGCGGAGCAGGGCCTGCTGAGCAACGATTTCGATGCTCAGCGCGATCCGTTGCACGCGGTATTGGTAGGCGCGCCAGCGCACGGCAGCCTGAGCCTGGCGGACGACGGCTCGTTTTCCTACATCCCCAAACCGGGCTTCGTCGGGATCGATTCATTTTGGTATCAGGCTACCGATGGCCTGGGCGACTCTGCGCCGACGCGCGTCGACCTTGAAACGCAGAGCGGTCCTCCGCCGATCCCCTTTGTCGCCGACGACGTGGCTCTCTACTTACCTGGCAGCGAGTTGGTCGTCACTGCGTCGGCGGGCCCGTTGAGCAACGATGTGGGCTTGCCAGAAGGGCGGCGAGTGCAACTTGTTCAAGGGCCGACCCATGGGCTGCTGACCTTGCAGGCCGACGGCGCGTATTCCTATACACCGGCGACGGGCTTTGCAGGCCACGACCGGTTTCGCTATCGCGTGTTAGCGGGCGACGTGGAAGTTGGACAGGGCGAGGTGTGGCTCAAGCCGGTAGTAGAGAATCTCGCGCCTGTCACGAGCGACGACCACTACTCGGTCGATGAGGATGCATCGCTTTCGGTAGGCGCAGCGGGCGGCATACTCGCCAACGACGCGGACTGGGACGGATCGCTTGCCCTCAGCGTCGTGACTGGCCCCCCCCAGGGCACGTTGGAAATGCGACCGGATGGCTCCTTCTCCTACCACCCCAAGCCCGACTTCGCCGGCGTCGACAGGTTCGTGTACCGCGTTGTCGACGCCTACGGCGTCGCCGCACAGGCCACGGCGACGATCGACGTGCGTCCGGTGAACGACCCGCCGCTCGCTGCGCCCGATTTCTACTTGGTCGGCGGCGTCGCTGCGCTGCACATTCCCGTCGCCCAAGGCGTTCTGGCGAACGACGTGGACATCGACTCCGCCCATCTTTCGCTGAACCTCATCGAGAAACCGCAGCACGGGGAACTCGCACTTTCCGCAGACGGCTCGTTCGTCTACACGCCCGATTCGACCTACAACGGCGCCGATGCGTTTCGGTACTTCATCGGCGACGGCTCGCTCGAATCGCCGCCCGTGCGCGTGTTGCTTACAAAGGAATTGGTCGGCGCATCGCCAGTCGCGATCGGCGAGCACGCCGTGGTCGCTCAGCACTCGAGCGCCGTGCTGCAGTTGCTGACCAACGAGTATTCGAGTCCAGGCGACCAACTACAGGCGATTTTGATTCGTCAGCCTCGTCACGGGCGGGCATCGTTGGCAGATTCCGGCGCGCTGACCTATGTGCCCGATCCAGATTTCGAGGGTCTGGACACCCTGTTCTATGTCGTTCGTGGAGACGCAGGCGAATCGAACGCAGCCGAGGTGACGATCGAGGTCCTGCCCGGCAACATCGTCGATAATGCATTCATTTGGAGCGCGGACGAGGGTGGCAATGGGCATGCTTATTGGACCATGGGTCGATGGCATATCGACTGGAACGAATCCAAGCGAACGGCGGAGGAAGCCGTATTTCACGGTTCCTCCGGCCATCTGGCCACCATCACCTCGGCGGCCGAAGAACAATGGATCGAACACACGTTTACCTTTTCGGCCAATCGCTGGATCGGCGGCTACCAAGATCCAACATTGCCGCAATACCGCGAGCCGGATGGAGGCTGGGCTTGGGTCACCGGCGAGCCTTGGTCTTATACAAATTGGGCCCTCGGCGAACCCAATGACTGGAACGCGGAGGATCAAGGCAAGCAATCGAACTATCTGATGCATGATGGCCGCTGGGATGATGCGCCACTTCGCGGCGGCAATCATGACGAGTTCATCGTCGAGTTTCCGGGGCCGTTTTTTGCCTCGCTCTCAACTGCGGACGACACCTATACGTCGCCGGCAAATCAGCCGATTGAAATCGCAGCGGGCCGCGGCGTCCTGGTCAACGATCGTGAGTTGCCGACCAACTCGAGCGCGACGCTCGTGGCCGGACCGTTACACGGAGCACTCGACTTGGCCGCCGACGGTTCGTTCCGTTACGTACCCGAATCCGGCTACCGCGGCCGCGACCGGTTCACTTACAAGGTCGTTGGGCCGAGCGGCGAAACGAATAGTGCCACCGTCTGGCTCAACACCGGCACGAACGACCTGCCGCCCGAGTTGTCGGACGTCGAATATCACGTCGGTCAGAACGGCGTGCTCGTCGCGGAGTCCAAGTCCAACGAGCGCGATCTCTATTCGCCCTTCGACGGCCCCGATCTTCCGCCCGAATTCGAAGGCGATCGTTTCGGCGTCGTCGGCGGCGTCGTGAAGCGAGTCAACTGGGAATATGATCGCTACAATCGTTGGCTGCGCACGCGCCGCGCCGACTATCGAACGCTGGACTTTTCCTACGAGGTCACGTTCAACACGGAGTTCGCCAAGGAAACCGATCTCTACGGCGCCTCGCTCATCGGGCTGGGCAGCGGCACGTTCATCGACGGCGCCACCGGGCGCGAACTCATCGATTCGCTCTTCCTGCGGTTCTCGCGGGCCGACCGCAACAACGGGATCGTGCAGCTCGAGAACCAATGGGGTCAGCCGCTGGCCACGCTCGGCTCGATCAAGCAAGCCGGAGTCCATCGAGCGCGGATCGAGAAGCTGGGCGACCAGGTCACCTTCTCCATCGACGTCGCTTACAACGGAGTGTTCCAGGCCGACCTGTCCTACACCGTGCCGAGCCTCTCGGCCGCCGTGCCCAAGCTGACGAACGCAAATACGCGGCTGTTCATGGTTTCGAGCGTGGGGACGGATTGGTTCGACGACGTGGCGATCGTGAGTTTGCCAAGGCACGGGCTGCGCGAGGCGGCCGCCGATCCCGAGGGCGGGGCGTTCGCATTCCGGGTAATCGAGTCGCCTGCCCACGGCGACCTTGCGCTCAACCGGGATGGCACGTTCCGCTATGTGCCGGCGCCCGGGTTCGTCGGCGTGGATCGTTTTCGTTACACGGCCGATGATGGACCGCTCACGAGCAATCCGGCCACCGTGACGGTGGTCGTCGAGCCGCAGCCGGCCGCTCCGTTGGCCGTGGCGGATGTATACACCGTCGCTCAGGATGGCCGACTCGACGTGGGTGGACCTTGGACCTCGATCCGGCGACTCGCGATCCGAACGGCTGGCACGATCTTCGATCCGACGCGAGGCCTGCTATGGGCGGCCGATCCTGACAGCTATGCGATCCGCAGCATCGATCCCGCCACCGGGGCCCTGGGGCAGCGGATCCTACTCCAGCGCTTCAACTACATCGACGACGCCAACTATCCCAACGGCCCGCTGGCCCTTAGTGGCAACGGCGCGTTCTTGTACGTAACGGCGACCGAACGCACGCTGCGCGTAGAATTGGCCACCGGACGGGTCGAGGAACTGTTCACCGGCAGGGCGCGGAGCCTGGTCAGCCGCCCCGGTGCGGCAGACGAGATCGCCGCCGACGGCGTGATTTATCGCAATGGCGTCAGAGCCTTCAATCTGTACGACTATTGGAACGTTTCTGTGTCGGCCGCCGCGTATAGCCCAGACGGACAGCGGTTCGTGGGCTACAACGGCGGTCTCAACGTCTCGACCGCCGAAGGCGAGGACTACGCGTACCACTATCTCGGTCAGAATCCGCCGGCGAGCACTTTGACTTGGAGCCGCGATAGGCTGGTGTTTGCGGCTTCGGACTTGGTGATCGACGCCAACACGTTCGCGGTCTTAGGCAATCTTCCGCAACGAGGGACCAATGTCGTCGACTCCGCGCGCGACCGCATCTACACGCTGCGTGAGAATCGCATCTACGTCATTGATTCCCGATCACTGGCTCTGCGGTCCACGCTGACCGTGCCTGATGCGCCGACGGTCGGGAACTCAGGACTCATCCGCTGGGGCGCCGACGGACTGGCCTTTCAGGGAGCCAACGGCCAGTTCTTCGTCCTAGAATGCAATACGCTGGACGGACCGCGTGGCCAGGGTGTCGCCGACAACGACCGGGTTTCTTCGACCGAGGCGACGGTGGTCGGTCTGCTTGAATCCCCGCAGCACGGCGTCCTGGCGCTAAACCCCGACGGGGCTTTCCGCTACGAGCCGGCCGCCGGGTATGTGGGACAGGATCGCTTCGTCTATCGCTTGAGCAACTCGCTTGGCGCGAGTCAAGCTACAGTGCTGCTCAACGTCGCGGCGTCTGCATCGGCGCCACGGACGCGGGAAGACAGCTACGCGGTTTGGCAGCAGCAAACCTTGCTTGCCGGCGCGGAGGTGGGCCTGTTGGCGAACGATGCGGACCGCGATTCGAGGCAGTTGCGAGTCAAGTCGATCGTTGGCCCAAGTCACGGCGCGCTGCGTTGGCAAGCCGACGGCTCATTCAGTTACGAGCCGGAGTCTGGCTATTCTGGGCCAGACTCCTTTCAATACATCGCCAGCGACGGCCATTTCGACGCGGCTCCGACGACCGCGTATTTGCAGGTGCGGCCCGCGCAATTCGAGGTACAACTGCGGGCGGTCCATGACCGCACCGGCGCCGATCGGGTGACGGTGCTTCCCGATTCGATCTCGGGGGCGGCGCCCGGAGATGAGATTTACGTCGAACTGTGGTTGCAAGACCGCGACCCTGCTACCCCGTGGTATCAATTGGGCACCTTTGACCTAAGCTATTCCGCCGACGTCTTGACCCTCTTGGGCATCAATGATGGCCCCATCTTTGGCAACCCTCCGCCGGGTACGATCGACGAGTTGGGGCCGCGCGAAGCCGATCTCTATGGCGCTCCAGGCTGGGGCAAGATGGCGACTCTCCATTTTCGGGTTCACGGACTCGGTCCAAGCTCCGTAAGCCTTGTGCCGGGACACTACTTCTTCTCGGCGCCCTGGCAAGAGGTGGCCTGGTCCAACCTGAGTCTGGGCACTTTCGCTGGCGACTCGAACTACGACAATCGCGTCGACCTCACCGATTTCGGCGTGGTCAAAAACAACTTTGGCCTCCCGAGCGGAGCGACGGCCTGGCAGGGGGATTTCGACGGCAACGGCCGTGTCGACCTGGCCGACTTCGGCGTGCTGAAGGAAAACTTTGGCCAGGAAGCCATCGGCGCCGCTCCCCAACCAGCGTCCCTTTCGGCAATCAGCGAACCCGAGGCGGTATCCGCTCGCGCGGTCGACTTGCTCCTGGCGAACGAGCGGCCTCCAGCGGATTCGTCGCAGCCGAGCGATCTCCTTTGGTTGGCCTGGGAACGCCGGCGCTTCGAGCGCGACGAACGCTAATTTGCGTTTTCGTCGGCTTCCGCCCCGATTGGAAGCCGGCCCGCTCGCGGCTAAAATGTTAGACAGGAACGCCGCGAAGGGCCTGCCCCCGAGGCAGCGAGTTCCCCCCGTCCCCACGCTGGCGGCTCCCCTCCCCGCATGATTTCGGTTCAGCAGCTCGAGAAGCGGTTTCGTTTGCCCCAAGGGGCCGAAATCGCGGCGGTCGACCGCATCTCCTTCGCCGTGGACAAGGGCGAGGTGTATGGCCTGCTAGGGCCCAACGGCGCCGGCAAGACGACCACACTGCGGATGATCCTGGGTCTGCTCCGCCCCACCTCGGGGTTCGCCAGCATCGACGGCATGCGGTCCGACGAGCTGCCGGACGAGGTCAAGCGCCGCGTGGGCCTGGTGTCGTCGAGCGCCGGAGTCTACCAGTGGCTCACCGTGCGGCAGATGCTGCTGTTCTTCGCCGACCTCTATGGCATGGCCCCTGCCGCCGCCCGCACCGAGATCGAGCGGCTGCGCGATTCGCTGGGCCTGGCCGACTTTCTCGACCGCCGCTCGGCCACGCTCAGCACCGGGCAGCGGCAGCGCGTCAATCTCGCGCGGGCTCTGATCCATCGCCCCCCGGTCATGCTGCTCGACGAGCCCACCCTGGGGCTTGACGTGCTGGGGAGCCAGGCCGTGGCCGAGTACATCGAGCTCTTGCGCCGCGAAGGCAAGGCCGTCATCCTCTGCACGCACCGCCTAGATGAAGCGGAGCGCTTGTGCGATCGGTTTGGGCTGATGAACCGCGGCCGCATCGTAGCCGAGGGAACGCTGGCGGAGCTGCGCGCCCAGACGGGCCGCGAGACGCTCGTCGAAATGTTTCTCGACGTCACCCGCAGCGGTCCGGCGCTAGCCGCGCGGCCGGAGGAGACGGCTGCGTGAATACTGGCAGTGCCGCTCCCACTCCGGCGCCTGTTGAACCTTCGGGACCTTCCCCCGTGCTGCCGCGCAACGGCGGTTGGCGGCGGGTGCTGCGCCTGGCGGGTAAGGAACTGCGGGAAACGATTTCCGATCGCCGCACCATCATCACGCTCGTGCTGATGCCGCTGTTTCTCTATCCGGTCCTCTCGATCGGCCTGCGGCAGTATTTTCTCACGAGCCTGGCGATCGAAACGCAGCGCGAGTATCGGCTCGGCTTCCGCAACGAGGAAGAGGCCTCCTGGTTCTGGCAATACCTGCAGTTGGAAACGCCGCGGGTGGTCGACCCCAATGCTCCGGCGCGCGATCCGCAAACCGGCCCGCTCGTGCAGTCGTTCCTGGTCGGACGCTTGGACGAGAGCGTCCGCGCGGGGGACATTTCGGTCGGCGTGAAGCTCAACAACTTTCGCAACGTGGAGCAGCAGGCCCCCGGCGAGGTGGCCATCGAGTGCGAATTGCTGGTGGCGGAGACTTCGGTGGTGGGACGCGAGGCGCTCGAGTTCCTCGAACGCAAGATCGCCCAGGCCAATGCCCGTTACCTGGCGGCTCGGCTGCGGGCGTTGGGCGTGCGGCAGCGGTCGAATCCGCTGGCCGCGCGGCGTGAGGTGCTGACGGCCGACGACTACACTGGGCCGGCGTCGCTCGCCACGGTGATTCCGCTCGTGCTCTTGCTGATGACGATTACGGGCGCCGTCTATCCGGCGATCGATCTGACGGCCGGCGAGCGGGAACGCGGGACCCTCGAGATTCTCATCGCGGCGCCGGTGCCGCGCGTGTCGCTGCTCTTGGCCAAGTACATCGCCGTGCTCACGGTGGCTACGCTCACGGCCACGATCAACCTCACCGCGATGACGATCACGCTCTCGGCCAGCGGCCTCTGGTCGGCAATTTTGGGGCGCGGCGGGCTGTCGATCGGGCTCGTGGCGCAGGTGTTCGCCTTGTTGCTGCTGTTCGCGGCTTTCTTTTCGGCAGTGCTGCTCTGTATCACGAGTTTCGCCCGCAGCTTCAAGGAGGCGCAGGCGTATCTGGTGCCGCTGATGCTGATTTCGCTGGCGCCGGGGATGCTCAGCTTGCTCCCGTCGGTGTCGCTCAAGGGGCTGATGACCATTGCGCCCTTGATCAACATCACGCTGCTGGGGCGCGATTTGCTGACCGGCGCACCCGATCCGGCGGCCGCGGCGCTCGCCCTCGCTGCCATCACGCTGGCGGCCAAGATCTTTGGGGCCGAGGCAGTTCTCTACTCGTCGCACGCCGGCTGGTCGGATTGGTTCACGCGCCCGGCGCACCAACAGTCCGGAGTGTCGCCGGCGGCGGCGCTGCTCACGTTGGCCGTACTGTTTCCGACCTACTTCTTCACCAACAGCGCGATCTCGCTGGCCGGCGATCTCACGATGGGCGCGCGGCTGCTCATCGCCGGACTCGCCACGGCGCTCCTCTTCGCCGTGATGCCGCTGGCCGTGGCGGCCTGGGTGAAGGCGCCGATCGTCGACGCCTTGGGGCTGCGGCGGCCACGCGGATTGGCGCTCGTCGGCAGCGCGGTGCTGGGCGTGTCGCTCTGGCCCTGGGCTCATGAAATCGTCGTCGGCCTGCACGACCTGGGGGTGAACTCGATCTCCGAGACGCAGATCCAACTCGTCAAGAAGATGCTCGACCAATGGCGCGCGCTGCCCCCCTGGGCCGTGCTCATCGGGATGGCCATGTTGCCGGCGGCCTGCGAGGAGCTGTTTTTCCGCGGCTTCCTGCAGGGGAGCTTGGCCCAGGCAATGGGTCGCCGGCTGGCCGTGCTGCTGGCGGCGCTGGCCTTCGGCGTGTTCCACCTGTTCACCACCGACGGCCTAGCGCCCGAACGCTTCTTGGCCACGACTTTTCTGGGCCTCGTGCTCGGCTGGGTCTTTTTCGTGAGCGGCAGCGTGTGGCCTGGCATGCTGCTGCACGCCACGCACAATGGGCTGCTGATTTTGCTGGCCTACTACCAGCCCTTGCTTGCGGCGCGGGGCTGGGGTGTGGAGGAGCAGAGCCACATGCCGGCGGCGTGGTTGGCCGCCTCTGCACTGGGCATCGTCTGCGGGGCGACTCTCGTCGCGTTCGGCCGGCGAACCAAGCCGCTCCAACCGGTCGAGCCTGCGTAGCCGGCAAACTCGGCGCCGCGGTGGTTCCGAAACGGGCCAAACGCCGATGATCCCGCAGGTCTTCCGACATTCGAAGGGCATCAAAGCGCTTCTCGCGGCCGACGTCCCATGAGCGGTTCCGAAATCAGCAGCGTGTCCGCAGCCCAGCAGGGCGCACTGCTGACCAAGATCGCCGCGCTGGTCGCCAAGAAGCAGCTCGACGCCGCAAGTGCCCAGGGCAAAGCGCTCGTAGCCCTGCTCCAATCGGCCGCCACCGTCGGACGCGCCCCAGACCGCGGCCAGCACATCGACCTCTCGGCCTGAGCCGCTAGCAGCTCTCCCCGCTAGTCGCGGCAAATCGCACGCGCCCGTCTGGCACGCGGCGTGCTGCTCCTGGGGACGCGGCCATTCGGGCCGAAGCAGATTGCACTTCGTTTCGTTCGACCCCATGCGCTATTTGGCTCTGGCCTGCGACTACGACGGCACGCTGGCCCACAACGGACAGGTTTCCCCAGAAACGCTCGCCGCGCTCGAGCGGCTGCTCGCCAGCGGGCGGCGGCTGATCATGGTGACGGGGCGGCAGCTCGACGAACTGCTGGATATCTTTCCCGAGATCGGCCTCTTCGAATGGGTCGTGGCCGAGAACGGCGGGCTGCTCTATCGACCGTCGACCAAGGAGCTGCGCCCCTTGGCCGACTCGCCCAAGCCGGAGTTCGTCGCCCGCCTGGCCGAGTGCGGCGTGTCGCCGGTGGCCACCGGCTCGACGATTGTGGCCACCTGGGAGCCCCACGAGCAAACCGTGCTCGAGGTGATCCGCTCCTTGGGGCTCGAGCTGCAGGTGATCTTCAACAAGGGGGCCGTGATGGTGCTGCCGGCGGGCGTCAACAAGGCCAGCGGCCTGGCGGCGGCGCTCGAGCAAATGGGGCTGTCACGGCACAACGTGGTCGGCGTGGGGGACGCGGAAAACGACCATGCCTTCCTCGAAGCCTGCGAGTTCTCGGCGGCGGTGTCCAACGCCCTCGACTCGGTGAAGCATTCGGCCGACTACACCACGGCCGGCGCCCGCGGCGACGGCGTGGCCGAGTTGATCGAGCGGATGTTGGCCGATGATCTGGCCGAACTGAGCGGAAGCGTGCGGCGGCACGATTTGCTCTTGGGCGCCGCCTCGGAGCAGCGGCCGATCGGCGTCGAGCCCTTCGGCCGCACGCTGCTGATCACCGGCGCGAGCGGCAGCGGCAAGTCGACCGCCGCCACGGCGCTGCTCGAGCGGCTGGCCGAACAGGGTTATCAATTCTGCATTCTCGATCCCGAAGGGGATTACGAGACGTTCGAAAAGGCCGTGGTGCTGGGGGCGAGCGTCCGTGCGCCCAAGGTCGAAGAAGTGCTGCACGCGCTCGGCCGGCCGTCTCAAAGCGTGGTCGTGAATCTGATCGGCCTCCCCATCTCGGACCGGCCGACCTTCTTCGCCGAGCTTGCCCCGCGGCTCTTGGAAATGCGCGTGCGCACCGGGCGGCCGCACTGGATCGTGCTCGACGAAACGCATCACTTGGCACCGGTCGCCTGGGCGCCGGCCGAAAGAGCAGTGCCTGCCGGCATGAACGAGACCATGCTGATCACCGTCCATCCCGATCAAGTAGCGCCGCCTCTGCTGCAATCGGTCAATGCGCTCGTGGCCGTGGGCGCCGCGGCCGCCGACAGCGTGCGACAGTTCTGCCAGGCGCTGGGCAAGCGCGTTCCTGATCTGCCGATCGATCCGCTGGAAGCGGGCCACGTGCTCTATTGGCGCCGCGGCGATTCTGAGCCCGATGTGGTGGCCCTCGCGCCCGGGCGCACCGAGCGTCGCCGACACAGCCGTAAATACGCCGAGGGCGTGTTGCCGCCAGACCGCAGCTTCTACTTCTGTGGCCCCGAAGGCAAGCTCAAGCTCCGTGCCCAGAATCTGCTCGTGTTCTTGCAGATGGCCGAAGGGGTGGACGACGAGACTTGGCTCTTCCATCTGCGCCGCGGCGACTACTCGCTGTGGTTCGCCGACCGCATCAAGGACGACGAGTTGGCCGCCGAGTCGCGGCAAGTGGAGGCGGCGGAGGAGCTGGGGGCCGTAGAGAGCCGCGAGCTGATCAAGGCGGCGATCGAACGCCGCTACACGCTCCCGGCGGCATCGCCCGTTCCGGTGCCGGGCACCGACGCCGAGGCGCGGTGGAACTAGCGCCGCGCCGGCCGATGCGCTCGGAGCGCGGCGAGCGTTGCTGCTAGGTCAGCCGCCAGCGGGGCCGTGAACTCCAGCCGCTCGCCTGTGCGGGGGTGTTCCACCACCAAACGTTGCGCATGCAACGCTTGGCGGGCGAGCAGCGTTTCTTCGCTTTGAATTGATGCCTCGACGTCGCGCAGCAGCAGCCGCGATCGTCCGCTGTATTGCTTATCGCACACGATGGGGCAGCCCACGCTGTCGAGATGGACGCGGATCTGATGCGTGCGTCCCGTCTTCGGCAACACCCGCACCAGGGTGTAGCCGGCGAAGCGCTCAACGACTTCGTAAAAGGTCTGCGCCGGCCGACTCGTTTCTGGGTCGTGGCGAATGGCCATCTTCTCGCGCTGATAGGGGTGCACTCCGATCGGCCGGTCGATCAGATCGCGGTCGCGGTCGAGCGATCCATACACAAGCCCCCAGTATTCCTTCTCCACGCTGCGGGCATGGAACTGCTCGGCCAGATGGAAATGCGCCGCGTCGGTCTTGGCCACCAAGATCACGCCGCTCGTGTCGCGGTCCAAGCGATGCACGATGCCGGGGCGCGTGGGTCCGCCGGCCGAACTGAGCTGGTCGAAGTGAAATTGCAGGGCGCTCGTGAGGGTGCCGGCCCAATGCCCCTTGGCCGGATGCACGACCATGCCGGGCGGCTTGTTGACGACGGCCAACTCGGCGTCTTCGTAGAGAATGTCGAGCGGAATGTTCTCGGGCCGCGGCCGCTCGCCCGTCGATTCGGGCAGCACGACGCTGATTCGCTCTCCGCCCCGCAAGCGCAGCGCGGCCTTGGCTCGCTCTCCGTCGACGCGCACGGTCGCGGCGTTGATCGCCTTGCGAAAGGCGACGCGGCTGACCTGAGGAAACGCTTGGGCCAGGAACACGTCGAGCCGCGCCCCCGCTTGTTCCTCGGGGACGGTTACTTCCAGCGGCAGGCTCGAGTCGTCGGACACCAACTCTCCCAGACGGGACTGCGCCCGCGGCGGCAGGCGTTACTGAGGAGTCAGCGTTTTGGTGGCTTTGCCGATCGACCATTGCCCGGGACGGCTGGCGACGAACTGCGTGCGGTTCGCGGAAACCTGCACGTAGAATTCCTTTTCGGGTCCCTGCGGATCACTCACGTGGAACTGCTCGATCACGAGATCGCGCGGGCCATCGCTCGTGTGCTCGATCGGTCCCATCGAAGTGACCACCGCTTGGGGAGAGAGCGAGAGCAGGGCGCGGATGGGGGGCTCGATCTCGTATCCCGACAGCGAACGCGCTTGCTCCGGATTGCGCTGGTAGAACGCCGGCAGCGAGTCATCGAGCGGAGCCCGCATGCCAGCGTCGTAGAGCAGTTGATGCGCCTTGTACTTGCCGGCCGGGTCGCCCGAGCGCAGGTAGCCCATCCATGCGTCGGTCAGTCGTTGAGCTTCGCGGCGGACGAGGTAGGCGCGGCTGAAGTAGCGGGCCGGGCCCGCAGCGCCGAAGAGCAGACACAGCGCCAAGCCCACGCGCGCGGCCTTGCGGCCGGTCAGCTGGCTCTCCGCGGCGCGAAGCTGCGCGAGGGCCACGAGCGACACTGCCAAGCCGGAGAGGGGAATTGCCCACAGGACCGGGTGATATACCGACAAAGGGCTCAGCAGGCCAAGCACGAGCGCCGCGATCGCCGTTAAGCTGACCGAACGATACTGCTCGAGTTCAGCCTCATGCCCATCGAAGGCGGGCTCCACGTTCGACGCCTGCGGGACCATGCGCACCAATCCAGAAGCGGGGCGGGCCAAGAATTCAGAACTCGTTACAGAGTCCTATGTTACGAAGTTACCCTGCACGCGGTTCGCCGTCAACGCCCCGCAGGGCGCGCGCTCCGCCGAACCAGTCTAATTCCCGCGGCGCCAATGGCCCAGAGTTTGCTTACTCTCTCGCGGCCGATTCGCTGGGCTCCGCCGAACACTCGCAACGGCCAAGGCACGCCCGAACTAACGGGTTCCGGGAGAAATCGCTGGGTTTGTCGACGATTCTGCTGATTGTTCTGATCCTGCTGCTGATCGGCGCCCTGCCAACCTGGCCGCACAGCCACAATTGGGGTTATGGCCCTAGCTGCGGCGTTACGCTGATCGTGGTGATCCTCCTGATCTTGCTGTTGCTGGGCCGCGTCGAGCCCGGCGGAAACGTAGAGTTGGCAGGCTCGAGCCGCAATCCGAAAACCGAGGAGTAGTTCGTCATGTTGCGCAAGACGTTTGTGTTCGCCACGCTGCTGACCGCTGGGTTGCTCAGCGCCGGCTGCGAGAAGAAGGAAAAGATCGTCGAGATCGACGCCACCGGCCCCAAGGGCAAGGAGATCTCCGTCGACGTGGAAAAGACTCCGAGCGGTCAGGTCGAGGTTGAAGTGAAGAAGGAGTAGCCGTCGCGCGAGCCAACGGCGCAGGCGGTTCGTCTTGCTCGGGAAAACCAAGGCCTCGGCCATCGCACGAGCGTTGCGACGGCCGGGGCCTTTTTTGTGCCACTGAATGCCAACGATAGGCGTTGGGCCATGTTCACCGACCCTCACCCTAGCCCTCTCCCACAGGGAGAGGGAACCCAGATCCTCGTCTTCCTGACCTTTCGCTGCGTCAGTATGCCTTGGCGAAAACTCCCCGCCGCTGGCTCGGGCGGCCCGTGAGGAAGCACTTGCCGGGTTCGGCAGGGCCGTCGCTGGGGACGCAGCGGATTGTGACCTTGAGCTTGCCGAGCAGCTCAGCGAGCTCCGGTCCTTCCGAAAAGTGGCACCAGGCCAGGCCGCCGTGGATCTCGGGGTTGTCGGCGTTCTTGGGCGTGAAGAAGGCTTCGAATTCCTTCGCGTCGTCGATCTCGCGCGTGGCCGACTCGCGAGACGCCTTCGCGCGGTCGAACAGGTTCTGCTGGATCTCGCCCAGAAGCGTAGCGATGTTGGCCACGAACTCCGCGCGTGGCACGCCGGCCTTTTCCTTGGGCGGCTTATCGCGGCGGGCGGCGAACACGGCATCGGACTGCACGTCGCGCGGCCCGATTTCCAAACGGACCGGCACGCCGCGCTTGATGTGATACCAGGTCTTCTCGCCGCCGCGCAGGTCACGGCTATCGACGGTCACGCGCACCGAAGCCCCGTCGTAACTCTGCGCGGTCAACTCCTTGTCGACGCGCCGGCAGTAGTCGAGCACGGTCGCCCGCTCGTCGTCGTTGCGGTATATCGGCAGGATCACGACGTGCGCCGGCGCGAGCCGCGGCGGCAGGATGAGGCCGTCGTCGTCGCTATGGGTCATCACGAGGCCGCCGATGAGCCGCGTTGACACGCCCCACGAGGTCGTCCAGGCGAGTTCTTCCTTGCCGTTCTGATCCTGGAACTTGATCTGGAACGAGCGGGCGAAATTCTGTCCCAAGAAGTGCGACGTGCCTGCCTGCAGGGCTTTGCGATCCTGCATCATCGCCTCGATGCTGTAGGTGGCCACCGCGCCGGGAAACCGCTCGCCGGCGGTCTTCTCGCCCTTGATGACCGGCATGGCCATGTAGTTCTCGGCGAAGTCGGCGTAGACCTCGAGCATCTTGAGCGTCTCTTCGCGGGCCTCAGCCTCGGTTGCGTGGACCGTGTGGCCTTCCTGCCAGAGGAACTCCGTGGTGCGCAGGAACAGCCGCGTGCGCAGTTCCCAGCGGACGACGTTGGCCCACTGGTTGATCAAGATCGGCAGGTCGCGATACGACTGCACCCACTTGGCGTAGGTGGCGCCGATGATCGTCTCACTGGTGGGGCGCACGATCAGCGGCTCCTCGAGCTCGCCGGCGGGGTGCAGGCGGCCGTCGGCTCCTTGCTCGAGTCGATGATGCGTGACGACCGCGCATTCCTTGGCGAAGCCGTCGACGTGCTGAGCCTCGAGCTCGAGGAAGCTCATGGGGATGAACAGCGGGAAGTAGGCGTTCTGGTGGCCGGTGTCCTTGAACATCCGGTCGAGCACCCGCTGCATGTTCTCCCAGATGGCGTAGCCCCAGGGCTTGATGACCATGCAGCCGCGCACCGGCGAGGCCTCGGCCAGATCGCCCGCCCGCACGACCTGCTGGTACCATTCGGGGTAGTCCTCGGCGCGGGTAGGACTGATCGCGTGGGCTTCGGCCTTGGCCATGAGAGCGCAACTTCCTGGGGGACAGAGCGATGCGGCAGTTGGGCGAGTGCGAAAAAGGCCCGCCCGCGCGCACGAACGAATCGCGGCATTCTAAGGAGACACGCGGCGAGCCAAAAGGGGGAAAGGGGCCGCCCTGAGTTCGCAAAGTCACTTGCCCTTGCAGGCCGACAGTTCGTATGCTCGCCCAATTGCTCATCAAGTTCGCTTGGCCTTCGACATGCTCTCCACCGCTACGCTCCCCGCCGACAGCAACCAGGCCCGTGGCCTGGCCGAATTCGCGCTCGACTTTCTGGAAAACGCCGCGCCAAGCCCGGCGGTGCTGGCGCGGCTCGAGCAGTTTCACCTCGACAGCGTCGCCTGCGGCGTGTCGGCGCTGGCGCTGGGGACCAATGCCCCCCGCGTGCTGCGGGCCGAGGCGCTCGATTACCCGGCCTCCGGCACGCCGGGGGCCTGCTGCTTCGGCTCGCGCGTGCGGGTGCAGCCGGAAAAAGCGGTCGCGGCCAACAGTTCGGCGGTCCGGGAATGGGATTCCAACGGCACCAACTTCGGCTACAACCCCGAGCGCGGCCATACCCGCGGCGAGTTTGGCCACAACGACTTTTATCCCGTGGCGCTGGCCGCTGCCCAGGAGCGCGGGCTCGACGGCCGCCGGGCGGCGCTGGGCATGCTCCTGCTCGATGAAATCCGCGGGCGGCTGGCCGAAGTATTCGCCCTACGCGACTACAAGATCGACCACGTGGTGCATGGAGCAATCGCTTCGGCCGCAGTCTTTGGCGCGCTCTCAGGCGCTACGGTCGAACAGATCGAATCGGCGATCGGCCTCGTCGTGGCGCACTACATTCCGTTCCGCGCCATTCGCGCCGGCAAGCAGCTCTCCGACTCGAAGGGCGCTTCGGCGGCGCTCTCGGCAGAAGTCGCCGTGCTCAGCGCCCGCCGCGCCATGCGCGGCTTTCTGGGCCCGGCCGACGTCTTCCGCAACCCACAGGCGATCTTCTGTCTGTTCGAGCCGCCGAGCCGGCCGCACGCCAGCCCCTTCGAGCTCGTGCTCACGAGGGCCGGCGACGACTTCGCGATTATGGGCATGCACTTCAAGCTCGGCCTCTACGAACACCAATCGGCCGGCGCCATTCAGGGCTTGCTCGATCTGCTGAGCGCGAACCCCCAGTTGCTCGCAGGCGAAGCGGGTTGGCGGCGGCTGGCGATCACCATCTACGAGCCGGCCTTCAGCATCATTGGCGACCCGGCCAAGCGCGACCCCCGCACCCGACAGAGCGCCGACCACTCGATGGTCTACATCATCGCCACCCTGCTGCGCAAGGCGCTCGAAACAAAGCAGGCTGGCTGGCGCGAGCTGATGCTCGAGCCGGCCGACTACGACGACGCTGCGCTCGCCAACCCCACCACGCGGCGGCTCATGAAGCTGATCGAATTCCGCCACGGCGGCCCCGAGTTCGACCGCCGCTATCCCGACGGCATTCCCACGCAACTCGACATCGAACACGAATCGCTGGGCGCGCTCTCGAGCGGACTGGTGATGTACCCCCTGGGGCATGCCCGCAACACGAGCGTGGAACTAGGGAGCGTGCTTGCGCACAAGTTCGCGCTGCTGGCGAAGCTGGGGGTGGCCGACCCGGCGGCCCTGCGCGAACGCTTCGCGGGGCTCGAGCGGAAGACGGCGGCGGAGATCGCCGCGATCTATGACTTCGAGTTGCTGCCAGGCTGAAGCCCGCGTCTTCGTCGCTGATGGATCAGCCACGCCGCAGCGCCGAGCGCGAGCAACGTCATACTCGCCGGCTCTGGTACGGCCGTGGAGCGGCCGAAATTGTCTTTGAGGATGCCGAAGTCGCTCAGGTCGACCTTGCCATTGTGATCGAAGTCTCCCTGCCCTCGGGTCGTGCCAGCGCTGAAGTACTGCTCGAGGATTGCAAAGTCTGCAAGATCCACCTTGAAATCGACGTTGGCGTCGCCCGGATAGGTCACGGTCACGCTGCCGGACATGCCGGTCGCCTTTCCGTTGCCTAGATCGGAACCGTGCGGCAGGCAGATGTAGATGATCTGGCCCGGATTGTTGAACGTGTAATCGAAGGTCGAGCCGGTCGGCATGATGGCGGTCTTAAAGGTTTCGATCGACCCCTTCACGCTCTGCACGTTGTGGCCCCCCGATTCCCAGACCCAGTGGATCGTGTCGCCGATGTCGATGACGGGATCGACGGCCTTCTGCCCCTTGGGCCCAGAGCTGAAATCGAAACCGTACACCCGCACATTCACCGTGGCGGCCCTGAGCAGCGCGGGGCCGCTGATCCCCGCCAGGATCAAGGCGACAACGAGCGCGCGAAGGAACAGTCGACGACCCATGTTGGCTTCACCTTAATCCCGGCCGAGCCCCAAATCGCTGTAGCTGCAGCGATTATACGGTCCGGCAGCGCCCGCCGCGACCAATTGGCGGGCTCGCGAGAAGCATGAACCTGAAGAGTTCGCCAGGATCACCCGCTAGGGTTAGCTCCCCACCCGGAACGTCCCCTGCGCTGTCCGCACCAGCCGCTGGACCAGCGTTTGGTAGCCCGCCTGCACGCGGGCAGCGCCCCGGAGGCCGGGCCGCAGGAGAGGATCGGTGGTGTCGAGAGGGGCAGTGGCCTGGAAGTAGGTCAGCCAGGGCGTCTCTTGGCCCTGATCGCCCGCCCGGGTGAGCACTTCGCCGCCGTGACGCGCCGACATGGCGGTGGTCGCGCTTTCCAATTCGCCCTGACTGATCTGGTCGATCTGGCCGCGGAGCGCCGCGCCGGGCGCCGCGTCGAGACGCACCTCGACGCGGGCGCCGGGGCGCACAAAATCGACCACCGACTGGTCGACTGCCAGCAGGGCTTCGAACCGTTCGGCCGGCCCCACCTGGCAGAGAACGTCTCCCGATCGTAGGCGGCAGCCGCGGTTCTCGGGATCGAGCGGAGCCCCCGTCCACTCGGGCAAGGTGTCTTTTGCGTCGCCTGCCGCTTTGCGGCTGGGGGCGGGAAACACCACGCCATCGAGCGGCGCCCGCAGCACCAGCCGCTGCCGTTCGGCGGTCTTCTGTTCGAGATCGCGCCACAGACGTTGCTGCTCCTCGCGAACAGCGCCCAGTGCGAGCGCTGCGTCCGCCTGGCCTTCCGAGCGCTGCCGCTCGAGCGTTTGCAGCCGCAGCGAGGCGGCCTCGTACTGGCGCGAGACCTCGGCGAGCTGCATTTCGAGCTCGGTGTTCTCGAGCCGCGCCAACGGCTGTCCTTGCTTCACCGCCTCTCCGGGCTGCACAAAGGTTTCGGCCAGCGTGCCGGCGGCGCTCACCACCACGGCCTCGGCGCCGTGGGCCTGGATCTCCACGGGGCAGACAATTTCATACGGCCAAGGCACGAGCAGCGCCAACAGCGCTGCGATCGCCGCGCCAATGCAGGTGACCACCACGCGGTCGGGATTGAGCGACTTCCACCGCCCCGGCGCGAACCAGAACTTCGCCCCGCGACGCGCCACCGGCGTCAGCATGCCGACGACCATGACCAGCCCTCCCAGCATCACCAAGTTTTGCAAACCGTGCGGCTTGGCCAGGCGATAGCTCACCCAAGCCAGTGAACCCAACATGGCCACGCGATACGCCAGCGCCCCCAACCCGTAACAGGCCAACAGCAGCGGGCGGCGCTCGGGCACCAGACGCTTGCGCGGCGGTTGATAGCCCACGAACAGCTCGAGCAGCCCGCCGACCAACGCATCGCGACCCCGCCGCGCGAGCCCCGGCACTTCCCACAGGTCCGCAGCGATATAGTAACCGTCGAAGCGCATCAGCGGGTTGGCGTTGAAGGCCAGCGTGCTGATCGAGCAGACCACCATCGTGCTGAGGGCAATCTGGTGCAGCGGCCCTGGCTGCGTATTCCACCAGACGAGCGCAGCCAGGCTCGCCAGCGCCAGCTCCACGTACATGCCCGCCGCGCCGATCGCGGCCCGATGCCACTTGTTGGGCAGCATTGCCGCGTCCGAAACGTTGCAATACAAGCAGGGGGTGAGCAGCAGCAACATCACCCCCATCTCATGGCATTCGGCCCCGAAGTGCCGGCAGGCGAGCGCGTGCCCAAACTCGTGGAACACGCGCACCACGCCCAGGCTGGCGATCAGCCAGAACATGCTGTAGGGGGTGAAGAACTCCTGGAGATGGGGCAGCCGCGCGCGGAACTCGTCGAACTGCCCCAGCACGAACCCGGCGGAAACGAGCGCTCCCAACAGCACTGCTGTGACCGCGAGCGGATGAAATGCCCACCGCACGCGCGGATGAAGAACATCGAGCACGCCGCGCGGATCGAAGCCGCGGAACCGAAACGACAGCAGGTTGAGCGCGCTGCTCGTGAGCTTGCGCCGCCGTTGCGTCGTCGCTCGCTGCTGCAGCTTCTGCCCCTGCCCGGCGGTTTCGGCCACCGCCAGACAGTTTTCGTGCAAAGTGGCAATGTAGCGCTGGAGATCGCCGGTGGAAGTGCTCTGCGTGGGAAAGCGGCGTTCGAAGCGAGCCTTGAGATCGTCGAGGCTGGCTTCGCCGTCGAGCATTTCCAGCACTGCGTGCTCCTGGTCGAGCAGGCGGAAGTAGCGCAGCGCGCAGGGGTCTTTGATCACCCAATACGACTGCCCCTGATAGCGGTGCCGGCGCACGATCAGGTCGGAGCGCATCTTCAGCCGCAGGGGCCGAGACGTGCTCGAAACATAGCAGCTAGCCGGCGGCATCGCGGCGACCCTCCCTGAGCGCGTGGCCTACCGCCGCCAAGGCAAGGGCCGCGCCGCCGCCGGGGGCAGCGCGGCGGGCGTCGCGGGGGCGCGCAAATCAAGTTCGACGTCGGCCCGCTTACCGGCCGAGAGCAGCCAATGCCCGTTTACCTGCCGGTTCTGTACGTCGATCCACACGGCGAACTTGCCGTCGGCCTCTTCCTTGGGGCTGACGAACGCCACGCGTCCGGGGAACTCCTCCTGGCGTCCGCCGGTAAGCGCCACGCGCACCCGCGCCGGCCGGTCGATCACGTCGCCGGGGGCGAACTCGCGGGCGTTCAAGAAGCCTTTGATCCGCAGTCGGTCGAGCCGCACGATTTGCACGAGCGCGTCGCCCGGCGCCACCCACTCGCCGGCGTCCTTGTGGACGAGCACGACCTGCCCGGCGATCGGAGCGCGAATCTGGCGGCGCTCGACGGTGTTCTGCGCGGCCTCGAGCTTGGAATGGGCGATTTCCGCGCTTTGCCGCGCGTTCTGCAGCGCAAGCTGGGCCTGCACGATCTGCAGCTTGGCCCGCTCCCATTCGAACTGCAGCCGCTTGAGTTCCGTCTCGACGACGACGTTGACGTGAGACTTGTTGGCCTCGAGCGCCCGCTGGAAGGCGAAGTACGCCACCTGCTCCGACTTTTGAGCGAACTGCACGTCGATGTCGGACGCGGCCTCGTCGCGGGCGATCTCGAATTCGCGCTGGGCGATCTGCTGGTCGATGCGCGCGGCCCGGTCGTCGAGCTGCGCGAGCGGTTCGCCGGCAGCCACATTCTGCCCCGGCACGACGCGGACCGAAGCCAGCGGACCGGCCTCCTGGGACGGCGTCTCCACTTCTTCGACGAAGCTGAGCACGCAGTTGGGCACCACGGCCAGGCCGGAGTTTTCCGACCGCGTTTGGGCCCAGCCCACCGTGGCGCAGCCGGCCACCAGACACGCACTAAGAGCTGCTCGCTTGCCGCGCATGGCGTTTTCGCCTCCGCCCGAAGTTTTGTCGAAAGTTGTCCTGCTCAACTCTAGATTCGGAATAGCAGCCGCTGGCCAAAGGCCACGATTTCGTGGAGCCAGACGTAGCCGAGAGGGCGCCAGCCGCAGTCGATTTTGGCGGAAGCGCCGGCCCCGGGGCGCGGATGTGCGGGCAAATCGTCGGGATCGAGGGCCACGCGGAGCCGCACCACGCTCCCTTCGAGCGGGTCGACTTCGGCCAGCCGCTCGATCTCCTCGAGCCGGCCGCGATGCGTTTGGCCCGGATCGGTGGCCAGCACGTACTCGACCGGCAAACCCTCCTCCGAGCCGCGCCAGGCGGCTTCGAGTTTGCCTACCCGGCTTTCGGCCATGTTCAGTTCGAGCCGCCAAGGGCCGCGCGGATCGCCGACGGCCAGCAACAGCTGCCCCGTTTCCACCGGCCGGCGCAGCAGCCGGTTCTTGAGTCCCCAAGTGACGATCTCGCCGTCGCAGGGAGCGCGCAACAACAACTGGTCGGCGTCTTGTTGTCGCAGTGTGAGGACGTTCGCCACGTACCGCTCTTCGTTTTCCAGCTCCTGCAACTTCGCTACGACCTCCGTCTGGTCCGAAGCGGTCCGCTCGGCCTCGGTGCGCAGCCGCCGGTACGATTCGATCTGCTCGCGAAGTTTGCCCAGGCGGCCTTGCAGCGAAATCAGCTCGGCATTGAGGTCGTCGTTGCGCATCCGCAACAGCGGCTGTCCCCGCGTCACTTGCTGGCCGTGCTCGACGAGCACCTCTTCGACCTCGCCCTTCACGCGGGCAAACACATTGTGCAGCGCAGGTTCGAGGGCGCCGCGGGCAGGCAGCCGAAAGGGCGCAGGCACGAACATGAGGGCGGCCAAAGGCGCCGCGACGAGCGCGATCCGCACCAGCCAGCGGCGTAGCCGCGGGAGGTCGGCCACGGCCCGCTCGAGCCGCGCGGCCTTGACGATCGGCAGCGAAAACATACCGCTGCAATCGATCGCATTTCCCAGCGCAATTGCCGCGTGCCGGGCCACCGCGTCGACGCGCTGCACCACGCCCGCTTGAAAGGCGTTGCCGTAGAACTGTTCGATGACGATCGCGCCGACCAACTCGCGCGGGCCTTCGTCGTCGCGGCGGCGCTCGAGCGGCACTACGGCCACGGCCTTGGCATGCGCCTGGGCGCCATAGGCCACCACGGCCGTTTCCACCTGCGGCTCGAGCCCTGCGGTTTGCCCGGTGAACCAGAGCGGTTCGTTGACGGCCGCGACAACGGTCACGAGCTCGTTGAGGGCCTGCACGGCGTTCGAGCGCGGATCGAAGGTGTCGAGGCCGCTAATGGCTTGCACCTGCAGGCGTTCGCCATGCCGCACCGCGACGCTCAGACGGTCGCAGCCCACGAGCACGCGGCCTTCGTGGGCAATCGTGTAGAGGGTGTCGGCCAGGCCCAGGTTCTGGTGCACCACTTCGGTGAACCGCTCGAGTTGATTCCAGAGCGATTGCCGGTCGACGAATTGCCGCAGCTCCTGGCTCTTAAAGTACTCGCTGGCAAGCTCGCAGGTTTGCCGCAGGAAATCGAGCAGCGAGCGGCGCGTGGAGAGCGGAGTGTCGGCCCGGACAAAGGCTTCGATCGCCGCCTGCGCGCCGCCGTGCAACTTGAGCGGACAGACGAGCAGGGCCCAGCCGGTCGGGTTGGCGCCGGCGAGCTCGTCGCCGCCGGAGGAATGCGGCTCGATCAATTGGGGCGCGCCGCGTTCGATGAGCCGTTCGATCAGCGCATTATGGGCCAGCAGGCCTTCTTGCTGCCCCGGCGCCAGCAAGCCAGCGCCGCGAAGATTAACTTGGAAAACGAGCTCGACTCCGCCCGGCCCGCGGGTCCACACAGCCCCCCCAATGGCTGCCAGGGACTGCACGACGCGCGTCAGGAACTCCGAATAGAAGTCTCTTGGCGAGAGATCGCTTTCGGTCCGGCAAAGGGCCGTGATCTCGGCGAACAACTCTCGAATCCGTTGCCGGGCCAGGGTCATCGAGGCCGACGAGCCCTCGGTCGGTTCGGGGGCCAGGGTTGCGGTCATGCGCGGGGAAGCCTGCGGAGGAGCCGTTCTCAAAACCGCAACGGGCGTCGTGCGGAGGCGCCGCACGACGCGCGGTCAAGCTAAGCAACGCTACTGCGCGCTCCAGAGGGGTAGGTGAATGCCCTGGCGACACGCTCCACCCTCAAGGACGCCGCAGCCGGCGCCCCTTCGCCGACGGTCGCAGCCCTTTCTCTGGGAAAGCGAAGTGCGCCGCCGGGCCGGGAAGCCGACATTCCTTACATCGTCCGCCGTTTGCGAGTCCGGCCGGAGAAACGGCCCGTCTCGCGCAGCCCGGAGGCGATGCCGCCGGAGAACCGCTACGACCGGTCCAGCTCGGTTCCCGGCGATTTACGATCGGGGTGGAACATTTGCCAGCGCGGAGGGCGCGACCTAGGTTTGGGATGCAAGGCTTGCCGCCAAGACTCGGGCGGCCCGTCTTGTCCTCCTCTTGAAGTCGCTCCTCTGATGTTGCGGAAGCTGTGCCATGACTGCTGTGCCACTCAGCTCGCGTTGGCTTGTGGGCTCGTCGACGCTGCGCGATGCGCGTGAAGACGATTCGGCCGTGTTCGAGTGCTACGCCCTCGAAGACCGCTTGCTCCTCTACAATCTCTCGGGCCAATCCTGGACCGACACGGATCTCGCGGCCGACGCCCTGGGCGACCAGCCGGCGCAGCCCCTGGCGGACACCGGCGCAAGTACAGGCTCGGTGGCCGTAGGCAATACGCCCGACCCGCTGCCGGGCGAGGTGCTCGACGCGGTGGCCCAGCAGCACGTGACGCCGACCGGCACAGGCATCTTCTTCGACAGCGCAAACGGCATCCTGACGATCAACGGCTCCGATTGGAGCGACCGGGCGACCGTCACCGCGTCCGGCGGGAAGCTCAACGTCGAGCTGCTCGATGGTCGGCAGCAACGGCTGTTGAGCGTCGACGAAGCGGACGTGAGCAAGATCTACTTCTACGGCCTCGAAGGCCACGACGTCTTCATCAATCAAAGCTCGGTCAGCAGCCATGCCGAAGGCGGCGCCGGCAACGACTCGCTCACCGGCGGCGCGGGCAACGACTGCTTGATCGGCGGCGATGGCCAAGACGAGCTGCGCGGAGGCGACGGCGACGATCTGCTCGCCGACGACTCGGGCGACAACAAGTTCTACGGCGGCGCCGGCAACGATAAGTTGACCGCCTCCGGGGGCAACAACGTGCTGTACGGCGAGGCGGGCGACGACTATCTGTTCGTGCGCGACGGCATCAATCTGCTCGACGGCGGCGACGGCAACGACAGCCTCATCGGAGGCGCAGGAAACGACCGCTTGTTCGGCGGCGCCGGCAACGACTTCCTCTACGGCGGCGCGGGGAGCGATGAACTGCACGGCGGCGCGGGCAACGACATCTTGGCCGATGGAGAAGGAGACAACCTGCTCTACGGCGAAGACGGCGACGACAAACTTGCGGCGGGCGCCGGCAACGACGCGCTCTACGGCGGCGCCGGCAACGACAACCTCATCGCCGGCGATGGCGTCAATTTGCTCGACGGCGGAGACGGCGACGACAGCCTCATCGCCGGCGCTGGCAACGACCGGCTCTTCGGCGGCGCGGGGAAGGACTTCCTCTTCGGCGGGCTGGGCAATGACACGCTGCACGGCGGCGACGGCAATGACGTGCTGGTCGGCGCCGAAGGAGACGACGTGTTGTTCGGCGACGGCGGAGACGATTCCCTGGTCGGCGCGGCCGGCAACGACGCCCTTTACGGCGGAGACGGCGTTGACAACCTGCAAGGCCTCGAGGGCCTTGACCTGCTGGACGGCGGCGTGGGCAATGATCGGCTCTACGGCGGCGACGAGAACGACATTCTGATCGGCGGCGCCGGCAACGATCTCCTGCATGGCGGGAAGGGCATCAACTCACTCGACGGCGGCGATGGCGATGACACGCTCACCGGCGGTCAGCTCGACGTGATGCAGGGCGGCGCAGGCACAAACTCGATCAGCCGCTCGCTCGGCTACATTCCCGCCCCCGCGGACGACCAGACGCCGCAGATCGAGATTCCCGCGCTCGACGCGCACGGCGTCACCGGGAGCGTGTCGACCCTCAAGGTCACCTTCAAGAAGGCCGTCAGCGGCTTCGATCTGTCCGACCTCGTGCTCACCCGCGACGGCAGCGCGAACCTGCTCACCTCGGCGCAAACCCTCACGACGCGCGACGGGGTGACGTGGACCCTGGGCAACTTGAGCGGCATCACGCAGCGAGCCGGCGCCTACCTGCTCACGGTGAAGAGCCAGGGAGCGGGCATCGTCGACTTGGCGGGGCAAGCGGTGCAGGTGAACGTGTCGCAGAAGTTCGCGGTGCTGGCCAAGATCAGCTCGAGCGACGACTTCATGCGGATGATCATCAATCCCGCCCACTACTACTGGAAGCACGACCAGGTTGCCAGCTTCGCCGTTCACGATGGCGACTCGTATCTGACCCTGGGCACGCGGATCCAGTGGGGGCTCTCGAGCCTGTATGCGGCCCTCGACGACGGCACGATTGACGGATCGGGCGACCCGTGGCGCGGCCTGTCGGGCGATCCCAACCAACAGAGCGCCCGCGACGCCTATTTGGCCTTGTATCAGCAGTACAAGGCCGAGCATCCCGAGGCCGTGGTCGGCAGCAACATCTCGGCAGTCGGGCTGGAAAGCGATGCGGCGATGAAGGTGATCGGCCAGTGGCCGCCCAACGCGCTGAACATCGCACAATTCGCCGGCGCCAAGTTGGGCCCCGTGGCCTCTTCGGCGCTGCACCATACGGCCACGGTCGACGTCTCGGATCCTGCTTCGCTCGAGATGCTCTACCAGGCGCACGTCAAGGAAGCCTTGGGGCAAGGCGCACGCTTCAAGGAAGACATCGTGTTCTACGACGAGGTGGGCTATGTGGCGGGCATTTGGCCGCACATGGTCGATCTCTTCACTCGGCTCAAGCAGACGCTGAACGAAAATGGCGTGCTCGTGAGCATGAACATGGGCGGCTGGGGCTGGGTCGATCCGTTCACGAACGTCTCGACGAACGTGATCGAAGAGATCAAGCAGATGACCAACAACGTGATGGTCGAAGGCTTGTGGGGCCGGGATGCGGCGGGCGTCCCAGGCGGCAGTTTCCGCACCGTCGACAATACGCACAAGATCATCGACAACCTCCGCGCCGTGATGGATGGCGGCCTGAGCGTCGTCTTGCTGCCCAACAACTACCCCTCCAACAACAATCATCACCAGATCACCGGGGCGACCGAAATCGTCGATGGCGGCGAGCACAAGCTGCTGCTCACCTTCGACGGCCCGCACCACATCTTTCCCAGTTCCGGCAACACCAGCGAAGCATTCCGGCTGAACGGCCTCCCACCCCAGTACAAGGGGCTGGAAAACGTGGCCTGGACCGCCGAGGAGGTGCCTGGGAAGCCGAACCAGGTGATCGTGTACGACCGCTTCCACTCCCTCGAGCAGATCAAGGCCTCGGCGGGCGTTCAGGGCCAAGTGGCTTTCGCCGGCGGCGAACTCGAGGACATGCAGGCCAATGACCGCATGACGGCCGCCCTGGCGCTGCTGGCCCGCCGGCCTGGCGACAGCATCTTGGTGGGCACCGCCCCTGGCGAAAATCCCGGCGGCGGCGACCCGACCAACCCCGACAACTGGTGGTATTGGCCGAAACAGCTCGGCGAACCCACGGCCGACTACGTGATCGACAGCGTGGCTTCGGACGGACTGATCGCCAAGATGCACCGAGACTTCGAGAACGGCCGACTCGAGGTCTTCCCCGACGAGGGCTATGTGAAGATCACGCTCAACGACGGCACGGTGCAAACCATCGCTTGATGATCGGGGGGCCGAACGCTCGCGCCCCGGTTCGTACGGCCGAAGGGCCGCGCGAACCGGGGCGTTGTCTTTCGCTTTCCGCGCGAGCTACGCCTCGAGCGTCCACGGATCGCGGTACTCACGGCTCAGCATCTTGCTGGCCTCGGCGTCGTCGAGGATTTGCTCCGTCGCCGGATTCCACTGCAGCTTCTCGCGCCCTAGCCGCATTGCGATGTTGCCCAAGTGGCAGATCGTGATCGAGCGGTGGGCCACTTCCACGGGGGCCGCCGTTTCGCCGCGGGAGAGCACGCAGTCGATGAAGTTGCGGAAGTGATTGTCGCTCTTGTAAAGATGGATCTCGTTGGGACCGATCTGGCTTTCGAGCAAGCTCTTCGGGTGGGCGTCGATCTGACCGCGGTTGGCGTACACCCAACCTTCGGTTCCTTCCCAGGTGACGCCCATCTTGTTTTCGTTCGACACGAGCATCTTCACCCCGTCGGGGTAGAGGGCTTCGAACGAGAACTCCGTGGCCGTGTTCCAGAGCGGGTCTTGGTCGAACTTGGCGCGGGCGTTCGCGATCTCCACCGGGCCCGTGAGGTCGGTCCCCATGCCCCACTGCGCGCAATCGGGATGATGCCCGCCCCAGTCCGTCACTTGGCCGCCCGAGTAGTCGTAGATCCAGCGGAAGTTCACGTGGCAGCGGGCCGGGGCATAAGGCGCCTCGGGCGCCGGTCCCAGCCACAGATCGTACTCGAAGCCCTCCGGCACGACCTCCGGCTGCTTGCGGTCGCCCGTCTGGCCATAGTCGGTGCGGCCGCCCGGCAGGCCGACGCGCACCGTGTGCAGCTTGCCGATGCGCCCATTGCGCACCAGCTCGGCGGCCTGGCGAAATTTGGGGTCGGAGCGCTGCTGGCTGCCGGTCTGAAACACCACACTGTGCTGCTTCACCGCATTGCTCATCGCGCGCCCCTCGGCCACGGTGAGCGAGAGGGGCTTCTGGCAGTAAATGTCCTTCTTAGCCCTTGCGGCGGCGATCACAGGGATCGCGTGCCAGTGGTCGGGGGTGCAGATGAGCACGCTCGCCAAGTCAGGGTGCGCAAGCAACTCGCGGAAGTCGACATACGTCGCGCATCCCTTGGCCACGCCCGAAGGCTTCTGCTGACCGTAGTGCTCGTCGACGAGCCGCCGTCCCGGCTCGCGCCCCGCGACGGCGCCGTTCCAGTAGCCGGGGCTCTCGCGGTTCACGTCGCACACGGCCACGATCTGCACGCGGTCGTCGCGCAGGAAGTCGCGCATGTCGTTGAAGCCCTGATTGCCGGTCCCCATCACTCCCAGCGTGATGCGGTTGCTCGGGGCCACGGCGCCGTCGCGTCCCAAGGCGCGGGCGGGCACGACATAGGGAAAACCAATCGCAGCGGCCGAGGCGGCCGCCGCCGTTTGCAGAAACGAGCGACGAGTGGTCATGGAAGGCGGTGGAGCGAAGGGGGGGACGGGTGGTGAGTTCAAGCGCTGCGAGCGCTCGGCAAAAACTGCGGGCCCGTCACGCCCATCGACACGTAGATGCTCATGAACGCGTCGACGCTCAGGTTCGCCGGACGAACCGAGCCGACGGGCACGAACAGCAGGCTGCCGCCCATCGGCACCGGCGCAGTGGGCACCAAGACCGCATGGTAATCGATCTCCCCCAAGTGGAATACCTGCGGAGTGGGCAAGAGCGCGAGAAATACGGCCCCGGTTTCCTGGCCGAACGTGCAGTAGACGACGCTCATGCCTTGCAGTTCGGAGCCCCCCTTCGCGTCCATCATGCCGACGAGTTGCCGCACCGTTCCGTAGACTCCGCCCAAGAGCGGCACCCGCGCCAGCAGCGAGTCGAGCGAGTTGTGAATGAACTTGCGGGCGCCCATCTCCACGAGCACCCCGACGCCGAACACCACGGCCAGCACGAACACCCAGCCCATCACGTAGGAGGTGGTCGAGTCATCGGCCACGGTCAGGCCAAGCCGCCCGAGCAGCCGCCCCGCCGCGGTCTGCGGACCGAGCAGGCGATCGAGAAAGCCCGCCACCCAAATCACCACCGCTCCGGTGACGATCAGCGGCAACACCGTGAATAGTCCGGCCAGAAAGCAACGGGTAAGCGCGCGGATCATCGAGCGTCCAGAACGTTTCTGTAAGAACCCTCTCCCCGTGGGAGAGGGCAGGGTGAGGGACCCCCCCGACTTTCAGCCCACCACCGTCACCCCGCCTTCCGCTGCTGCCCGTTCAAATAAGGATTCAGCGCCGGATCGTTGTACATCTTGAACTGGCGATAGACCGTCAGCCGCTGCTTGCCGTTCGAGATGTCGCTCACCAGGTCGGCGAGCGCAGCGGCCAGGTCGGCCCGCTGCCGCGTGAGCACGCGCAGCTTGCCCTGGGCCGTGGCGCGGTGCTCGGCCAAGGCTTCGGGGCGATCGGCTTGTTCCTGCATGTGGTAGAGCCGGAGCGCGAGAATCGAGAGCCGGTCGATGGCGCTGCCAGGGGTCTCGGTGCTTCGCTTGGCGTCTTGCCGCGGCAGAATGCCCCGCGCGTGCAGTTCACCGCACAGCCAGTCGTCGAGCCGCTCGATGGCGTCGTTCCGCTGCTGGTTATAGCGGTCGATGGCCCGCTTCACGCTCGCGATGCGGGCATCGCCAACGTCCGGGCTGCGGGCGACGTCTTCTTCGTGCCAGAGCAGGAAGTTGAACTTATGCTGCTCGCACACCAGGTGCAGAAAGCCCTGGTAGGGATTGCTTGGTTCGCGCTCGTGCCATTGGGCCACCGTGCGCTCCTGCAGCTCGAGAACCTGGCTGACGTCGAACATGGTCGATCGGGCCTTCCTTGCCTAGACGTGTCGCCGCGAGCTCTACGGTCCATCGCGAGCTGCCGACCGCGGCCGGCGGATTCTAGGCCTTCCCCCCCAATTCCACCAAGGCAATCTCCCCTCTCCCTGTGGGAGAGGGGCAGGGGGTGAGGGACCCGGACCTTTTCGTGACGTTGGACGTTGGCGCCACGCCCTAAGCCGCGCAATCCCAAAAACTTGACTCACCCTCAGGGCCCACCCATACTGGTCGCGTATGCATCCAACCCCGGCCTAGGGGCGTCCTGAACCGGTTGGACGGCCCGCTGTTCTGCCTTGACGGTCCCTGATGAGCACCCAGAATTCCTTGTCCGAGCGGCTAGGCCGCCGCGGCGCCGTTTCGTCGTATCGTTTTGCCACGACAGGGTCTGAGCTGCTCGAAGCGCGGCTGGCGCTCTCTTGTTCGGCCCCCGTCGCCCTAGCGGCCGACGTGGCCGCCTTCGCCCCGACGACGGCCACCGAAAGCGGCGCCTTTGCCACCTCGAGCCCTGCCCAAATTGCCTCGGCTGCCACGCCCATTGCCGAAGGGCTGACGGTCGCCACCAGCAGCGTCAGCCTGGCGAGCGACTCCGTCGGCAAGGTGCAGGGCTTTGTCGACGTCTATTTGGGGACCCCGGTCAACGGTTCCTTCGCCGCCAGCGGCTACGAGGTGTCGCTGCGGCTGCAAAACAACCCGGCCGGAATTCGCTTTATCGGCGCCGAAACGATCTCCGGAGCCCATCCGGCGCTCTTTCCGAACCAGAACCCCTCGGTGCTCGGCACAGGGTCCACGCTCCGCGTGACCGACTTCCTCAACTCGGGAGAAGCCCCTATCGGCAACGGCGCGGGGTTGTTTCGCGCCCGCTTTGAGGTCGATCCCGGCGTGTCGGGAGTCTTCCCGCTCGTCTTCGAGAACGGCTTCACGAACATCTCCGACCGCCTGGGAATGCCCGTCCAGCTCGACTCGCTGGCCGGCGGCGCGATCACCGTGACCGGCCAAAACCTTCCCTCGCTGTCGGTGAATAGCCCCCAGGTCACCGAAGGCAACGCCGGCACGAGCGACTTGGTTTTCACGGTCACGCTGTCCGAGGCCAGTGCAACGTCCGTGGCGGTCGACTTTGCGACGGCCAATGACAACGCCACGGCCGGCGCCGACTATGTGCAGACCACCGGGCGGCTCACCTTTGCTCCCGGCGTCACCTCGCTCACCGTGTCGGTCCCGGTCAATGGCGACACGGCCACAGAAGGGAACGAGACGTTCCGCCTGGTGCTCAGCAACCCAGCGGGCGCGACGCTCGGTACGGCGACTGGAACCGGCACGATCGTCGATGATGACGCCGTGGCCACGAACCCCTGGAAGAACCCGCGCAACCGCTTCGACATCGATGACGACGGCAATGTGTTGCCGCTCGATGCGCTGATCGTAATCAACGCGCTCAACGACGGGGGCTCGCGGCCGCTCGCAGTTCCGCCCGTTCCGCCGAACGTGCCCCCGCCGTATCTCGATCCCAGCGGCGACGACTCTCTCTCCCCGCTCGACGCCCTGCTGATCATCAATGAGTTGAACGGTCAATCCGCCGGCGCCCAGGCGGTGGCGCTCGCGCCGGCGCCTGCCGCGGCGCAGGCCCAAACGTCGACCGCCGATCTGCTGTGGCAAGCCGCGGCCGACTGGCACGTGGCGTCGCTCGTCTACAGCGATGCGGAATCAAACTAGAGTGCAGGGTCACAGGTAGAAGTACGGGTTGCCCTCCGCTACTAGCCCGCAGCGCAAGCAAGGAAGAGCCACGTTTCCCTGGTTGAGCCGCGCGGACCCCCTGCACGGGCCGGGCAGCATTTTCGGCCAGCGCGCCCATCGGGCGCTTTCGCCCCTTGCTTGCGCTGCGGGCTAGTGTGGCACAACCCGAAAAACAGGCTGTGACGCTGCACTAGAGCGAACCGGTCGGAATGACCTCGCCATTGTTGCGGGTGCAGAGCGCCCACATCACTTGGAGGTCGATCCCGGAACTGAGCAGCTGAGCCGAGCCGTCCATGAAGAGGAACGCGCAGTTGGCGCCATGGGGACTCACGAAGCCGCCAGGACTGCCGGTTGGATCGTTGAACGATGACTGGCGGCTGTGCGCAACGACGGCCGTGATCGTAGGACGCCAGTTTTGGCAGGGCGACAAACTGGTGTCGTACTGCGGCGGCGGTTCATCGAAGTTGTAGAGCACCTCTTGCCCCGCTACGATCCCGGCCCAGGCGCTGCGGACGAAGCCGCTATGCCGTTCGCCGATGCCCACGGTCTGCGAAAGGCCATCGGTGACGTCGGCGTCGCGCACGCACGTGTTGCGGTGGAACATCCCGTTGTAGGGCTGAAACTCGTAGCAGCCTTCGAGCGGGTCGCCGTTGTTGGTTTTGCCTCCGAGCGAACCGACGTAGCTGGTGGACATGCCGTCGGCCAATACGGTGGGGGTCGCGGTTGCCGAGGGGGGCGAGCCGCAGTCGTAGATCTGGACGGAGATCGGCCCGGGATCGCTCGGGCAACGGAAGTCGCTGACGAGCGTTCGACGGGCAAAGGCATTCAGTGGATCGTTGAGCGGACGATCGAAGCGAATCGAGTTATAAAAGTTCCCCTCCTCCAGGTGCACCAGAATCTTCGAGAAGAAGCTCCAACCAGGCCCAAGATCGTCGGGGGCCGCGGCGCAGGCGTTCTCGGGCATCACCCAGTCGGGATTTTTCAGACGCGAGACGACCCCCGGCGGAAAGGCTCTCTGCGTGGAATGGTAGTTGTGCAGCGCCAAGCCCATTTGCTTCAGGTTGTTGCGGCACTGGATGCGCCGGGCGGCTTCGCGGGCCGTTTGCACCGCCGGCAGCAGCAAGGCAATAAGCACTCCGATGATGGCGATCACCACGAGCAACTCGACCAAGGTGAAACCCCTTCGTCGACAGAGAGTGCGCGATTGTTGCGGAGTCATGGGGAACCGGAGGCCGAGAGGAAGAGCGGAAAGCGATTGCGGGAGATTCGCAAATCGAATCAGCGTCCGGCGCGAGACGCACTTCCAGCGGGTGCGGCGCGGCCGCCCGAAGTCGCCGGAAGGTCAAGGGCAAAGCTCACAATTCAGACTAAACCGCCCGGTCCGCTCTGTCAAAGGGGCGAGTCCCGGCAGCGACGGTGGTAGCGACAACTTTCGTCGCCCACCCGCCCATTCGCGAACCGCGGCTCGTCAGCAAAAAAAAACAGCGGCGGCCGGGAGCGCCGAACACGCTCTCGGCCGTCGCCGCTTTGAGCACCGCTCATTCGCTGTCATCCTCCCGCCGGACCTACCCGGTCGTCACAGGAATCTGCCGGGTCGGCGTGGCCGCGACCTTGGGCAAGGTCACCGTGAGCACGCCGTCGGCGAAGTGGGCTTCCACCCGCTCCGGATCGACCTCAGTGGGGAGAGCAATCCTGCGCTCGAACTCCCCGTGCTCGCGCTCGACCCGATGCCAAGTCTTGCCCTGCTTCTCCTCCTCGCGCTTCATCTCACCCTTTACGGTGAGTTGCCCCTCGAGGACCTCCACCTTCAGGTCTTCCGGCTTCACGCCCGGCAACTCGGCCTTCACTTCGAACTGCTCCTCGGTCTCCGCCACGTCGACCTTGGGCACGACGGGCTGCATGCCGCGGAACTTGCGGACTTCGGGACCGAAGAAGCGGTCCGCCAAAGACTCGAAATCGGTCTCCAGCAACCCGAGCGGCTGCATCAGCCGCCCACGCGGCGCCAATTGACGGAACATGATCCACCTCCTGCCGCGCTCGAATGCGCGCGGCGTCCGTCGCAGCCGGCAAGATGGGAGAACACACGCTCGGCAGCTTGCCGGCTGCCTTGGCCTCTTCTCTCCACTTATTCTACGCGGCGAAGCAGCCGAAAGTTCTGCTCCCCAACGCGGCTCGGCGCGGGCATTTGCGCTCGACGAATTCTAGCTCTGCACGTGCGCGCCTTGGGCGTCGAGCCGCAGCGTCAGTGCGCGCTGCGCGTCGGAGAGCAGATTAGCGAACCCTTGCACCGCCCCCTGCGGATCCTTGAGGTAGGCCTCGCGGAACTCCGAGTTGCGGTCGGCCGCGTTGAGCGCCGATTGCAGGCCCGCCCACTGATTGAACTCGCGGGCGAGCGAAGGATCGTCGGCCAGCGCCGCTTCGATCTTGGGCGCTAAGCGACTTCCGTCAGCCGTGCGGATTCGGCCCTGAGCGTCGACCTGAAGGGAAATGCCCTGCGAGGTGTCGATGCCGGCCGCCTCGAGTTGTTCGCGGAGTCGCTTGGTGAGGCCGGCCAGGAGGCGATTGGCCTGGCCGCGCAAGTCGTCGAGATCGAGGCGGCCGTCGCTGCCGGTGCTGGCGAGCGGATTGGCCGCGGCGGCCAGCCCTGACGTCGACCCACGGCTCTTCGCGCCTGCGGCGTTTTGCAGGAGCTCGGCAAAGCTCTCGCTGCCGACGGCCGAAGCCTGCTTGGCCTGGCTGCCTGGCAGCAGCCGGTTGACCGTTTCGCCAATGCGCATGCCGACGGTTCCGCGATCCGGGGCGGTCAAACGCCCGCCCGAGTGCATCGCCGACCGAGGATGATCGGCGGTCGTACTATCGGCGCGCGCCGCCGCGCGAAATCACGCGAAAGGCCGCCGGAGCTATAGCGCCAGTGATTCTTCGCCCCCTGAGCCACGCTAGCGGCTTCGCCAGATTGCGCAGCCCTCGTGCTATTCCGGCTTGCGAATATAGATGTTCTTGAACCACAGCGTGTTGCCGTGGTTCTGCAGCTCGATCTGACCGGTGGGGTAGATCGGCTTGTCGCGCTCCCAGTAGTTCTCGAGCGGCACTTCGTCGACGACCCGCGTGCCGTTCAGGTCGATCGTCACCTTGTCGCCGACCATGAGAATGCGGAAGGTGTTCCATTCGCCGACCGGGTTGTCGGCCACTTCCGTCGGCTTCGAGGGGTTCTTCTGGTTGTTGTAGAGGCCGCCGGAACCAATCGGATCGTCCCAAATCTGCACCTGCGGGCTGCCTCGCAGATAGATGCCCGAGTCCCCCTTGGGGAGAATCTTCCAATCGACGAGCATCTCGAAGTCGCCGAAGTCCTCGGCCGTGCAGAGGCTGTCTCCCTTGCCGTCGAACTGGAGGGCGCCGTCGACCACTTTCCAGTGTGCCCGCATCTTCTTGTCGGCCTCGGCCTGGGCCTTTTCGAGCTCATCCGGCGTCATGGCCGCGCGCCCGGGCGGGCCCTTGTCGGGAGAGACGAGCCCCTTCCAGCCGTCGAGATTCTTGCCGTTGAACAAGGCACGAAAGCCCTCGGGGGGGACGTTGTCTTCGGCGGAGGCCGGAACGGCCAACAGCAGGCAAAGCACCGCAGCGGTCGGCAGGGCGGCAAGGAGACGCATGGAGGTTCCTCAGGGCGGGCGGGTTTCTCGGGCGGGAGTAGGTAGGAGAGCCCGATTATGAGCGCCGGACGTCCAGGCGTCGAGATGCCCGCCAAACGACCTCAAGGCGCCAAATTCAGCACGCCGATTTCCCGCCCAAAGCGGGCGACCAACTCTTCTTTCGAAAAGCCGTACGCCGCTTGCAGGCTCTCGTCGGGCGTCGCCCCTTCCTTGATGCCGTCGACAAACTGGCGATAGGCCGCCGCGTCGATCCGCAGCAGATACTCGACTAGCGCCGAGGCCACGCCATAGCGCCAGGGGTAGAGCGTCTTCATGTTGAAGAAATCCCCCTCGAGCGACGCCGTTTGCCGCAGCCGCTGGATCGACCGTTGCTGGCGCAACTTCGTTTGCTGCGCCGCCGGCACGATCACGCCCGCCACCCATTCGGCGATTCCCTCGTTGACCCAGGCCGGCAGCGGCACGGACGAGCGGTGCCGCGCGGTGAAGCCATGCGCGGTTTCATGCACCAAAACGTGCGCAAAGATCTTAGGGTCGTTGCCGGAGTAGCCCGTAATCGTCACGTCGCCGGTCGTCGACCAGTGGCACCGCGCTTGGGCGTCGACCGACGAATTGACCTTCATCACCTGCTGATCGAACTGCCAAAGGTCGGCGCGGCCCACGAACATCACGATCACGGCCTTGCCGCGCCAGATGTTCACTCCCTTGGCAACGCCAAAGACATCGGCCAATCGCGCGTACATGGCGTCGAGATCGCGCACGAAGGGCGCGAGCGCGTCGGCCGGCAAATCGGAGGCGAACAGAAAGAACTTCGTTTCTTGAATCGTCAGCCGCGGAAACGCCTGGCGGGCCTTATTCAGAAACTCGCGCCGCTCCGCGAGCGCCGCTTCCTGCGCGGCGGGAGAAAGCTCGGGCCAGATCGCAAACCCCTGGGGTTTCAGCCTCGCGTCGATCGCCGCGTCGCGGGCCGCAATGTCGATCAGCACGTGGCCGCGCAGCTCAGGCACGAAGACCACCGCGTAGGGCTTGCCGCTCACCTCGAGCCGGCTCAGCGCGGCCGAACGGACCGTGCGGCGTTTGTCCCCTTTTTCCGTTTTGACGCTGACCGACTTGAACGTGCCCTGCCCGCGGCCCGACGCGAAAGCCACGGTTTGCATTTCTTCGAGTTTTTCGCCCGTCGCCAGCAACACCTTTGCCGGCTGGTTGACGAGCGACTGCAAGTCGACAACCGCGTACTCCGGCAGCTTAGCGGCCGGCTTTTCTGCGCCGCGCTTCTTGGCCGGAGGCTGCTTATCGCTGAGAGGCGCAGAATCCGCTTTGGCTTGGTCGGCAGCGGGATTGTCGGCCTTTGCTGTTGGCTTCGCCGCCGCGGGCGCCTGAGGAACGCCCAGCGCCAAACTCGTCCAGAGGAGCACCGAGGGGAGGGCGCTCATGATTTTCGTTTCCTTGGCCGGCTAACGGCCCTGCAGCATGAGCTCGCGAAACTTGCCAAACAAATAGTCGCTGTCGTGCGGGCCCGCCGAGGCCTCGGGGTGGTACTGCACGCTAAAAGCGGGCAGCGAGCGATGGCGCACCCCTTCGATCGTGTCGTCGTTCAGATTGCGGTGCGTCACCTCGAGCTCGGCCGGCAGGTTCGACTCGTCGACGGCGAAGCCGTGGTTCTGAGACGTGATCTCCACGCGCCCCGTTTCGTGGTTCATCACCGGCTGGTTCGCGCCGCGATGGCCGAACTTGAGCTTGAACGTCTTCGCCCCGCAGGCGAGCGACAGGAGCTGATGCCCCAGGCAAATGCCGAAGACCGGCTTCTTGCCCAGCACGCCGCGGATCGCGCCGATGGCGTACTCGAGCGGCTCGGGGTCGCCCGGGCCGTTCGAAAGGAACACGCCGTCCGGGTTGTGGCGCAGGATGTCGTCGGCCGAAGAGGTGCCCGGCAGCACGGTCACGCGGCAGCCCATGTCGGCCAGGTGACGGCCGATGTTCCACTTCATGCCATAGTCGAGCGCCACTACGTGCAGCGGCTCGCCAGGCGCCTCTTGCTGGTCGACGAACTTGGCCCAAGCGCTCAGCGGCTGCGTCCACTCCACAGGGCCGGCCGGCACCACCTCGCGCACCAGGTCACGCCCCACCAGGCCGCGGCTGGCGCGGGCCTTCTGCACGAGACTCGCGTCGTCGAGATCGACCGTCGACAGCACTCCCTTCATCGAACCGTGGCTGCGCAACCGCCGCACGAGCGCGCGGGTGTCGATGTCGGACACGGCCACCACGCCGTGCTTCTGCAGGTAGCCGGGGAGCGAGTCGTCGGAGCGGAAGTTGCTCGCCACGCGGCTCCGCTCGCGGACCACGAAGCCGGAAAGCCATGGGCGGCCGCTTTCGACGTCTTCGGCGTTCACGCCGTAGTTGCCGATTTCCGGATACGTCATCGTGACAATCTGGCCGCGATAACTCGGATCGGTGAGGATCTCCTGATAGCCCGTCATCGAGGTGTTGAAGCACACCTCTCCTTCCACTTCGCCAGCGGCCCCAAAGGACAAGCCTGGGTAAACCGTGCCGTCTTCGAGGGCGAGCTTGGCAGGCGGAAGGTTTGCGGCCATCGTGTCTCCCGATTCTGGAAAGTGGGGCGCTACGGCGTCGGCGGCGCAGCCCTAGGCAAACTTCGCCGGTCGAGACAGGGGGGGTGGCGTCAGGCAAGGTGCGCTAGCGTGCTCCCTGGCCCATCAAGTGGTTGCTGGCGGCGGCCCGATAGCCATCGTACGGCTGTGGGTCTCCGGACAGACGTTCCCCCGAACCCTCTGCCCGGACAGCCTTCGCGAGGGTTCTTGTACCGGCGAACAAGAACCCTCTTTTTATGCGCAGAGGCGCCACGGGCCCCCGCATTATACGAGCAGGGGGCGGGCGCGTCTGGGGGCTGAGCGCGAAATCGCGCCTGCGAGCCTACGGCTAACGAGCGGGGCTCGGCGCCGGAGGGGCCATTACGGGCGCAGGGGCCGGGGCGGGCGTTGCAGCAGGCTTCGCCTCGGACCCTAGGCAGCGGCCGATCTGCCGCACGGCCTGCCGCAGCCGGTTCTCGTTTTCCACGAGCGCCATCCGCAAATAGCCTTCGCCAGCCGGCCCAAAGCCGCCGCCAGGGCTGACGGCAACGTCCCCCTCTTCGAGCAGCTTGGTGGCGAACTGGATGGTGTCCATCTGGCTGCACCACGGCTCGGGGATTTTGGCCCACACGAACATGCCGGCCCGTGGCGGCGTGATCTGCCAGCCGAGCCGGCGGAGCCCTTCGACGAGCACGTCGCGGCGGCGCTGGTAGGCGGCCGACTGGGCCTCGACCGCCGCCTCGGTGTGCCGGAGGGCCATGATCGCGGCGATCTGGATCGGCTCGAACATGCCGTAGTCGTAGTAGCCCTTGATCGTGGCCAGGGCCTTCACCATCTCGGCGTTGCCGGCGCAGTAGCCCACGCGCCAGCCCGCCATGTTGTAGCCCTTGCTCATCGTGGTGAACTCGACCCCCACCTCGCGGGCGCCGGGGGCGGCCAAAAAGCTCGGCGGCTGGTAGCCCTCGAAGGCGACGTCCGCGTAGGCAAAGTCGCTGATCACCATGAAGCCGTACCGCTTCGCCAGCTTCACCACCTCCACGAAGAACCACGGCTCCACCGTGACGCTCGAGGGGTTGTGCGGGTAGTTGATCACCAGCAACTTGGGCTTGGGATATAGGTGCTGGCAGGTGTAGGCGATGTTCGCGAGGAACTTCTCGCTGTCGGCCACCTCGAGCGTAATCACGTTGCCCGACGCAAGCTGCACGGCGTGGACGTGGGCGGGGAAGTAGGGGGCCGGCACGATCGCCGTGTCGCCAGGGCCCATCAGGGCCAGGCACATGTGGCTGAAGCCTTCCTTCGATCCCAGGCAAACGATCGTTTCGCTGTCGGGATCCAGGCGGACGCCGAACTTGCGAAAGTACTTGGCGGCGACTTCGCGGCGCAAGTTCTGAATCCCGTTCGACTTGCTGTAGCCGTGCGTCGTCTTTTCGCGGGCCGCCTCGGCCAGCTTGTCGATCACCAACTCCTGCGGCGGGTCCGACGGGTTGCCCATGCCCAAGTCGATCACGTCGTCGCCGGCGCGGCGCTTCTGGTAGAGCACCGTGTTGATGCGGCCGAACAGGTAGGGCGGCAAGCGCTTAACCCGTTCTGCGGTTTCGATTTTGAACTTCGGTAGCCTCGGCGCGAGGGTGTGGGAAGGGCGATCCATGGAGGGGGCTCGAGAGCGACGGGCCGCCGGCGCATTCCGCACGCCGGCGCAGTTTTGTAAGGATACACCGCGCTGCCGCGGGGGGAAACGGAACTTTCTGGGGGCTCTCGGCGGAACCTCTTCTCAGAAAGAGGTTTGCAGCGATTGGGCAAAATCGTGTTAGGTCCGAACGTTAATTAGGGTAAAGGATCACCGCTTAGTGGCATTCGCGGTTGGCCTGGGCCCGCCGGCTCGCAAGACCCGGCGGGCTTTTCGCGTTTGGGGGGGCGAGCCGGGCAGTGCGAACGCGAAGCGAGCCTGCCGGGAGGCGATCGACCGCCGTGCTCAGGTCCCGCCGCGGCCCCGTGCTCCTTCCCCACCACGAGCACTGCGTTTTTTCGCCAAGTCCACAGCGCGGGGACGACGCTCGACTTCGGCGCCGAAGACAAAAACCTGCTTTCATCGCCGGCGGCTCTGCACGGGGCGCAAGGAAAATTGGACCTTCCTATACGACACGAACTACAACGTGCTGATCCAAGCGAACGGCATCTTGCCCGTGTTGCAAGACTTTTCCGTCGCCGGAAACCCCACGCCCCTTTGCACTGTCAGGTACGGTGACTCGCAACTGGCACTACAAGAATGCCGGCCCGGCAGACTGCACGATGGGTTCTAGCCGATACCACAGCACGTCAAGCTCGTTTACCGGTACCGGCGATGGTACGATCACCGTCAATGGCTGCGTTACCTGCAGCTAACCTAGCGAAGCGAATCTGTGTCACTGAGGAGCGGGCCCTCTGATCCTTCAGTGGGCCCTGCTCCGCACACGCCGATCGGGAGTAGGTGAAAAGTGTCGGCTCGCTCGAGGCCCATTGCCGGGTTCACGCTGACGGAATTGCTCGTCGTGATCTTCGTGATTGCGATCTTGATCGCGCTGCTGCTGCCGGCGGTGCAGTCGGCGCGTGAGGCGATGCGAAAGGTCACATGCCGCAACAACCTCAAGCAAATCGCGCTCGCCACACTCGTCTATGCCGAGGCCAACCGCGATCGGTTGCCGCATGGCTTCCTGCCGAGAGCCGAGCACAAACATGCCGGCACGACCCTTTGGCCGCGCTACCCCCTGTTCGATGTCTTTGGCTGGCGGGCCTTCGTGCTGCCGCAGCTCGAACAGCGGGCGCTACACGACGCAATCGACTTTCGCCGTAGTCCGGTGGACCAGCGAGATGCCGCTGCCGCGGGCACGAACCTGGCCGTCTACCAGTGCCCGACCACGCCGGGGCGCCCCCGCCTGATTGAGGAGTTGCTCGACGAACGCGATCTCCCTCGTTCGACACCTCCCTTGGCGGCCGTCGACTATGGATGCAACGCGGTGGTGCATGTCGACAACGACTTGCTCTATCCCGGCCCCTGGTGGTACGAGCGCGACGTCGGGCCCGAAGACATGACCTGGGCCGCGGGAGACCGCGACTTCTTCGTCCGCTCCTTCCGGCAGGGTCGGCTCGCCGATGTGAGCGATGGACTCTCCTTGACGGTCCTGGCGTTCGAACAGGCTGGCTTGCCGAGAGATTGCAGCGGAGGGGGAAACTGCAATGACGCATTCGGCATAAGCAGCGGACGGGGCGCCTGGGCGGTGGGTGATCCAGGCTGGATCCCGGCGCCTCAAGCAATCAATCAGTTCAACTACGGAATCTACTCATTCCACCCCGGCGGCGCTCATGTAGCGATGTGCGACGGGACGGTGCATTTCCTCGCGAGGCAGTCTCCCGCGAGGCGCTGATCCGGTTGCTGGCCGCCAACGACGGCGACGCCTTGCGCGACCAGGATTGGCGATGAACGCATGTGGCCATGATCGTTGGCGCTCTCCGCACAAGCGGCGATGGTCCGCACAGCAGAGCCCACGGGGCGGCCCAGCCGGGTTTACGCTGACAGAACTGCTGGTCGTGATCTTCGTGATCGCGATGCTGATCGCGCTCTTACTGCCGGCGGTTCAAGCGGCGCGGGAGGCGGCGCGTCGGATGCAGTGTGCCAACAACCTTAAGCAACTGGCGTTGGGACTGCATAACTACTCGGAGGCGCGGCGCGGTTACTTGCCGGCGGCTATGGCCGCGATCTGGAACGTTCACAGAACCCCCGGGGTGGCTCAAGCGGACAAGGGCATCCTCTTCTGGGACAGCTTTGCATGGCGCACGATCGTTTTGCCGCAACTCGAGCAACAGGCGGTATTCAATTCGCTGCGCTTCGACCGCCCCGCCATGGCCCTTGAGAATCGGACTGGCATCCAGTCCGTTCTCGCGGTCTATCAGTGCCCCTCGACGCCCGGATGCCGTCGCACTTGCTCGGACTTCGGCGATCCCGCGTTTACGATCGGCGGCCAGAAGCCGGCGTTTCCCACACGATTCGTCGACGTCCGCGCGGGGGCTATCGACTACGCGGAGATCTGGCAAGTACTGCCAGTTGCCGCCTCGGACCTTCGCGAGAGCCGCGCGGGCGCATTTTCTGGACAGCAATGGGACGGCGCCGAAGACATCACAGCGTTTCGTCTTCGTGGCGCCGTGCCGGCGCGGCTGGCGGACGTTACCGATGGCCTCTCGAATACAGTGCTGCTGGTCGAACAGGCGGGCTTGCCGCAGGAGTACGACGCGAATCGTGAGCCGCACCTGGTCGCCCTATGGGGACTAGGTTGGGCAACTGTACGCGCGGAAGGCTTCAGCTTCGAACCCACGATCAATCAGGGCAATAGCGTGGGCTTCTATTCCTTCCATCCCGGTGGCGGATACGCGGCCCTGTGCGACGGCTCGGTGCAGTTCGTCCGCCAGAACATCTCGCCAGAGGTTCTGTTCGCACTCTACACGCGCGACAACGGCGAATTGGTGCGCGATCAGGATTGGCGATGAACGATCGCGGCCAACATTGCCGGCAAAGTGGTCAGGTGGGACATAGTCCGAGCTGCGGACCCTACGGAGCTGTGGTTCGCCTCATCTGAGTCAGGTCCGCGAACTCAGTCGCGCTGAAAGCTGCTGAATCGCCGCGCTGAGCGTTTGCATCGATCGATCATCGCGCTCACTCTCCCGCTCGAGCGCTTGGCGGATGAGCGCCATTTCTTCGTGATGCCACGCCCGCAAAGCTGACATCTCCGTTTGGTTCGCCGCACAGATCGTGCTCAACTCAATTCGGAAGTCCTGCACGATTGATGTCAGCACCTTGGTCTGTTGGTGATACGCGAGCCAGATCACGGGAGCGCCCACCGACCGGTCCAGGGAATTCCTCGGGCGAAGTCGCCCGGCTTGGAGTTCGCGGTTCGAGAGACGACAATGCGATCGCCCAGTCCTTTGGTTCCATCCCCCCACTTTCTGAGAGTGCCTGGCCATGAGAGTCGTCCTCGCTTCGCTGTTCACCGCCGTCTTGGCCTCCGCCCTCCTCGCGGCCGATGAGCCTGCCGAGTTTCGCCCGCTGTTCGACGGCAAGTCGCTTTCCGGCTGGGAAGGGAATCTCGACCACTTCCGCATCGAGGACAAGGCGATCGTCGCCGGCACGCTCGAGAAGCCGATCGAGCGAAACGAATTCCTCTGCACCGAGCGCGAGTACGGCGACTTCAAGCTGCGGCTCGAGGTCAAGCTGCTCGGCGGCGAGGCGGCTAACGCAGGCATTCAGTTTCGCACCAAGCGAATTCCCAACCACCATGAGGTGAGCGGGTATCAGGCCGACATGGGAGAGGGCTGGTGGGGCTCGCTCTACGACGAATCGCGCCGCAACACGATTCTGGCCAAGGCCGACCCCAAGCTGATCGCCAAGATCCTCAAGCCGAACGATTGGAACGAGTATCGAATTCGCGCCGAGGGGCCGCATATCCAGCTTTGGATCAACGGCGAGCAGACGGTGGACTACATCGAAAAAGACCCCGACATCGCCCGCACCGGCGTGATCGCCGTGCAAATTCACGGCGGGCCCCCCAGCGAGGCCTGGTACCGAAACATCGAGATTCGCGAGTTGGGCAAGGCCGCCAAGTAGCGCGGGCTGCAAGTCGCGCGGGCGCCGGAGCGCGGCCTGCAATCCACCAAGCCGATTGCCGAAGTTAACTCAAGTAGACTTCGGCGAGAGGCAAGGTTCGGTCCTGCGCGGCCCTACCGCTTGCCACGCCTTCCCTCCCTTCCCAGGCAGGCGCTCAATGGCCACGGTAGAACGCGTCGACCGACAGGTCGCTCCGGCAAGATTCCGGCCGAAGTTCCACTGGCGCGTGCTGGGAACCGCGGCGCCAGTTTTCCCCGGCTTCGAGGTCGACATCCTCGACCGGGTGAGCGACGACGAAAAGCCGGAAGCCGTGTGGCACCGCGACCGCGCCAAGGCCGTGCTGCGGGCTCACCCGGAGGTCCGGTCGCTCATCGGCCGTTCGCCGATCACGGCTGTGGCCTGCCTGTCCTGCGCCGGACTTCAGTTGGCGCTCGCGCTCGCCTCGGCGGGGCTGCCGTGGTGGGGGGTGTTGGCGCTCGCCTGGTGCGTAGGGGGGCTGCTCAACGTCTGCTTGTTTCAACTCGCGCACGACTGCAACCACAACCTGGTCTTCAAACGCCAGGCGAACAACCGGGCGCTGTTCACGCTCACGTCGTTGCCGATGTTCCTTTCCGGCCATCACACCTGGTGGGCCGAGCACCTGGTGCATCACAACGACATGGGGGCCAAGAAGGACTTCATCACGCGGCGGCGGACGTTCTTTCTCACCTCGCGAATCCTCTCGCCGTTCCTATTCCCCTACTGCCTGATCATGATCGTCACGCAGGCGGTGCGGAGCTTGCTGGGCCTGGCGCTGTACTTGTTCACCGATCTGCCCCGCGGCCGGCTGAAGCCGAGCGGCCGCACGCTCGCGGTGTTGGCTGATCAGCACCTCGTGAGCGGCTACCAGCGCGACGGCATCGAACTGTGGGCCGTGCTCTATCCGCTGGCCAGCTTTGCCATGTGCGGCCTGTTGGCGTGGGTCGGCAGCCTCTACGGCGTCTGGTGGAAACCCATCCTTTACCTGGCCGCCGCCCAGGCGTTCATGACGGGCTTTCTCCATCCGCTGCTCTTGGGCATTGTGCTGGGGATCTCGCACTTCCACGGCTCCCGGCACTACCAGCCCTCGGCCTCGAATTACGGCTGGCTGATCAACCGGCTCACCTTCAACGCCGGGCTGCACGTGGAACACCACGACATCATGGGCATTCCCTGGCACCGGCTGTGGAAGCTGCGGGCAATGGCCCCCGAGTTCTACGACCATCTGGAGACGATTCCGTCTTATACGCTGCTGGGGCTCAAATTCGTGTTCTGCTCGCCGGCCACGTTCCGCCAGGAATTCGACAACGAGACCCAGCGGAACATTCGACGGTTCATGGCCGAGGCCGCGGAGCGATAAGCCCTCGTGCGGCGACGCCGACGAACACGAATGGCCCCGGCCCGCAACCTGGCAAGAGCGCCTTCGATGTGCCGCTGGGAAATGCGACGCACTTGAGCATCATCGTCGACGCTGAAGTACCGTAGCCGCATGCCCTCACCTCCTATGCCCAGCGGCCAAAGTAGTCCGTCGGCGAGGCGCCAGACTTAGTCTTCTCCTGGGGTCTCGAAGCGGAAAACGTCCGCTCCATCAGAATCACGGCCGCCCGGTGCTCTCCGGTGCCAATACAGGGGAAACTCACCCCAGTACCGGGCGTCGTATAACAGTTCCGGCGGAAGCTCGACGGTTGCTGGCATGGGTGAATCATCAGGAACGGGAAAGTCGAAATTGCCGATGACCGCAATCCCCTCGAACAACCAATAAGCCACCGGGCCTCCGACCACGAGGATGAGAAACGTGGCCACGCCAAGAAACTTGGAGGTCTCAGACCAAGATGCCGGCACTTTCGTTGGCGGTTCGTCGAGCATCTGCTGAAGACTCGCTGGGGTCGCCAAGTAAGTCGATGGACGGTGGGCAGGGCTCAGGCGCCGCGCACTGCCAGGAGCGCGTGGGAGCGTGAGCACTGGCGTTAGGGCCGGCTATTCGCGCTCACCCAGCCGAGCAGGATCGATCCGACCTAGCGCAAACCAGCAAATTATACCGGTCTTCAACCCCGCGCGCCAGCCGCCCGTCAGGCAAACGATCGACGCCAGCAGTGACGAGGGAACGCCGGCGGCTACGCAAACGTGACCACCGCCCACCCGATCGTCTGGCCCCGAGCGGCCGCAGCCAGCGAGCCGATGCCGAACGTCAGGGCTACGCCCGTGGTCGCCGCGAACACATCTTGAAGCGTGATCGGCCGGCGGTCCGGGGGTGGCGGCTCGAAGTCCATAGGCAGTCAGCCTACCATGCCGCGCCGGCGCTGGTTGTCCAATCAGCCTTAAGGGCGACCCACGGTCCTTTCCGGTTGCGGTGCCGAGCGTTTCTGGCACGGCGCTATTCGCCGAAAAACGCAGCTTCTTAGCCGCATGCCTTCGAGCGCGAACGCAACAGTCGGGCCCGGCAGTCTCGAAGCCGCTGCTTTCTACGAGGAGGGCTGGGCAATCGCCGAGCAACTGCTACGGCAGCTTCACGAGCTTCTGCGGGCCGACGAGGAAGGAGGCGGCGATATTCACTGGGGACATGTCGGCCAGATTTGCCAGATCAACGCGCTGCTGGCGGAAGCGCTCCGAGTTCCTGCGCCTGCCAGAGCGAGCTCGTCGGGACGAGCCGACACATCCCGTGGGCAAAGCGAGTCCGCCAGCTCTTGAGCCGCTCGGGCCCGCTTGCACCCGCCCTGGGCGAGCATGTTTATTTTTTCCCCGCGCACAAAACGCTTGACAGGTCTGCGGAGGGGGTGCAGACTGCTCGAAAGATGCCACGCTGCTCGAAGCTCCAACTTTGTTGACGAGGAGCGCTATGCGCACCGCGTGGAATTCGCCGCTGATTGGCCAGCAGATTCGGGCTGCCCGGCAAGGCTGCCGAACCTCCTTGGGGCAGCTTGCCGAGACGTACCATGCGTACCTGCTCTTGATCGCCAACAAAGAGCTCGGGCGAACTGGGCTCGGAGCACGGCTCGGCGCGTCGGATGTCGTGCAGGAAACCCTCCTGCACGCGAGCACGCGCTTCGATCGTTTTCGCGGCGACTCGGGAGAAGAACTGCTCCGCTGGCTGCGCAAGCTGCTGATCAACAACCTGACCACCGCCATCCGCCGACACCGGCTGGCCCAAATTCGCTCCGATCGGTTGGAAGTGCCGCTGGAAGGAGGGCAGCTTCGGGCGAGCGACCTCCAGCAGCCGGGACCGGCCGGCGAATCGCCCAGCAAGATCGTGGCCCGCGAGGAAGAGTTGGGACTGCTGCTGGCGGCGATCGACGACTTGCCGCCGCACTGGCGGGAAGCGGTGTTGCTGCGGAACTTCGGCCAGTGCTCCTACGAAGAGTTGGGCGAGCTGTTCGGCCGTTCTCCCGAGGCGGCCCGCAAACTGTGGAACCGGGCTCTGGCGGCGCTCAGTCGCCGCCTGACTAGCCACGGCGTGGCGGCGACCTAGTGCTGCGTCACAGCTTATGATTCGGGCTGTGCCATACTAGGCCCGCAGCGCGAGCAAGGAACCCCCTTGCTCGCGCTGCGGGCAAGTGTGGATCGGGCGACCTGAGCTTCCAACGGCGACAGACCACAAGAGCCTTGCGTCCGCCTGCTCGCGCGACTGCGTTCAAGGGGCTAAGGCAGAGCCGCGGATCGAGCAGAGGCTCGAGCTGCACTGCCTAGGAGCACCAGATTCATGCAACTTCGTCGGCTGCTCGCGTTGTGCCTTGCCTGGTTCGCGACGGACGCAGCACGGGGCCAATCGTTCGCGCCCCTCACCTACGAAGCCCGCCGCGCTGTGAGCGCGGTGACGCTCGATGGCAGACTCGATGAGCCAGCCTGGGCAGCAGCGGATCAGATCGACAAGTTTTCCGTTTGCCAGCAGGGTTCGCCGCCGGCGCAGCCGGTAGTAGCCCGCATGCTGTGGGACGACGACTACGTTTATGCCGGCTTCGAACTGTCCGACGCCGATCTGTGGGCGATCTCGGGGCACGACGCCTATCTTTGGGAGGGCGACGTTGCCGAACTGTTCTTCCAGCCGACGCCTGGAGCGGGGCCCTACTACGAATTCGAGGTCAGTCCCAAGGCTGAGGCGCTTGACTTGCACTGGCTCGAGCGGCTGACCGACTTCGCGGGCGCGAAGGCCTATGAATCGCGGCTCGAAGCCGTCGTGCAGGCCCGCGGCACGGTCGCATCGGCCGCGCCAACCGATCCCCTGCACGACGACTTGGATCAAGGCTGGACGCTCGAACTCCGCGTGCCGCGCGCCGCGCTCGCGCCGTTCGTCACTGGAGAGGAATGGGGCTTTTTGGCGTCGGCGGCCGACTACCCGCGCCCGCCCGGCGCCTCTACCTTGCAATTCACCAGTTTGTTGCCAGCGCCCTACGGCTTCCACACCTACGAGCGCTGGGAACGCCTGGCGTTTGTTGATGAACCGCTCACTCCCGGCGACGCCGACCGCAACGGACGGGTAGACTTGGCCGATTTCGGGACGCTCAAGGCGCACTTTGGTCAACCTGGCACGCTCCGGGAAGGCGAGTTCACCCGCGATCGACAGATCGACCTGGCCGATTTCGGCGTGCTCAAGGCGAACTTTGGACGGCCGGGAGCTGCGGCGCCCGAGCCATCGGGGCTGGCGTTGGTCGTGGCTGGGCTGGCCGCGGTCGGCGTAGGGGCGACCTGGCGCAGCGAGGCTTGTCGCGGTCGCAGTGTATCTTTCGACGTTGAGGTTCTCCCATGATTCGGCCCCTGATCCTCTCGCTGTGCGGCCTGTTGCTCGCGCCGGCGCTGCTGCGCGCCGACGATCCGCTCACCCTCGGCGGCGACCCGTCGGTCGACCCGAACGACTTCCGCATCACAGAGTTCGCCACCGGGCTCAACTATCCGATTTCGATGGCGCCGCTCGACGATGGGTCGCTGCTGGTCGCCACGAGCCGGCCTGCGCAAAGCAACTTCTTCGACTCCACCGGCGAGCTCGTGCGGCTGGTCGACGCCAACCACGACGGAGTCGCCGACGGCGCCCCCCAAGTGCTCTACACAGGTCTTGTCGGCGGGCTGACCGGCATGCGCCGCGCCGGCAACCTCGTGTTCGCCACAAGTGTGAAAGCCGGTTACAACGGCGTCAGCGTGTTGCGGGCTGGGGCCACGCCCGACGCGCCGCTCACGCCGCTCGGCAGCCTCGATTTCGCCTTCCCTGCGGGCTGGGGGCATGTCAGCTTCACGCTGGCTACGCGCCCGATTCCCGGACAGGCGGATTCCTATGACCTAGCGTTCAACGTCGGCTCCGAATTCAACGCCACTCCCACGGTTGGTTCAGCCAGTATGAGCGGCCTCGCGTCGGGCCCGTTGTTGGGCGACTCGATTTACCTCACCACGATCCACGATACGGGCGCGGGCGTCGAATTCGGCGCCTTCACCCAAGTCGCAAAAGGCTTGCGGAACGCCGCCGGCATCGAGTTCGATCCTCACAGCGGCGCCCTCGTCTTTCAGGACAACGGCATCGATGGCCTGAAAGACTCGTTCATCCCACTCAGCGCCGACGAATTGAACGTGTTGCCGGCGAACCAGCTTGGCGGCGACGTGGAAGACTACGGCTTTCCCGACAACTACTACGAGTACTACACGGGGACCTTTGTGGGCGGGAAGGGAGAGCCCTCGGCCGTCGTGTTCCAGCCTTGGCCCGATCCGCAATCAGGCAGCAAGAGCGAGGGGGCGTTCGAAATCGCCATCGCGCCGCCCGACTTCCCCGCAGGAATCAACCACGGCGTGTTCGTCGGCTTCCATGGCAACAGCGGCAACGCCAACAACGACGAAAACCCGCTCGTCTACGCCGACCCGAGCACCGGCAAGTACTTCCACATTGTGTCGAGCGACGCGCCCAACGTGGGGCACCTGAACGGGCTCGAGGCGACGCAAGACTCGCTGTTCGTGGCCGACATGTCGCGGAGCGGCAGCATCGTCGCCGGCGCGGGACAAGGCGCGATCTACCAGATCAAGTCGCTGCTGGCCGGACTGCCGGGCGATGTCGACGGCAATCTACAGGTCGACCTCGGCGACTTCGGCATCCTCAAGGCCAACTTTGGCGCCGCCGCGGGGCGAAGGCAGGGCGATCTGACGCACGATGGCAAGATCGACCTCTCCGACTTCGGCCTGCTGGAGGCGAACTTTGGCAGCTCGCAACCCGTGCCCGAACCGACGACTTGGCTGCTCCTCATCAGTGGCGCATGCGCGTTGGCAACCCTGGCTCGGCTCGCGCCGACGCTGCCACGCCGAGGCGATCGAGGTTACTGACGGGGACGCGGCGTCAGCGGCGTGGGCGCCGGCTGCGGACGTCCAAGCGCGGGGCCGGCAGGCATTCGAAACCCGCCCGCGCGCCCGCCCGTCGGTGGCGGAGGAACGAGGGTGCGATTCGGCTGTCGCAAGGCGATCGCCAGCGCGCAGAAGAAGAACCCCACGAAGTGTCCGAGCGCCGGCACGGGATAGAACGTCTCCTGCGTCGCACTGGCCAGCAACAGGGAAATGGTCGCCCAGAGCACGGGTCTTGGCGGCGGCTCGGTCTTGCGGAGCCGGTCGAGGATGATCAGCACCAGCCAGACGAAGCCGATGAGCCCGAGAATGCCGAACTCGACCAGCACCATATAGGGCAGAGAGTGTGGCGAAACGCCCGGCGCCGCGTCGCCGCGCGTTCCGCCGAACCCGACGCCAGTGATCAACAGTTGCGGGGATCTGGCCAGAAACTCCGCCCAACGGCGCCACAACTCGCGACGTGCCCGGAACTGCGTCGCCTGCATCGGGTCGACGATTTTCCCCTGTTCCGACGCCAAATCGGCGATCTGTTCGGTGGCCAGGAAGTCTTGCGGAAGAAAGAGGCTGACAAGCCCCACAACCACGCCTGCGACAATGGCGTACACCGGAGTCCGCAGCACCATGCAGACCGCGAACAGCAGGGTGGCCGCCAATCCAGCGCGGCTGCCCGTGGCGAACGCAGCGACGACTCCCAGCAGGATCATGGATCCATTGAACAGGGGTCGCGAACGGCCGCTGAGGTTCACTGTGAGCGCGAGCAACATCAACACCTGGGCAGACACATAGGCGTGATTGTGACCGACAAACCCCATCCCCTGTGCTTGGTTTCTGTGGAAGAAAGCCCACGGCCCAGCCACACGCCCCGCGGGCAGATGGGCCACGATGCGCATTCCGGGCAGCACGTCGAGAAACGTCAATAAGCAGCCTGCGCAGGTGACGATGTAGACGAGCGCCGTCACGACAAAGAAGGCCTTCTCCCGCCCCGGCGAAAAGGCGACCCGCATCGTCGCCCAATACACGATCATGAACTGCGTCATGCGGTACAGGTAATAGACGCCGTCATCGACGGCCGGGCCGCGGCCGGCCGATCCCATCGTCAGATTGACGATGAAGAACGAGAGCACGCACGCCACGTAGAGCCAGCAGAGCGGTCCCCAGACCTCCCGATTGGCGCGGCTGACGATCACCTTGCCTTGCGGAGTTAGCACGGCCGCTAGCACCAACCCGCCGACCGCGAAATCAGCGAGGGTCGGCCAAATCGACCACGAGGGGCCGAGCGGCGCCAACGGGATCAGGAAGCTCTGAGAGAGCAGATACCCCCCCACGCCCACGGCGAGCCAGCGCGACGCGCGCAGGGCGGCGGTCTCGCGTTGTTGTTCGTCGAGCGACGAGTTCGTGGGCGGCGGGACGAGACGTGTCGACAAGGTTCCACCTCGAGGGCTGCCAGCGGAGATCCAGCGGGCTCCGTTCCAGGGGCCCCCGTTCACGCCTCAAAATCGGAAGTAGATAAAAGCCGTTTCCGCATGCGGCCAGAGCGCAATTATTACGGCAATGCCCAAGGCATGGATCGGCCACAGCCGCCACCGCGGCTGGCGGTCGAGCCACTCGGGCAGGCCGCGGACGCGGTACGACCACAGGTGGAGCGTTACAAACAAGAGTAGCACAGCGGCCAGCAAGAACGGATTGACCAGCCCCAATCCGACCCCCCCCAACGAGAACTGGCCGTCGAAAACCACGTATTTGTGCAGGCAATAACGGAGCTTTTCGGGGTCCTGAATGCGGAAGATCAGCCACCCTAGGAAAACAAAGTACTGGCAGATCAGCCAGCGGAACGTCCAGCCCAGCCAGGAGAACCGGACCGGCGTGTGCTCAGCGGCGGCCTCCGGCTCACCGCGGCGGGATCCGGCCAGCCGCTCGATCGCCAACAACACTCCCTGGTAAAGCCCCCAGACGCCGAAGTTCAGCGTCGCCCCGTGCCATAGGCCTCCCAGAACCATCGTGGTCAACAAATTGCGATACGTCGCCCCCGCACCGCCCCGGCTGCCCCCCAAGGGAATGTACAGGTAGTCGCGCAGCCAGGAGGAAAGCGAGATGTGCCAGCGCCGCCAGAAATCGGTGATCGAGGTCGCCAGATAGGGCCAGGAGAAGTTGAGCGGGATTTCGAAGCCCAGCGTCCGGCTCACCCCGCGGGCCATGTCGGTGTAGCCGGAGAAATCGCAGTAGATCTGCACGCCAAAGCAGAGCGTGGCCAACACGATCCCGAGGCTGGGAATGTTTTGGGGCTCCGCAAACACCGCATCCGGAAACGGCGCCACATTGTCCGCCACCACCACCTTCTTGAACAAGCCGACGAGGAACAGGTTGACCCCGCTGCGGGTCTGCGCCGCCGAAAATGCCGGAGCGTGGGCTAGCTGAGGCAGGAACTGTTTGGCGCGCAGGATCGGTCCCGCCACCAACTGCGGGAAATAGGCCACGTACAAAGCGAACGCCAGCAACGAGCGTTCGGCGGGCGTCTTCCGCCGATAAACGTCGATGTTGTAGCCCAGCGAGTGGAACGTGAAGAAGCTAATTCCGACCGGCAGCGTCAACTGCAGCACCGGAAAATACTCGGCGCCGACGACCTGACGCGTCAGCGAGTTGGCGGTCGTCGACAGCAAATCCGCGTACTTGAAGAACGCCAGCAGGCCCAGATTCGACGCCAGGCTCACCGCCAGCCAGGTCCGTCGCCACCCCGGCGACTTCGAATCCTCGAGCGCCAGGCCGATCAGGTAGTCTGCCAGCGTGCAGTACACCAGCAACAACAGGTGCACCGGCTCCCAACAGGCGTAGAAGAACCAACTCGCCAGCACCAACAGCAACACCCGCATGCGCTGCGGACGAATGACGATCAGCGCCAGGAAGACCAGGCAAAGAAACCACAGAAAAGTGGACGTCTGGAAGAGCACGCTTTTCGCCCCCGGGGTCGCCCGTCTCAGCGCTCTGCTGCCAGCGCGCGCAACTCCGTGCCCAGCACCCACGACCAGCGGAGCCGGCCCGGTTCGTAGGTGTGCACCGCCTCGGCGTACATCGCTTCGTCGAGCACGTCGCGGTGGTCGAGCAGCGCCGCCCCGTGACGCTTCGCGGTGCGACGGAGCATTTCCAGCGCTGCGCGTCCGACGGACGACTTCTCCAGCCGCGCAGACACCACGGGGTGTTGCGGACCGATCACGACCACCAGTTCGCTCCCTCCGGCGGTGAGCATCTCGAACAGGTCGTCGAGCACGACCTCGGTCTGGGCGACGGCCTCAGGCGCTTGCTTATCGAGATCCGCCAGCACGAGCTTCATCAACCGCTCGGCGGCCGTTTTCGAGATGGGGCGGCGAATGGCCCAGGGCGCGAAGAAATTCCGCTCGTAGCCGCGGATCCGCAGGTCGGGGCGCGCCAGCGCGGCCAGCCCACCGTTCAAGGCGGCCACAGGGAGCGTACGCAGCCGCAGCAGCCGCAGCAATCGATGCTCTCGCAGCGGGCGGGCCTCGTCGGCCGAGTACTTGTCGGCCAACCGCGCCACGTCTTCCTCGGCGACCAACCCCGACCAAGCCGCATACGCCGCTCGCTCGGCGGCTACGGGCCTCGACACGGCCATGTCCGACATCGACAAACAGAGCACCACCATGGCCGGACTAGCGCGCGCTATCGCCGGGGCCGCCAATAACAATTCACGCGGAGTCGCTCCGAACCAACTCAAGTTGAAGCAGCGGCGGCCGCCCGGCAGCAACGGTTCGATGAGCCGGGCGTCCAGCCCTTCGCCGACCACACTGGAACCGACCAAATAGACGTCTCGATCCGAGACTCCGCTCGCCACACGCCCGTTCAGGAACTTGCCCAATTCGCGAAGGCGGGCGAAGAGGTCCGGCACGAATCCCGCCGAACCAATCGCCAGATTGGCCGCGCACACGAAGATTGCCAGCCCCGCCACCGCCGCCGTCAGCACCTCGCCAAGCACCAGCAAGGACCGCGCGTCGCGCCAGATTGCGGCGCCCGAGGAGGTTGTAACTGCAGTTGCCGGACGAGGCGCAGCCCCTTGCGATTCAAACTCACGGTCGGCGGCTCGTAGCTCAAGCGGATCCACGGCCAGGCCTTGGTTGTTGGCTCGAAGCGAAGGAGGCGTGGCGAGCTGATCGCCTGGAGCGTCGCTCGAGGCTGAGCCTCGCTCAAGCGAACGTTGCCGCCCACCGCGCCCGTGGGATTCCGAATACCGGCGCAGGCATTTCCCAAGATTTCACTAGGCATCGATTGTACTCGAAACCAAGCGAGTTCCAAGGATCGAGCGGTTCCGCGACGAACGTTTCGGCCTTCGGCTGCGAAGGCCGGCGCGAGCGCCCACCAAGGGGCGGCCGCCGATCGAGCGCGCCGTCCCGCACGCCGCCGAAGAGGGCGTCGTGTCTCACTCTTTCGGGTGATTGAAGCAATTCTCGGGCTCAGGCAACATCAGGGGGTCCAAGTGCGGTTGCGGTCGGGGCACTCGGACGTTTCCCCGGCCGCAACGCATTCCCTTCCGCCAGGCGACGTCCACTGCGACTGACCCGGGTGTCGGCCGCGATACCCCGGCCAAAGCATGCTGAGCGATCTCCGGACTCACTGCTCGGGCGCCGAGGGTAGGGCGACGTCCGCCCGGGAGTAGGCCTAGATTCCCATCCTCAGTTTTGTCACGGGCGCCCACCAGTCACCCTGCGGGGCATAGAGCGTGCCGTCGGACGTGTCAAGCATCCGCCCGCCGTCGGCCGGCACGTAGCGTCCGACCGGCGCCGCGGTTTTCTGCGGATCGCCGAGCAATTCGCTGAGGGCGCGGGCATCTCGGCGGTGGGCGAGCAGGTCATTGATGACGCCCGTTCCGTCTCTCTCGCGCTGCTCCACGAGAATTGGATGAGGGATGGGCTCTTCGCGCAACGGACTTGGGCGTTGCTCCGGCTGCTGCCCAACCACGTAGCCACCGACCAGCGCGAGCAACAGTCCAAGTGCGACGATGACGATGCGAGCCATGACCGTTCTCCGTGAATGATGGTGGCATTCGCGTGCGATTATGAGGCTGCACTGACGCCACGCACAAGCCGGCCGCCCGCCGCCAAGTTTCTACGCATTCTTCGGAAGCGCTCGCGAGTCTGCCAACGACGCTCCCCCAGGCCCTAGAACAACGGCGGCTTGCCCAACTGCCTGCGGACGATCACCCACTGTCCCGCATGCATCAGCCAGTGCCCCGCTTGGTTGGTGAACATCGCCGCCACCGTCGGTGCGAACATTCGCACTTTCTCAGGCGTGGGCGCGGCCAGTTGTTCCTCGCTAAGCTGTTCCGCCGCGGCGAGCGTGCCGGCGCGCTGCTTGGTGTATTGCTCCAGGTATTCAGCTTTCGTGAGGAAGGCCTGGGGATCATCGACCGTGGCGGTTTCTTTGGCATGTTTTTCGGCAAAGCCCGCCGGCAAGCGGGGCATCTTGCCGGGGCAAACCATTTCGATCAACTGGTGCTCGGCCACGATCGTGTGCCCCAATTGCCAGGCAATGTGATTCGCTCCCGCGCAGGGCCGCCGCAGCAGGTCGGCGTCGGTTAGGTCCTCGAGATACTTTCGGACCACCATGTCGGAGGGAGCGAGTACGGCCTTGATCAGATCAACGGTTCTCATGGCGTTTTCCAGGCGTTTTTGTGTGTGCCCCCCGACAAGGCTTCGGCGCGACTGCAACTGGGGAATCCACGGGTTGCGTCGATAGCGGCACTCGGATGGGCATCGACTATGGCGCTCGGCTATGCCGTTGGCGCCTGGACCTTGAACGCGCCCGGATTATCCCCGACGACCCTGCGCTCGCCGATCAACCTTGAGACCGGACGGGGCTACTCTTCGCCGAGCCAATGTAGGGCATCGGGCTCAACGCTTTCCAGCCCATAGCGGTCCACGACTTCGGCCAGGACGCCCGGAGTCTGGCAATCGAGACAGAGGGCCTCGACATCTTGGGGCTGCACCCGGTAGCAGGCGGGCCCCCAAGCGCAGACGTGCCAGTCGCCGTGCCAGGTGAGCCAGATCGGGCTGCTGAAGGCCTTGGCATCGCGGATCACGAGTTGCGGCCCGTGCAATTCAGCGTGGACGCCGCGGCCGCGCAGCTTGTCGATCAGATCGGCGTATTGGGTGAGCATGCCCACAATTTTCGTAGGGCCCGGGCCCACATTCAATGGCCGCTTCCGCTGTCGTTTTCGTTAGCCGTGAGATCGACCACACGGGAGTCGACCGTCACGCGCAATAGCGCCGATGCAAGTCGATGAGGGGCCCATAGTCTCCTTGGTCTGCCTCGACAATTGTTGCAATGTAGGCGGTCCGCAAGACGCTGGTTTCGCCGATCGCGGCTTCGGGCCATCGTGTATGCGGCTGCCGATTGAGCCAGAGCCAGATATTGGAGAGCAAGCGCGACCAACGGCCGTTGCCGTTGAGAAAGGGGTGGATCTGCACGGCTCGATGATGCAGCCGCGCCCCCTGCTCGACAAAGTCTAGCGAGTTGGCTCGCCAGTATTCCAGATCGTCCATGACGCCCTGAAGCTGCTCAACGATCATGGGGAATCGAACGCCGAGGTTGAGATCGCACGTGCGCGCGGTCCCGGCCCACTTCCACACATCGCCGAACATTTCCTGATGAAGCCGCAGGCACCACGGCACATCGAATTTGGCAGAACGGCGCGAGAGCCGCGGCCGGTTGTACTTGAAGAGAGCCTTGGCGATGTTGCGGGCCTCGAATTCGCTTAGCTGGGCCCTCGTGCGAATCCCGCTGATCCTGAGCCCTGAGATATCGTCGATCGGCGTTTCGCCGGGGACGGTGGGGCCCAGAGCCATCTCATTCTTCCCACAGGCGCCGATCTGAGCCGGCCAAGAGTTTGTGCTTGGTCCGGCTGACAAGCCGCTCATAGCCCGATTGATCGAGCGCCTGGGCCTCCAGGCCCATCGTGCCCTGGACCATCTTGGCCATAGCGCGCGCTTTTTCTTCCGCTTGATGCTCGCGCAACGTCTCTTCGTCCATGACTGGATGCAGGCAAAGCTCGAGACCCAAGGCCTCGGCAATCGCGGCGACATTCGACAGCTTCGGAGAGGCCTCGCGCCCGGAGAGAATCCGGTTTACGGTCGGTTCCGAAACTCCGGCCCGTTTGGCCAGCGCAGCACGGCTCATTCCGACGCTCTGTCGGCGCAAATCGAGTTCGCGGAGGGGCAGGGAGCAAGTCGCCATTTTATCACCCATGTCAGCCATTTCGGCATAAATGGCATCGCATATGTTATCGTTTTCGCTAACGAAACTATTGCCTGCGATCAGGGATGTGTCAAGTTCTTGCCGCAGAATAAGTTGCAGGCGACAACCTAACAGGGGCCCTTGGTCGCAGAAAACGCATGGCACTATCAACACTTACGAGAACCGTCGCCGAGAATCCGCCGAACTTGTGCGAGGTCGCAACAGGTATGAGCCGGGGTACCTGAAGCGGCCGAGAGGCCCGAGGCGATCCAGTGGCAACCCCACCTGGGGGCCCCAACTGGAGAGTTGGTTGCGCTTGCCCAGCGATCGCTGCAAGTGGGTACCATGCCCACGGCGCATGAGACAGCCGGGTTTGCTGCTGATCGTCGTCGTCGTCGTTGTGGCGTGAAGGGTCTAACCAGTCGTCGTAGACTCCTGCAAGCCGGACACAAGCCGAAGCGGCTAGCAAGGTTGCACCATCGCGCCGATCTGCTCGGAAAGGAAATTCGCCTTTTTTTGTCGCCGCGGTTGCCGCTTTTCGCGATCCGTGCAGTTACTAAGGGGAGTGATCAGCCATGCAGGATCAGGGCGACATCGAACTGCTGTTGGATCGCGCGGTCGGGGCGACGGTCAGGCGGTCGAGCAATTGCTCGACCGCCACCGCCGTCGCCTGCGGCGGATGGTCGCCGTGCGCCTCGACCCGCGCCTGGCCGTGCGGGCCGACGCCTCGGACATCGTGCAGGAAACGCTGCTGCTGGCCGCCGCCCGCTTTCCCAGCTACCTGCAGAACCGGCACACCGTGCCCTTCTACGTGTGGCTGCGAGGACTGGCCTGGGACAAGCTGCTCGAACTGAACCGCCGGCATCGCCAGGCGCAGCGCCGCAGCGTCACCCGCGAATTGCCCGCCACTGCGCTCCCCGAGCACGCGAACGAATCGTTAGCCGATCGCCTGCTCGCGGTCCACCGCAGTCTGAGCGGCGAGCTCATTCTCGAAGAGGTTCGCGGCCGCGTGCAGGCGTGTTTGGCGCTGCTCAAGGAAACCGACCGCGAAGTGCTGGTGCTGCGGTACCTCGAGCAGCTTCCCTCGGTCGAGATCGCCCAGGTGCTGAACCTGCCTACGCGCACGGTGCGCTCCCGCCATGCCCGCGCCCTCGAACGGTTGCGGCAACTGCTCGAGCCTCATCGGGGTAGTTCGGGAGACCTTTCATGATCGAACCAGACCGCTCCGATCTGCCCGACGCCGAAGTCTACGAGGAACTGCTCGAGCTATTGGCCGATCGCTTGCAGGCGGGCGAACGGCTCGACGCCGCCGCGCTGGCGCAAGAGTATCCGCAATTCGCGCGGCGGCTCGAAGGTCTGCTTCCCGTGATGCAGGCCATGCAGGCGATTCGCGAGGCGGAGGGGGATGAGGCGCTGCCGAGCGACGCCGACGAAGGCGAGTCTCTCCTCGGTCATGGCCTCGCGGGCTGCCGCGTGCTGCGTTTGCTCGGTCGCGGCGGCAACAGCCTGGTGTTCGAGGCTCTGCATCCGCGGCGCGGGCACGTGGCTCTCAAGGTGCTGTCGGCGGCGGCTGCCCGCGATCCCCGGCTGGTCGAGGCGTTTTGGCGCGCGGCGCACGTGGCCCGTCGGCTCTGTTATTCGCGGATCGTGCCGGCCTTTGAGGTCGGCGAGTGCGACGGGCGCTGCTACGTTGTGCTCAAGCTTATTCCCGGCGTGAGCCTGGCGGTGCGGATCGCCGAGCAATGGATGCGCGCCGCGCATCTTGATCGCGTTGAGCCGCAGGCCGCGGCGGCCTGCGAGGCCAAGGGGTGGCTGCGGCGCGTGGGAGAGTGGATGATCGATGCGGCCGACGCGGTGCATGCCGCCCACCAGCAAGGCGTCGTGCATGGCGATCTCAAGCCTGCGAACTTGCTGCTGGACCCGCGCGAGCGGTTGTGGGTGACCGACTTCGCCGGCGGCGCCGAGGCCGGTCAGCCCGTGACCGCTCCGCTGGCGACCTTGCGCTACTTGAGTCCCGAGCGACTCAGGGGAGAGGGAGCTGCCACGGTGGCCGGCGACGTGTATGCCCTGGGCGCCACGCTCTACGAGCTGATCGCCCTCGAACCGGCCTTTGCCGCGTTCTCGCCGCAGCGGCTCCGCGAAAGCATTTTGCGCGACGAACCAGCCAGCCTGCGAGAATACGACGCGAGCGTTTCACCCGATCTCGACGCCTTGGTCCTGAGTTGCCTGGCCAAGGCTCCGGCGGCGCGTCCCAGGTCGGCCCAGGCGCTGGCCAACGCCCTGCGGAGCGCGTTCCTGTCCGGCGACTCGAAACTGACACACAAATTCGACTCGAGCCATGCCCCGGCGCTTCTGCGCCCCTGGGGCGGCATGTCGGGAGACTCGGCTCTCTGAACGCTCGGCCTGGCGTGCGGATCGGCTTCACGCCGGCGGTCCCCGCACTGTCTGGTCGCGGTCGCGTGCAATGCGGCCGGCAGCTCTCGACCTCGCTTGCAGCATGTGGCCGGGACAGCGGGCGTAAAGGCCCGCCGCTCGCCAATACTCGGCTGGATCGGCCGCTGGCAGGCGCTTGGTCCGGGAGCTGTTATAATCGGCAGCGCCCCAGGCGACTTCCCTCCGCCCCCCGATCCTTCCCCCACCAGGAGCCTGCCCGTGTCCTCCGCTTCGCGTTTCACTCGGCGGCAGTTCGTTTCCACCGCGGCCGCCGGCACGGCCGCTCTGCTCGCGGCGCCGGCGATCGTGACGGCCCGCAAGACCGACGGCGAGACGATCGTGGGCACGGGGGAGCACCGCTACCGCGCCCATCACGAGTGGCCGCAGTTGCCCAGCCAATTCACCTGGCAGACGACGCACAACGTGGCGGTCGACAAGGCCGGCAACCTGTACGTGATCCACGAAGGACGCGAGGACCAGAAAGACCACCCGTCGATCTTCGTCTTCGATCCCGAAGGGAAGTACGTCCGCTCGTTCGGTAATCAATTCCAAGGGGGCGGCCATGGCATCGAGGTCCGCCAGGAAGGGAACGACGAGTTCCTCTACGTCTGCGCCTACCAGCAGGTGAAGTCGTTCGCCAAGCTGGGACTGAACGGCGAGGTGGTGTGGGAGAAGCATGCCCCGATGAAGTCAGGCGTGTACGCCGCCGGCGAGGCGGAACATCCTGAGAAGATCTGGGGGCGCGACCGCTTCCTGCCCACCAACTTCGCCTTCCTCGACGACGGAGGCTTCCTACTGGCCGACGGCTATGGGTCGTTCGTCATTCACCGCTTCGACAAGGACGCCAACTGGGTCAGCTCCTTCGGCGGCCCCGGCGAAGGCAAAGGCACGTTCGACACGCCGCACGGCATTTGGATCGACCGCCGCACGGGGCGCGAGCCATCGATCGTGATTTGCGACCGCGCGCACCACACGCTGCAATTCTTTGACCTCGGCGGCAAGTATCTGGAAACGGTGACCGGCTTCGGCCTGCCGGCCAACGCCGATAGCCAGGGCGAGTTGCTCCTCGTTCCTGAGTTGCTGGGCCGCGTGACGCTGCTCGACGCCAAGAACCAGGTGGCCGCCGTGCTGGGAGACGACGCCGAGCGCGTGAAGGCCGACAGCAAGTTCGCCATCCGCGGCGATGAAAAGCTCTGGCAGCCCGGCCGCTTCGTCCACCCGCACGACGCCTGCTTCGACGCCGCGGGAAACATCTACGTGGCGGAATGGGTGAACAGCGGCCGCGTGACGAAGCTCGAGAAGCTGTCGTAAGCGTTCGTAGCCCGCACACTCCGTGTGCGGAATGCTGAAGCTGCGTTCGCGTTGCCTTGCTAACCTAGGCCGCACTTGACCGTGAATTGCGCGAGATTCCCAAGCGCGCGAGTGCCTGTCGCTAGCCACCGACCAGTGGAGCGTAAGCGGGACCAAGCCCGTAACAGTTGTTGCGGCACACGGAGTGTGCCTACTACGGGCGTCGCTGGTCCACCCCACGGTTCTGCCGGATATGCGGCGGGGCCAGGATCGGCGCGCGGGTCTGTTTGACCTGCGGGGCCGGCTTGCTCGTCGACTTCTCCACGAGCGGCCGTTCAGCCTTGGCCTCGCGCTTGCCGCCGCGGAACAGGCCGCCCAGCGGGCTCGCCAGCAGCGCCGGCAGCAGCACCAGGTTGCCGACGAGCGCCGTCGTGAGCAGCGTGAGCATCAGCATGCCGAACCGCTGCGTCGGCGTGAACGGGCTCACGGCGAACACCGAGAGGCCGATGCCGATCACGCCCCAGCTCTGGTACATCGCTCGGGCGCATCCCTTATAGGCCAGCATCACCGATTTCGCTCGCGACAGCCCCTCGCGCTGTCCCTGGCGGTACCAGAGCAGGTAGTGGACGATGTCGTCGACCGTCACGCCCAGGGCCACGCTGGGGGCCATGACCGTGCCGGTGTCGACCACCACTCCGAGCCAGCCCATGATGCCGAACACGATGACCGACGGAAACGCGCTCGAGACGAGCAGCACCAGGCCGGTCGGCACGTCGCGGACTGCGATCATCATGGTCACCGAGATCAGCAGCATGTCGGTGAAGAAGCCGAAGATCAGGTTGTCGAGCAGCGAGTGTTGGGCCTTGTAGACCAGGGGCACGAGCCCCGTGTAGGTGGCCGCCAGGCCCCCCGCCATCGGCGCGCCTTGCGCCCCAGCCACGACCGGCGCCGCGGCGGCCAGCGTCTGCCGCGCCTTCGGAGCATGTTCCTCGAGCAGCTTGAGGTCGACGCCGGCCGTATCGGGCGTGACCAGCACCAAGTCTTGCTGCCCCAAGAGTTCTGGAGTCAGGGCGACGCTCTCGAGCCCGGCGATGTCGCCAACGCCGCTCGAGGCGAGCGACGCCAACTGCGGGTCGTTATAGGCAACCTTTGCGCCCGCTTTCCGCAGCAGTTCGAGCAACAGCAGGGTGTCGGCCGCGGCGGGCTCCTTCGGCCGGCTCGCCGTCTGCACGCCGACCACGAGCACCTTGGCGCCGGAAAGCCGTCGGTCTTGCTTTTCGAGCAACTCCGCCAGCGCCTGCCGTTCGCGGTAGACCGCCAGCACCGGTTCGACGCACTGGCCAATGTCGCGCACGAAATGCCCATAGTCGACGTCCCCCAGGGCTTCGACCCGCGCAGTCACGCGCCACAGCTCTTCGTCCTTGGGCCACAGGCCCTTGCCGTCGGAGACGCGGAGGAAATCACCGCTCTTGAGCAAGTCGTAGTGCTCTTCGAGCTTCTTGTTGAGCGTGCTCCGCACGGTGCGCCGGCCCCCCAGCAGGGCGCCCAGCGCGCCTGCGCGGTCGGTGGCGGCGTCGCGGTCGGGGTCTTCGAGGTTCGGGGCGAACGTCACGGCCGAGAGCGCGCTCCCCACGTTGTCGAGCTTGGCCACCCGCCGCTGCACATGCTCCACCATCTCCAGCCGTTCGAGCAGGTTCAGGTGGCTCTCCTCGGGGTTCACCCGTAGCACGATCTCCATCGGCACGAGCTCGCCCACGTTCTTCTCGAGCCAAGCGTAGTCTTCGAGAATCCGCGTGCCGGGCGAGAACATCCGCATGAGCTGCACCGACGTTTCGATCTTCGTCAGCCCGTAGCCAGCCAGCCCCATCATGGCCAGGCAAGCGAAGCCGGCGATCCCCCAGCGGCGGGTGACGAACTCGCCGGCCGAGTGCCAGAAGCCGCCCTCCTCTTCGTGCCCTGCCGGCGCCGTAGCGGCTTCGATGGCCGACGTGCGGGCGGCGCCGTCGATCGGCCACAGCTCGAGCGAGGCCGGCATCACGAGGAACGTAACGAGCAAGCTGATCAGCACCCCCACGGCCGAGTACAAGCCGAACGCCTGAATGGGCACGAGCTCGCTCACGCAGAGCGTGAGCAGGCCGACGGCCGTGGTCGAGGCGGCCAGCGCCAACGGGAGCGCCGCATGGCGGATCGCGGCGCTGGCGGCCCCTTCGCGGCCAAAATCGCGGACACGGTCGCGGTAGTAGTTGGCCAGGTGGATTGCGCCCGACGTCGTGGCCACGTACACCAGCGACGGCATGGTGAGCAAGATCGCGTTCACCTCTTGCCCGCTGTAGTAGACCACCGCCAGCGAGGCGAGCACGCTGTAGATCGCGGTGGCGAAGACCATCGTCAGCAGCCGCCCGCTCCGCAGGCTCCACCACGAAACGACGATTCCCACCACGGCCGAGAGCACGGCCAGCCGCAGCAGGCTCTGTTCGCCCGCCTTGTCGATGGCCACGTTGTCGACCGGCGGTCCGCCCAGCCGCAGGTCGTTCTGGCTCACGGCGCACTGCTCGGCCGCCACGAAGTAGACCGCTTCGACCGCCTTGCGAAAGCTCCGCTTGCCGTGGTCGCTGAGCGTGAGCACCAGGCAGGTGGTGTTGCGGTCGTGGCCGACGAGCGCTCCTTCGAGCCGCGAGATCGCCTCGTCGCGCTCCAGGTTCAAGGGCGCGGCCGTCATCTGGGCGATCGCCCGCGGCCCGGTGAGGGCCGAGGCGAACAGCTTTTCCCCCTCATAGCCGGGGCGCTGCCCCGCGAGGGGGACGAGCTTCTGCGCCAGGAGTTCGAGCCGCGGATCGTCGAGCGTGCAGCCGGGCCAGCTCGCCAGGATGAACTCTTCGTTCACGAACTGCTGGCGAAACTGCTTGTAGACCTGCGTTTCCTCGTAGGTCTCCGGCAGCCACTGGCTCACGTCGTTGCGGTTGGTCAGCAGCCCTTTGCGGGCCCCCCGAAACACCAAGGGGAGCAAGAACGTGACGACGATCAGAATCGTCAGCGCGTAGCGGGCGTAGAACGACATCCGTTTCATGGTTGCGGCAACTCCTTTGCACGCGCGGCGAATTATTTCATCACTAGCCGCGGAGCGGCCAGAAGTGTGCGGTTAGTGGAAGGGCCACACGAAGGGCGCAATCGCCACCGTGACCACGCCTACGAGAATGTCGAGCGGCACGCCGATCTTCACATAGTCGCTGAAGCGGTAGCCGCCCGGGCCCATGACCATCAAGTTCGTTTGGTAGCCGATCGGCGTGGCGAAGCCGGCCGAGGCCGCCATCATCACCGCGATCACGAACGGCATGTAGTTGACGCCCAGGTTCGTGGACGTAGAGATTGCGAAAGGAAACATGAGCGCCGCGGCCGCGTTGTTGGTGATCAGCTCGGTGACGACCACGGTCACCAGGTACACCATGGCCAGGGCGATCCAGGGATTGCCGGCCGTCGACTCGACGAGCGCGCTCGTGATGCCGTCGGCCGCCTTGGTGATTTCGAGCGCCTTGCCCAGGCCGAACGAGGCGGCGATCGCCAGCAGCACCGGCCAATCGATGCTCCGCCGCGCGGAGTTGCCGCTCACGCAGCCGAAGGCCAGCATCAAGGCCGCGGCCAGCGCCGAGCCCTTGAGCATGCTCAGCCCCATCGTCACCGCCACCACCATCGAGAGCAGGATCAGGATCGAGAGGATCGCCCGATCGTGCCGCAGCGGCGTCGAGTTTTCGAGCTGGCTGATCAGGTAGAAATCGCGCGAGTTGCGCTGCCGTTCGTAGAACGAAGGATGCGCCTCGAGCAGGAGCGTGTCGCCTGGCTCGAGTTCGATGTCGCCGATCTTCGACCGCACTCGCTCGCCCCCACGGGCCACCGCCACCACCGCCGCGCCATACACGCTGCGGAACCGCCCGGCCCGAATCGTCTTGCCCACCAGCGGGCAACTCGTCGACACCACGGCCTCGATCAGGCAACGTTCGCTGCGCGGCTCGCTGAGCTTGAAAACTTGGTTCGTGGCGGGAATCAGGCCGCGGATCTTTTGCAGCTCGACGACGGAATCGACCACGCCCACGAAGACCAGCCGGTCGCCGCCGTGCAGCTTTTCTTGCGGGGCGACGGCCGGCAGAATCGAGCCGTCGCGGTCGATCTCCGCCAGATACACTCCGGCTAAGTGCCGCAGCCCTGCCTGCTCGATGGTCTTTCCCACGAGCGGGCTTCCCTCTTCGACCATCATCTCGACGGTGTATTCCTTGGGATCTCCCAACTGGCTGATCGCCGGCCGCCGATCGGGCAGCAGCCAGGCCGCGCAAGCGATCAAATAAGCGCCGCCGATGAGGGCCGCG
>JBGAPH010000058.1:0-41132 GCA_044221365.1 Pirellulales bacterium
GCGACACGAACTCCGGACCGTTGTCCGAACGGATCGCTCGCGGCACGCCGCGCAGCGCGAATAGCTCGGCCAGCGTGTCGATCACATCCTCGGCGCGCATCCCGCGGCCCACCTTCAGCGCCAGGCACTCGCGCGTGTGCTCGTCGAGGATCGACAGCCATTTCAGCGAACTACCCGCGCACGTCCGATCGAACACGAAGTCCCAGCACCACACCTCGTTCTTGGCCGTCGCCCGCGCTACGTGACAGGCCTGGGCGCCGTGCCCGACCGCCCGACAGACTCGCCGTTTCTGCGGCACTTTCAGCCCTTCGCGGCGCCACAACCGCAACACCCGGCTCGCGCTCGCACGCCAACTCTCACGCCGCAACAATGCCGCGATCCGGCGATAGCCGTAACGCGGACGCTCCGCCGCCAAGCCTCGCATGCGCTGCACAAGCGCTCCCTCATCGTCACGCGGCTGAGCCTCGTAGCGCTGACTACTACGCGGCTGATCCAACACTCGGCAGGCCCTTCGCTCGGACACCGTGAACTGCACTCGCAGCTCGCGGACCGCCCCGCGCTTCCGGGAAGGGCTCACCAGTTTCCCGAGGCCACGTGCTTCAGCATCTGGATGTCCAAGGCCTGGTCCGCCACCAGTTGCTTCAGCCGACGATTCTCGTCCTCCAGCTCCTTCAGCCGCTTCGCTTCCTCGGCCTTCATGCCGCCGTACTGCGAGCGCCAACGCTGATACGTCGACTCGCTCACCTCCAAGGATTGCAGCACCGATGCCAGGTCCTTGCCCGCGTTGAGCAGCGCGTCCGCATCACGCAGCTTCCGAACCACCTGCTCAGCGCTATGCCGCTTCCGACGCTTCGTCGTCATCAAAAGGTCTCCTTGCCTCAAAGGCTAAAGACCTTCATAAACCATGGATCAGGTTTCAGGTAGCAGGCCAGGTGCAGCAACTGCTGGCCCAGGCCGAGCGGGCCTACGGGCTTCCACCTTCCTGCTCGCCGCTCTGGCTGGGCTGGGGCTGCTTGCGGTCCGCCAAAATCGTGTTAGGTCCGAAGGTTAATAGTAGTAGGTGACCCCGCTGTGGCATTCGGGAGGTCACCGGTCTCCTCGCACCGGTAAGACCTCGCCCGTCCGATGGCCCAAGACGTACAGAAGGGGCTATTGGACGGGCTTTTCATACGCCTTGCCTTCGGGGACGCTTCGGCCCTGGCTTCATTGGTCCCGGCGACAGCGCGGTCGCTAGATTATGCCTTCGAAGGCGCGAATATAGGGCCTGGTCGGAGATGCCAATACGCTTGGCCCACTCTGGGATCGTGAGGGCCAGTCCGCCGTGCTTGATCACCCGCGCTTGGCCGTTAAGACTCCATTCGCAGTTGCCAGGCCCAAGCGGCAGGTCAGGCCGAGGCCGGAACAGCTTATGCCGCGGACTAGGCCTTGGCCTCTTTGCGATTCGACGAGCGGAGCGGTGATTCCGCGGGGCGCTACCGCAGAATAGGGCCCGCTGACTCTCGGTCAGTGGGCTTTTTCATTTCGCTTGGGAAGCTGCTCGGTTTTCGTGTGACGCGACTTGACGGCGGCCCTCGACCCGCGTCGACCCTTACGCCGCAGGCCGGCGGTTGATGCGGCGCCGCCGAACCTGTTTCCCGCAGCCCAAGGGCGGCCGATTCGAGACGTTTTGACGGCGATCGATTCGTCACCTCCGCCTCGCGACGCTCTCGATTGCAGCCGCTTCGAACCTCGGCGATGAAGAGGCGGCAAGTCTGCAAACGCTCCGTCCCTCGTCGGCCAGTCGCGTCGTGGCATTCGCGGCGGCCCGCCCACTGAATCGCCGGCCCTGGTTCTGATCCGTCCAAGCGCTCGTGCTCTTGACCACGATCGGGCTCCTGGGGGCTTACGCGTTGCCGGCGGTGAATTCTCACCGTGAGGACGTTCGCAATGCTACTTCCTGGCGACTTCGATCTGCGTGCGACCGACCGGGGAATCTGGCTCAGGCTGTGCGCAGCTAACCTTTCGTCCCGTCCCCGAGCCCTCGCCTTCCTGCTCGCCACCCTGCCCGGGGCCGGGCTGCTGGCGTTCCGCTATCGAGGCACGCGCTGACTAGTGGAGTAGTCGGTGAAGACCTCCCCCGTCCGATGGCCAAGATGTAGACGGTGGGCTGTCGGGCGGGTTTTTCCTGCGCCAAGAAAAGAACGCCTGGACCTGGGGATCAAGGCGTCTGGCCGGGCTGCGCATTTCGTGGGAATGAATTCGACCCGGCAGATCTATACGTTACACGGTGGCCGGAGACCGTCAATCACCTTCTTGGCCCCTTTACCTCTACCCACGCCAGCCAGGCGGCGAGCACGCACACCGCCTCCGCCCGCACCATCAGCGTGAGGCGAGAGAACGAGCGGACGTGGCGGGGAGGTATTGATCCGATGCTACCACGGTGACCAAAACATTTGCGCGACGGGCCATTCCGACTAGACTGAAACGGCTCGGACCAAGCCGACCCGTTCCGGTGGAACCGCGATGCGTGAGCAACTCTGTCTCGCTCTTTTGCTCTTCATCGCCCCTCCCCGCATGCAGGCGATGCTCCTCGAGCAGCCTACGCCTAAACCGGCAACTCCTTCGGGCGAAAAGACCGCAACGTCCAAGAAGCGCCGCGCAGAACAGGCCTGCGCACGCCGTGACCGACTTGCAGGAGCTGGTCAATCAGCCGGCGACACCGCTGCTCGCGACCGGCGAGCAGGTCGACGAACTGACAACGGTCTCGTTTGCAGCCGGACGAGGGCGCGCCACATTCAAATCAGTGAGCGTCAAGTCGGCCGAGAGAGACAAGCGCCGCACGGTCCGTTCGGCAGCGCTCAGCCGGCTCGAGGTGAGCGGCAAGCGGTACGCGGTTGTCTTTTCGCCCCCCCTTGCGCGGCCACCTGCTAATCGACCTTGACGCACGCGATGCGGGCTCGGCCGACGGCGACTTCTTCACACGCAAGCAGTTGGGTGGCTGGAGGTACGGCCTGGCGTCGGCCTTGGTCGAGTACCTGCTGCGGATCGACGCCGCCGCCTATCGCCAGTTCATCGATGGGATCAAGGAAGGGGCGACCGTCGACGTCAGCCTGCATACCGCCTACGGATGTCCAAAGAGGCACTGCTCGTGCGGTTTGGCCGTGAGATTGGGGTGCCGACCGATTCGCCGTAGGGCAGCCGCATCGAGCGCTCGCGAGAGCGGCTTCTTCACACGCCGGCCCGTGAGCACAACGAAGGGGCTCCAACACAATTTAAGCTGAGCAGCCTTGGCGACGCTAACCCAGGCCATGCGTGATCCGTCGAGTGGTTCGGAACTTGCACGCATCGACATCGGAACGACATTCGCTTGCGACGAGGCAACTTTACGGTCACCGTGCGGAGCGAGAACGAGCGGAGACGGCAGGGTGAGGGTTCATGCCGGCGTCGTACCACGGGGCGAACGCCGGACCTAATGATCACTCGGGAGCTGCGATCGACAGCGTTGGCGAAAAGAACAGCAGCGACTGCGCGTCTGATTGCCGGAACTGTTGCAACACCGGAATACGTTCGGACGCTGTCTCCGGGGCTGTAAGCCGAGGCAGGTCGTAAGAAATGCTCCCATCCGCGGGTGGCGACTGGTGAGACAAGAGGTAAGAATAGTAAAAGGTGCTGCCGCCGTCGATGCTGCGATAAGCCTTTGTGGAGTTGTTGTTGCTGCCGAGCACGAGGACATTCCCATTGCTCAGAGAGGTCTGAACGTAGTTGGTGTTCTCGAACCCGGCGAGCTCGACGATCGGCTGCCAGTCTACGTCCCCAGAGAACAGTCGCGAGTACAACACCCGTCCCCCATCGACGGTCGCTAGATGGAGATTTCCTAGGCCGTCGTCCGCTAGGCTGAAATGGCTGGAGTAGGGGTCAATGTCCTTTTGGCCAACGAAGATCGTGGATACGTTCCATGGCGCGTTCTCCGGCCATTCGTTGAGCCGCCAGGCCCAAAAAAGCGTGTCCTCAACCGTGAAGATCATGCCGACGCCAGCTGGCAGTCGCACAAGCCGCGCACTGCGACGGATGCCTTCGATGCCGACGTCACCGAAGTTAAGATTTGTGTCAGTCCACGCCGGCGACCCGATTTGCTTGTAAGAAAGGCGAATCGACACGCTGTAGGGGCGCGGCGTGTATCGAACATAAGTGCACCAAATCCGACTTGAGCTGTCGTAGGCGAAGGTTGGATTCACCAACTTCCGAAGTGGATCCGAAGCGACGAGTTCCGTGGAGGAACGCGACCAATGCTTGGTGGCCGAGTCGTAACCCAGCGCCACGATGCGGATATTGCTGAAGAGATCGGAGTACACCACCGTCAACGTGGAGCCAGTCAAGATCCCGTCGCTCGTGGTGTATTGGTTCCCCGAAGGAAGTGCGGAGGTGCTCGTCCAGTTGTTCCCCCCATCGAATGTGGTATACAGCGCCATGGGTGCTCCCAAGGAGAGCGCACCGCGGTTCAGCAGCACATGCACCGCGTCGTCATCGGTCTGCCACAAGTGCCTTTGGTGCTGATAAGAGATCATCCGATCCGCGGTGCTCGTCAAGCCAGTAGCCGAACCCGCGACCTCGATCAGCTGCCCTGGCGTCTCCCGCAACGGAATCGACAACAAAGCGCAGAAGGAAACAATTGCGGTCAAGACGTACGCGTTCCGCGCAGAGTTGAACGACGAAGACAGACGCATGATAGGCTCCGATCAGGATCGTGGTTCTTGATAGCGACCTCGCCTCGAACGGCCCGTGTGTCACCCCCAAGCTGGAAGTCCATTCCACCCGCTGACGGGGGGATAGTTAGGTTAGCCGACTGAGCTGTGCTGTCAACCGCGTTCGCGCTTTCCAGCAATGCCAAACATGCGGCTAACCGCATGGCAATCGCAATATATTGGGTACTTTGAAATAGCCAGGAGGTCTGTAGTCTCCTTGGCCCGATAGCACCATGATCGGCATCTTTTTCCACACCGCCGCGTTTGTCCTGGTGATGGCGTTGCTCACGGCGTTCAACCTATTGACCGGTCCGCCCTTTTGGGTCCGCTGGGTGTTCTTTGGCTGGGGCATCGGGCTCTTCGCTCACTGGACCGCGGTTGTGGGCTTCAGGCGCTGGTAACTTCGCCCGCCCTCCCGCGGTCCGCTTCGGCAGTGAACGCGTTGACCTCGTTCCGCCCCGCTTCAAGCGCACCGGCGACAAGGCAATCTCCAAGTCGTACTTGGCCAAGCGTTGGCTGAGGGCTTGCTTGCTGATCCCAAGCCTGGCCGGCCCATTCAGATGCAGTCAGGCTAAGGCCGCCGAACTCGATCAGTCGAGCCTGGCTATGTAGGGCGTTCCACTCGCAGTTCCCTGGCCCGAATGGCTTGCTCGAGTCTGGCCGGCGCAGGTCTTCGGGCTGGGACGCCGCCCGAGGCAGGCCAGAAACGCGTCGAAGTCGCGAAACAACGTGTCGTGCTGCACACGCTGCATTCACCATCTGCTCAGGTGGCACTTTCGCGGAGAATCAGGCTGCCTGGAAGGATCTCTCCCTCCGTCTTGCAACCGGAGAGGGCTGAGAGTACTCGGGAGCCGCCTTGCGAGTATCGGGCAGCCAGAGCGCCGCCAGCAGCTTCAATCTCAATAGCCAGAACTCGAGCGCCACCGACCTCGTCACCGACGGCGCGAGCATCTGAGTGATCAACAGCGCAGCCACCGATAAGGTGTTCAAGTACACCCTCACCGGCACGCTGCTCGGCAGCTGAACGATCGACAGCCGCGATTCGAGCCCCACGGGTATCACGCGCGACCCGAGCAATCCCGGCACGCTGTGAATCGTGGACAACGCGGCCAATCAGGTGTTTGGCTGCACGGGGGCACCTAGTCGGACTTCCGGCAGCCAATCGGCGACAATCGCCGTCAACCTGGGCCAGGGGAACACCGATCCGCAGGGGATCGCCGATCCGCCACCGGCCACAGTAAGCACGAGGGCCAACGGGTATCGCTGGAACGACGCGGCAATCAGCGCGGCCATTTCCAGCCACCTTGGTAAGGCCAAGGAGGCCGCCGTGGATGTGGTGTGGGCAAACTGAACTTAGCCGACCGGGGCTCAATCGGAGGGGGGGCCGCACTGCGTCGTGGCATTCGCAGCGGCCCCTCCCCGATTGCGCAAAGCTGTGAAAGCGAACGACCGAGCGTTTCGAAGCGCTGTCCAACTGCCTCGCTCGATTCGGGTTGATGCTCTCAGGCCAGACGGACGAGCAGCCGCTTTAGAGGAATTGTCGCTACCTCGGCGGTCGGACCGAGTCCTGGACTCGAATGAAATCAGCCACGGACAGGCGTGCAGCCGATTCATCCGCGAATACGCGACGGCACGTAAGGGCTTCCACTCGCTTAACCACTCCGTCGAGATCTTCTTTCCATGGCGCTGCAACGGCCCAACGGCTTACGGTGCTATCGAGAGTCGCCGAAAACAATCGCGAGCGATCAGGACCAAAAGACACTCCCACAACCGGACTGTGGTGAAGGTATGGATCACCAATTGCCTTCTGGGTCGCAACATCCCATAGCTGCGCGCTATGGTCCCATGAGGCGGTCGCCAGTAAGTCGTCGGAAGGGTCGAAGGCAAGACCGACAATCCCTATAGCATGTAACATTGCTGCGCCGACTGGAGCTCCATCGGCGACGTCCCATAGTCGGGCAACTCCGTCCCATCCGCCGGTGGCCACTCGTGTTCCAGCCGCGTCGAACGCGATTGCTCCTACTCGTCTGGAATGCCGAACCAGGAACCGGAGGCGGCCGTTCTGTCGCAGGTTCCAGACGCGTACCGTGCCATCATCGGCACCCGCCGCCACAAATGTTCTTGTGGTATCAAGCGCGATGCAACTTACCCTGCTGGTATGCCCCACTAGCTCGCATACTTGCTTCCGACTCTTTACGTCCCAGATCCACACCGAGCCTTCATTGCCACCAAGTGCGAGCAACGATCCGTCGCCGTCAATTGCCACTGCAGTTACGGGATCGGAGTGGACAAATGGCTCGCCGATTGGGAGGTGCGAGCTAGCGTCCCAAAGTCGGGCAGTGCGATCAAGGGAAGCCGTCGCATACCTTCTGCCATCGCGAGAAACGCACATAGAGACCACCATCTCTAGGTGCTCCATCGAAGGACCGAGTGAGCGTCCAGTCGGAATGCTCCATGCGCCGACGGCTTCATGCTGGCGATCTGTTGCCACGATCCGGTCACCGAGTGGTCCAAATGCGCAGGTCTGGCGACCCAACCCATCGAGCCTGAATAAGACATCTGCCTTACTCGTTTCCGTTGTCCACAGACTGGCCGTGCCGTCCGAGGCGGTGGTAATCAGCGTGCTGCTGTCCGGGCTAAAACACGCGTGATGAACCGGCCCCTTGTGTTGAAGCGGCCCCGTCACCTCCGTCAACGCACTTCGACTCCAAATCCTTGCTTTGTGGTCCAGCGAGGCTGCGCCAACAAGCCTTCCATCTCGGCTAAAGCACACCGAGTAGAGGCCGCTTGAGCGGCAATCCATCGTTCCCGCAAGAAGGGTGTCGTCGCAGTTCCAGAGTCGCACCACGCCATCCCAACAACCAGTTGCGACCTGGGCACTGTCGGGGCTAAAGGCCAGGCCCTCTACCGAGTCCGGGTGCTCAAGGGGCGTGCCAACGCAGACACCCGTGTCTGTTCGCCAGAGTCGTACCGCGTTGTCCTCATGACACGACGCGACAATCGATCCATTCGGACTGATCACCACCGCCCCGAACCACGGACTCTCACAGCTGATGGAATGCAATACGTCGCCAGTATTCGCATTCAGCAGCCGGAGTGTGTCGCCCGTTGCTAAGGCAGCCAGAGCTGCGGAGTGATCCACTGCAATCGCTCTCATGGGGCCATGCGGCACAAAACCGCTGCCTACCTCTGCGAGCGACTCTGCATTCCACACGCGGATGGTGCCATTCTCCTCGGTCGTAACCAGCTTAGATCCGTCGCCACAAAACATTACATCTCGACCGGGTGCAGGAAGGACCAGCTGCTTGCGAATAGCGCCCGTCGAGACGTCTCGCACGTGAACCTGACCAGCATCACTGCATGTAGCGATGATCCCACCGGTACTATTAATCGCGATCGCCCGAACGCGGCCATCAACTCTACTCGGCTCTCCGCGGAAGCGATCTGCAAGCACGTCCCACACTCGAATCATGCCATCATCACAGTGCGCGGCGAGATACGCTCCGTTGGTGGAAACCGCGGCCAACTCAATCGGCAGCACGCGCCGCGGACACCCGACACTCGACGAAACAGCTCCAAGCAGGTTCCGGATCGATAACTGCAGGGTTTCACAGGGAACTTTGAGTCGGGGTGACGTTTGCTTCGGCGGCAATGACTCTAGAATCGAAAGTGCTCGAGTGAATGCGTGAAGCGCGGATGTCGCATCGCCGGCTGCGTTGACGGAGCAGGCCTGGTCGAAAAGGGCCGACGCCGAATCGTACTGAGCTTCCCGGGCCAGTTGCGTTTGCGCATCCAACGAATCGCTCAGGTGAGTTGCGAGTGCTTGTGCATGTCGTCGCTGAACTGCTTCACTCCAAGCGAAAATGCCGGAGACGAGAACTCCCATGAAAAGAACTGCAAATACTAGGCTTTGTCTGAGAAGGCCATGTCAGTTGCAGCGGCGTCGCAGGTAGCGTTGGATGAAGGCCATCTTGATCATACCGCCGAAGTTGAGGGCGGTCTTCTCGAAGCGCGTCAGAATGCGGCGACATTCCTTCAGCCAGCCGACCAGCCGCTCCACGACGTTGCGAGCGCGATAGGCCTCGGCATCGAACGACACCTGGCGTGCGTCCGGGGTCTCGTTGCTTTTTGGCGGGATTACCGGCTCGATGCCGAAGCCTTGCAGATACTCGTCAATCCAGTCGGCTCGATAGCCTTTGTCGCCGGCCAGTTGCAGCGGGAAGAGCACCGGCTCGTCGTCGAGATCGCACAACGACACGCCTTCGAACAGCGTTTCGAGCGACTGCGATTCGTGGGCTTGGCCGGCCGTGACGCAGAAGTGCAGAGGATTGCCGTGCCGGTCGCACAGCAGATGGATCTTGGTTGAAAACCCGCCACGCGAGCGGCCTAGCGCGTGATCAGCCGGCTCGCGCGGATCGCTTTTTTACCGCCGCCCGCCGCACAGCGGGCTGCGCGCACGGTCGTGCCATCGACGCACCACAACTCGTGATCGATCTCGCCAGCGTCCACGCACTCGGCTTGCAGACGAGCCAGCACCTGATCGAGCGTGCCGTTCGAGTTCCAGCGGTTGAACCAGTACCACACGGTCTGCCAGGGGCCGAACGACTTCGGCAGATCACGCCACGGGGCGCCGGTGCGCAGGATGTGTAGAATGCCGTCCATCATCAGGCGACGATTCGGCGGCGGATGCCCGGTCTTCGCCGGCGGCGGAAACACATCGGCAATGTACTCCCACTGCTCATCCGTCAAACGATGCCGCTCCATCACACGTCCTCCTTGACGGCCCCCAGCCCACCACAGCAATATGCCACCTGCCACGACCCCAAGGAAAGAGCGGTTTTCAGACGAAGCCTAGTCCCAACAGCGCCGCCACAGCAGGCTGCCGTTTGCACCATCGCCAAGCGCGTTCGGTTTTGCCAATAGGGCGAGCTTGAATCGGCACGCCCTGCGTAAAGCTGCGCAAGTCGTCGGCCATTCTCTTTGCCGTCGAATAACGCCGATCCGGAGACTTCTCCATCGCCTTGAGCGCAATCGTCTCAATATCGCGGGGCACGGAGTTATTGAGCGAGCGCGGGGTCGGTGGATCGTCGTTTAGTATCTGCAACACCAGCATTCGTGCATTGCCGCGAAATGGCAGCTCGCCTGTCACGAGTTGGAAAAGAATCACTCCAAGGGAATAGACGTCACTACGTGCATCGCACCCATGGCTATCGCCTCGGGCTTGTTCGGGACTCATGTAAGAGGGAGTGCCGAGCACCCGGCCTTCCACGGTCATCGTGATTTCGCCTTGCTCTCTTTTGGCTAGGCCAAAGTCCGTAACGTGCGGCACGCACGCGGAATCCATGAGGATGTTGCTTGGCTTTAAATCACGATGCACAACGCCATTCTCATGCGCGTGATGTAGCGCATCGCAGATGAGGAGCATCAGCTGGGCTGCTTCGTCGGAGCTGAAGCGTCGCGACTGAAGCATGTCGCTGAGCGTGGCTCCGTGAATGAAGTCGCTTACGATGTAAACGACATCATCTACGCGACCGACTTCGTGAACGCTCACGATACCAGGGTGCCGCAATTGTGCGGCAGCCCGCGCTTCGCGAAGAAACTGGTTCAGCTCATCGAGGCCCAGTTGGTCCTTCCTCGGCAGCTTTACCGCAACGATTCGGTCAAGTTGCGAGTCTCTCGCCTTCCAGACTGTTCCGAAACCGCCCACGCCCACTTGTTCGAGCAGCTCGAAATGAGCAATGCGCCGCGTTGTCGAACGAAATGTGAGCGTACTTTCGCCGGCAAGGCTGAAATTGCTGCCGCACGACGGGCAAATGACGTCATCGAAGGCAGCGTCATTAATGAGCTCGACAGGGTTCGAGCAATGGGGACAGCGAAGATGCACGGTCAGTTCCATTATTGCCGGAAATGCGTCGGATCGAGGCATTATCGGCCGTGCGCTTGCGCTGTTCAAGACGGGGCAGCGCGTGCAATTCCGGCTGGTCCCGCCTCCTTCACCTCGTTGCGGCTCCCTGGCCAGAATGGGCCCCGCATGATGCGCTGCCGCAGCCACGTGGTCCCTGTGCCACGGTTACAAGCTGATCGTTCGGGCCTGCGCTCTACCGGAGCGCACCCATGACCGCGACCCGCAAAACGCGTTGCAAGCCGCAACCGGTTTCGCCCCAACGTCTCGTCACCATCGAGACGGACGACAGCATCACCACGCTCTCGGCACACCTGACGCCCTGCCAGGCGGAAGCTGTGTTCGGCGTGCTCAAGGCCCTGATGCGCGCTTCTACATCGACGCCCTGCCGGACAATCCGGTCCGCGTGCTGCCGCTGACGAAGGTGGCCCGATCATGACCCCCGACCCCCAACTCTGGCATCGCCGCCCACCCGGCTACAGCAACAATCGCTGCCCGATCTGCAACGCCCCCACGACCTGCAAGGGCGAGCATCGCCTGACCGCCCCCGGCCAAGGGGCTGAACAGCCCGCCTGGCTGGCGCGGCTCGACGACGGCACCGAAGTGCCCTTTGGCCGGCAGCCTGCTCTACCGCACCTGCCTGCGGCAGTGGGCCTTGCTCACGGGCGACCCGCCGCTGCAAGAGATCAGCGACGAACTGCTGGCCGCGTTACAGGGCGCCTTGGCGACGACGATCGCAACTGGTTCGGTCAACGACTAAAGACGATCAGCGGGAGTCGGGGGACACTTGGAAGCGGTTGGGGCGAATCACCTTCAGCTATGACCCCGTGCGACAATCTACTGGATCCGTCTTAGCCTAGCAGTTCAACCACGGGAACCGCCTCCGGAGGCAAAGCGGTCAGGGGCCGATTCGAGTCTCCGGCCAAAACCCGCTGCGAATCGACGCCGAGCAACTCATTGACGGTTGCGAGTAAATCTGACACTGGGACTGGACGATCATGTACCCTTTCCCCGCCGCGTGTGGTCGCGCCGAGAATATGCCCCCCCTTGATTCCCCCGCCTGCAATCATCGCCGAGAAGGCGTCAGGGTGATGGTCGCGCCCCGCATCCTTGTTGATCCGCGGTGTGCGGCCCATCTCGCTCAACATCAGTACGATCGTTTGATCGAGCAGCCCACACGCCTGGAGGTCTTGCAACAGGGCTGAAACCGCTTGGTCCATCGGTGGCAACAGACTGTTCCGCAACGTGCGGAAATTGTCGGCGTGCGTGTCCCAAGCGTTGCCCGTCGAAAACGCTAGGTTTACCAGAACGTAGCCGACCCCGGATTCAACCAGGCGGCGTGCCAGCAGGCACCCCTGCCCCTGTTGGTGAGCGCCATAGCGTCGGCGAACTTTTTCCGGTTCTCGCGTCAAGTCGAAGGCCCGAGCCAGCCGCCCTCCGCCAATCAATCGAAAGGCTCGATCGCGATACGCGCCCAGCGAGTTTACGTGGCGGTGTTCGATGTCGCGTTGCAGCCTTTCCAAATTGCCGAGAAGGGCTCGTCGATCTTCCAGCCGCTCGGGCGTGATTTCGGTCGGCACGAATAAGCCGGCAGGCGGGGCGAGCGGTTCCTCGAATACTTCGGATGGTTCGCCCGTTTCGAGCGGCTCGTACGCCGGGCCTAAGCGAGCCGCGGTTGCTAGCGTGTTTTCGCCACCCAGCACCGTTCGGTTTGGGATCACCGCAAACGGCGGCATATCCCCCGCGAGGCGGCCAGCTAGGTACTGGGCATAGACCGAGCCCTGGCAAGGATGTTCGAGGTTGCGTAACTCGGCGCCGGCGTCCAAGAGCGGGTTGTCGTAGCCCGTGAGAACCAGATGCAGCCCACTATTGTGGTTGCGAGCAGGGCTCTGAACCGAACGGACGACGCTAAACAGCTGTGCCGTCTGCGCGAGCAGGGGCATGTGCTCCGCGATCCGCAGCGCCGGATTCGCCGTAGCAATGGCGCGGAACTCCCCGCGAATTTCGGCCGGAGCATCTGGCTTGGGGTCCCACGTGTCAAGGTGACTCATGCCGCCCTCGAGGAGCAAAATGATGGCGGCCTTCGCGCGAGGGGGCCGTCGCGCGATCGGTTCGGCGGCCTGGCCGTCCCGCACAGCGAATCGCTGCGCAAAGAGTTGGCCAGCGGCGAAGCAGCCAAGGCGAAGCCATTGGCGTCGGCATAGGCGACGCTGAAGCAGGGATGTCCCGATGGCGGCAAGCATAGACGACCCTCGCTGCACTGGAACTCGCGCGGCAAATGCGGCGACGAGCCGCAGTATGGCGCCTTATGGCCGGGAAGGTCTTGAACGTTCTTGCCCAGGACCGGTACGAATTCGCAGCGCACTGCGAAACTGCGCCGGAGTTAGGCCCTTGAAGCGTTTGAAGTGGCGACTCAGATGGCTCTGGTCGGCGAACCCGACCAGTTCGGCAACCATCGCGAGGGAATGCTGACTCGCGGTCAACAGTCGCTCCGCCTCTTCGAGCCGACACCGGATGACAAACTGATGCGGGGGCAGTCCTGCCGTCTGCCGAAACATCTTGGCAAACTGATAAGGACTGTGGCCTGCGGCAGCCGCAATGTCCGCCAGGGACAACTTTCCACCGATGTTGGCCCGGACATAATCGATGGCGCGGCGAAGAGAAGCAGCGTTGAGTTGGCGGTCTGTGGCGACGGATCGCGCTGGCTGGGCGTATGCCCGACACATCTGGACCGCCAAGAGGTTGACTAGCGATTCCGCGAACAATTGCCCGCGCAGGCCGCCATCCTTCATTTCCTCCACCAGCCAAACGCCGACTTGCGCGATGCGCGGGTCACGAAACAACTTTTCGCCGCCCGTGTCCAAGGCTTCGGGACACCGCACTTCGAGCGTTTCGGCGACCGTGCGGAGGAATTTTGCAGGAACGCGAATGTGCAGATATTCGGCCAGTCCGTTCCAGGCAACCTCCCCACCGGGGCAACCCGGCGGTCCGAGCAGGGTCTCGCCCCACGTCACTTGCCTTTCCCGTGATTCCCCGCTTTGGCGCTCCACGACTTGCAGAGGCCGACCGAGGTAAAGGCAGACCACATGCTCTGGCAGCGTTGGCAAAGCCAGCTCGGCAGAGGGATGGCGGTATAGAACGGCTGTGACCCCGTCGCTCCCCAAGGACTGGCTCGAAAGCGCCGCCGAGGTGCGAAAGAATCCAGCGCTGTCCAGTCGATCGTCGCGTCTTACTCTCTGCATGACTCATCGCCGTACACTTTTACTGCTCCGATCGGCCGCTCGCGCCGAAATGTGCTTCCGCATTCTGATGCGTTGGCGCGGGTAGGGTCAAGCTCGCAAATCGAGAGGTTCGGCGGTCGCCGCCACGGTCGATGCCAACCGCGGCGGTTCGCAAGCTTCTCTGTCCCCGGAAGCTACAAACTCGGCACTGAGCGAAATGGCGTTGGTGCATGGCGCGTTGCCCGTGGATCAACGTGCCCGCAAAGATAGATTCACCTGATCCCAGAGATTGGCAAGTTCTTGCCGCTCTTGAGGGTCGAGTCGTGCCAACTCCGCCGACTCGCGCAGACCCGCAAAGTCGGGGCTGATCTGTGCGCCGCGCCACTTCCCCCGCCAACTTCCCGTCCCGCTCCGCACTTGCCCAACTCCTCGCGCGAATGGCCGCCGCGCTGTGGATCGCCGCGCAAAGCCTCCGGCACGCCGCCACGCGCTCGCCCCGTCACCTCGCCCGCCGCTGACCCAACAATCGCAAAGCCGGTTAGTTCAACGGACTGCTAGGCAGCCAAGCCGAATAGAGTATAAGCCGGACAGGTCTACCAGTCACAGCCTTTGATCCCAAGATTCTCCCTATGACTCAAGGGTCCGTAACGAACTGCTTAGGCTATGGCGCGCGATCCGTTCGCCACACCCACAATCCCCAGTCGGACGTTTCGTCCGATAGTCCAGCGGCGCCGATCAAGGAGCTACCATCGGGCGCGAACACGAGGTCATGGAATCGCCCCCCGGTCTCGAACGACATAAGCTCTTCGCCGATTTCAGCATCCCAGAGCTTTACCGTTCCACCAACATCCGCCGTCGCGAGTAGATTTCCGTGCGGAGCAAAAGCGCATTTCCGAACGACGCGACTGTGCCCAACCAGCGGCTGCAGCTCATCCAACTCCGGTAATCGCAGCAATCGAACAAGTGGCTGATGGGAATCGAGCGCCAGCACTTGGCCATCCGACGAATAGGCACAACCGCCGTTCCCTTCGATGGCTGTCCGCAGCTGCATCTGGTCCATACTCCAAATCCGGTGATCGTCACCGTGTCCGCTCGTACACAACAGGCGTCCGTCGGGCGAAAAGGCCATCTGGGTGACTAAGCGGTGATTCGACTCGACAAGCGAGCGTACTGTGAGCGTGTCGACATCCATGACGTAGAGACTCTTGTCAGTGCCGGCCGCGATCAGATGCTCACCGGCCGGATGGATCGCGAAGCAAGAGATGGAATACTGTAGGCTCGCGCTGTGGACTAACGCCAAAGTCTTCACGTCGCGAAGCTCCATGCGGCAGTTCGACTTATCCTCATTGCCCTCGGCGATAACGATCCGTCCGCCGTCGGGAGTGATCGCAGCGATTCGCCAACCAGGGGAAACTTCACGAATCTCGCCGGCGAGAGCCAAGGCGGGCAAAGCCCTGTTCTGAACCTGCTTGTTGTTCGCTGCGATCAGCCGGTCACCGTGAGCGGCGAGCGTGATAAATCCGAAACCATCATCCCATAGCCCTCGGCGGACTTCGACCGGCTCGAGGTCTGCCAGTGTCCAGGTCTTCAGGCGGGCTTCGGCCCCCGCCGTAGCGAACTGCTCCCCATTCGGGGCCAAGGCCAAGTCGCGCAGCTCCGGTCCATGCGTCACCGGCAGGCGGCGGACCAAGCTCTGCTGCTCAACATCCCACAGTCGTACGTGACCGCCCGTGTCGGCGGAGAGAATTCCCTTTCCATCCGGTAGGAACTCGACAGCGCGCACCCAATGCTGTTCGCCCACCAGGGCGCCCAGTTCCTTGCCCGTGGCAAGGCTCCATAACTTGACCGTGTAGTCCTTGCTGCCGCTGGCCAAGGTCTGGCCGTCGGGACTTACGGCCAATGACAGCACCCAGCGAGAATGCCCGGCTAGAGTGCGTGTCTCCGAGAGAGTGTCCAGGTCCCAGACCTTGATCAGGCAGTCCTCTGCGCCACTGATCAGTTGCGACCCGGCAAATGCGACTGCCCACACCCATCCAGCGTGGCCATTCAACTCGCCCAGACACTCGCGCGTGTCCAAAGACCAGAGCTTCACGAGGCCGTTGGCGTCACCCGAGGCGATCAGAGGGCGTTCGGCCGACACAGCCACGCAGCGGATATCCGTCGCATGGGCCGACCAGCTTGCCACCTCCTCAAACGGCGAGACGCTCCACAGCCGTAAAATGCCATCGGCCCCGCCCGAAAGACCATGCCTGCCGTCCGGGAGGAAGACCACGCTATGGATCTCTCCGTGGTGAGTCGTTAACACGCCGAGAGGCCGGCCGCTCGCCACGTCCCATAAGCGAACCGTTCCATCCAGGCTCGCCGAAGCCAGATGGCGGCCATCCGGGGAGTAGGCCGCAGAGTAGACCACATCTCGGTGCCCCTTAAGATCGTGGTGGAAGGCGTTCAAGACTCGCTTCCAGTAGGCTCGGACGAACTCGGCTGGCTCGTCGGGCCCGGTCGCGCGAGCGATGCGGTCGAGTAGGTTCAGGGCGTGCAGGAATTGGCCATTCTCATACGCTTGCTGCACGTCTCGCAATTGGCCCGCGCGACGCTGACGCAGCGCGAGTTGCTCACGTTTCTCGGCAGCCTCGCGCAGTTGGCTGTTCTCGGTAAGTTGCTCGCGCAGCCGCGCCGAGTGGACCCAGCCGCCGCCGGAGATGGCTAGCAGGCTCAGCAGCGATACGGCCATCAAAGCCACCTGCCAGGGATGGCGTCGCGACCAGCGGCTCACGCGTCCGACGGCATTCAATGGTCGGGCATGGGTCGCTCTGCCCTCCACGAACCTGTCGAGATCCTCCGCCAGGGCCAAGGCCGTGGGATACCTTGCCGCGGGGTCTTTCTCCAAGCAGCGAAGGCAAATCGCTTGCAAGTCGGCGGGCAGGTGCTTGCCGGCCTGGACCGGCAAGGTTGCGTCTTGCGAGACCACCGAGAGGATCGTGGCCCAGGAGGTGTCGGCCTGAAATGGCGGAACTCCGACGAGAAACTCATGCAGGATCGCTCCCAGCGCATGCACGTCCGTCGGAGGTCCGATTCGCGAAACCTGGGCCAGGGCCTGTTCGGGCGCCATATAAGCCGGCGTGCCGAGGATGGCCCCTGTCTGCGTATGCGAGGCGTCCGTGTCGAGCAGTTTGGCCAGGCCGAAGTCGGTGATCTTGGGAGTTCCATCCTGAGCAAAGAGGATGTTGGCCGGCTTGAGGTCTCGATGGACGATCCCCTGACGATGGGCATAGTCGATCGCTCGCGCCAGCGTCGCCAAGAGCCGCGCGGCGTCGCGCGGCGAAAACGATCGCCGCTTCATTTCGTCGGCCAGTGTGGAGCCATCGACCAACTCGAGCGACAGGAAGTTGCGGCCTCGCCATTCGCCCGAATCGAACACCTGGACGATGTTGGGATGCGAGAGGCGGCCGATGGCTTGGCACTCGTCTTGGAAGCGCGACCGGTGTTCGCGGCCCTCAAATCGCTCGGCAAGCAACTTCAGCGCGACCAACCTGCCTAGGCTTCGCTGGCGGGCTCGGTACACCGTCCCCATTTCTCCACTGCCCAGTTCCTCGAAGAGCTCATAGTCGTCCTCGGGTTCGTGGGCCTGCTCGGCCGACGATTGGCCGGGAGCGATTCCAAGCTGGGCGGCCGGGTTCTGGGGCACAAATCCCTCGATGGCCGCATGCACTTCGAACAGCCGGTCGAGCTGCGCCCCATACTGCGGAAAACGGTCACGATACTCGGCCGGCTGCGGCTGTTCACCCAACTCTTCGCGCAGCAAGAACTCGCTATAGATCAAGTAGACGGCGCTGTCGGCGTCCGCCGCGAAGCCGGCATCCTCGCCCAAGTATTCTTCGCAGCGCCGCTTGTCTCCCAGACGCCAGCGACGTTCCTGATCGTCTCTGGCTCGTTCCGCTCGCAATGACGATACATCTGGCTTGGGTTGCGAACGCTCCATCAGCTTCGACCATGCGGGCGTTCCGGGCCGCGGATTCGAATACCCCTTTCGACCATCGTTATCGTTACGCATGGGGCGTGCCCTCGTCGAGCGCGAGCTGTGGGTCTCTGATGGCTCGGAGGCAGGCACCCATTTGCTCTTGGACCTGAATGCGTCCGGCTCTGGCTCTTTCGCCAGGGAGTACGTGCGGGCCGGTGCCACCAATTTCTTCATCGCGGACGACGGAGTTCACGGCCAGGAACTGTGGAAGACTGACGGCACGGCTGCTGGCACCGAACTGGTGACGGAAATGCGCACGGGCACTAGCATCACTCGGCTAACGGCGTTGGGCGAGCAGGTGCTCTTCTCCGTGTACTCATCATCCAGCGGCAGCCAGACCCTCTGGCGGAGCGACGGGACGTCTGAAGGCACACACCGCATCGGGAGCGTGACCGAGCCTGCCGAACTTACCGTTTTCCAGGACGCTGTCTATTTCGCCGGCAATGGATCCCAAGGCCGTGAGCTCTGGAGGAGCGACGGTACAGCCGCCGGCACGCGACTGCTCAAGAACATCGCCTCCGGCGTGAATTGGTCCAGCCCCAGCGCTCTGCGCGCCGTGGGAGATACTCTGTTCTTCGCCGCCGATGACGGTGTCCACGGCCGCGAACTGTGGAAGAGCGATGGTACGGCCGCGGGCACCGTTTTGGTAAGCGACTTTTCTAATGCGTTCTCGAATCCCCTGGACTTCGTCGGGCTCGGCGACTGGACGTACTTCACGGTCGAGGACACTGAGTACGGCCGCGAGCTCTGGCGCACGGATGGCTCGGCAGGCGGCACGCAGCTCGTCACCGATCTTTGGTCGGGCCCGAACAGCTCAACCCCGACCAGCCTAACCGTTTCGAGCGGCAACCTTTACTTCACCGCCAGCGACGAGCAGCACGGCCGCGAACTGTGGGTGGTCGACGCGGTGTCGAACACGCCCCGTCTGGTTCGCGACATCGCCCGCGACGGGACGAGCTCGGATCCCAGCGAGCTGACCCCCTGGCGCGGCCAGCTCGTATTTGCCGCCTACGAACCAACCCGCGGCCGCGAGCTGTGGATCACCGATGGCACCGGTCCGGGCACGCTCTTGCTGCACGATGTGCTGGCGGGTACGGCCCCCAGCAATCCCACGTTGTTCACGGTTTGGAACGACGCGCTCTACTTCAATGCCACCGACGCCCAAGGGGTGATCAATCTCTACCGCACCAATGGCACTGCGGCCAACCCCTCGCTCGTCCGGGCCAACACGCCCTTCGCACAGCCGGCGGTTCTTGGTGACCGACTCTACTTCACTTCCGCCGACGCGACGCACGGCGCGGAACCCTGGACGAGCGATGGCACGCCTGGGGGAACGCGACTCCTAGCCGACCTCAACCAACACACCCCCGGCTCCAACCCGCAGGAGATCGTGATCTGGAACAGTCGGGCTTTCTTCGCGGCCGATGACGGCCTGCACGGCGCGGAGCTTTGGACTACCGACGGCACACCGGCCGGCACAAAGCTGCTCATGGATTCACTGCCCGGATTGGACAGCAGCTGGCCGCAGTCGCTGCGCGTGGCCGAGGGGGGTGTGTTCTTTGTGACTAACGAGCCGTTGGGCCAGGCCCTCTGGTGGACCGACGGCTCGAACGCCGGCACGCATAAGCTCCGCGAGCCCTACACAGCCGATAGCTGGATTTGGCCGCTGGCGATTGTCGGCAATCGGCTCTACTTCTCGGCAGCCGACGCCCTGCACGGCCGCGAGTTGTGGGTCAGCGACGGCACTCCCTTCGGCACGGCGCTCGTCCGCGACCTCCTGCCGGGCCCAGAGAGCAGCTCGCAACAGTGGCACACGGCGTGGGGAGATCGCCTCGTGTTCAGCGCCTACGAGCCTTCGCGCGGTTGGGAACTTTGGGTCAGCGACGGCACCGACCCCGGCACGCATCCCCTGGCCGACGTGAACGCGGGTCCGAATAGTTCGGATCCGACATCCCTCTCGGTTCTCGAGGGGACGCTCTACTTCGCCGCCAGCGACGGCGCACACGACCGCGAGCCTTGGACGAGCGACGGCACGCCCTTCGGCACAAGCATGCTGGCCGACGTCGGTCAGTTCACGCAGTCTTCCGACCCAAGTCGGCTTACGATCATCGGCACCCAGGCGTACTTCGTGGCCAGCGACGGCCAGCACGGTCGTCAGCTTTGGCGGTACGACACCCAGTTGGAGCAGACCATGCTCGTGAGCGCCGCGCCCCAGGATCCGAGCGGCCTGCTCGATGTGAATGGGACGCTCTACTTCACGGCCCAGGACCAGGAACACGGCTATGAGCTCTGGCAGAGCGATGGCACGGCGGACGGGACTCACCTGGCGGCCGATGTGCTAACGGGACCACAGGGCGCCACGCCGGGCAACGTGGTGAACCTAGCGGGCGACTTGTACTTCTCAGCCTGGGACCCCGTGCATGGACGTGAGGCTTGGTGGTTGGGGGCGGTGCTGAGCGACACCAACGGCGATCGTCAGGTAAACTTGGCCGACTTTGCTAACGTGAAAGACCACTTCGGCGGCCCCGGCACGCGCCGTGAGGGAGACCTGACGGGCGACGGCATTGTAGACCTGGCGGACTTCGGCCTGCTCAAGGACAACTTCGGCAATCCCGGCGTTGCGCGAACTTCCTTGATCGAGGGATCTCCGCCGCCCGTGTCGCCTGATCCGACCGCACGCCTGGCCCTAGCAATCGACGCGGCCTTTGCTGAAGTCGAACAGGAAGAAAACCGCTGGCCCAACTAACCGTGAAACATTCGATCGCCAGCGGCCCTTACCTAACGTCGCTCGGACATCAGCCCTCGGCGATCGGCCCGCTGCGCGCTCGAGTGTTCCTGCTGCGGTATCGTTGCCCAGGTCCGAGCGGCTGGCAACTCGCTGCCAAGCTCTACGTGCCCGACGCTTCGCCGCCCTCGGGCGGCTGGCCCGTGTCCGTCTGGTGCCATGGCTTTGGCGACCCGGCGACCGACTACTATCGCTGGCCCTTGGTGGGTCGCGACTGGACCGGGGCTCGCGGTGAGCTGGCTGGGGCGTGGGCGCAACACGGAATCGCAACCCTTGTACCGTGGATGCCCGGCGCCGGGCCCTCGGATCCGCTCGGCCAATACAGCCCCTTGAGCCTCGAGCGAAACGCCGCCGCGGTACGGGCAGGGTTTCTGGCCTTGCAGGCCACTGAACCGCAGCTAGCGCTGGGCGTCGAGGCGGCTCGGCCCGATGATGGGCCCTTGCTCAACCACCGCCAGCAGATCCTGCGCACCGACTGCGTCGCGACACCGCTGGGAGTCGATTTGTTGCGGACCTGGCGCGAACATCCCGAGCTGAGCGGCCTGCGAGTGTGGGTCGCGGATGATTTGCCGCCGAGTCCGGCTTACCACGCCGCATTAATGACGCCCGCCTACGATCGGCTGCCTCCGCCCCACGCCGCGAGCTGCTACCTGTTGTGGGCAAGATGCACCTGGGCGCTAGCGCAAGTCGAGGGCTGGCCGGTCGATGACTTTCTCACGGCGAACGCACAACGCACATTGCTCGATCCTGTCTCCACGCCGATTGGCCAGGTGCCTGCGCTTGCTGGTCTGCCGATCTTCAGCCACCGTTCCGGTTCGCTGGTCGCTCGAACGCTGCAGGCAGTGCAGGCCGACCGAATATCCATCTCCCATAGTCGCGCGATTCGCGACTGGCTACTTTCCACCGAAGCCAACACCCTATTGGAACTGCGCGACGTGGCCGCAGTCGTGCAGCATCCGTTCTACCGGCGCTACCTGGCAGATTCTGACCCCTTCTTCGCGGAGAACGTAACGCCCTTTGCGCCCGGCATCCCGCTGGTGGCTGTGGGGGGCCGGGGGGATAGTTGCGAGCCGTTTACTGGCCTGCCGACTTTTGACGAGCGGTTCGAGCAGATGACCCGCCCCAAGCTCGATACGCTCCGTGGTTGGGGTTGGGACGTGCGGCTGGAGCGATTCAGCGGACAGTCGTTTGCCGACGCCGCGGCGCGCGCTTGGGCGCTCGAGCAGGTGCGGGGAATTCTGTCCGAGTGCTGAACGTGGTCGCATGCTAGCTCCGACAAGAGGCCCCCATGCTTTGCAAGGCCGCTCACTCGAGGCCCCAACCTAGCACAGCCGGATCGCGAGCACCGCCGGCACCCAGGCGGAGGGTCGGGCACAAAACCTCATGCCGGAGTTGCGAGTCAGCACGCTCGGTCGCATCGATCGAGATTAGAGCGGATTACCCGTCAGGTGGCTTAAGACGACTGCGGGGTCCTGCAGCATCGGCTCGCGCGGCCTCGGACACGCTGACCACCTTGGACGCAGGCTGATGGACCGGTCTCACGTGGGCGGAGCCGTCGGACGCAGCCCGCCATAGGCGAACTCAGCCTGACTCCCGTACTATAGCGAGAATGGCTGCCTTGAGTGCCTTAGGCAGCTTTGGCCAAGCGTCAATCACCGCCGCCAGATCGGAAGTGAAGGTCGATTGCCCGGACTCGGCGACCGTTGATGAAAAGCTCTGCTGAATCATTGCGCCGGATTTTGCGCCGCCTACTCCCGATTTAGTGGTTTTCGTCGGCGAATCGACACACCGTTCGAGTCCTGTGCGCCCATCGCCTCTGCGACCCCTTGCTACTGCTAGGCGGTCTGCAAGGGCGGTCCTCCACGGTGGCAGCAAGACGCTTTCTGGAACGAGCCGTCGAGCCTGACCAATGTACTTCGAAAATGCACGGGAAGGCCAAGCGGTTGAGTCGGGTTGATCCAGGACGCAGGTTGTGGGCAGACGCCAGAGCTGTCGCTGCCTGGTGCGCTCGTTCAACCAGACGAGTCGAGACCGACTGGGGAGAAACTGGGGAGGACGTTGCCAACGCGGAAGCACGGCCGATACAATGGCAGAGCAACGCGGTTCGCAAACAACTCACTCAACCAGAAGGCTTTGCAACAGAAACGCAACGTCCGAGCAACGCCCTCCCAACGCTCTCTTGTTAGACTCAAAATCCGGTTCTCGCAAGAGAGTGTGGGTTCAAGTCCCACCTCCGGCACTCAATTCAAGACGTTGATCTCGGCAGGCGGCCAGCAACTATCCTCGCCACGCATGGTTCGCCCGGCCAACTCACCGTCGCCGCGGTAGACGATCTCGCCACGCTGCCGGCGCCTGGCGCTCCCGTGAAGCTGCTCCGTTCTGCCAGATAACCACCGTCTGGTGGCCGGGCACCGTCTCCTCCAGGATGGACGCGAAACCGCCTGACGGTCGCTCAGTCGGGCAACCCTGATCCGGCCTTCAAAGTCGGCAAGAGTTCGTTCACGGGCGCCGGCGGACGGCGGCATCAGCGGGCTTGCCTCTCGGAACCTTCATTCCGAAGAGTCGGCTTGCGCTACGCCGCCGTTTTTCGGTCGGCGCGCTTGTTCGCTCGCTCAGATTCCAGCCAACGAACGGATTCACCCTCTCCCTCGTGGGGTTCGGCCCGGTCGGCCGCACCTTCTGCGGCAAAGAATCCTCCGAGCGGCCCGAGCAGCAACGCTGGCATCAGAATCAGATCGCCCGCGAGGGCCAGCGCAAGCAGCATCGCGATGCTGGTGGCGAAACGGCTCGTGGGCAGGAAATCGCTGGCCGCGAAGACGAGCAGCCCGAGCCCGCAGCTCAGCGAGGTTTGTGCCATGGCGGGGCCGCAATGTCTCAGGGCATAGCGCACGGCGCGTTGGCGATCGAGTCCTTGGGCGAGTCCGCCGCGGAAGAACGTCAGCAGGTGCAGCGTATCGTCCACGGCAATTCCCAGCGCGATGCTGGCCGTCATCACGGTTCCAATATCGATGGGCGTCTCTCTCCAGCCGAGCCAGCCGAAAAACACCGCTAAGGGAAACACATTCGGCAGCATGGCGATCAGCCCGGCGAAGAAGCCTGCCTGGGCCAGGGTCATCACTCCGGTGATCATCGCCAGCGCGGAAACGAAGCTGGCCAACAGATCTTGCAAGAGCTGCCCCTGAATATGGTGGACGAGCGGCATGATGCCGGTCACCTGGACTCCAACGCCGGCAAGCTGCCCCAATTCAACCTGGGTGTCGGCGCGAATGGCGGACAACAGAGCCGCGTAGTCGACGGATCCCAGCGCAGAGGTCCGCGCCGTCAGCCTCCAAGCTTCCGAAGAACCCTGACGATGCAACAGCCTCATGCGTTCGAACTGCGACGCCGCCGCGGGCAGTGCTGCATCCATCACCTGGGCCCGTTGAGCGTCGGTCAACTCGCCGAGTTCCCGCGTGTCGGGAGCGCAAGCGGCCGCGGAGAATACGCCTCGAATGGCGTCGAGTCGTTCCAGGCGTTCACCGAGCTTTTGAACGAGCGCGAACCGTCGCGAAGGGGAGAGGCCGCACCCGCGGTCGAACTTCAGTACGACCTCGAGAGGCACCATGGGCCCCACGTGCTCCTCGAACCACCGGTAGTCCGCAAGCACGCGATGGTCGTGGGCAAAGAGCGTCTCGATCCGCACGCTGGTCGTGAGGCGCGCAGCATACCAGGTCCCTCCGACAATCAATCCGATCGCGCTCAACGTGATCACCGCCTGATGCGCGCCGAGGAAGTCGGCGAACGCATGCCAGGCGGAAGGCGCGTGCCCGGACGAACGGTTCGGGCCATTCCCAAGCCAGACGCTGCGATGCGGCGGGGCAAACGAGAACAGCGCCGGCAGCAGGGCGAGCAAGGCGCCGGTGGTGAGCAACAAGCCGGCGGCGGAATAGGCGCCGAAGGAGCGAATGGGCGACAACTCGCTAGCCATCAACGACGCCATGCCCATCGCCGTGGTGCCGCTCGAGAGCACGCACGGCAACCATCCCATGCGGAACGCCTGCCGCGCGGGGTCGGCGACCGCCGTCGCTTGGGCGTCGAAGAAGTAGTTCGACAAATGGATCCCGCCGGCGATCGCCAACACTTGAACCAGCGGCGGCAGCACGATCAGCAGTGCGCTCATCGACTCGCCCCCGAAGTAGATCATTGCCAGCGTGGCGGCTTGGCAGAACACCGACAGTCCGAACACCACGAGGGTCGCCTGCAGGGAACGCAGGCTCAACCAGCAGAGGACGAACAGCGCCAGGGCCGATGGCAGCGCAAACCGCGTCAGAGCTTGCCCGCTGGCTTCGTCGACGGCGAGCCCGTCGATCACGGGCCCTGCCAGCCGCAGCTCTTGCTGCCTGGCGCCACAGAATTCCACGGCCGCCTGGCGGATTTTCGTGACTAACCGGCTGCGGTCGGGCAACGCCTCGGGCTTGAACGTCACGCAGACGACGGTGGTCTTCTGGTCGCGGCCCACCAGGCCGCCCCCCAATCGCGCGACCGCCTCGGCGCGGGAGTTCTGCAGCGAGATTCCCTCGATCGTGACCGGGGCCGAGAGGGCGGCCACGGCCTCTCGCCCAGTCACCACGCTGTCGAAGAGCCAGCGGTTCTGAGCGTCATAAAACACTTTGGCGGTGCGGAGGATCTTCGCGAGCTGATCGAGTCGCGCTTCGTCGAGCGTGCATCCCGGCCAACTCATCACGACGACGTCGCCAGGACCGAAGCGGCGGCAGAACTCGGCGTATTCCGCCCGCGGCGGATATTCCGCAGGGACCCAATCGAGCGGCGAATTGTGGTTGCTCTGCAGCGTGCGGCATGCCCCCCAGGACACGGCCGGCAGCGCCAAAGCCGCGTAGACTAACAGCAATCGCAGTTGACGACGCCTGGGATCCATGGCTTGCACTCACGCCGCGTGGCGACTGGGTAAACCGACAGAATCTTCCGTTGGCGGACGCAACGGAGCGCGCCGCGCGAGTGGCCCCCAGGGAAGCAAGGGGTAGCCCGAGACGTGTTCTTGGTACTTGCGGTAAGAATCGCCCAAGTAGAACGCCAACCGCTCGTCTTTCAGCCAACTGCCGACGAAGAGATAGGCGGTCCAGATCACGGTGAGGATTGCGTGGTCCACCGTCATGCGGGGGGTGAACCAGATCAGGCCCAAGAAGCTCAGATACACCGGATGCCGGAGATAGCGATACGCGCCGCGCGGCGTGAATCCGCGGCGCGGCGTGGGACGACGCCGCAGCCAATGCCACCAGGGAGTAAGCCCCGTTTGATGCCCAAGGCCCGTGAGGTGCAGGCTATAGAAGAGCGCGATCCAAGAGGCGGCGAAGGCCCACTCGACGAGTGCGGCCGGCCGTCCTTCCAGGACCCAGAGCGTGCGCGTGCTGCCCGGCCAATAGCGGAACAAGAGCAGCAACGACAGGCAGGTCGCCGCGCAGTAGAACAACCCATAGAACTCGGGCGCGATGAAGCGTCCCAGACGCCGACGAACGGGGGGCCAAAGCAGCAGGCTATGGGGCACGGCGAATTGCAGGGAAAGCGCTCCGGCCAGCCATGGGCTTGCCGTAGGGACGGTGGACGAACCGACTTTCAAAAACCAAAACAGGCGCCAGGCCGTGACCAGAAACAGCGCCTGTGTGGCCACGCCGGCGATCACGCCCAGCGCGCGACGGCCGCGCGAAGCAACGAATGACTTCCCTGTCATTGGTCTGGTCAGTAGCTAGCTTGGCTTGCGGGCAACAAAGCAACCGTAACGCATCGCGCCGCTGAGATAGGCGTCCAGGATGGTTTGGAAGCGATCGAGGAAGAGCAACTGCTGGCCATCGACGACCTTGGCCAAGGGGCGGACCGCTAGGCGCTGCACGCGGTCACGGCAAATCTCCCAAGTGCGCGTGACCCTCTCGGTCCAGTCTTGGTAGACGTCGGGCACGAGCCCCGCGTCCACGAACCACCGCTCGTAGTCGCGCGCGCTGCCGAGCGATGGGCAAAAGAACCCTTCGCAAACGTCGAATACCTGTTGGCTCTGCGCGCGATCGAGGTCGTTTCCCGCCAGCCAGGCGCAAATCGCCACCGCGCCCCCAGGCTCGAGCCAAGCGGCCGCTCGGCGAAAGAACGCCGCCTTGTCAAAAAGGTGCTCGGTGCATTCCACGCTCCAGATGAAATCGAACGCCGCCGCAGGCAGCTCGAGCGACTCGATGTCGGCACAGAGGAACTCGGTTGTTCCCGCCAGCCGCTGACTCCAGGCGGCCGCCTGCGCCCAGCGGCGCTGCACCCAACTCAGGGTTACGCCGGTGACGCGGCACCCTCGCAGCGCCGCAAGTCTCCTGGCGGAGGCCCCCATTCCGCAGCCGACGTCGAGGATTCGCTGTCCGGCGGCGATGCCAGCGGCGCTGGCCAAGCGGTCGGTCAGTTGGTCCTGAGCGCGACGTGGGCTTTCGTTTCCTTCCCAATAGCCGTGGTGAATGTGGGCGCCCCACAACAGTCGATAGAAGGGAGTCGCCAAGTTGTAGTGGCGGCGAATCGACTGCTTGGCAACGTCGGGACAGGAAATCATCGGGCAACTCGCCGTTGAAAGAAGAGCGGCTCTTGGTCGGCAGGACTCGAAGTCAACGCAGTGCGGCGGCTCGGGCGACGCCCGCCCCAGCAGCCACCAGCACATCGCCCCAGATCGTCAACCGATCGGCGACTCCGATCGCGCCGAAGGCCTTGGTGAACGGCTTGATGCCGAAATCGGTCTGGTTGATCGCAAAGCTGCCTCTTACGCGCCGCCACCCTTTCACCGGCTCAGCTTCCGCCAGGAAACTCAGCGGCCGCGTCACGCCGTGCAGCGTGAACTCCCCCTGGAGTTCATACTGCGGCAAGTCCCGTCGACTGCGCTTGGGATGGAGGCGGGCTGAGGCAATCTTGAAGACGGCGGTCGGGAATTCGTCGGCGTTGAGGACGCTGCTCCCCAACATGTTGGCGGTCGTCTCGCGCTGTGCGGACGCAGACGCAGCGCCCGACAGGCCCAAGTACTTGCGCGCCGCTTCCGTGTCGGCGCGAAACGACTGCATGTCGAACACGATTTCTCCGGCGTTGTCCTCGGCGCCCAAGTTGAGAGAGCCCTGCGACACGCCGCCGATCACGGCGTGCTCATGACCGAGACCCGTCTTGCTGACGTGGACGAACACGCGGCTGCCGGGCAGGTACAGTTCGCCCGGCCGATACGTCTTTCGTTCGCTCTGGGTCGCGCTCCCCGTCTCGACCTGCCCGTCGCTAGCTTGTGCTTTGGCGCTCCGAGCGGAGGCGGCCAGCAATACCGCCAAGGCAACGGCAGCAATAATTCTCATGGGGGCCATCCTTGAGTCGAATCCCGCCGATTCAGTCGTTGGTTGTCGTGACTGCTCCTTCGGCTGCGTGACTTTCTAGCCAAACGATCGTCATTGCAACAGGGCAAGAAGGGTTGCAAGGCGCGCGGATCCGCCCTTTCCGTTCGACTTGTCCAAACGCGTTGGAAGTCTAGGAAAGCGACAGGCCGATCCTTGCGGGGTTGTAAGGGTGTCGCGCGAGTTGGCGGGTGGGAACGGCCGCGGTAGTCGCTTATTCTGGACCACTCTCCGACGAGCGGGCCCGCAAGGAATCGTGGACGGCATGGAAGTCAGCCGGCGTTGCCGACAACCAGAGTTGATGGACCAACCGGGGCTGGAGCCGGCCGCGCATCTGCAGGCCTTGGCAGGTCTTCGACGCATCAATTGGTGGAGCCGGACTGCGCGCCAGGTCGGCCAACGAATCGAAGGCATCGCTCGCAGACGGGACCTCGGGTCGGTGCAAATCCTCGATGTGGCCTGCGGCGGCGGAGATCTTGCCCTCGATTTGGCCTGCCGCGCCCGTCGGCGGGGCCTCGATTGCCGAGTCGTGGGCTGCGACGCCAGTGCCGTCGCCGTTGGGCACGCTCAGAACGCAGCGCGCGCTCGCGGCATCGAACACGCGCAGTTTTTCGTCTGGGACGCCCTGGGCGAGACTTCGATCGACAAAGCTGACTTCGTGACGTGTACGCTGTTTCTCCACCATCTCGCCGACGCCGAGGCCGTGGCGCTCTTGCGGCGGATGCAATCGCTCGCCCGAGTCGCGCTCATCGTCGATGATTTGCTGCGCACGAAGACGGGCCTCTGGATGGCCCACGTGGCCTGCCGTGCGCTGACCCGCTCCCCCATCGTGCATGTGGACGGCCCGACCTCGGTTCGCGGCGCGTTTGCGTTCGACGAAGTTCGCGAACTTGCCGCGCAAGCCGGGCTGCACGGGTTCTCGTTGCGCGTTCATTGGCCGCAACGGTTCATGCTGTGCTGGGAGCGTGGTGCGTGAGTTCGCTCCGCCAACACGAATCGTGCGGTCGTCGACCGTTGGGACCTCGACCGTCCGCGGATTGGGACGTCGTCGTGATCGGAGCCGGTCCGAGCGGGTGCGTGGCAGCGCATCAGGTCGCAAAGGCTGGCTTGCGCACGCTGCTGATCGAGGCCCGTGAGTTTCCTCGGCAGAAAGTTTGCGGCGGCTGCCTCAACGCCGACGCCGTGTCGGCGCTGATCCAGAGCGGACTGGGGCCGGCGCTGGCGTCTTGTGGGGCAGCGCCCCTTCACGGCATCGACATCCATTGTCGCGGACGAACACTGTCGGTTCCGCTTCCCGCGGGCCTGGCGGTGTGCCGCGCGGAGTTGGACGCCGCCTTGATGCAGGGCGCGGCCGGCGCCGGGGCGGAGATCCTCACCGGCGCGACGGCCACGGTTCTCCCCACCCGCGACGCCGACGCTCGAACCGTAACGGTTCGCAGCCGCGCGTTTGGATCTTCGGTTTTGTCCGCCCGCGTCGTCCTCGCCTGCGACGGCTTGGGCCGACCTTCGTTGCGCCGCCTTCCCGATTTCTGCGGCAAGAGCGCCGCTGCTTCGCGCCTCGGCGTCGGCGCTCGTTTGCAAGGCAGTCTGCCCCAGAGAATCCCGCAGGACACGATCACCATGGCGGTCGGCAGGTCGGGTTACGTCGGGCTCGCCCGGCTGACCGACGGGTCGGCCAGCGTGGCCGCCGCGGTGGATCGTCGGCGCCTCGGCCCGTGCGTCGCCGCCGCGGTGGCCGAGATCCTCGAGGAAGCGGGAGTGGCGGAACTGCCCGCGCTCGACGCCGTCCGCTGGCGCGGTACAGCGCCGTTGACTCAATCGGCGCCAAGAGTCGCCGCGCACAGGCTCTTCGTGCTGGGAGACGCGGCTTCCTACGTGGAGCCCTTCACCGGCGAAGGCATGGCCGCCGCGATCCGGTCGGCAATCCAGGTTGCGCCCTTGGCGTTCCAGGCCGTCGTCGCCTGGCGCGAGGAACTGGCTGCCGAATGGGCACGCTCCCGCCGTCGCGTTCAGTCCCGTGAAAAGAGCGTTCGATTCCTGGCGGCCGTGCTGCGGCGTCCCCGTCTGACCGCAGCCGTATTCAGCGTCGCTCGCCGATGCCCCCGCGTCGTGGCCGCGGTGGCGCGACGCATCTCCGCGCCAGCCGCTCCGTCGATCGCCAGCGTAGAGAGGCTTCGATGGGCATCGTAATTCGGGGCCTGGGAACGGCTGTGCCGCCGCACGCCATCGAGCAGGAGGATGCGTCCGCGCATGCCGCAATGGTATGCGGCGCGAGCGGTTCACAGAGCCGACTCGTCGCCCGACTCTACGCTCGGGCCGGGGTTCAGCGGCGCGGCAGCGTTCTCCTGACGAGCACCACCAACGGTCATCCGGCCCAGCAGGAGTTCTTTAGGCCGGCGACCGCCGGCGACCCGTCGGGACCGACCACCGCCACACGGATGCGCGCCTACCGAGAGTTCGCGCCTACGCTCGCCCGAGAAGCGGCGACAAGGGCGCTGGCCGACGCTTGTGCCGCTCCCTCCTCCATCACCCATCTGGTAACCGTCTCGTGCAGCGGCTTCGACGCACCTGGCGTTGACATCGACTTAGTGGACGCCTTGCCCCTGCCGCCGACCGTGGCCCGCACGCACGTCGGATACATGGGCTGCCATGGAGCGCTGAACGGCCTCCGCGTCGCCCAAGCCTTCGCGGCGGCCGCGCCGCAAACCTGCGTGCTGCTCGTGGCCGTGGAACTGTGCAGCCTGCACTTCCAGTATCCCTGGAACCCCCAAGGCATGGTGGCGAACTCGCTCTTCGCGGACGGCGCGGCCGCACTGGTCCTTGGGCGGCGAGAGGAATCGGACCACGGATTATGGAACGTCGATCAGGGCCTGTCGGTGGTGTTCGCAAATTCCAGCGACGCCATGACCTGGCGAATTGGCGATCATGGGTTCGAAATGGCCCTCTCGCCCACGGTGCCCTCCTTGATTCGCGATCATCTCCACGCGCAAATTGCTCCCTGGCTTGCGCGGCAGGGACTGACCATCGGTGAGATCGCAAACTGGGCGCTCCATCCGGGCGGGCCGCGTATCTTGGACGCATGCCGCGACGCGTTAGGCCTTGGCGATGCAGATCTTGTCGCCTCGCGGAAGGTCCTCGAGGACTATGGAAACATGTCCTCGCCAACCGTGCTCTTCGTTCTCGACGAACTGCGCCGACGTGTTCCCACGAGGGGGCCGACCGTGCTCATCGGATTCGGTCCCGGATTGGCGCTCGAAGCAGCGCTGCTTTCCGGCGCCTTTCTGGCGACCGATGCGTGGGGCTGAATCTCGCGCCGTCACGCGCCCTAGCGGCGTGCCGTCATCACGAGCGAAAGGGCGGACATCGCGGCCGCGGATCTCTGGAAGACTTGTTGTGGCGACGGCGGCTTCCGATACTGAGGGCTCGCCCGTCCCACCCCGGAGAATCCCGCCATGCTCCGCTTGTCATGTTCGTTCCTGCTGGCAGTTGCTGCGATCGCCAGTTACACAACGCTGTTCGCCGAGGAAGTGCAGTTGCGGCGAGGCGACCAGGCCGTTGAAGTCCGAGTCGGCGATCGGCCGTTCGCCACGTACGTGTTCGACTCAGGCGGCAAACCGATCCTGTGGCCCATCCACGGACCCACCGGCGCCCTGATGACGCGCTCGTACCCCATGGCGCAAGCCGCCGGCGAGAAGACCGACCATGTGCATCAGCGCTCGCTCTGGTTCACCCATGGCGACGTGAACGGCGTGAGTTTTTGGATGGAGGAAGGAGAGCGGGGCACGATCGTGCAGCGGGATCTCGAGATCCAACCAGGCCCGCCGGCGGCGATCGAGACGCGCAACGACTGGCTCGATCCTCAGGGGCGCAAGCTGCTCGAGGACCGCCGCAGGCTGGCGTTTGCGGCCGACGGCGACCGCCGCACGATTGACTTCAACATCACGCTCACCGCGTCGGCCGGCCCCGTGAAGTTCGGCGACACGAAGGAGGGAACCTTCGGCATCCGCGTGCCCACGAGCATGGATGTCGATTCGAAGCGCGGCGGCAAGATCGTCAACAGCGAAGGCCAAACCGACGCGCAGGCCTGGGGCCAGCCCGCTTCGTGGGTCGACTACCATGGCCCAGTAGGCAAGGAAACGCTGGGCGTGGCGGTGCTCAACCATCCCAGCAGCTTCCACTATCCGACGCGCTGGCACGTGCGCACCTATGGTCTGTTCGCGGCCAATCCGTTTGGCCTCAAGGAATTCACCGAAAACGAGGCCGCCGACGGCTCGGTGACCTTGCCCGCCGGCGAATCGCTCACGCTGCGCTATCGTGTGGTCTTGCACCGGGGCGACGCGGACGCTGGGCACATCGCCGCCCAATTCAAGCAGTACGCCGGGCTATCCGCCGACGAACTGACGAGCGCCGCTGCCGCGAAGTAGCGAGCGCTGGCAATCAGCGTTGACCTTGCCGGCTCGGCAGAGGCTGCGGCTAGTGCGCATCGTGCGCTGGGAATTCTTGGCCCAGGAAAACCGCAGTTCGACGGCTGGCGAGGATTCGCCGGCGCTAAGTGACGGCCGCCAACGCAGCTTGGGAATCGCCGCGGGCGACGATTCGAAAAAGGCTCAAGGTATCGCGGCCGAAGGCCCCAGGCGGTCCGGCCGATATCCGAGGATGGCCGCCGTCCCCCGAGCGATTTGAAGCGGCCGCATGCCTTACCCGTTTCGCACACCCTGAGCCTTCCTGCATGGTCACCCTCTCGGAGCCGATTCGCGATCTCGACGATCTCCGCAACTACGTGCAGCGGGCGATTTGCCGCCGCGAACAGTTCGAGCCGGGGGCCTTTCCGATCACGCAGCGGTTGCTGACCCGCGGCGGGGCCCCCTGCGGAGTGTCCTTCTGCCTGCATGGGCCCCGCGAAGTGCAGTTCACCGCCATCTGGGAGTCGGTCAGCAACACCGTGCTGTTCTACGACTGCCAAGGGGAGCGGATTGCCCGGTCCCAATTGGCCGGGCGGGTGCGTCTGCCGGCTTGAGTTCTACGGGCGCGGCTTGCCGGGGGCGCGCGGATGGTCCTAAGATGCTCCCTTCCGCTTAGGGAAGGGCCGTCGCACGCGCGGCGGCGCCCGCTCGTGGACGTGAAGGACCGACCATGCCTGCTTCGATCGTCATCTTTGGGGCGTCGGGGGATCTGACGAGCCGCAAGCTCATTCCCTCGCTCTACCATCTGTTCCGCAAGAAGCGTCTGCCGGCGCCGACGCGGATCGTGGGCTTTTCGCGATCCCCCTTCACCCATGAGCAGTGGCGGGCCAGCCTGCGCGAAACGACGGCCAAGTTTCTCGAGGGAGACTTCGACGCGAAGGTCTGGGAGGAGTTCGCCGCGGGAATCTATTACCACGCGGGCGACATCGGCCAACCGGGCGACTTCGCCAAACTCGGCGAACTGCTCGACGAACTCGAGACCGGCCAGCAGGCGACGCGAATCTACTACCTGGCGACGGCCCCGCGGTTCTACGAGCCGGCGGTGACCAATCTGGGCGTTGGCGGTTTGGCGGCTGAGAACCATGGATCCCGGCGGATCGTCATCGAGAAGCCCTTCGGCACTGATCTGGCGTCTGCCAAGCGGCTCAACGAGCATATCCACCGTGTGTTCCGCGAGAGCCAGGTCTATCGCATCGATCACTACCTGGGCAAGGAAACGGTGCAGAACATGATGGTGTTGCGGTTCGCCAACACCATCTTCGAGCCGGTGTGGAACCGCAACTACGTGGACCATGTGCAGATCACCGTGGCCGAGGAGGTGAAGGTCGGGCGCCGCGGCGATTACTACGACACCTCCGGCGTGCTCCGCGACATGTTCCAGAACCATCTCTTGCAGTTGATGATGGTGACGGCCATGGAGGCCCCCGTGAGATTCGACGCCGACCAGGTGCGGAACGAAAAGGTCAAGGTGCTGCAAGCGGTCCGCCCCATGACCCGCGTGAATGTCGCTCACGACACCCTGCGGGCCCAGTACGACGGCTACCGAAAGGAGCCAGGCGTGGCGCCCAACAGCCAAACCGCCACGTTCGCGGTGGTCAAGCTCAGCGTAGACAACTGGCGCTGGCAAGGAGTTCCGTTCTACCTGCGCAGCGGCAAGGCCATGTCGTGCCGGACGACGCAGATCGTGATCCAGTTTCGCGAGCCGCCGCACCAGATGTTCCCCAAGCATTCCGAGGCCAACCGCCTCGTCATCCAGGTGCAACCGGCCGAAGGCATTCAGCTCCACTTCCAAACCAAGGTGCCCGACGCTGGCATGGACTTGCGGCTGACGGACCTCGACTTCAGCTACCAGCGCGAGTTCCGCGGCATCTTGCCCGAAGCATACGAGCGCCTGCTGCAAGACGTGCTCGCCGGCGACGCCAGCCTCTTCGCCCGCGCCGACGAAGTGGAGTTGGCCTGGGGAATCATTGACCCGATCCTGGCCACCTGGGACGCGACCGGCGAGCCCCCGGTGCTGACCTACGAACCTGGCCTGTGGGGTCCGACGGAGGCCATGGAATGGATGCACCGGCAGCGGCGCGCATGGTTCGACGCCTGCCCGGTGCTCGAGTAGTCCCGCGTTAGGGAGACGCCGGGCGGGAAGCGTTGCCAGGAGGGCGAGCACACCGCTGGGCCTGGCGGCGGCAGCGGACGTCGGCGATCAGCCGCGTGATCTCACAGCCCCGCGCGGGCTTGGGAAGAAACGCGTCGCAACCCATCGCGCGGTACCGAAATTCGAGATCCTGGTCGCAAGCGCCTGTCCAACTCACGATCCACAACGGCGAGAGCGACAGGCCAAGCAGGGCTTGGGCAACTGCCAACCCGCTCATGCCGGGCATCTCGTGGTCGAGCACGGCCAACTCGGGTTGGAACACGCGAGCCAGATCTAACGCGCAGCACGGGTCGACACAGGTCCGCACTTCACAATTGAGCGTCGCCAGAAACCTGCTGAGCAGCCGGAGATTCTCAGCGCGATCATCAACCACCAACACACGCAGGGGCATCGAGGCCCTCCTTTCGAGACAGTCCGTCGTGAGACCGCCTACGCGGAACTCTACGGTGGCAAGCGCGTAGCGCCAAGGGAAATCTCTGGTGCTTACGGGGGGGGGGGACAGGTGAAGAGGCCGCTCAAATACGCGCCCTGGGCGAATTCGCTCGCTCGATCGCCTTGCTGCGTGCCGAAGGCGGCTGGAGAATTTCGAGCAGAGTGAGGAGGATTGAGGCGTCGGACGCTTCGGTCCGATCTCCCGTTTGCGAATTACCGAGTCTGGACGAAGTCGGTCTGTGCATAGCGACTGCCTGATTGTCGGAGCTGGTGTGATCGGGCTGTCGCTGGCCTGGGAGTTGGCCGAGCGCGGTGAACGCGTGCGCGTGCTCGATCAGGGGCAGCCCGGGCACGAGGCGTCGTGGGCCGGGGCCGGCATTTTGCCTCCCGGAGGACGCGCAGGCGCGCGGACGCCCGTCGAGCAGTTTTTTGGCCTCAGCAACGAGTTGCATGTCGCCTGGAGCTCCCGGCTCCGCGAACTCACAGGCATCGACAACGGCCTGCTGCAATGCGGCGGGCTCTACTTGCCGGAGACCGCGACAGATTTCGCCGGGTTGTCGCAGGCGGCCGATTCGTGGCGCGGTTGGAACGTGGAAGCGCAGTTGCTCTCCAAAGAATCGCTCGCGGCGCTCGAACCGCGCTTGCAGCCGACCGTTGCGCGCGGCCGCGATTTCGCGGCGCTCTTGCTCCCCGGCGAATCTCAGGTCCGCAACCCCTGGCACCTCAAGGCGCTGCTCGCAGCTTGTGAATGCGCGGGAGTAGTAATCGAGCCGGGCGTCCAGGTCCGCGGGTTCGCGCGGCAAAACGGTCGGCTGATCGCGGCCGACACGTCTGCCGGTTTGCGCTCCGCGGGTCGTTTCTGCGTGACCGGCGGGGCGTGGTCCGCGACGTTGCTCGAGCCGCTGGGCGTCGCGCTGCCGATCGTGCCGATCCGCGGGCAGATCGTGCTCTTTCACGCCGCCGAGCGGTTGTTTACGCGGATCATCAACGTAGGCAAACGCTACCTCGTGCCGCGCGGGGACGGCCGCGTGTTGGCAGGCTCGACCGAGGAATTCGCGGGCTTTGATAAGCGTAACACCGAGGAAGCGGTCGCCGAGCTGATCCGGTTCGCGCGTTCGCTCGTGCCGGCGCTCGCCGAGGCGACGGTCGAGCGCACCTGGGCCGGCCTCCGACCCGGTACACCCGATGAGTTGCCGTTCCTGGGGCCTCTGCCCGATCTCGAGAACGCTTGGGTGGCCGCGGGGCACTTCCGCGCAGGCTTGCAACTTTCGCCGGGCACGGCGGTGGTGATGGCGAGCTTGATGCGCGGAGAGGCGCCGCCGGTGGAACTGGGGGCGTTTTCGCCGCGGCGGGGGACGGTTGGATTGTGAATTCGGCGGAGATCGCGATCCGACGGCCCCTCTCCCCCGGCGACTCGCCGGGGGCTAATAAGCGCGGATCGAGGCCTCGATCTCGGCCAGTACTTCGGCGTCTTGCTCCTGGGTCGCGGCCGTCTGGAGCAGCGCGTCGGCTTTGGCGTCGCCAAGCTGACCTAGCGCCCATGCGCACGCGCCGCGCACCAACGGCTCGTCGTCGCTGAGGCCATGGGCGAGCGCCGGCAGCGCGGACTTTGCGCGCTGGTTGCCGAGGACGATCGCGGCGTTTCGCAGCAACCCCCGGCGTTTGGGCCGCCACAGCGGCGTGCCGCGGAAGCGGCGGCGGAACTCGGGTTCGTCCAGCCAGAACAGCTCCGCCAACTCAACGGGGTTCTGCCCCGCCCGCGGCGCGAACGCCGGCTCGCTCGACTCGGGAGCATGGCGGTTCCAAGGACACACGTCTTGGCAGACGTCGCAGCCGAACAACCACTCGCCCATGCCAGGCCTGAGTTCGCGCGGGATCGGATCGCGCAGCTCGATCGTCAGATAGCTGATGCACCGCCGGGCGTCGAGCACGCCGGGGGCGACGAACGCCGCGGTGGGGCAGGCTTCGAGGCAGGCGGTGCATGTGCCACAGTGGTCGGCGTCGTGGGGCGCATCGTAGGCGAGTTCGAGGTCGGTGAGCAGCGCCGCCAAGAAGAACCAGCTCCCGCGCCCCTTGTTGAGCAGCAACGTGTTCTTGCCGATCCAGCCGAGCCCGGCAAGCTGAGCGAACTCGCGCTCGAGCAGCGGCGCAGTGTCGACCACGCCGCGGGCTTGGCCCTTGGGAGCGGCTGCGCGGAGGAAGTCGGCAAGCGCGTGCAGCCGGGCACGGATCAGGTCGTGGTAATCGTCTCCCCAGGCATACCGCGAGACGCGCCCCTGCCCTGGGACAGTCGCCTGGGGGGCCGCCGTACGGTAGTCCATACCCAAAACGACGATGCTGCGGGCCCCCGGCAGCACCTGCCCAGGGTCGGCGTAGGCTTCCGATCGGTCGGCCAGGTAGTGCATCTCCCCGGCGTAACCGGCCGCGAGCCACTGGTGAAAACGACTTACGCCGTTGGGGGTTACCGCCGGAGCGATGCCGCAAAGCCCGAAGCCAAGCCGCTGGGCCGCCGACCGCAGTTCGAGGGTGAGGGTGGCGGGGTGCATGGGGATGGCTAGTTATCCAGATTCTCGACTCGGGCGCAGCATTGCCGAGCCGGCGGGGTCTGTTTAGGCTGGAAAGATGGAGCGAGTACAGAAACCTGGCAAGGCATCCTCTTCGAGGTCTACATCATGAGTCGGCTGCGTAACCGTGTCGTTCTGCTGGTTTGCCTGGCGGCTGCCGCTTCGTCGGCCGGAAGCGCCCAGGCTCAAGGCTGGGGTTGGGGAGGTGGCTGGGGCTGGGGCGGTGGCTGGCCGAGCGTCTACTCGATGGATCAGCCTCCGTATTTCTCGCTCCATCCGCCGGTCTACTACAGCATGCCGGTGGCCCGCACTTACGGCTATAGCCCGTTCGCGTACCCTGGCTTCGTCGAGACGCCGGCTTGGGAAGGGGCCGTGGGCTACGCGCCGCCGGCCGCCCCCGCGACCCCCAAGATGATCATCAACCCGTACGTCGACCAAAAGGCCGCGCCCGCCGCCAAGGCCGCCCCGGCCCCCAATCGCCAGTCGCGCGTGCAGGTGATCTACCCGATTCGCGAGTTCTCGGCGCCACGGGCGATCGCGCTGGCGAACTAGAACGTTGCTGAACCCCTTCGAGATTGCGGCCCGTGGCGGTGGCGCAGCGGCCGCCGCCACGGAATGCCTCGCCCTAGCCGCCAAGCGTCTTTGCGGTCTTCTCCGCTCCCGCTACATTTGAAGGCAAGTGTGCGCGGCAGTTGCGTCGGACTCATTCGGCGCGGCCTAAATCGGCCGTGAATCGAGAGATCCGCGGCGGCCGCGCGATGGTCTTCCCTGCGGATGGAGCGTGACTCATGGCGTTCGGCGCCCTTCGACTCGTGTTGCTCGTGGCGGTGGTTCTGCTCGGCTGGGCTCAGACGGCCCAGGCCCACCCGGGCCACGGAGGCCACGACTTTTACGACGGCTTCACGCACCCGCTCTTCGGGCTCGATCACCTGCTGGCCATGGTCGCCGTCGGCTTGCTCGCGGTGCGCATCGGGGGCCGGGCACTGTGGATCATGCCCGCCTCGTTCTTGGGGTGCATGTTGCTCGGCGGGCTGGCCGCCGCTTGGGGCTTGCCGCTCCCGGGCGTGGAATACGGGATCATGCTTTCGGTGCTGATCTTGGGGCTCTTGATCGCCGCAACCAAGGTCGTGCCCTTGCCGGTGGGCGCAGTGCTGGTGGGACTCTTTGCCGCCTGCCATGGCCATGCCCACGCGACGGAGATGGCCAGCGGCGGCTCGCTGAATCAGTACGCCGCGGGCTTCTTGCTGGCCACGGCGCTGCTGCACGCCAGTGGCATCGGCGTGGGCCTGTTCGCCGCGCGCCTGCTCGACGCGAAGGCCGTGCGGTTCGCCGGCGGAGCGATCGCCGGCGCGGGGGCGCTGTTGCTCGCGGGGTGGCTGTAGTTGGCGCCCCGTTTACGGAGCATCCGCGACGCGCTCTCAGCCCGAGGCAGTTCCCACGAGCCGAGTGGGCGCTGATCGCCAGGCAAGTCCTTCGACGATCGCACGCACAACGACCCCCACGGCCAAACCCGCCGTCGCCGCGCAGGCTACGAGCACGAGGGCCGTATGCACCGGCATGCCGGGCCCTTCGTAGAGAGACCCCCAGAGGATTGCGAGCGAAGCCGCCGCGGCGCTGCCGCGCGCGGCCGCCAACACGCTGGCCCAACCGCGACCCCAAAACACCAAGGCCGGCAGCACGCAGCTTGCGAGCCACAGCGCCACGAAGCCAGCGGGCGGCGGCTCCAGCCGCGCCACCCGCCAGGCCACGGCGCCGAGCAAAGGCAGCAATGCCGCCACGGCGAGCCGATTCCAAGAGACTCCCGGGTTGCGCCGCTCGAGCACGGCCCAGTGCTCGCGGACCACCGTCGCGGGGAGTTCACGGAGCACCGTCTTCCAGGCGTCGATCAGCCCGAGCGCTCCGCGCGCGGTTACCCGCGCCTCGAGTTGCGCGCGGAACAGGTCGCTCATCTCCCGGCCGAACTCGCGGCGCAACTCGCTGGGATAGAGATAGAGCAACCGCTCGTAGGTGCGGACTGAGTCGTTGAGCAAGAACTCGTAGCGGTTCATCAGGCCTCTCCTCGAGCGAGCAACGCGTTGAGGTTCACGAGCCCCTTGGCGGAGGCCGCCTGTACCAGGTCGGCGAGTTGCCGGGCCTGCTCGCGGGCGGCGGCCCGTCCCGAGCGGGTCAGTCGGTAGTAGCTGCTGCGGCGTGGATCGTCGGCCGGATCGATGGCGGCCTTTTCTTCGAGCAGCCCGGCGGCCAGCATCCGCTTGATCGCGCCATAGAGCGTGCCAGGGCCGAGCCGCACGGCCCCCTGGGAGCGGCGTTCGACCTCCTGCACGATGCCGTAGCCGTGGCGCGGCTCGTCGGCCAAGGCCAGCAGGATGGCGAACTCGGTGGGGTTGAGCAGGGTTTTCGAGGATCGAGCCATGGCCGAGACACCAACGGGTCGCGATCAGATATGTCGCATAGCGATATATTATCGCGGGGGCCTGTCGCGTCAAGCAGCGCCGCGAAAATTCGCACGGAGCCGCCTGCGCAAGCCATGCGTCTGCGGCAGGCTTTTCCAGCGCTCATGCACAGGTTTTCCCCATTTCACAAGAATCTCACGGCCGCTTCATGCGCCCCGAACAGCGCCGGCCGATACTTCGTCCGTCGACAGGGAAACAGCAGGAATCAGAGGACGCCGCCGATGCGAGATTTCGACACGGTGCTCGTCAGCGATTTGCACCTGGGGGCGCGCAACTGCCGCAGCCAGGAGTTTGCGGCCTTTCTCCGCTGGGTGCGCACGCCGCGGCTGATCGTCAACGGCGATCTGTTCGAGTGCCAACGGGCCAGCGGCCTCTCGACCGACGACGTGGCCGCGCTCAAAGCGCTGCGTTCGTTCGCTCGCGAGCATCACGTCGATTGGCTCCGCGGCAACCACGACCCCACCGACGATTGGTGCGCCGGTTTGGTCGGGCTCGAAATGCAGCCGAGCCTGTTGCTCGACGTCGGCTCGCGCACCTACCTCATCGAGCACGGCGACCGTTGGGACAGTTCGCTCCACTGGCCCTGGATGCTCGTCACCGCGGCCGAGAGCGTTTATCGCTGGAGCCAGCGGCTCGACCGTTCGCACCGCCTCGCCCGTCGGCTCAAACGGCACTCGAAGCGCTTCAGTGGCGTGATCGGCGCGATGCGCAAGGGGGCCGTGGCCGAGGTCCAGGCGCGCGGGCTGTACGGCGTGATCCTAGGGCATTCCCACGTAGCGGCCGACGAACGCGAGGAGGGCGTGCACTACCTCAACTGCGGCTGTTGGACCGAGCGGCCGGCGGGTTTCGTTGGCTTGCGCCGCGGTGTCGCCCGCACGTACGTGTGGGACCCCGACTCGCAAATCGCCCGACCGCTGGCAGCCAGCGAACTGACCGCGGTGGAGCCCTCGATCCCGTCGTCATTCGGCGAACTGCAACCGGCCTAACAACGTCCCCGGCGAGCGGCCGGCGTCAGCCGGCTGACGGAGAGCATCGC
>JBGAPH010000059.1:0-39897 GCA_044221365.1 Pirellulales bacterium
ACTTCCTCGCCCAACGCCTAAAAACCCCCGGAGGCATCGCCCGACTGCAACGCCTGCTCCGACAAGCCATACCCCCAGAATTCCGCACCGCCGCCTAAAAAACACCACCAAAAGCGCAACTTCAAAACTTGCGCTGCGGGTTAGTGTGGCCTGATCCGAACAAGCCTTGCCTCCAACGCCCTCTACACACTTGTCTGCTAGCCCTTTAGGATTCCGTGCATGAGCGCCCTGAACATTCGCCCCGAGGCCGAACTCGATCTCTTGTCGCTGGGAGCGCTCGTCAACCGGCTCGACCCCGGCGCGCTCCCCTTCCGCAAGGCGCGAACCCTGGAGATCCACGTCTCCGGCGGCGAATACAATGTGGCCGCAAACTTGGCCGATTGCTTCGGCTTGAAGACGGGCATCGCCACGGCGATGGTCAATTACCCGATCGGCGAGCTGGTGCAAGCCCGCGTGCGCGAGATGGGGGTCACGCCGTTCTACAAGCACTTCGAGCACGACGGCGTGCGCGGCCCCAACATCGCCACGGTCTATAGCGACCGCGGCCACGGCGTTCGCCCGCCCGTGGTGTTCTACAACCGGGCGAACGAAGCCGGCGCCCTGCTCAAGCAAGGCGACTTCGACTGGGGCAAGATCTTCGCCAAGGGCGTGCGCTGGTTCCACTCCGGCGGCATCTTCGCCTCGCTCTCGGAAACCACCGCGCCGCTGATCATCGAAGGCATGAAGGCCGCCAAGGCCGCCGGGGCGATCACGTCGTTCGACCTGAACTACCGGGCCAAGCTGTGGGCCTCGGTCGGCGGCGACAAGCGAGGGCAAGAAACGATCCGCGAGATCACGAACCATCTCGACTGCCTGATCGGCAACGAAGAGGACCTGCAGAAGGGCTTGGGGCTGCCGGGGCAGGACGTTCACTCGAAGAGCAAGCTCGACCCCGAGTCGTTCTTTGGCCTGATCGAGCAGGCGGTAAAGCAGCACCCGAACATCCGCCTGGTGGCCACGACGCTGCGTGAGGTCCACTCGACCAACCGCCACGGCTGGGCCGCGGTCCTCTGGCTCGACGGCAAGCGGTACGTGAGCCCCGAGATGAACCTCGACGTGATCGACCGCATCGGCGGCGGCGACGGCTTCGCGGCGGGCCTGATCTACGGCCTGATCGCCGGCCGTCCGCCAGAAGAAGCCCTCCGCCTCGGCTGGGCCCACGGCGCCCTACTGACGACCTTTCCCGGCGACGTAACGATGGCTCGGCTGCACGAGGTGGAGTCGCTGGCCAAGGGGGGGACGGCGCGAGTTCAGCGGTAGGGTCGCCTACGCCCGCGATTCCCCCGCGGCCGCGCCGCACTCGTAGCACTTCGACGCGACCGGCGTTCGCAAGGCCTTTCCGCAGTTCGCGCACGATGGACCGTAGAGCGAACGGCGGTGGTGGATGATCGCGTTGTGATTGTCGATGAAGACGCCGGTCATCCTCTCGTGCTGTTCGAGCAGGGGACGAAATCGTTCCGCGTCCGTCAGACGGATCTGGCGCACACAGGCGCGATAGAGGGCGCCGAGCACGGCAAACTCCTCTTCGTCGAACATGGGCAAGTACTGCTTGCACCGCCAGCACCACTGCGTTTCCATGCTGGACTGCTCACTCGAGATCGAACCGTCTCAGGCGGCAGCGCGCTACTCGTCCACAGAAATCTGCTCATTGTGGTCGATCGCATTACGCAGGCCCGCCCACGTCACCAAGGAGCCGCGCACTCGGATCGTTCGCAACCGCTTGTGGGCGAAGATCGCCGGTAGCGATTCGTCTGTCACGCGAGTCTTCTGGAGATGCAAGTGCAGGAGCTCTGGAAGCATCAGCACCGTTCGGACATCTTCATCAGTCGTTGGCGTTTCGTCGAGCCATACTCCCGTGATATGTCGGTCGTTGGCCTTGTCGACATGATAGGCCCCACCCAACCGATGAATCTGCCGAGCGACTGCCGCTTCATCGGGGTGCGTTCGCGAGTAGTTCTCCTCGATCGCGAGGTTAACCCAGCGCCCGAACGCGAGGCACGCGGAGACCACTCCGACAAAGAGGAAAAGATGGCGAAGCCTAAACGGGGGCTGCATCGAATCTCAAAGCCTTCGCCGACTCCACCGTTGGGTTATGCTGAAGCATAACCTACCAAGCAGCCCTCTCCTCTCCGCGCCTCCGCGGTTAAAGAAGTCCGCCTGAGCTAAGCCAAGATCTCCCGAATCACCTTCCCAGCCACGTCCGTCAGCCGGAAACGCCGACCGTTGTAGAGATACGTCAGCCGTTCGTGGTCCATGCCCAACAGGTGCAGGATCGTGGCGTGCAGGTCGTTGATGTGGACCGGGTTCACGGCCGCCTTGTAGCCGACCTCGTCGGACTCGCCGTAGCTCACGCCCCCCTTCACGCCGCCGCCGGCCAGCCAGGCCGTGAAGCAGTGCGGGTTGTGATCGCGGCCCGGCTTCTCGCCCGTTTGGGCGATCGGCAGGCGGCCGAACTCGCCGCACCAGATGACGAGCGTGTCGTCGAGGAGGCCGCGCTGGGCCAGGTCGGTCAGCAGGCCGGCGACCGGCTTCTCGGTTTCGCCGGCGAACTGCGTGTGGTTGCCGAAGATGTCGACGTGGCCGTCCCAGGAGCGCTCGTTCTCCATCCCGCCTGAGTAGATCTGCACGAACCGCACCCCGCGCTCCACCAGCCGCCGCGCCGTCAGGCACTGGCGGGCGAAGTGGTCGCAGCGTTCCTCGCCGATGCCGTACAGCTTGTGAATGTGCTCCGGCTCGTCGTCGAGGTTGATCGCCTCGGGGGCCGCCGATTGCATGCGATACGCCAGCTCGAAGCTCTCGATGCGGGCAGCCAGTTCGCTCTCCGACTCGTGCCGCGCGGCGTGCAGCTCGTTGAGCCGCTTGATCAGATCGAGCTGGCCGCGCTGGCTGGGATCGGTCATCTCGGCCGGGCGCACCAGGTTCTCGATCGGCGGCCCCTTGGGCTGCAGATGCGTCCCTTGGAACACGCCGGGCAGAAACGCCGCGCCCCAATTGGCGGCGTGCCCCTTCGGCAGCCCGCGCCCCTTGGGATCGCTCATCACCACGAAGCCTGGCAGATCGCGGTTCTCGCTGCCGAGGCCGTACGTGACCCATGAGCCGACGCAGGGAAAGCCCATGCGGGGCATGCCGGTGTTCATCATGAACAGGGCCGGCGAGTGGTTGTTCGATTCGCTGTGGCCTGAGTGAATGAAGGCCATCTTGTCGACGTGCTCGCCGAGATTGGGAAAGATCTCGGAGACCAGCTTGCCGCACTCGCCGCGCGGCGTGAACTTGAAGGGCGACTTCATCAGCCCGCCGACCGAGTCCTTGAAGAACCCGGTGGTGTTCTGGAAGGCGGAGTCGAACTCCCGCATCGACTTGCCGTTCCACTTCTCGAGACCTGGTTTGTAGTCCCAGGTGTCGACGTGGCTCGGGCCGCCGTTGACGAAGACCCAAATCACCCGCTTGGCGCGCGGGGCGAAGTGGCTCGGCCGCGGGGCCATGGGATCGAGCGGCTGCCCTGTGGCGGCGGCCGCAGGGCGCTCGAGCAGCCCCTGCTCCCCCAGCAGCGAGGCGAAGCCAAGCAAGCCAGCGCCAGCGCCAGCGCGCCCCAGCCACTCACGACGCGTCCAAGCCGCCGGCGGCAAGTGATTGGTCAAGTTCATGGCTGCGACTCCCTTAGGCGGGCTTTTCCCACGGAAACGAATGCATTCTTACCGCGGAGGACGCCGAGGACGCGGAGCAAAATCATTTGTCCTCTCTGTGTCCTCTGCGTCCTCCGCGGTAAAGCTATTCCACGTAGACAAATTCGTTCATGCCGAACAGCGCCTGGCAGAAGTCGACCAGGGCCGTGTGTTTGGCTTGGTCGTCGCCGAGCGCCGTGTATTTCGCGTGCTGAGCCTCGAGGAACTGGGCGGCGAGTTGCCGCTCGTCGTCGTTCGGGGCGCGGCCCAGGCAGATGGCGTACGCCCGCTCCACCGGCGTGCTGGGGGCCTCGCGCTGCGCGCGAGCGGCCAGTCCTTCGGCGTATTGCCGGGTCTGGGGGCCGTTCAAGAACAAGAGCGCCTGGGGAGCGATCGTGGTGCTCGACCGCGCGCCGATGCTCACCAAATGTTCGGGCCAGTCGAACAGCATCATGTTCGGAATGAGCTGGCTCCGCTTGATGAAGAAGTAGATGCTCCGGCGCCGGTGGTTCGGGTCGAGAGTGCCGGCGCCATACATTGTGGAATCGAGCAAGCCGCTGGCGGCCAGCATCTGATCGCGGATCGGCTCGGCCTCGAGCCGGCGAGGGGGCCGCCGCCAGAGCAACATGTTCTCGCGGTCGATCGCTGCCCGCGCTTCGTCCCACGAGCCGTCCTGCTGGTACACGGCGCTCAGCATGATCAGCTTGTGCAGCCGCTTGAGCTGCCAGCCGTTGTGCACCAGGTCGGTCGCCAGCCAATCGAGCAACTCAGGGTGCGAGGGGCGCTCTCCCTGCATGCCGAAATCGTTGGGCGAGGCGACGATGCCGCGGCCAAAGTGCAGATGCCAAAGCCGGTTCACGATCACCCGTGCCGCCAGGTGCCCCGCGCCATGGCGCGGGTCGGTGATCCAGTTCGCCAGGCTCGCCCGGCGGAAGCTGGTGCGCGTCCAACCTTCGGGGGGGGCCACCTGCCAGTCGGCCGTGTCGCGTCCGTCACGCATCAGCGCGGGCAAAAAGGCCAGCTCCGCCGGCTCCTTCTTTTGGCTCGGGTCGCCGCGGTTGAGCACAAAGGTTTCGGGGTAGAAGTGCGGAAAACCGCGGTCGTCGGCATGGTGCTTCGTTTTGGGAAAGCCCTCGCTCGTGACCTGCACTTTTTCGGGCTTCTCGGCCCCCGGCAGCGTGAGCTCGATCTCGCTGCGGATCGTGGTCGTGAAGGCCGAGGCCAGCCGGTAGTAGTCGGCCGAGGCGATCGGGTCGTACTTGTGGTCGTGGCAGCGGGCACAGCCGACCGAGAGCCCCAGGAACGCCGAGCCCGTGGTGCTCGTCATGTCGTCGAGCTCGTCGTAGCGGGCACGCTCGAACTCGTTTTCGGTAAGCTGCGTGGGAAACGCGCCGCCCCCCAGGAAGCCGGTGGCGGCCAGGGCCCAGGGGTTATCGGGCGCGAACTCGTCGCCGGCGAGTTGCCAGCGGATGAACTGATCGAAGGGTAGGTCGTCGTTGAACGCTCGAATCAGAAAATCGCGGTAGTAGAAGGCGAAGGGCCGGTCGTAGTCCTGCTCATAGCCGTGCGACTCGGCGAAGCGGGCCACGTCCATCCAGTGCCTTGCCCAACGTTCGCCGTACTGCGGCAAGGCCAGCAGGCGGTCGAGCAGTTTTTCATAGGCCGCGGGATCAGAGTCTTCGACGAACGCCTCGACCTCTTCCGGCGTCGGCGGCAGGCCGATCAAATCGAAGTAGGCGCGGCGGATGAGCACGCGCTTCGCGGCCGGCGGATTGCCGTGCAGCCCCTTGGCTTCCTGGGCCGCCGCGACGAAGCGGTCGATCGGCGTCCGCGTCCAAGCGGCTTGTTTCACCTCCGGGGGAGCAACGACCGCGAGCGGCTGGAACGACCAGAAGTCGGAACGCTTGGCAGACGGTGAGGCCTCGGCGCCTGCCGGGTCGCGCTCCGGGCCAGCGAGCGGCTTGTCGTACGGGGCGCCCAGGTCGAGCCATTTGCCGATCGCCGCGATCGCTTCGTCCGGCAGCTTGTCCTGCTTGTGGGGCATGTGCGGCTCTTCGGCATGCTGGATCAGTGCGAAGAGCGGGCTCTCCTCGGCGCTGTCGCCGGCCTGGCCGCTGTCGAACAGCTTGTCGCGATCCGACAGGTCGAAGTCCCCCTCGGTCTTGGCCCCGCCGTGACAGGCCAGGCAGTGCTTCGAGAGCAGGTCGCGCACCGACGCCTTGAACAGCTCGAGCCCCGCCTGCATTTTCGGCGCATGATCGGCCGGCGCCGTAGCCGGCGACTCCTGCGCAGACGCTGCTGCAGACCAACACAGCCCACAGAGCGCCGCCAGCCAACCGGCGGCCAGTGCGAGCCGAAAGCGCAGCGCAAACCGGCGAAGGCACGTCATCGTCAAGGACCGGGGACCTAAAGGGACTAGAACGACTGGCGGGCGGAGGGGGCAGGGGCGATCTTTCGCCGCACTCATTCTAACAGCGGTAGGGCGTCGATGCAGCCCTGCAACGGCTCAGACGCCAGGTCGAAAACCGCTCACTGCCCGCCTGCCGGGGCGGTCTTCGCGGGTCGCGTATCCTCGGCGAAACGGAACGGCTCGCCCCCCACCAGGTCCGTGCTCAGGATCGTGGGGCACCAGTACTTCTCCACGTGCTCCACGACCAGGTCCGTGCCTGTAAAGTGGTCGACTTGGGGGCGCTTTTCGTGGTTGTACATGGTGTCGGTGAGGTCGCGGACCAGCACGACGTCGACCCCTTGCTGCACCAACTGCCGGATGGCGAAGGGGCGGCCCAGCACGCACATGTTGAGGTGTACGCCCATGATCATCACGTGCTCGATTCCCCGCTCGGCGAACAGGTTGAACAGCTCCTGGCCGTTGTCGGTGATCGCGTCCCCGGCGGCGATGTCGAGCGTGTCGATCTGCCGCTTCCAGGCCTCGCGGATTTCACACTTTTGGGCGCAGTCGCAGCCCATGTCGGAGTCGTCGATTGGCAGTTCAGGCTCGCGCGACGCATCGGGCCAGCACCAGGCGGTCCCCCAGCGCGGCGACGAGGCCAGCGGGGCTTTGGTCTTGGCGAAGGGGGCCGACTGCGCCAGCTTCCGCTGCGGGGTGTCGCGGTAGAAATCGACCGTCGTGCTCGGAGCATGCACGATGAGCATGCCGCGGTCGCGGGCGGCCTGGACCACCTTGTTCATCGGCCCCGCCATTTCGACCACGCGGGCCGCCGCCCCCTTGCACCAGTGGTCGTCCCACATGTCGCAGATGATCAGGGCCGTTTTCTTGGGATCCCAGGTGCGCTCGACCTCGACGACGGCGTACTTGGCGTCCTCGCCGTCGGCAGCGACCGGCTTGCGGGCTCGCGTGTGCAGCAGGAGCGCCGAATCGGCTTCAGCGGCGGTCGGGCTCTGGCCCGCCGCAGCGAGCGCGCACAAAGCGATCATCAGGCACAGTCTCGAAAGGCGGTTCATGCGAGTCTCCAGAACGGGGGATCGACCGCCCCCCATCCTAACCCGACGCGTCAGCGAGGGAAAACCACGCCCTCCTGCCGCACCATGTCGGTCAGCCAAAACGAATCAGGCTCGCTTGCCGGCCGCGATCAACCCGGCCACATACCCGGCTTTGAACCCGGCGTCGATATTGACCACGGTTACATTCGCCGCGCAGCTGTTCAGCATGCTCAGGAGCGCCGCGATGCCGCCCAGGCTCGCGCCGTAGCCCACGCTCGTCGGCACGGCGATCACGGGACAGGCGACATACCCTCCGACGACGCTGGGAAGAGCTCCTTCCATGCCGGCCACCACGACCACGGCGTCGGCCATTTCCAGGTGGCCGAGTTGAGCTGGCAGCCGGTGTGGCCCGGCAACCCCCACGTCGGCGACGAGCACCGTTTCGACCCCCATCCAGAGCAACGTCTCGCGGGCTTCCTCGGCCACCGGCAGATCCCCCGTGCCGGCCGTGACCACCGCCACGCGCCCCACCGGCGGTCGGGGCGTCTCATCGACGGCCAGGCGAAACGTGCGGCCGAGCACGTTCAACGTCCCCTGGGGAAATCGCTCGGCGAGCCAAGCGGCCTGCTCCGGAGAGAGCCGGGTGACGAGTGCGTCGCAGCCGTTCTCGCGCAGGGCCGCCACCGCCCGCCCAATGGCCTCCGGCGTTTTTCCCTGGCCGAACACGACTTCGGGGTAGCCGCAGCGGCGGCGGCGGTCGAGATCGAGCTGCACGTCCCCTAGGTCGAGCGAGCGGGCGGCCAGCACGGCGGCCGAGAGCTCGTCGAAGGAGGCGCCGCCGGCGGCGAAGCGTTCGGCCAATTCGATCAGGGAGCGCGAGGTCATGCCGGCATCTTAACACGGCCCCGCGCCGCTCGGCGACCGACCCCGGTGCTCGACAAATCCCGTGTCGCTCCCCCCGAACGTGCCAGCAAAACCTTGACGCCCCATCGGCGGCGACTGAGAATGCGGGTTTGGTGGTGAGCTCGTTCCCCCGTCCCACGCTTGGCGGTTTGCGCCCTGCGCGATCGGCCCTTTCCTGGCCAGGACGGCGCGGTCGGTTCGCGCCCGTCCCGCCTTCGTGGCCGTTTGTCCGACCGTCGGGCGCCATCGTTTCGTCCTCCGCAGGTGAATTGTCATGGAATTTCTCGAGGGGCACACCGTCGGCATCGACCTGGGGACGACGTTCTCCACGCTCGCCTACCTCGACGAGCAGGGGAACCCGCAGCCGGTCCCCAACGATGACGACGATGTGGAGACCCCCAGCCTGATCTTGCTGGCCGAGAGCGGCCACGTGATCGTCGGCCCGAATCGCATGCGGGCCGCCATGGAAGACCCCGACAACGTCGTCGAACGCGTCAAGCGGCAGATGGGCAACGTGGGCTACAACCGCACGTTCGACGGCCGCGAGATCACCCCGGAGTTCCTGTCGGCGCTCATCCTCAAGAAGCTGCGGCAAGACGCCGAGCGGCGGATCGGCCCGATCGGCAACGCCGTGATCACGGTGCCCTACTACTTCAACGACGCGCGGCGCAAGGCCACGCAAGACGCCGGTCGCATCGCGGGGCTCAACGTCGTCGACATCATCAACGAGCCGACCGCCGCCACGCTTACTTACGCCTGGAAGCAAGGCGAGTTGGGCGGGATGGCCGAGAAGGAGCGCGAGCGCCGGGCCCTGGTGTACGACCTCGGGGGCGGCACGTTCGACGTCACGGTCGTGAAGTACACGCCGACGCACTTTCAGGTGCTGGCCACCGACGGCGACGTCCACCTCGGCGGCGTCGACTGGAACGATCGCCTCGTCGAGTACGTCTGCAACGAGTTCCAAACGCGACACGGCGTCGATCTGCGGGCATCGCGTGCGGCCATCCAACTGCTGCACTACGAGTGCGACCAGGCCAAGATCGCGCTTTCGGAACAGGAGCAAACCACGATCCACTTCCGTCACGGCGACAAGTCGATCTCCGTGACGATCTCGCGGGCTCAGTTCGACGAAATGACGGCCGACCTCGCCCAGCGCACGCTCGACACCACCGAGTTGGTGATGGAGCAGGCCAAGGTGAGCATCGGCGACCTCGACGCCATCGTGCTGGTGGGCGGGTCGACGCTGATGCCGTGGGTTTCGCGTCGCATCTACGAGATCACGGGAGTCGAGCCGTACCGGGGCATTTCGCCGTTCACTTCGGTAGCCCAGGGCGCGGCGATCCATGCAGCGATCCTCGACGCCAAGTACCGCGGAGACAGCCAGCTCACCGAGCGCGTCCGCCGCTTGCTCGCCGGCGTGCGGCAGGAAGATGTCAACTCCCACGGACTCGGCGTCGCCGCCCGCAATCCGAAGACGGGCAAGGTGGTGAACCACGTGATGATCCCGCGCAACTCGCGGCTGCCAGTCGAAGTGACGCAGACCTTCGTCACCTCGCAGGACAAACAGCAACGGGTGAACATTCAGGTCATCGAAGGCGACGCGCCCGATCCGGCCGCTTGCTCGCTGCTGGGCAACTGCCGCGTGACGGGGCTGCCTGAAGGCCTGCCCAAGGGCTCGCCGATCGAGGTGACGTACTCGTTCGACACCGCCGGGCGGATCAAGGTGCGGGCCCGCGACAAATCGGGAGGCCAGGAAGCCACGATCGACATCGAGCGGCGGGCCGGGCTCGATGAGCAGCAGGTCGACGCGTACAGCGCGCTGGCCTCGGAATACGTTGTGGAGTAAGGCGAGGCCCGTGCTCGCGTTTTCGTTCGAACCCTCGTCGCCGCGGCGCCCGCGCCGCGGCTCGTTTGCGCTACAGCGTCCGTCCGCATGGCCACTCAAATCGACGTCTACAAGGAATGGCTTCAGATCCCTGACGCGGAGCGCCCCCTCAACCATTATCAGCTTCTGCGGCTGAAGAAGTTCGAGGACGACGCCGCCAAGATCCGCGGCAACTACCGCAAGATGAACGCCCACGTCCGCAAGTATGCGGCGGGCGACTACGCGCAGCAGTCGCAGGACCTGCTCAACGAGCTGGCCAAAGCCATGCTCTGCCTGACCGATCGCGCGCGAAAGGAAGAGTACGACGCCAGCTTGGGGCGCGAGGCGACCGCCGGCCGGCGCTACACCTTCGAGCAGCTCTTGGTGGGCCGCCGCATCATCACGGCCGAGCAATTGGCCAAGGCCCGCAACTACGCGAGCGCCGTGGGGCTGGACCTGCGCGACGCCGTGACGCAGCAGAAGATGGCCGCCCCCGACGTCGTGATGCAGGCTTATGCCGAAGGCATCGGGCTGCCGTTCATCGAATTGGCCGACATCGGCGTCGACCTCGAGCTCGTGCCCAAGATCCCGGCCCAGATCGCCCGGCAGCACTCGTGCGCCCCGGTGATGGTCGACGAAGGCACGCTGCTCATGGCCTCGCCCAACCCGCTGCGTCCCGAAGTGGAAGACGAGTTGCGGCTGCGGTTGGGCATGCCTGTGCGCACGGTGCTCTGCACGGCGGCCAGCATGAACGAAGCGATCGGCCAACATTACTCACGGGCCGTGGCGGCGGCCGAGATGGCCAGCGGGGCTCCGCCGCCGGTCCGAGCCAGCAGCACGAGCGATGACGACGAGGAGGGAGAGGACTCCGCGGGCGGCGGCAGCCGCCGCGAGCCCTTGCCGCAACAGGCGGTCGTATTGGGAGCCTACCTCGGCACCGCGGCGCTGGTCTTCTTGGCGCTCAAGTTCGGCCTGGGCATTCGCTCGACGACAACTGCGCTCTACGCGGCGATCGCTTGCGGGGCGCTGGCCGCGGGAATCGCCTACATGGCGACCAAGAAGCGCAGCTAGGGTCTCGCGCACGTTCATTGTGCCGTTCAGGTCGCAAGCGTACCCTGCGGCTCTTGACTTGTTCGCCGCCGCTCCGTCTCTAGGGAGCAACCTATTCCTTCCTCCGCGCTCACGAGCCCCGCGACATGGCGCTTGCAGACATCACCACGTACTACCTCGAGATGACCGACCCGGGGCAACTGCTCCCCGCAAAGTCGCCGCGCACGCCCTTCGAGCTGCGTCAAGCGGAGATTCCGCTTCCCGAGCTGAACCGCTTCCTCTACGCCGCGGTCGGACCCAAGTATCACTGGCTCGACCGACGCGTCTGGAGCTACGAGCGCTGGTCCGCGTATCTCGACCGGCCCGAGGTCGAAACCTGGATCGCCTATGTGCGGAACACGCCGGCCGGGTATTTCGAACTCGAACGCCAAGCCGGCGAGCAGACCGAGATCGTGTACTTCGGTCTGCTCGAAAAATTCGTCGGCCAGGGGCTGGGGGGAGCCATGCTGACCGCAGCCGTCGAACGTGCCTGGCGGCCTCCGACGCGGCGCGTGTGGGTGCATACCTGCACCCTCGACCACCCGCAGGCATTGCCGAACTATCAGGCCCGTGGGTTTCGCCTCTATCAGGAAGAGGTGAAGCCTAAGGACATTCAACCGCTGCCGACGGAGCCCTGGTGATATCCCTCAGAGCCGTCGGCCGGCGGGGCGCTTAGGGCGCCCACCCGGCGCGAGCGGTCTAGGCAATGCCCCAGAGTCGCCCCCGCGCGGCCCTCCGCGGCGGGCGCCGTGGAGCACGAGTGCTACGGTTTATGCACAGGCGGATGTGCGGCTTCGACACACCAGGCTTGGGGCAACCGATGAGCACCGCGACCAACTCCACGCCCGAAGGTCCTACTTCCCTCTCCTCGGCCGAGGTTACGGAGCGCCGCTGGATGCGGTTTCCGGCCGACGAGGCCCGCGTCTTTCTGTTTACCGGCAGCGGGGAAGAAATCCCCGCGCACGTGCGCGACGAGTCGTTCGGCGGCATCGGCGTCCTCGTCGATCATGCGCCCGCCGAGTTCGTGCCTGGCTTCGCCGTTGAAGTGGAATATGCCGGCGCGCCGATGGCAGCCCTCATCCGCCGCGTGAACCAGCAGGACGACGGGCGCACGTTTCTCGGCCTCGAGTGGGGCTGAGCGGGCCTGCTGGCGCCCTAGAGGCCTAGTAGCCCGAACAACTCCGGCAAGCAGCGGTAGTCGCCCACGATGAGGTGCGCCCCGGCGTCGATCAGCCGGCCGCGCTTCCAGGCGTTCACGCCGACGCGCTTCTCTTCTTCGCTGGCCACGCCGATCGCCAGGCCGCCACGCCGGGCAACCTCTTGAATCTCCACGAAGCCGTCGCCAAAGGCCAAGAGCTCGTGCGGCGCCACGCCGGAATCGCCCAAGATCTGCTCGACGATCATGGCCTTGGAGAAGTTCTGGTAGTCGTCGAGAGCCCCGTAGATGTGCGGTCCGAAGAAATGGGCCAGCCGCAGGGCGGCCGCCTCTTGCTTGACGTAGCCCACGTCGGTGCCTGAGGCCAGATAGAGGGCGATCCCGCGTTCGGCGAGCGCCGCGAGCAGGGCATGGCTCTCGGGCACGGTGACGTCGGCCGCCGGCGTCTCGCCCGAATGCAGCTTGGCCACGCGGTCTCCCATGTCGGCCAACAGCAGCTCATGGTAGGTGTGCTTATACTCGAGCGGATCGCGGGGCTGTCCGCCGCGCTTTTGCACTTCCTCGGCCAGCCGGATCATTTGGTAGATCGTTTGCCGACCGTTGAGCCGCATCACGTAGTCTTCGACCGCGGCGTGCAATTCGTCACGGCTTTCGCCCGAGTTGGTCGACGCCAGTACGTCGACCATCATGGGAATCATCACGCCCGGCCAATTACGGCGAATCAGCGAGAGGGTGCCGTCGAAGTCGAACAGGGCGGCGCGGAACGGGCCGCGGGGAAAATCGGGACGGACGATCTCGACGGAAGACTCGAGCGGCGACGGCGCAGACGACATGCAGGCAGCAACACGGGGCTAGGGAGCGGAAAAACAAACCGGCCGAGGGCAGTGTAGTCACTGCCCTCGGCCGGGGGAAAGGGGCGGTACAGACGCCGCAGCGCCCTGACTAGTTCTCGAAGCCAGCCGGCAATTGATCTTCGCGGTGGCCGAGGCGGCGGTAGGTTTCGGGATCGATGTTGAAGCTGACGAAGTGGACCGAGGCGTCGCCCGCGGCGGCGTTGAAGCCGCTTCGATGAGCGCCGCCCATGGCGGCCGCCGAGTTGTTGCTCTCGCCGATCGAGTCGGGGCGCGGCGCAAAGGCGCTGCAGCGCATCACGTCGGGGTCCCAACCATCGGTCCAACCGCGGTCGTCGTACCAGGCGCCCAACTCATACAGGCTGGGATCGAGCCATTTCTCGCCGAACATGATCGTGTTCGACAGACCGTCGATCACGTCTTGCGGACGACCGGGCGTCGAATACCTGGTGCGGGTGATGATGCCTTCGTACCGGTACGTCGTGCCCGTGGGCGGATTCTGATTGAACGGGTCGGCGTTGGCCCAGAACTCGGTGTTGTAGTTGCCGTTCACCTGTTGACCGGCGGTCATGCCGGCGTAGTCCATCAGGGTCAACTGATTGAGCTTGGCCGGCTTTCGCCGCGAAGGACAGAAGTAGTACGTCACCACGATCCGGCCCACCAGTTGCTCGACCTGCGAGGCGGGCATGTTGCCCGTGCCCTTGGCGTTGTCGGCGGGCAACCGATAGATGGCGTCTTGTTCGAGGAAGGGCAGGATCTGGAACGCCCAGCCCATCGCCTGCTTTTCCGGTCCCGCGATCTGACCGTTGACCATGGTCACTTCCGGCCAGGGCACGAGTCCGCCGGTGGGAAAGCACTTGTGGCGATCGGCGAACACGTGGCTCGCCAGCGCCATTTGCTTTAGGTGGTTCACGCATTGCATGCGGCGGGCCGACTCGCGGGCAGCCTGCACGGCGGGCAGCAACAAGGCGATCAAGATGCCGATGATCGCGATCACGACCAGCAGTTCCACCAAGGTGAAACCGCGTTGAGAGGGGCGGGAACGATGCATGAACGACTCCGGAAACGGTGGGCGAATGAGGACGAGCAGGGAGATCCGTCGCGCGGCCCGAAAAGGCCCGACGGCGCCATTACTTGGGTTTGAGTTGCGCGAACTCCGCTTCAGGAACCACGATCACGGCGCCGCTCGCTCGGGCCACCTGGCGCGTCGAGCCGTCGCCCGTCTGTTCCCACATGATCACGGGCGAATCCGGGCCAGGGAAACCGGGACGGATCTTGTAGCGGATTTCGTAAGGCTGCTTGTCACGCGGAGAAACGAACAAGTCGTCGATCGTTAGGCCCTCGGGCAGACCGACTTTCTTGATGAAGTCCTTGAACTTCTGCTCCGAGGGAGGGCCGTTGCCTTGGTTCTGCCCGGCGTAGCGCTGGTAGTTCACCGCCAGCGTGCGCAGCCGAGCGGCTGCGTCGTCGGTGCCCGTGTTGCCCTGCGGCGTGCAGCCCGCAACCAGGCAGGCCAGCAGCAACCAAGAGAAAAATCTGGACCGGAACGCCATCGACACTTTTCTCCGCCTCGGTTCGCAAACAGGCCCCGCTACGAACCTGCATTCTAAGCCGCCCATTTGCGGGCCAGCAATCATCCGGCGGGGGAATTTCCGCGAATTCTGCGGGAACGGAATTGGGCGCTGCGGACTCGCCGCCTGTGCGGAAGGGGGGCTGTTTTGGCGTTGCGTAGCCGCTCAGGTCCGCGCAAGCAGAGTCCTGCCAGCGCGTCGCCAGCCGCGGGAAGTGGGGCGCAAAACGCCGGCCAGGCGCTAGAGCCCCCGCAGCGACGACGCCGCCCGCGAGGCCAGATACCCCACGGCGGCCGTCACCGCCAGCGCGAACACCCACTGTTCGGGCGTCAGGCGAGCCGAGAAATGGGTCAACTCTTGGAAGAGATCGTTCGCAAAGCCCATGACCACGACCCTCGAAAAGAGGAGGCGAACTGCAGAATGACCCGCCTGACGAAAGGTTAGCCCAAGGCCGCCCCCGGCGGGGGAGGATCGTTCGCCCTTGGCTCAGAACGAGAATTTTGCTGGACCGGTCGCGCGGGCAGAGCCCGATGTAGGACCCGCACCGCGGGAACGCGGGTGGAACGTGGGCTCTGATTTTGACGCTCCGACGCCCCTTCGGCTAAAGTGACGGTCGCTCCCCGGCCCTTCCTGCCCAGAATTTCAGAGACATGCGTCGCACTATTGCCCTGCTTGGCTTGCTCGTGGCCCTTGGCTGTTCCCCGGCGCCGACTGGTCCCGCCGGAACGTCCGCCGGCCCGTCGCCAACCGCCCCCGCTCAAGGTGACAAGCCCGCCCCCGAACAGGCCGCGCCCCCGGCTTCAGCCACTGGCGTGACCCTGAAAATTCTCGACGGCGCCGGCCTCGATCAACTGATCGCCAGCCACCGCGGCAAGGTGGTGGTCGTCGACGCCTGGAGCACGAGCTGCGAGCCCTGCTTGAAGGAGTTTCCCAACCTCGTGGCCCTGAGCCAGGAGTTGGGGCCGGAGAAGCTCGCCTGCGTGTCGCTGAGCCTGGATTTCGACGGCGTCGGCCGCCCCGAGGACAAGCAGGCCAAGGTGCTCAAGTTCCTCGAGCGGTTTGGGGCCAAGTTCGACAACGTGCTCTCGAGCGACGAAGCCGACGCGGTGCTCAAACGGCTCGAATTCTACGCCCCGCCGGCCGTTTTCGTTTACGACCAACAAGGGAAGCTGAGCCACAAGTTCGGCATCGACGGCGAGTTCACCTATGCCGCAGTTCGGAAGCACGTCGACGAGTTGCTCGCCAAGCCCTAGCGTGCTCCGTCACAGCTTGGTTTTCGGGTAAGGGCACATTGGCCCGCAAGGGCAACCCGAACAAGCACGAGCCAAGGCTCCTGCGCTCAGTGCGGCGGCGAAATGCCCCGCAGGTAGTCGTCGAACCGTAGCCGCCGGCCTGACGCGTCGGCCGGCCAGATCGCCCGGCTGAACAGCTCCTCGAGCCGCTGCGGTTGCAGGTGATAGTAGTTGTGCTTGCCGGACCGGCGGGCGTCGACCAGCCCGGCCGCGCGGAGCAGACCCAAGTGATGGCTCACCGCAGGCTGGCTCTGACCAAGCATTTCGCACAACGCCCGCACATGCAGTTCGCGAGCCTGAAACAGGTAGGCCAGGATTTTGAGCCGAGTCTCGTCGGAAAACAGCTTGAACACCTGAACGAGTTCGCGGGCGACCGAGTCCTCCAGCCCGACGACCCCGGCCGGCAACGGCGCTGGGGGAGCGGGCAGGGTGGCCGTGGTTCCGTCTGTGGCGGGATTCATGCAGCCCTCTCTTGGCGCGGCAACACGCCGGAAAGCGCACGGTCCGCCGGCCGCAGGGATGCTTCCCAAAGCGCAACCACCAAATGCCTCCTGATTCCCGGCGCGCAATCCCCTTCGGGGGCCGTGAACCAAAATTGCGACGAGTTTTCGAGCGTGGCCGGACAAGCGGCCGTTGAAGAGCGGTTCGCGGGGGGCGCCTGGGTCGCCGGCCGCAACGGCAGAACGTCGTTGCTGCGATCAAGCCGACAAGGCGAAACGCCGGCCGCGAATCGCCGCATTGTAGCCGCAGAACAGGTTGCGGTGAAATAGCTCGACGGAGGGATTCGTTCGTCGACCGTCGTCTCCCTGCGGGCAGCCGCTAGAATGGCCCGCTCGCACCCGCGCGATTCCAAGAGTGTCTGAACAGGAAACCCGAGATGCCGGCCGAACTGGTGCTGGGAACAGGAAACCGCAAGAAACTGGTCGAGCTGCAGGACCTGTTCGACCCCTTGGGACTGCGGCTCTCGACGCCGGCCGATTGGCCGCGGGCCATCCAGGTCGAGGAGACCGGCGACACGTTCGCCGCCAATGCGCGGCTCAAGGCCGTGAAACAGGCGAGGGCGTTGGGCGCGTGGGTGCTGGGGGAAGACAGCGGGCTGGCGGTCGACGCGCTCGACGGCCGCCCCGGCGTCTATTCGGCGCGGTTCGCCGGCCCGTCGGCCACCGACGAAGCCAACAACGCCAAACTGCTGGCGGAGCTGGCCGGTACGCCGCTCGAGCGCCGCGGCGCCCGCTACGTGTGCCACATGACGCTGTCCGACCCGCGCGGCGACGTGCGCGCCGAGAGCGAGGCGGATTGTCGAGGGCGGATCTTGGTCGAGCCGCGCGGCGAGCACGGCTTTGGCTACGATCCGCTCTTCGAGATTCCCGAATACCACTGTACGTTCGGCGAGCTGGGCCTGGCCGTGAAGTGGGCGCTCAGCCATCGCTCGCGCGCCGGGCGGATGCTGTTTCCGCAGGTGGCGCGGCTGCTCGTCGCAGGCGAATGGCCGACGTAGCAGTCTCTGCGCTGCGGCCCTGCTGGCACGTGGAGCCATAGACGGGCCGCGCTCGCGCGACGAAGCAGCGCCGAAATTCTTGCCGCCTCTGCGGCGCGGGGTGACAAGGTGTTGTCACCGGCCTTCGCTAACGTGCTGCCTGTGCGATGAACCTCTCGTTGCACGCCGCGCATGCCGGCATCCGGCCGGTCGCGGCTCGAGACCCTTGTTTCGCAGGTGGTCCGTCGGATGTGCGCATGCTTGGCTCACTCCTCGTCGACGTTTCCCGGCCGTCCGCCGCTGCGCCTGGCGGCGGCCCTGGCGGTCTTGTATCAGGCCCGCGACTACGCGGCCGAGCTGAAGGTGAGCCCGTGGGAGTTCGCCGTGGAGTGGGAAGACCTCGCGCGCGCGGGCGCCACCCACAACGACCTCCGCTGGCTCCTGGCCTACGGGCTGCTGGAGCATGGGATGGAAAAGACCCGCGCCAGCGATCCTTGCCGCGCCTTCCAACAACGGCCGGCCGGCCGCGTGCTCGGCCCGTCGAGTTGCTTCGTGCTGTCGGCGATCGGCGCCACCTGGGCCGAACAGTTCGTACGCGAGGCGACGCAGGCGGCGCCCAGCGGCGAGCGCAACGGACGGTCTCTGCCGATCGGCGATCGACCGCGCTGGGACGCCGATCGCCGTGAGTTTTCGTTTCGCGAGGATGTACTGAAGCGATTCCGCTCGCCGGCGCCCAATCAGGAGCTCGTGCTGGCGGCGTTCGAGGAGGAGGGCTGGCCCACGCGGATCGACGACCCGCTGCCGCCGCACGCCGATCAGGATTCGAAGCGCCGCCTGCGCGACACGATCGCCACGCTCAACCGCGGCCAGAAAACGATCCGCTTCCAGGCCGATGGCCTGGGCCAGGGCGTGTGCTGGAAAGCGGTGGAACATGACTAGCCTTGGCCGAGCAGTCGCCTGCGAGCCTTCGTCGCACCTTCTGTATTCAACGAATAGCAGGGTGCTCTAGGGTGACGTCATGACGATCCAGCCATTTGCCTCCCTGACCGGAGTCGAGCGCCTCTGGCGAGAAACGCAGGGGGACCCGCACGTGGTGATCGCGCTCCTCGATGGCCCGGTCGATCCGGCGCATGCGTGCTTTCAAGGGGCACGCGTGCAGAACTGCACAGGCGGGCCGGTCGCGCGGAGCGCTGCAAGCAACGGCTTGGCCATGGCGCACGGCACGCACGTGGCCAGCACGATCGTCGGTCAGCCGGGCTCGCCCGTGGTGGGCGTGGCCCCCGGTTGCACGGTGCGCGTCTGCCCCGTCTTCGTCGACCAAGGCGCCGGCCTGCGCGCCTGCACCCAGCCCGACCTGGCGCGGGCCCTGTGGTCGGCCTTGCGTCCGCCGCGCGGCGTGGCGCCGCCGCTGGTCATCAATATTAGCGGCGGCGAGCTGATGCCGCGCTGCGCGGGGGCGCACTGCCCGACGGCGGACGGCTTCTCCCACCCTTCGCTGCGGGCCGCAATCGAAGAATGCCACCGGCGCGGCGTGCTGGTGGTGGCGGCCGCCGGCAACGACGGCTGCCGCTGCCAGCACGTGCCCGCCGCGCTGCCTGGCGTGCTGGCCGTCGGAGCGCTCGAAGCGCAGGGCCCCGCGCCGTATTCAAATCATGGCCCAGTGTACGCGCGCCAGGGAGTGCTGGCCCCAGGGAGAGCCATCCTCGGCGCTGTGCCCGGCGGCGGGACGATTGCCCGCGATGGCACCAGCTTCGCCTGCGGCGTCGTGTCGGGCCTGGCGGCATTGCTGTTGAGCCTGCAGCAGCTGCGCGGCCAAGAACCCAGCGCGCGCGCCGTTCGCGAAGCGCTGCTGCGGTCGCGCGATGCGATTCGCTCGTCGGCGACTCTCTCCAACCATCCTGGCGCCCTCAACGCCTTGCGGGCGGCCCAACTTCTGTTTCCCTCGAAAGGAGCTCTGACGATGAACGAGTTGCAGGAACGAGCGGCAGTCGAGCCGTGTCCCAAGTCGCAGGTTGCGCCGTCCAGCGTGTCGGCGTCTTGCGCTTGCCAATCGACCCCCGCGAGCGATGTCGAGGACGAGGAAGTCGTCGCATCGGTCGACGCGAGCGACTTCTCTGAAGGTCTGGCCGTCCCGGCGGCGAGCGTGGGGCGAGAAAAACCTGCGCGGGGCCGCCGCGTGCGGCCGAGCCTGGCGCCATCGGCCTGCAGCTGCCAGCAACAAGCGCAACCAGTGTACGTCGTCGGGGAGCTGTCCTACGACTTCGGCCTGCTGGTGCGGCAGCGTTCGCTGCAGGACAACTTCGACGGCGCCGTGCTCAACGGCCTGAACGTCGCCGATCCTGCGCACTTCCTTATGTACTTGCTGGGGTACGACGGCGCAGGCGCCGACGGCGGTCCGCGCCGTTACGGCGGCCACCTCTACGATGCCTCCTCGGTGATCTGGCTGCTCTCGCAAGACGGCTGTCCGAAGTATGCCGTGCGCCCCACCGGGCCCTTCGCCGAGGCGGCCTATCTCGAGCTCGTGCGGTTCTTGTTCGAGTCGCAAGGCATTCGTCCCAACAGTCCCGTGCAGGGCCGGCCCAACCTGGTGATCCCGGTGACCGCATTGGAACGCTTCTTTGCGGACCACGGGGGGCTCGAGACCGCGGCGAGCTCGCTCGACGCGCCGTCCGACGCGCCGCTCGCCGCGGTGGCGGCCGAAGTGCGCGCGCAGGCCGAGGCCACCGTGGCCTCAATCGCGCGGGTGTTTGGCGAAACGCTGGACCGCGCTTCGCACCTGGCCTTCGCGGGTCGGCTCGGCGGCACGGTGCAATTGCTCAGCGGCGAGACCGTACCTGTGATCGAGCCCCAGCTGCGCGGCACCGCGAGTTGGAATACGGCGCGGCTGCTGTTGGCCTTGGCGCCTGACGCGCTCAATGACGTCGCCTCGCGCGGCCTCGCGACGCGTCTGGTCAGCCGTTTGTACCACGAAATGCGCAACGACGGACTCGCCCCGCAGGACCGGGCGAAGAACTTCGGCGCCACCGCCGCAATCAGCCTGCTGGGCAGCGTGCTGGCCGATCCGCTGGGGCTGTTCGCCAGCCTGGTGGCCGGCGGCGACGGCAAGGCCAACGCCTACCGTTCGCTGGCCGTCGACGGCATCGAGGTCAACCCGGCCCCGTGCAATCGCCTCGACTCCGATCCTTACGACGTCGACGTGGCGTTCTTCGACTTCAACAACCAGTTCCGCGGCCGCACGGTGCTGTCGCTCACGGTGGACGTGGCCGATGTCGTTCCTCGACTCGACGGCTACCGCATCTATACGAGGAGTTAGCTCATGAAGCTGCCCAGCAAATTGTCCGCTCTCCCCCGGTTGAATGCCCGCCCCGCGCCGGCCCCCAACCGCGCCCAAATCGCTCCGCAAAGCGTCTTTGCAGGGCATTGCGAGCAAATCTGCATGCGCATCCAAGACGCGGCCCTGCGCGAACGCTGCCTGCGTGCGTGCGGGTATTAGTTCCCTTTCCAGTTTTCCTGTTCAAACGGAGGTTGGTTCCATGAAGCTTCCCCTGTCGCCCGCCAATCGCCTGCTGGCGCAGTCCAGCGAGCCTTCCGCCTCGCCGGCGAGCGCGGTCGCTGCGCAGCGCGACGAAGTTGGTCGGGTGCGTCCGTCGCTCGGCGCGTGCGACCTGTGCAAGTTGCTGCCCGAGCCGGCGCGCTCGATCTGCGAGGCGCTTTGCTAGGCCTGACTCTTCCGCGGCGGAAAGGGCGGTGCTGAGGGCCGCCTTTTCCCCGCCATTTCTTGGGAGTTCTTCCATGAAACTGTCCGCTCGTGTGTTCGTAGGTCCCTCTTGGCCCAACATCCGTCAGCCCCGGCTACCCCACTGGGTTCCGCCGCTATGGACGCGCCCGCTCTGCAGGCCTGCCTGCGACGCTGCGCTCGCAGCCTGCAACGCCGGTTGCACGGCCGGCACGTCGGGCGTCGGCGTACCCATCTGCCGGGCGGCCTGTGCGGCCGCGGCGGCTCGCTGCCGCAGCCGGTGTAGGTAGCGTTTTTTAGATACCTTCGTACTTGGAGAAACCCTCATGAAGCTTTCTTCGACGCATCGGATTGGCCCTTCGTGGCCCAACATTCACGTGGATGTCGGCGGAATTCGCCGCCGCATTTGCCAAGCTGCTTGCGATGCGGCAGCCAGTGCTTGCGCGGCTGGTTGTTCGCGGATTCGCTCGCGCGCTGGCGCCGAGGCGTGCCGCGCCGCCTGCGGCGCAGTTCACTCCGCATGCCGCCGCCGCTGTTAGCCTTTCGGAGGTGATTCATGAAGCTTCCAAGGCAGCGATCGAGTTGGCGCCTGTCCGTGCGCCAAACTTCCTCGTCTCGCGGGCGCGCAGGCGCTCTCCTCCCCTCCGGCGCGTGCGGCTCCGGATGGAACGAGCCGCTGGTGCCGGAGCAGTTCGGCGACGCCGATTTCACGCCGGCCTGCGAGGCCCACGACTCGTGCTACGAGACCTGCGGCCGCGAAAAGTCGGACTGCGACTCGCAATTCCTCGGTCATTTGCGCGACGCCTGCCGCAACGGCTACTCCGGCTGGTGGCAAGCGCCCGGCCGGGAAGCCTGCAATGTCGTCGCCGAGACCTACGCGCTGGCGGTGCGACGCTTGGGGGGCGACGCCTATCGCGCCGCTCAGCGCGCCTCCCACTGCTAGGCTCAAAAACCGGATCGCCGGGCGCCGGTCTTGTCCCTTGCGACGAGGCCGGCGCCCTTTCGCTTTTCTCTGGCGCAGTCGCCAAAAAACGCGTGTGGACATCGTGTGCGGCGGTTTTCCTTTGACTATCCTGAGAAGCGGCTCTCCCCCCGCCTGACTCGGATCGCTTGGGAATTCCCGGATATGCCGTCAGACTCGCCGGACCGCATCGACGAAATCTTGGCCTTCTGCCGCGTCCGCCCCGGCAAGCGCTGCCGGCTCGAGCGTCACGACCCCGCCTGGGCCGGCGATCCCGAGATCCCCAAGTCCGAACGCCGCGCCTTCGCCGAGAAGCTGCTCAGCCAAGATGTCACCGCACTCTCCGCCGCCCAAGAGCGCCTCTACGCCGCTGACACCTGGGCCGTGCTGCTCGTCTTCCAGGCGATGGACGCCGCCGGCAAGGACGGCGCCATCAAGCACGTGATGTCCGGGGTGAACCCCCAAGGCTGCCAAGTGTATAGCTTCAAGCAGCCGACGAGCGAGGAGCTCGACCACACGTTCCTCTGGCGCTGCATGAAGGCCCTGCCCGAGCGCGGCCGGATCGGCATCTTCAACCGCTCTTACTACGAGGACGTGCTCGTGGCCCGCGTCCACCCCCAGGTGGTGGCGGCGCAGCGGCTGCCGGGCGCCAAGCCGAAGCGAAAATCGTTCTGGGTGGCCCGCTACGACGACATCAACGCCTTCGAGCGGCACCTCGACCGCAACGGCACGCTCGTTCTCAAGTTCTTCTTAAACGTCTCCAAGGACGAGCAGCGGAAGCGGTTCCTCGACCGCATCGACGACCCGGCCAAGCACTGGAAGTTTTCGGCCGCCGACCTGGCCGAGCGGGCCTACTGGGACGACTACCAGCAGGCCTACGAGCAAATGCTCACCCGCACGAGCACTCCCTGGGCCCCTTGGTACGTCATTCCGGCGGACTACAAGTGGGTTAGTCGGGCTTTAGTGGCCAATCTCATCGTGCGGGCGCTCGACGGCCTGAAACTCGAGTTCCCCACGGTTTCCCCCGAGAAAAAGGCCCAGATCGACGCCGCCCGCGCCCAACTCGAGGCCGAATAGACCGCCGGCCGCGGCCGCGGTTCGCCTTGACCAAATCCCGCTCGAGGCCCAAGCTGGTAATAGGCGTTTCCGCGAGCTTTCTCGCAGGGGCGCGGCCCGCGGCGGGGCTGCGGCTCGCCCCGGTTTTCCCTCTCTCGAACGACGGCGCACACGGAACATGGCTGGCCATTCCCATTGGGCAGGGATCAAGCACAAAAAGGCCCTCATCGACAACAAGCGGGGCAAGCTGTGGAGCAAGCTCTCCAAGGCCATCATCATCGCCGCCAAGATGGGGGGCGGCGACCCTGACGCCAACCTGCGGCTGCGCTACGCCATCGACGACGCCCGCAAGGTCAGCATGCCCAAGGACAACATCCAACGGGCGATCAAGCGCGGCACGGGCGAACTCGACGGCGGCGACCTGTACGAAATTCTCTACGAGGGCTACGGCGCGGGCGGCGTGGCGGTGCTCTGCGAAATCATGACCGACAACCGCAACCGCACGGCCCCCGAAATCCGCAAGCTGTTCGAAATCAACGACGGCAAGCTCGGCGCCGCCAATTGCGTGTCGTGGATGTTCGAGCGCAAGGGGCTGTTCATCCTCCCAGCTGCGGGCGTCGACGAAGACGCGCTCATGGAGCTGGCCCTCGAGGCCGGCGCCGACGACGTGAAGGCGGTCGAGCAGAAGTTCGAAGTGACTTGCGATCCCAGCCAGTTCATGGCCGTGTCGGAAGCGCTCACCAAGGCGGGGCACACGCCCGAGGTCAGCGAGATTGCCCGCATCCCCACGAGCACCGTCGACCTCGACGCCGACACCGCCCGCAAGGTGCTCAAGCTGATGGAAGCGCTCGACGACCACGACGACGTGCAGAGCGTGGCCTCGAACTTCAACATTCCGGCCGAAGCGATGGCCGCAATCTCGGCAGGGTAAGTAGGCCCGCAAACGTTAGCTACAGGATCCGCTCCCAGTAGCCCACGTCGATCCAGCGGCCGAACTTGAAGCCCGTTTCGCGGAAGTGGGCAACTTGCTCGAGGCCAAACTTCTCGTGCAGCGCCACGCTGGCGGGGTTGGGCAGCGCGATGCCGCCGATTACGGCATGCACGCCCAGAGCATGCAACCGCTCGAACAGCGCGGCGTAGAGCCGTGTGCCGATTCCCTGGCCGACGCAGCTCGGCGCGAGATAGACCGTGATTTCCACGGAGTAGCGGTATCCCGAGCGGGTGCGCCAGCGCGTGGCATAGGCATAGCCGACGACGTCGCCAGCGCCCTCGGCTACCAGCCACGGCAGTCCGGCGGCGAACACCTCGCCCATCCGCCGGGCCATTTGTTCGCCCGGCACGCAAGTTTCTTCGAACGTGACCACCGTCTCGGCGACGTAGTGGTTGTAGATCGCGGCCACCGCGGCTGCGTCGGCGCTCGTGGCTAAGCGGACCAACACGCGCTCCAGGGCCCCGTCGCCAGACATGCCAGTCTTGTTCCTCGCCGGAAGCCGCTTAAGAGAACCAGCCCTTCTTCTTGTCGAAGGCCGCCACCGCCGTCGCTTCGTCGGCCTGGATGTCGAAGACCTTGTGCAGGTTGGTGACCTTGAACACCTCCATGATGTCTTTGGAGATGCTGCACAGCTTGAGGTCGGCCTTCATCTCGGTGCATTGCTTGCGGAACCGCACGAGCGCCCCCAGCATGGCCGACGACATGAACTGCACCTGGCGGAAATCGAGCACCACTCGCTCTTGCTCGGTTTTGTCGAGCAGTTCCTTGAGCTCCGTGCCGATCTGGTCAATCACCTGCTGGTCGAGAATCCGCGGGTTCGCGAGTTGAATGACGAGCACGCTGCCTGAGGAGTGATGATTGAGGCCCGGCATCGGTCGGATTCTCGGCGAGAAAGGGGCAAAGGCAAAGTCCGGCGGCGGCAAGCGGCAGCCGCGCTTTCGGCTATTGTAAGCCGGCAATCTAGGCAAACAAGCCGCGAACCGCTGCGAACCGCCTCCCGCCGACGCGAACCGCATTCGCTGGCCGCGGCCGTCACTCGCGGATTGTCGCCAGCACCACGGCGGCCAGCGCCGCAAAGCCGGCCGCCATGCTGAAGGCCGCCGTGGGCGAGGCGGCCTCGTAGACCCAGCCGAAGAGCGCGTTGCCGGGCAGCGCCGCCAGCCCCACGCTGAAGTGGAACCAGCCGAAGCCCTGCCCGGCCTGGTCGCCCGCCAGACGAGCCACCAGCGTCTTCTCGGCCGGTTCGGTCAGGGCGTCGAACAGCCCATACACGAGCACGAGCGCCACAACCTGCCAGGCCGAGGCCGCCAGGCCGATCAGCCCGTAGACCACCGCATACAGCGCCCAGCCGATCAGCATCAGCCGCCGCGCGCCGAACTTCGGCACGGCCCGCCCGGCCAGCAGCGTGCCGCCGCTCTTCACCAGGCTCAAGGCCAGCCACAAGAGCGGCACCAGCGGCTCGCTCAGGCCCCGCGCCGACGCCCACGCCAGCAGAAACAGATCGCTCGAGTTCGCCAGCGCAAACAGCGCCGAAGCGCCCAGCAACCGCCGAAACCGCCCGTCGAAGCCAGCCAGCCGCAGCGAGAACCGCTTGCCGGCGGCGATCTTGGGCGGCTGCGGCGCGAGTCCAAACACCACGAGCGCCACCACGAACAAGCCCGGCACGAGCGACAGTCCCACGATCAGCCGCAGCCGCTCCGGAAAGAGCCACAGGCACGCCATCGCCAGCAGGGGGCCGATCGCCGCCCCCAGGTGGTCCATCGCCCGGTGATAGCCGAAGGCCGCGCCGCGCTGTTCCTCCGGCGTGCTCTCCGCAATCACGGCGTCGCGCGGCGCGGTGCGCAGCCCCTTGCCGATGCGGTCCCCCACGCGAATGGCCACCGCCTGCCAGGGCGCCGTGGCCAGGGCCAACAGCGGCCGCCCCAGCGCCGCGATCGAGTAGCCGGCCACGACAAAGCCTTTGCGGTCCCCGGCGCGGTCCGACCACCAGCCGCTCCACAGCTTGAGCAGCGCCGCGGCGAAATCGGCCAGCCCCTCCATCACGCCGAGCGTGATTGCGCCGCCGCCCAGCACCTGGGCCACATAACGCGGCAGCAGCGGAAAAATCATCTCGCTGGCGATGTCGTTCCCCAGGCTCGCCCAGCCGAGCAGGACGACGTTGCGCGGCAGCCGCGGCCGCGGCGCGGCGTTCGATTCCTGGGGTTCCTGTAGGTTATGCTTCAGCATAACGACCGGCGCACGAACGGAGAGAGGTTATGAAGAATGCGCGCCGCGCAGGCGTCGCTCGCGGGCTCGTTATGCTGAAGCATAACCTACTTGCCGAGGCGTCGACGGATGTCTGCGTAGGCGGCTGCGATCAGCTCGCTCAGGGCGTCGGCGTCCAGGTCCTCGCCGGGGCGCAGCTTCACGTGCCGCATCCGTTTGCCGGCGCCTTCGAGCAGGCCGGCCGGATCGGCGAGCGCCGCGCCGTGAAAAAAGCCGACGCTGGCGTGCGCCTTGAAGGCGTTGACGTAGGCGAACGGCGCGTCGTCGACGCAGGCCACGGGGCAACCGTCGTGGAACAACTCCCGCACGTCGGCGCCGCAGCCGCGCATCTGCTCGAACCACAGCCGTGTCGTCTGCCGCAGCGGGTTCGCGTCGCTGGCGAACCAGGCGGCGATCTCGGCGGATCGCCGCACGGCGCCAGAGAACCGCAAGAAGTCTTCCATGCGGCCACGATAGCGAGGCCACGGCCGTGAGTCGACCGTATCGCGCGGGTCTGCCGGTGTGCCCCCCGGCGACTCGCCGGGGGCTAATGAATGGCGAGCGCCGTTTGGCATCCTTTAGCCCCCCGTGAGTCACGGGGGGCAAACCGATCAACTCGCCCTACGCCAGCAAATCCTTGACCACCGTGCCCTCCACGTCCGTCAGCCGGAAATCGCGGCCTTGGAAGCGGTAGGTCAGCTTCTCGTGGTCCACGCCCAGTTGGTTCAGCAGCGTGGCGTTCAGGTCATGCACGTGAACCGGGTTTTCCGTCACGTTGTAGCTGAAGTCATCGGTCGCGCCGTAGGTGATGCCTGGCTTTACGCCGCCGCCGGCCAGCCACATCGTGAAGCAGCGCGGGTGATGGTCGCGGCCGTAGTTGGTCTTGGTCAGCGTGCCTTGGCTGTAGATCGTGCGGCCGAACTCGCCCCCCCAGACCACGAGCGTGTCGTCGAGCATGCCGCGGGCTTTGAGGTCCTTCACCAGGCCGGCGGCCGCGTTGTCGATGTCGTGGGCCATCAACCGGATGTTCTCCGGCAGATCGTTGTGGTGGTCCCAGCCGCGGATGAAGACCTGCGTGTAGGGTACGCCGCGCTCCGCCAGCCGGCGGGCGAGCAGGCAGTTGTAGGCGAACGTGCCAGGCTGCGTGACCTCGGGGCCGTAGAGCTCGAGCGTGCTCTGCGGCTCCTTGGCAATGTCCACGAGCTCCGGCACCGAGGTCTGCATGCGGAAGGCCATTTCGTACTGAGCGATCCGCGTGACGATTTCCGGGTCGGCGAACTCCTCGTGCCGCTTCTGATTCAGGGCGGCGATACCGTCGAGCATCTTGCGGCGCAAACTACCGCTGACGCCCGGCGGGTTCGACAGGTAGAGCACCGGATCGCCGCTCGAACGCAGCGCCACGCCTTGGTGCTTGGTCGGCAAGAAGCCAGAGCCCCACAGCCGCGAGAAAAGCGCCTGCGTGCCGGACTTGGCCGACCACTTCGAGTGCAACACCACGAAAGCCGGCAGATCTTGATTGGGGCTGCCTAGGCCGTACGACACCCAAGCGCCGGCGCTGGGGCGGCCGGGCAACTGGCTGCCGGTTTGGATGAAGGTGATGGCCGGGTCGTGGTTGATCGCCTCGGTGTGCAGCGACTTCACGATGGCGATGTCGTCGACGATCGTGCCGGTGTGCGGCAGCAGCTCGGAAAGCCACGTGCCGTTCTGGCCGTGCTGGTTGAACTTGAACAGACTCGGCGCGATGGGGAACCGTGACTGCCCCGAGGTCATCGTCGTCAGCCGCTGCCCCGCCCTCACGCTCTCCGGCAGATCCTTGTCGTACCAGTCGACCATCTTGGGCTTGTAGTCGAACAGGTCGAGCTGCGAGGGGGCGTCGGCCATGAACAGCCAGATCACCCGCTTGGCCTTGGGCGCATGGTGCAACTGCGGCAGCGCGCCGCCATGCGTGGCCAACCCCTCCGGCACGCCGGCCGAGAGCAGCCGGGGGTTGAGCAGCGAGGCGAGCGCGGCCGTGCCGAGCCCGGCGGCAGCGCGGCCGAAGAAGTGACGGCGGGTCTCGGTGAGGGCGTATTCTTGGCGAGGATCCATAGCGGCTTCCTAGGGCGGGGCCGGGGGTTCTTCAGGGTTTTATTTTAACCGCGGAGACGCGGAGGTTTTTAACCACGGAGACACGGAGGCACGGAGGGGAAGAATTCTTACCGCAGAGGACACGGAGGACGCGGAGAGGCTTATTGGTTTCGTTGTTCGTTCGTCTCAATCTGTGAGCAGCGGCTGGCAGGATATGCGGGAGATACGGTCGTCGATCATTTTTACGAACCATGTTTCGCTGGTTTCGGGTTGATCGTCGAGGCGGTGGTATTCCAGGGTCCAGCGGCGGGGCCGCCGGCCGACGTGGATTGCCCATAGGCTCCAGGGGAAGTCACGAGCATCGCCCCGGGACGAGCAATAATTTTGGAGCTCGTGCAAAACTTGTGGCTCAAGGGCCACGTAGTGCTCGAGCAGCCATCGGAATCGCTCTCGCTGAGCTGGTCCGGGGCCCTCAGCGTTGCCTGCCAGCGAAACGCCTACGTTGCCCTCGTGCGGTGGAAACTGCACGACCCCGCTCCAGACACCGGCTCCGTTCGCCTTCAAAGTGCCGATCGCGGGAACGTGTAGCTCTTCGCCGAACAACATCCCGGCCTTCCAGCGGCGTCGCAGCCGAACTCGGAACGTCGAGTATCCGACCAGGCAAACTGCCACGCTGGTGGGCAGCATAACGGCCAGCGGCCAGCCCAAGGCTCGCCAACCGGCCCAAGAAACGAGCAAGGGCACGCCGAGGAACGCGAGCCACACGCGCACGGGATCGCGCCGCTCAGCCTGGGCGGCCCAGAGGGATTCGAACAGCGGTGCAAGGCTCGGCTGCGAATTCATGACTCTGACGTTTCCCGACCCGAACTCAATCCACAAGGCAGACGCCTTGCGGCTGCCAGTTCTCGACGAAGACGAAATAGCTCATGTTTGTGACGGCGTCGACGCCCCACGACTGTTCGAGCAGTTCTTCGCCGCGCTTGCCGACGGCGTTGGCCGTGAAGTGGGCGATCCACTTGTCCAAGGTCTTTTCGATCTCGATCCCTGCCAGTTCGAATTCGTAGTCGTTCGCGGTGGTCGTCTCCTGATGGACCTCGATCAGGCTTGCGGCCTCGGCCGCGAGCAAGGCATGCATCTTCGGGAGCAGTTCTAGGTAACGACCCTCGATCTGCCGATACAGTTCGCGCTGGGCCTCGCTTGGTCCCTCGGGGCCGGCGGAAATCGACACCATTATTTCCTGGCTGACGGGCGCAAATCGAACTTCGCCTTCCCACGACTTCTTGTTGTGCTGCAATTCAATGTGGCCGAACACGGGATCGAGGAGTTCGGCAACCGGCGTGCTTTCTCGCTCGAGCGCTTTCGCCCACTTGCGATACAGCGACCACCCGCCGCCATCGATCACCACGAACGCTGACGGCACTCCGATCCAAAGCGGTACGCCGAAAACTTGGTGAAACCCCAAGCCAACCACCAGCGGCATCGCGATCGCAACGTACCAGAGGGTTCTCGTGTCCTTGTCCACGTTTGCCGCCCAGCCTTGTCCTCTGTGTCCTCTGTGTCCTCCGCGGTTCAAAAACTTAAGCGTGAACGCCGCTTCAGCATTCGGCACACGGAGTGTGCCGGCTACTCTCGGCGTCTCGGCGGTTAAAAAAATCCGTCGTCACTCCTTCGTGATCGTTTCGTCCAGGTTCAGGATCATGTTGGCCACCATCGTCCAGGCGGCCAGCTCCGCCGGGTCGAGCCCGTCGTTCTTCGGCGAAGCGCCCACCGCCAGCAGTTTGTTCGCTTCGTCCTTGTGGGCCACGTACTCTGACAGGCTTTGGCCGAACGCGCCGAGCAGCACCGCCAGCTCGTCGGGCCGCGGAGCGCGGGCGGTTGCCAGGCGGAAGCCGGTGGCGGCCTTCGATTCGGCCGTCTCGCCCCCTTCGGTCATCATCCGCTCGGCCAGCTTGCGCGAAGCCTCGACGAACTGCACGTCGTTCAAGAGCGCGAGCGCTTGCAGCGGCGTGTTCGTGCGCGGACGCCGCATCGTGCAGGTTTCCCGCGAGGGGGCGTCGAACGTGCTCATCGAGGCCGGCGGGCTCGTCCGCTTCCAGAACGTGTACAGGCTGCGGCGATAGAGGCCCTCGCCGGAGTCGGCCTTGTACACGCCGGTATTGCTGCCGAGGAAGGCAACCGCCTCCCACACGCCGTCAGGCTGATAGGGCTTCACGCTGCGGCCGCCGACCTTTTCGACCAAGAGGCCGCTCGCGGCCAAGGCCGCGTCGCGCACCACCTCGGCGTCGAGCCGGAACCGCGGGCCGCGCGCCAGCAGCCGGTTCTCGGGGTCGCGGGCCAGCAGCTCCGGCGTCGCCTGCGACGATTGCCGGTAAGCATGCGACATCACGATCTGCTTCTGCAAGTGCTTCACGTCCCAGCCGCTCGAAATGAACTCCGTAGCCAGCCAATCGAGCAGCTCCGGGTGCGAAGGCTGCTCGCCTTGCGCGCCAAAGTCCTCGGCCGTCTTCACCAGTCCCGTGCCGAAGTAGTGCTGCCAAAAGCGGTTCACCACCACGCGGGCCATCAGCGGATGCTGGGGGTCGACAAGCCAGCGGGCCAGACCCAGGCGATTGGCCGGCGCCCCCTCCGGCAAGGCCGGCAGCATCGCCGGCACGCCGGGGTCGAGCTTGTCTCCCTTCTTGTCATAAGCGCCGCGGATCAGCAGGTGCGTCTCGCGCGGCTTCTCCATTTCGGCCATCACCAGCGTCTCGGGAATCTGGCCGTAGAGGTCGGCCTTCTGCTTTTCGAGCGCGGCGATCTTCTCGTGCAACGGCGCGAGCGTTTCACGCGCGCCGCCGTACGCGTGTTCGAGGAAGTAGCCGCGCACGAGCGCAACTTGTTCTTCGCTCCGCTTGTCGGCCTCGAGTTCAAGGGCCGCTTTCACCGCGTCAGGGAGCGCTTGCGGATTCGCCTTCGCCGCGAGCGCCCAAGCCGCCAGCGACTCGAATTTCTGCCCCGCCTGCGGAGTGCGGGTGACGATGCCCGCGGTGTCCCAATAAACGCTGCCGCCGTGCTGGGTGAAGGCCCAGCCGCGGATCACCGCGCCGGGATTCAGGCCGACCGCCTGGGCTTCGATCTCGAGCCGCACCCACTTGCCGGCTTCCGGCAGCGGGCCGAGATGGCGTTTGCTCTCCGTGCCTGCGGAGCCGAAGGGAATCAGGTCTTCGCCCCAAAAGGCCCGCTGCTCCCAGTCGCCGTCGTTGAACTGCAGCATCACCGTCTTGGGCGGATCGGTCGGGTCGATATACAGGTGGGCAAACAACTTGTCGCCCGGGCCGATCACCAAGCCAGGCTCGGCGTCTGTGAAGTAGTGCTGCCGCACCCCTTCGGCCTTACGGTAGCTGGCTTTCTGGCCGCCAAACACCGGCCGGTCGACCTCGGAAACGAACTGCCAGCCGCCGTCGTCGGTGTTGGGCTTCGCGCCGGCCGGCAGCTCGTCTTCGATCCACACGAACTCGTGCGGTCCGCTCGGGGCGGCGCTCGCGCCCGCCGGCTCCTGATATTCGATCTTCTTTACCGCCTCGGCGATCTGCGCTTTGACCGCGGCGAGTTCGTCGTCGAGGCGGGCGAGTTCCGCCTGCTGCTCGGCGCTCGGCACCTTGATGCTGGGGGGCGGGGCCAGGGCGTTGCCGTCCATGGCGGCGTCGGAGAGGCCGTTGAAGTAGGCGAAGAGCTGATAGAACTCGCGCTGGCTGAGCGGATCATACTTGTGGCTGTGACACACCGCGCAGCCCACCGTCATCCCCAACCACACGGCGCCGACTGACTCGGTGCGATCGATGGCGTAGCGCACGAGCACCTCGTCGTCGATCGAGCCCCCTTCGCTCGTCGAAAGGTTGCAGCGGCCGAAGCCCGTGGCGATCTTCTGGTCGAGCGTCGCCTCGGGCAGCAAGTCGCCGGCGATCTGCTCGACGGTGAACTGGTCGAACGGCTTGTTCTCGTTGAACGCCCGGATCACCCAATCGCGGTAGGGCCAGATCGAGCGCTCGTTGTCGAAGTGGAGGCCGTGCGTGTCGGCATAGCGGACGGCGTCGAGCCATTCGCGGGCAAAGTGCTCGCCATAGCGCGGCGAAGCGAGCAAGCGGTCGACGGCCTTCTCGTAGGCTTTGCGACTCTGGTCGGCAAGAAAGGCGTCGACCTCGGCGGGCGTCGGCGGCAGGCCCGTGAGGTCGAAGGTCACGCGGCGGAGGAGAAGCGTCTTGTCGGCCTCCGGCGCCGGGGCAAGCTGCTCCTTGGCAAGTTGGGCGAACACGAAGCGATCGATCGGCGTCCGCACAAGGTCTTCGTGGGGCGTAGTTGGCGGTTCCGGCCGCACCGGCGGCTCGAACGACCAGTGCTTGGCGAACGGGGCCCCTTCGGCCACCCACCGCACCAAGAGCGCCCTCTGCTCCGGCGTGAGCACCTTGTTCGAGCCAGGGGGCGGCATCATCATGCTCTCATCGTCGCTCGTCACGCGGGCAACGAGCGAGCTCTCTTCGGGGGCGCCAGGCACAACGGCCTTCTCGCCGGACTCGAGTTCGGCCCGCTGGCCATCGAGCGTATCGAGCCGCAGGCCCGCCTTGCGCTCCTTGTCGTCGAAGCCGTGGCACTTGAAGCAGGTGTTCGAGAGGATCGGCCGAATGTCGCGATTGAAATCGACCGGCCGCTCGGCCGCCGCGGCGACGCCAGGCATGAGCAGCGAAAACGCGCAACCAACGCAGAACCACACGCGGGGCATGGCGAAATCCGAATCGGGTTGTCGGGACAGGCGGGTCCAGCCGGCACAAGTTGGCGGCGGAGCGGGTTCCACAGCCCGCAGGCGCCGCAGACTTTCTGCGGCCGGCGGACCCGGCTGGAGGATTTTTTAGGGGGGCGTGCTCCGGCCTCCATTACAGCAGACGGCGGCGGCTTTGTCCAACTTCGGCAACGGCCGAATAGCGGCCCCGGAATGGCTGGCACAGGGGCGCGCTAGCGCACCGAATCGCGCAGGCCAAGGGACCACAAGGGACGAGGTTTCGGCGTAGGGGAAAAGCCCCTGCCAATGGTGGATGCGGCGCCCCGGGGATAGAGTGAGAGGGCCGGGCGGCACGGAGACTGCTTCAACTACGGTCCGACCGCGACCCGCCGCTCCACACCACGGATCCCGCTCATGACCACCCGACGACAGTTCGTGCAGTCTCTTCCGGCCTTCGCCGTGGCCGGGCACATGATCCTCGAGGGTGGTTCGGCGCAAGGTCAGCCGCCTGCCACGTTGAAAGGTCACTTTCACCCCAAAGGCAAGGCGCCCTCGACCTTCACGCGCGCGATCCTCGAGAAGGCCAAAGCCGGGTTGCCGTTTGCCGACGAACAGGACCTCGAGGAACAGCGCAAGGGCCTGATCGCTCCGATGAAGGAGCTGACCATCAAGGCGGACGCCGGACACCTGGCCTGGGACATGGAGCGGTTCCAGTTCCTCGAGCGGCAAACCGAGTTCGACAGCATCCATCCCTCGTTGCTCCGCCAGTCGGTCCTGAACAACAACTACGGGCTCTACGAGGTGATCCCCGGGATCTACCAGGTCCGCGGTTTCGACCTGGCCGACATCACGTTTGTGCGTGGCAAGACCGGTTGGATCATTTTCGACACCTTGGTCTCCGCGGAGCCGGCCCGCGCGGCCTGGAAGTTGTTCCAAGAGCACGTCGGCCAGGGGCTTCCCGTATCGGCGGTGATCTACTCACACTCGCATGGCGACCATTGGGGCGGCGTGCGCGGCATCGTGCAGGAAGAAGACGTGCGTGCGGGAAAGATTCCCGTCATCGCTTCCCGCGACTTCTTGGAGCACACGATCTCGGAAAATGTCTACGCCGGCAATGCCATGAATCGGCGGCTGTTCTATCAGTACGGCCTGCTGCTGCCTGCCAGTCCCCATGGATACGTCGGCCAGGGCCTTGGGCAGGCGGTTTCCGCGGGCGCGACGGGGCTGATCGCTCCGACGCGGATCGTCGAGGGAGATCTGGAGGAGTTCGAGGTCGATGGCGTGTCCATGATCTTCCAGAACACGCCGAACACTGAAGCGCCCACGGAGATGAACACGTACATCCCGGGGATGAAGGCCCTCTGGATGGCCGAAAACGTGATTGCTTCGCTGCACAACATCTACACGTTGCGGGGCGCTCCGGTGCGCGACCCCTTGCGCTGGTCGAAGTACATCAGCGAAGCGTTGCACCGTTTTGGCGTGCAGGCCGAAGTCCTGTTCGCTTCGCACCACTGGCCGCGCTGGGGCAACGACCGCATCCAAGAGGTGCTGCGCGCCCAGCGCGACCTCTATGCCCACATGAACAATCAGGTGCTGCACCTGGCCAACCAGGGCGTGACCATCAACGAGATCCACAACGTCTACCAGGTCCCTGCCAGCTTGCAGGCCAAATGGCACTGCCGGGGCTACCACGGGTCGCCGGAACACAACAGCCGCGGCGTCATCCAGCGGTATCTCGGTTTCTGGGACTGCAATCCGACCAGCCTCATCCCCCTCCCGCAACGCGAATCCGCGCCGTTGTTCGTCGAGATGATGGGGGGCGCAGGCAAAATCCTCGCCCGCGGCCGAGAACTTCACGACCAGGGCCAATACCTACTGGCCCAGGAAATCCTCAACAAGCTGGTGCAGGCGGAACCGCAGAACCAGGCCGCCAAGGACTTGCTGGCGGACGTGTTCGAGCAGATCGGATACCAGCAAGAGAACCCTGGATTGCGCAACAGCTACCTCGCGGCCGCCTATGAACTGCGGTCAGGAATTCCGCAGGGTGAGACCGCCGATACCAGCAGCCCCGACGTGATTCGGGCGATGTCGACCGAGCTGTTCCTCAACTTCCTCGGCATCCGCATGGACAGCCGCAAGGCAGAAGGCCTGCGGTTCACGATCAACCTGGTCACGCCGGACAATGGCGAGAAGTTCTTGATCGAGCTCGAGAACGCCACGCTCACCAACATCAAGGGGTTTCTGGCGGACAAGCCCGATCTGACCCTGACTATCAATCGCTCGGATCTCGAGCAGACGATGATGGGCAGGAAAACACTCGAGGCTCAGATCGCGGCCGGAACGGCGCAGACGCTGGGGGACGTGAGCGTATTGAAGAAGCTCGCCGCGACCATGGTCGACTTCGACCCGCGGTTCGAGATCATGCCAGGCACCAAGGTTCGAGCGACCACGGCTACGACTGCGGATCCCTACCAAGCAGTTCCGCGTCGGAGCATCGCCGAATAGTGTCTTGTCCGGCGCCCGCCCACCAGGGAGCGCCACGCGTGCCCGGTCGAACTTCGCAAAACTCCTGCGCGGGACGGGCAGCGTTTGCGGCGCCGCGCCCTTCTGGACTTGCTTGCACGCGTCGGTCGGGTCGCTCTCGCCGTCGGCCTCAAGTTGAATTGCAAACGGTCGGTGAGCGTTCTTGGTTGAATGCCGAGCTGCCGCGTTCGAGAACGCTTCTGACAAGCTGCACAAACTTTTTCGCCTCGATCGGCTTGAACAGCACTGCGTCGCAGCCCGCATCGAGCAGGCGGGCTTGATCCTGCTCCAACACGCTGGCCGTGAGCGCCACGATGGGACGATCATAGCCCAACCGCCGCAGCCGCCGTGTGGCCTCGTCGCCGGTCATGATGGGCATTTGCATGTCCATGAGGATCAGATCGAAGGCTGGCCCCGCCTTGGCGCTTTCCAACGCTGCGCGAATCGCCTGGGCGCCATCCTCGACGATCGTTATGGAAGCTCCCAGCTTCTCCAGCAGCAAACGAATCAAGCGTTGATTGTCCGGTCCGTCCTCCGCCAGCAGAATCCTTCCCGTACTGGCATCCGTCGAGGAACGAGACCTCGCGGCGGTCGACGCGTCGGCGGCGGTGATGGCGCCCTCTTTCTCGCCATACTCCAAAACCTCCACTGGCAGGCACAAGGTGAAGGCGCTGCCGATCCCCGGTTCGCTCTCCACCGAGATTTCGCCTTCTAAGCAGCGCGCCAAGTTCTTGCTGAGGGCCAGGCCCAGTCCTGTGCCGCCGTAGCGTCGCGCCGTGGTGGAATCGGCTTGGAAGAATGGCTGGAACAGCTCACGCTGTTGATCCTTCGTCATGCCGATCCCGGTGTCCTGAACCCGAATGCTGATTCGTCCAGCCTTGCGATCGTGCCCGGCATGGATATCGATCCCGCCGCGGGCAGTGAACTTGACGGCATTGCCCACCAAGTTCATTAAGATCTGCCGCATCCATCGCGGGTCGGTTTGCACCTGCGCGGGAAAGTCTGGGTCGAACCCAATACGAAGGTACACCCCTTGCGCGCGGACGCTTTCCCGAAACAGTTCCTGTATTTGCGTCAGCATTTGCCTCAGGTCGCATGGCCCTCGAACGGCCTCGAGCTTGCCGGCCTCGATTTTGGAGAGGTCGAGCACATCGTTGATGAGCTGCAGCAGGTGGTCGCCATTGCGCACCACGATGCTCAGGTTGTGATGGTGCTCCGGGAAGTCACGCGCCAGTTCGGCGTCATCGAGCGCCAGTCGCGTGAAGCCCAGAACCGCAGTCAAGGGAGTGCGGATCTCGTGGCTCATGCTCTCCAGGAACCGACTCTTGGCGCGATTCGCTGCTTCAGCCCGCCGTTTGGCTTTTCGCCAACGATTCTCGAGCGACTTTCGCTGCGTAATGACGTCGTGCACGAGAACAATTCGGGCCTTGCCTTGCCAGTAGAATCGAGTGGCCGTCAGCGAGTACCAACGCTTGCATTGGCGCCATGGCAAGGATATTCGAGCTGAAACCTTGCTCGCCCGCCCCCGAGCATCGACCTTAGGCCGTCCGCCACGATCGCACCGTCTTTGCTCCCCGCCCAGCGCGATCGATCGCAGACCGTCAAGTAGTTCGCACCCACGCCGCTGCTACTGGCCTGCCAATTGTTCTCGCGCCCAAACTGTTGCCAGGTCTCGTTGACTGCCACGATCTTGCCGTGCTCGTCGACAATCGCCACCTCCTGATCGAGGCTATCGAGCGTTGCCTGCAGGAAGAGGCGGGAATCGGCAAATCTTCGCAGTTGACGCCGCACCAGCCACAGCGCTACCCCTGACAGGATGAACTGGAGCAGCCCTGACACCCAGAGGAAGATCTCGCTACGCGCGACAAGGGAGTAATAGTCCGCGTTGCGTTGAACCAACAAGCTGTCTTCCTCGGATTCCACCTGGTCCAGCAGGGAGTCAACGTCGTGGGCAAGGCCCCTGCGCAGGTCGGGGGACCTTTGTGCTGGCTCGAGCTGGATTCCTGGGGAGGGACGCGACTCGATCGCAGCGTCCAGCGCGGCGAACCTGCGCTCGAGTTCGTAGTCGAGCATCCCCAGTGCGGCCGATTGCGCCGGGTTGTTCGCCGTCAAGTCCTTCAAGCGCGCGATCAAGCGCCTCGAATTCTCCTGAGACCTCAACAGCGCCGCCGCCGCATCGTCAACCGCGGTTGGCCGAAGAATACTCGACTCGGCCTTTCGGAGACCGCCAGCTAGCTCATGAACCGTGGCGACAACCGCCTGCGAATGAGCAAGGAGCTGAGATCTCTCCCGGATCCTGTCGAGCCTTTTGATCGCCAACCCTTGAAGGACCGCGAGTCCCAGCATAAGCGCGGCGGGCACCGCTGCGGTCGTCAGGCGAAATCGCGGCGCCGTCATCATGACAAGAGCCCTGTTACGACGCGCATCGCTGGTTCCCCTGGGGTGGCGCTCGAACAGACCGGCAGAAAATCAGAGCAAACTAAGAACGTCTTAGGTTAGGTGATTCCCTGAGAGTACATACGACCGGCGTCACGAGTAGCAACACCAAAACCCCACGTTTTGCCGTGCGGTTAACCGCAAGCTGCCGGGCCACCAGCACAGGTAATCCAAACGAATCCCGCGCGTACGAGGTAGAATTTGCGGCCGCGCGAAAACGCTCGCCGGTTGACTATTGTTATCTGAGCGCGGAGCGCACCTGAGCGGAGATCGCTCGAGATGGAAACTGCCCAAAAGTTAACGGCGAATCGGTCCGGTTCTTCTGGAATGCGTCGGCCCCTCGTCCAGTGGCTCTGCCAAGCTCGGTTGCGGCCTATCGGTTCTTAGCGCCGGCGTTTCCAGTGGCTGTGTTCCGCCGCGCCAACTGTGCGAATTCGCCCCCCAGTAGCGCGACCACAATCTCGAGTTTTTGAGGCCATACAACCGTTCACGCGCGCGGCTTGCCGGCCTGAGCCTCCAGCAGATCGCGAATGTCGGTCAGGAGTTGCTGATCCTTAGTGAGCGGCGGAGGGGCGGCGGCCTCTTCTTTCCGGTTCCGCAGCAGGAAGCCGAGGAACTTCTTGATGAAGAGGAACAGGGCCAGGGCCACGATGATGAAGTTCACGATGTCGGCCAAAAACAGGCCGATGGGGATCGTCTTGCCGGCCACGGGTTCGAGGGCCCATTTTTCGTAGCCATTTCCCGGCGGAGTCACGAGCGCAACCGTCGGCATGATGATGTGGTTCACCAGCGAGGTCACGATCTTGCCGAACGCCGTGCCGATCACCACGCCCACCGCCAGGTCGACCACGTTCCCCTTGAGGGCAAAGGCCTTGAACTCCTCGGCCAGCGACAGGGCTTTTTTCGTGGGATCGAGCATGGGGGATTCTCCCGAAGGGCAGGGCGGACGGGCGGCCGCGCGGCCGGCCAACGCCTAGCCTAACAATTCGGGAATTCGAGCGGCAGCCGGGCGCAGGCCGGTTGCCAAACGGGCGCGGCCACGCTTCAGTAGGGGCGGACCTACTCTCTTACCCCGCGACCTGCCCAAGCCGAAACGCGCCGTGCCCTATACCCCTCGCCTGCACATCGTGCTCCACGAGCCCGAGATTCCCTACAACGCCGGCAACATCGGCCGCACCTGCGTGGCGGTCGGTGCCAAGCTGTGGATGGTCCGCCCGCTGGGCTTCAGCGTCGACGACTACTATGTCCGCCGCGCGGGGCTCGACTACTGGGAGCTGCTCGACTGGGAAGTCTGCGACGACTGGCAGGCCCTCACCGCGCGGCTCGACGCAGCGCGGATGTGGTTCTTTTCGAAGACCGGCGTGCGAAACCACACCGAGGCGCAGTTCGCCGAGGGAGACGTCCTTGTCTTCGGCAGCGAGAGCAAGGGGCTGCCGCCGGCGATTCTCGCCGCGCATCGCGAGCGCGTGCTGCGGATGCCGATGCGCCCCGAGATGCGCAGCCTGAACCTCTCGAACACGGCGGCGATCGCCGCCTACGAGGCGCTGCGGCAATGGGGCTTTCGCGGGCTCGAGGAATGAGCGCTTGCTAGCCGGCCGCACAGGCTGGAAGCCTGTGCCACGAGGATGGCGGACACCTAGGCCCATTCGTGGAACAGGCTTCTAGTGCTGCGTCACGCACGGATTTTAGGGTTGTGCCACACTAACCCGCAGCGCAAGCAAGGGACGTGAGCGTCGCTTGGGCGCGCTGGCCGAAAATGCCGCCCGGCCCGTGCAGGGGTCTGCG
>JBGAPH010000003.1:0-243923 GCA_044221365.1 Pirellulales bacterium
CAGCGCAAGCAAGGAACGTGCGCGCCAGTGGGGCGCGCCGGCCGAAAATGCTGCCCGGCCCGTGCAGGGGTCCGCGACGCTTGAAAATGGACGGGTGGCTCTCCCTTGCTCGCGCTGCGGGCTAGTAGGGAACGGGCAGCCCGAACTTCCAATGCCTACGGCGCGTTCGCCGGCGCATCCGACGCCGACGACTCGCGGATCAAGAAGGTGTGCCGCGGGCCGGTGACTCGCGGCCGCTTCGGCTTGGCTGACTCCGGAGGCGAGAACTCCACGAGAAAGCCCTGCACCCAGTCGCGGTTGTTGGCGGTCACGTCGTTCCAGGTGCGGTCGCCCTTCCAATTCCATACGGCCACATTCTCGCCGCCATCTTCCTGGCGGTTGAGATTGTTGGGCTCGTCGGGATACCAAGCGGCGAACTGCCCGTCGGCGGCGTGACCGTGGGCAAAGAAGATCGTGCCGGCCTCGGGACCATCGGTCCAGCGCCACACGCCTTCTTCGTCGGCGTCGCTGGCGGCGATGAAGAACACGCCCAGATGTCTGTGCCAGAGGTTTTGTTCGAGCAGAGCCTGCTCTTCCGGGCTCGTGATCGTGGCCAGGTGACCTTTGACCCCACCGAACTCCATGCTCTTGGCCCGCTCGCGGGCGTCGTGCCAATTGACGCCGTGCGCCCAAACGATCTGGTAGGTGTGTCCCGTCTCGGGATCCTGAACGGCGGTCTTCATCGGCCGAGATTCGCGCGGCCCGGCGTGCGGCAACACCCGCACCACGGCGAACAACAGACCGACGACGAGCAACAGGCGGAAGCACATGGCAATATTCTCCCACGAACGGCCAGCCGCCCCAAGAGGCGCCGGGGCTTCTTAGAGTTTCGCCAGGCAGCGAGGAATCTTGGGCGCGGTTTCCAGGTTCGGGGCAATCCTGACTGCGGTCCACGCCAGAGGGGTACCAGATGCCGGCAGGTTCTGGCATAACCCGGTAGCCTCCGCACTAGCGGAGCGCCGGCCGCGGTCGGGTTGTGAGGGTACTCGACCGCGGCTCTTTTCGTGCGCGAACGATTCCGCAGACCGGGAGACCGCGACAGGCGGGCGGGGCCGCGGGTATCATCAAGGGCGCAGGGCAGTTGGCGTTGGTGTTTTCACGCGCGAGCGAGCATGTTTTTCAGCCTCGATGGGCCCGACGGCGCCGGAAAAACGACGCAGCTTGCGCGTTTCGTCGCCTGGCTCGAGGGGCTGGGGCACGAAGTGGTTGCCTGCCGCGACCCCGGCTCCACGTGGCTGGGCGACCAGTTGCGGCAGATCTTGCTGAACCCGAGCTCGGGCGCCATCGGCAGCCGCAGCGAAATGCTGCTCTACATGGCGGCCCGCGCGCAACTCGTGGAAGAAGTGATTCGGCCGGCCATGGACCGTGGGAAAACGGTCGTCTCCGACCGCTTTTTGCTCGCAAACGTGGCCTATCAGGGCTGGGCCGGAGGGCTCGCGCCGGAAACGCTCTGGGAAGTCGGCCGCGTGGCCACGGGCGGCCTGCTGCCGGACCTCACGCTGGTGCTCGATTTGCCCCCCGAGGCGGCCGCCGGCCGGCTGCAGCGCTCACTCGATCGCATGGAAGCACGCGGGCCCGACTTCCGCCGCCGCGTGCGCGAGGGCTTCTTGGCCGAGGCCCGCCGACATCCGGCCTCTATAGCGGTGATCGACGCGCGGGGAAGCGAAGACGAGGTTGCAGCGCGGATTCAAACCGCTGCCGCGACCGCGCTCGACGCCGCGGTTTGACGCTCCGCCAGAGCTTCAACGCCGGCTAGCGCCGGACGGCCGCTCCGCCAGCCCCACCGGCTCAGCGGCTTCGCGCTGCAGGGCTTCAATCGATTGGGTGAGACGGGTCCAGCGGTCGCCGGTGAATTCACCGCTCTGCAGGTCGCGCAGCCGACCCCGCGCGTCGAGCACCGCAACGTTTGGCACAGCCGGCGTCACGCCCGTCCAATCCGCCAGGGCGCCGGTCATGTCGAGCCAGAGCGATCCTTCGGCCACGGCGCGGCGAAACTGCTGCCGCACCACGGATTGTAAGGGCCCCGGCACCTTGCCGATGCAGGCCACCGGCACGAGGCGAACGTTCGGAACTTCCACCCCCTCCGGCCAGTCCGTCGGGGCTTTCACCGGAGCAGCCTGGGCCTCGGCGGCCGGTTTGCCCCGAGCCTCGGGATGGAAGAAGACGTGCAACTGTTCGCCCAGCGCGCGGCTGGCCTCCGCCCCTTTCCGGTCGGCAAAAACCAAGACGATGACCTGGCCCCGCAACTCGGAAAGGCGGTGCGGCTCGCCAAACTGATCCCTCATCACCAGGGGGGGCGTTGGCGGCAACTCCTTGGCCGCGTCAGCAGCCTCGAGCGTTGAGGCCGAACAGGCCAGGGCCAAGACTAGCGGCCACCGCATGTAAATCCCCATGATGCGCTCCTTGGGCTCGAAATCCGTTCCGGCGGGCACGAGAGGGTACTCGGGCAGGACGCGTCGAGCAAGGCTGGTGCTGCAACCACAACGCACGGCAGGCTGGCGGATTTCAGCGCCTTGAACCGGCATTTCTTCTAGTGATACAATAGTTGGATTTTGCAGCTCGGCCGAAGGATCGCACTGCGCGCTCATGGACGGCCACAAGTTGTTTCCCTGACCAAGGATACCGCGTGCCTCGCCGCAACGACCTCCACAAGATCCTGCTCATCGGCTCGGGCCCCATCGTCATCGGCCAAGCCTGCGAGTTCGACTACTCCGGCACCCAGGCCTGCAAGGCGCTGCGTGAAGAGGGGTACGAGGTCGTGCTGGTCAACTCGAACCCGGCCACGATCATGACCGATCCGGCCACCGCTGACCGCACCTACATCGAGCCGCTCACCTGGCAGATGGTCGAAAAGGTGATCGCGGCGGAGCGGCCCGACGCCCTGCTTCCCACCCTGGGCGGCCAAACGGGCCTGAACCTGGCGATGGACCTTGCCAAGCACGGCGTGCTCGAGAAGTACGGCGTGGAGATGATCGGCGCCAACGCCGCCGTGATCGCCAAGGCCGAGGAGCGCGAGCAGTTCAAGCAGGCGATGGAGAAGATCGGCCTCGAGGTCTGCCGCGGCCGCACGGTGCGCACGCTGGAGGAAGGCCGCCAGGCGCTGGCCATCACCGGGCTTCCCTGCGTCGTGCGCCCCAGCTTTACGCTCGGCGGCACCGGTTCCAGCATCGCCTACAACCGCGAGGAGTTCGACACGCTCGTGGCCCGCGGGTTGGCCGCCTCGCCGGTCACCGAGGTGCTGATCGAAGAGTCGATCATCGGCTGGAAAGAATATGAGATGGAGGTGATGCGCGATGTTGACGACAACGTCGTCATCATCTGCGCCATCGAGAACTTCGACCCGATGGGGGTGCACACAGGCGACTCGATCACGGTCGCCCCCGCGCAAACCCTGACCGACAAGGAATACCAGCGGATGCGCGACGCTTCGCTGGCGGTGATCCGCGAGATCGGCGTCGAAACGGGCGGCTCGAACATCCAGTTCGCCATCAATCCGCGCGACGGCCGGATGATCGTGATCGAAATGAATCCCCGCGTCAGCCGCAGCTCGGCCTTGGCATCGAAGGCCACCGGCTTCCCCATCGCCAAGATCGCCGCCAAGCTCGCCGTGGGTTACCGACTGCACGAGCTGCCCAACGACATCACGCGCCGCACCAAGGCCTGCTTCGAGCCCACGATCGACTACGTGGTGACGAAGATCCCGCGGTTCGCCTTCGAAAAATTCCCCGAAGCCGACAGCACGCTGACCACGCAGATGAAGAGCGTTGGCGAGACGATGGCCATCGGCCGCACGTTCAAGGAGTCTTTTCAGAAGGCAATCCGCGGCCTCGAGGTTGGCAGTTTCGGCTTCGGCTGCGACTCGAAGGACCTGTGGGGCACGTCACGGCAGCCCAGCCGCGATGAGATCGTCGGCAAGCTCTCGACGCCGGGCCCCGACCGCGTGTGGTACTTGCGCTATGCGATCAAGGCGGGCTGGTCGATCGACGAAATCCACGAGCTCACGCACATCGACCCTTGGTTCCTCGACCAGTTGCTCGAGATCGTCGAGCTCGAGGAACAGTTGCGGGCATGCCCCGGGCTCTACGCGGCCGACAACGCGCTGCTGCGGCAGGCCAAGCGGTTTGGCTTTGCCGACCGGCAGCTCGCCCACATTTGGCAGGCCTCGGAGATCGAGGTCCGCAACGAGCGCAAGCGCCGCGGCATCGTGTCCACGTTCAAGTCGGTCGACACCTGCGCCGCCGAGTTCGAGGCCTTCACCCCTTACTACTACTCGACCTACGAAGACGAAGACGAAACGCCTCCCAAGCAGCCGGGGCAGAAGCGGGTGATGATCCTCGGCGGCGGGCCCAACCGCATCGGCCAGGGGATTGAGTTCGACTACTGCTGCTGCCACGCCAGCTTTGCGCTGCGCGAGTTGGGCATCGAGTCGATCATGGTCAACTCGAACCCCGAGACCGTGAGCACCGACTACGACACGAGCGACCTGCTCTTCTTCGAGCCGCTGACGGCCGAGGACGTGCTCAACATCGTCGACCGCGTACAGCCCGACGGCGTGATCGTGCAGTTCGGCGGGCAGACGCCGCTCAACCTGGCGCGGGCCTTGTCTTCGGCGGGAGTGCCGATCATCGGCACCAGCGTCGACACGATCGAAGACGCCGAAGACCGCGAGAAGTTCCAGCGCTTGCTCGAGCGGCTGGGGCTGCGGCAGCCTCCCAATGGCATCGCCCGCACGATGGACGAAGCCCGCCGCGAGGCCGACAAGATCGGCTTCCCCGCGCTGGTGCGCCCCAGCTTCGTGCTCGGCGGCCGGGCGATGGAAATTTGCTACGACCACGTGCAGCTCGAGCGGTTCGTGGCCGAGGCTTTCATCGTGGCGCAGGGACAGCCGGTGCTCATCGACCGCTTCCTGGAAGACGCCATCGAAGTCGACGTCGACGCCATTAGCGACGGCGAGCAGGTGATCGTGGCCGGCGTGATGGAGCACATCGAAGAGGCGGGCGTTCACTCCGGCGACTCAGCCTGCGCCATCCCGCCGTACAGCTTGCCGGGCCCGGTGGTGGCCGAGATTCGCCGGGCCACGGTGGCCCTGGCCCTGCACATGCGGGTGATCGGGCTGATGAACATTCAGTTCGCCGTGAAGAAGGAAGACGGCTTCCCGGTGGTCTACGTGCTCGAGGTCAACCCGCGCGCGAGCCGCACGTCGCCGTTCGTCTCCAAGGCCACCGGGATGCCGCTAGCGAAAGTGGCGGCCAAAGTGATGGTCGGCGTATCACTCGCCGAGCAGGGCTACGACCGCGACCCGATTCCTTCCCACGTCTCGATCAAGGAGAGCGTGTTCCCGTTCGTCAAGTTCGCCGGCGTCGACATCGTGCTCGGCCCCGAGATGCGCTCGACTGGCGAGGTGATGGGCGTGAGCGAGCGGTTCTCGATCGCCTTCGCCAAGAGCCAGCTCGCCGCGGGAACGCTGCTGCCGATGTCGGGCCAGGTGTTCGTGAGCGTCACCGAACGGCACAAGGACCAAATGGTCGACGTCGCCCGCCGACTCGCGAACATGGGCTACCAACTGCTCGCCACATCCGGCACGGCCCGCCGCCTGCAGGCCGCCGGCATCCAGGTGCAAACGGTGCGCAAGCTTCAGGAAGGGCACCCGAACTTGCTCGACTATCTCAAGGACGGCGCGATCCAGCTCATCCTGAACACCCCCAGTGGCAAAGGCGCCCGCACCGACGAAGGCCGCATCCGCGCAGCGGCAGTGGCCCGCGGCGTCCCCTGCATCACCACCTTCCCGGCCGCCGACGCGGCCGTGCGGGCGATGGAAGCCCTACGCACCGAAGAAATGACCGTGCAGGCGCTGCAGGACCGGTTTCCGAGCGAGGAGGGGAAGCAGACGGCGGCGGCGCGGGCGTAGAATGGAGCATGCTGTGGTTTGCCGAGAATCGGACTTAAAACCATGAACGATTGGCGCGACCGGATTTCCGTCGACCCTTCGATCTGCCATGGCCAAGCCTGCATCAAGGGAACGCGGGTGATGGTTTCGGTGGTGCTCGACAATTTGCCGGAAGGCTCTTCAATCGAGGAGATTCTTGCCGAGTACCCGTCGCTAACGCCCCCAGACATCGCGGCTGCATTGGGGTATGCCGGCGAGCTGGCGCGTGAGCGCGTCGTGGACTTTCCGGCCGTCGCGACCTAATTGCGTGAAACGCCATGGCAAGCAGCACTCAACGGAAGCTGTCGAACGAAGAAGTCGTGACGGTCGCGGTCTTCCTGTTGGGAGGCACCGTACGGTCCGTCGGCACCGAAGATGTTGCGATCAAGGCGCACGAAATTGCGCCGGGGCGATTCACATGGAAAAAGTACAAGGACCGCATCAACTTGGAGGCCGTGCGAAAACGGCTCTGGGACGCCAAGTCCGACAAGAAGGGGCGCGTTCTCGTGGAAGGCTCAGACAAGGATGGTTGGGTGCTGACGCCCACAGGTCGAGAGTTTGCGGAGCAATACGTCGAGTTATCGAGATCGGCGCTTCCGCAAACCTCTAGCCCAACTTTGCGGGAACGGCAGTGGGCTTCGCGAGAGCGATCGCGCCTCCTCGACACGGACGCCTATAAGAAGATCGCTGCGGGCCGATCTTCCGAAGTCACCGTTCGCGAAGCGAACGCATTCTTTCGTCTGGACGAGTATATTTCCGGGCCGCGTCGGGAGAGGAACATCGCCCGAATCGAAATGACCTTTGGCGGCGACAAGCTGCTCGGGCCAGTGACCAAAGACCTTGCGGCTCGTGTGCGGGAGAGTGCTCGGTAATGGGTGAAAAGCGATTGTCGGTCACAAGTCACGTAGCTCGAGATCTCCTTCAGAGCGCAGCTCTATTCAAGAGCGACCGCACGGTCGTTTGGGAATATGTCTCGAACGGCCTTCAGTATTGCGAGGCAGGAACCGCTCCGCGCGTGGAGGTGGTCCTTCGGCCGGAGAAGCGCATAATTCAGGTGTCCGACAATGGTCGCGGGATGGATCGAAACGGGCTACACAATTTTTTTGTGATGCACGGCGAAAACATCGATCGCAAGAGCGGCCGTCCCGGGCGAGGTCGGTTCGGCACCGGCAAGGCGGCGGCCTTTGGGATTGCCAACCATCTGGCGGTCGTCTCGGTGCAAAATGGGCGTCGAAGTCGCGTCGAGTTGGACCGCAAAGATCTAGAGAAAGCCAGCAGCGGGCCGATCCCCGTCCATGTCTTGGAAATGGAAGTTCCAACCGATGCTGCGAACGGCACGATCATCGAGATCTCGCAGATCAGGCTTCGCAAACTGGACCAACCAGCGATCCGTCAGTTTATCGAGCAGAATCTAGCTCGCTGGCCCGGCAACCCAGTGGTGACCGTAAACGGTGTGGAGTGCGAGTACGCCGAGCCCGCGACGGCGCAAATTTGCGTCGTCCGCGCGTACGAGCGTGGAGTTACTGAACTGGGAGGCGCATGCCTCACCATTAAGGTGGCCCGAGCGCCGCTGCCTAAGCAAAGGCAAGGAGTTTCGGTGTATGCGAACGGGTCATGGATCGGACTGACCTCTGCTGGCATCGAGGGGCAGCCGATGGCGGATCTGCTTTTCGGCGAGATCGATGTACCCGGGTTGGACGAAGACCGCAACGGACAGTCCGCGTTCGACATGAGCCGATCCCTCGAGCTCAACCCGAACCATGAGTTGGTCCCAATCCTTTGGGCCTTCGTTGGTCGCGAACTGGATCAGGTTCGACGGGAGCTAGTGAAGCTCGAGAAGGAGCGTCGCAACGACGAGGAGCTTAAGAAGCTCGCTCGCGAGGCTGACCTTATCTCGCAGGTGATCAACGAAGATTTTCAGGAGTTTCGGGGCCGTGTTCAGACAACCAAGTCGAAAGGCGGCAAAGGTCGAGATCCAACCTCGTCGCTCGCATCGGACGATCAGTCGTCCGAGGTGAACTCCCTCGACGTCGGCGGGGAGATTCCCGCCGGGATCGTGTCGGAGGATGGGGCGCCTGGTCGCGGAGACGGTGATGGCGGCGAAGGCGGGGCCGTTCCAGAACGACGACCGATTGCCGAGGCTGATCCAGAGGGACAGCCGCTCGGAGCGGAAGCGCCTCCGCGAACCCAAAGACCGACTCGGCGCGGCGGATTCGTCGTGGACTTCCGGAACTTGGGAGAGGACGACGATCGCGCCCGGTACGCCGATTCCGAGAGAGCGATTCTCATCAACCTCGATCATCCGCAAATTCGGGCCGCACGCGGGATTGAGGGGATCGAAGCCCCAACGTTTCGCCGGCTCGCTTATGAGGTCGCTTTCTCCGAGTACGCCGTTGCCCTCGCATCGGAAATGGCGAACAACGACCAGTATATCGATCCCAGTGACCCCATCTTCGACATTCGACAGACAATCAATCGAATGGCGCGCCGGGCGGCCGCGTTGTATGAGGCGTAGCGAAGGAGAAACGGGTGGCGGCCAACCTCGACTACGGGACCGCGTCGAAGTGGCTCGAGCGGATTAGTACGAGAGTGCGCAGCATTGCCTGCGCCGAGTTTTGCTTTTACTTCCCTGACGCAAGGATTGTGTCGGTCAGGCGCCCAACACCCGTCGAACTCAGCCCGCGGACAATGCAATGGATGCTCCGTGCAGTGCCTAACGCGGTACACGTTCTGGGTGACACGCGGATCGCGGTCGGCTCGTCGCATGAGTCGTTGGCCGAGTGCGGGCTTTCTCGCGACGCTCGCCGTCGCCTTTCGCGAGCGGGCATCGTAGATGTCGAGCGATTGTCCAGTCGCTCTCTTGCTCAGCTAGCACAATTCGTTGGCTGGAAGCGTGTGTGGTCGATTCTGTCGAGCTTGGCTAGGCTTCCGCGCACCAAAAACGTGCCAGAGTTTTCGACGCCGCTTGTCGAGTCCTCCGCACTCAGACGCGATCTCTGGTCGATCCTGATCACCACTGGAGACGCGATGTGGGCAGATCACAGGCTGAACATGCCTGCGGGATCGCCGAACATTCCCTGTGCCGTCGTTATTCTAAGGGCACTTGGCTTCAGCCCCGCCCGAGGGACCGAACAATTCTCGCCAGGAGAGGTTCGGAGACGCGTCGACGCATTGGGGCGTCTGTCACTCTACGACGAGTGCCTCTCCGTGCTCCGAGTTGCTGAGCGGCAGAGTGCGAGTCCGTTGGCGAGTTGGCGGCGAAACCAAGAGGTCCTCGCGTTTAACTTGGGATTCAGAACTGGCCAGCCCGAGACGCTCGAAGTCACCGGGCAGAGATTCGGCATCTCGCGTGAACGGGTCCGGCAAATTCGCAAACGTCTAATGTGCCGCGTCGAAAGGCCGCTAGCGCCGGTCTTGGATTGCGCGCTGCGAATCGTCGCATCGGCGTGCCCCGCCTCGGCTGAGATCGTAGACGATAGGCTGCGCGAGGCGGGCATTCTGGACGATGGAGGAGGCGTCCGCACTGTGCTCGAGGTAGCGAATTGCCTCGGGCGCGAGCGAGAAGCGGAGGATGTCATCATTGAAGGCAATACGGTCTCTACTCAGTTCGATCATGCTCGAGCAAAATTGATCGTAAAGACTGCTCGCAAAATGGTTTCTCGGCACGGTGCTGCGAACGTAGAGATGGTGTCACAGCACCTAGTCGAAATTGGCCAAGCAAGCTTGGCAACCTCGGTGAAAGAAGAACTCGAATTCGCCGAAGGATGCCGTTGGCTCGGCCGGGCCGGCGAATGGTTTTGGTTCCCATCCGCGCACGCGCGACGTCGACACAATCCGCTGCTTCGACGAATACGAAAGGCGCTCGCGGTCTCAAAAGGGCTGACCCGGCAAGAGATCCGGGCCGCAGTCGATCGCGACCATCGCCTGCTCTATGTGCCACCAAGTCTGATCTTTCAGCATCTTGGCGTGCAGTCCAAGTTGGCCGAGATTAGGTCAGGGCGCTTGGTGCTCAGGTCGCCCTGTGATTGGAAGATGGTCGTCAAAGGGGATGAGGCCGTCGTGGTGCAGCTTCTGATGCAGTCAGGCGGGGCTTTACGGCGTCGGCCGCTCCAAGAGGCCGCCTGCTCCATGGGCGTTGCAACGCCGTCGTTCTGGCAATGCATCAAGTATCGCCCCACAACAACCTTCACAAAGGGGGTCGTCTGTTTGGTGGGGGTTACTGCTCCCAGCGAATTGCTTCATCGTCGCCCAGCGCGCTTCCGTCCGACCGTTATCGATCACGGTTGGACGGTTCAGGGTTGCCTTTGGATTGGCTACCGCGTTTCGGATGCAATCGCTGAAACCGGTGTCGTCAGCGTGCCTGCGGCAAAGCGCAACCTGCTCGGACGCAACTACAACATCTATGATTCGGAGGGCGAGCCGAACGGGAACCTCGTGGTTCAGAAGTCAAGCGCTTGGGGGCTCGGCCCGCTTCTCAGGCGGTTTCAGGTTCGTTCTGGGACCCACCTCGTGCTCGAGTTCGATCTCGCGGGCAAGCGCGTTGTCGCACACTTGGGCTCGGAAGCCATCTTCTCGTCCTTCGCGGCGCGATAGCAAACTCCGCCCTACTCCCCCTTCCGCCGAAACGCGCTCTCCAGCAGTTCCTGGCTGAATCCCGCCGGCGTTTGGCCTTCGGCGGCGTAGAGGTAGACCGCCGCCAGGAAGATTTGTTGCACGGCGCTCGTGATGATCGAGGCCAGCACGCCGTAGAGGACGGCCAGGCCGATGCCGATCGCCACCGGCCAGACGCTCTCGAAGTAGGCGCCCGCGAAGATGCTGCCGATCACGAACAGGATCGTCGGCAGCACCAGCAGGAAGCCCACGATGCCCAGCGACATCTGGCCGACGAGCGCTTCGCCCCAGGTCTTGCGGATCAGTTGGGCAGAGCGCTTCACTGCAGCTACGGGGCCGAGCCCCTCGGCCGCCAGCGTTGGCACGACCAGGTACGTGACCACGGCCCAGCCCACGCCGATCAGGCCGACGATGAGCCGGCCCAAGAAGCTCAGCCGCTCCTCGAGCGTGCGGAGGATGATGCCGACCGTAGCGGCCAACAGGGCCCACGCAAAGATTTGCGGCAGCCGCGCCCCGGCGGCCCGCAGGCCGTCGCCCACGGTCGGGTTGCCGCCGCGGAAGCGGATGAGGGCCGCGCTCACGAGCGCGGTGTTGAAGAACACGATCACGAAGAAGTTGGCGAAGTAGAACAGGAAGCCGACCACCGCCGAGATCGCACCGCCCGCCTGGGCTTGGAAGCCGCCGCCCGCCTGCTCCTCCTGGGCCGCCTGGAACACGGCGTTCCGCAGTTCCGGAATCGCCAGCACCGGCACGGCGAACGACGCCGCCACCAGCACGCAGGCGATCGTGCTGAGCACCGGAAAGATCAGCAACTCCTTGTCGAGCGACAAGACCGACCAACTCTGCTTGAACAGCTCCCAACCACGTGCGATGCGACCGGCCATGGGATTTTTCCTCGAAACAGAAATGCGATGGTTCGCCTGAGTATTCGCCTGAATTGCCTAAGGATACGCTTCGCTCGGGCCCGTGGGCCGCTTCGGGGGCGACCAGCTCGACCGCTCGACCGCGGCGAAACCGCTACAATCGGCCGGCGCACCATGGCGAGCGGCCCGGCGTCAGCCGGCCGACTCTCCGCCAACCAACGTTTGTTCGCGCACCGGCCCGGAATATCGGCCGGCTGACGCCGGGCCGCTCGCCGGAATCGTTATCCCGGTCCCAGCGCCTTTTCGGCCGTGAGGATCATCTTGGCCAGGTCGACCATTTTGCGGTTCTCGTCGCGGGCCAGCTTTTGCAGCCGGCGGAAAGCGTCGGCCTCGGTCAGTCCGGCCTTCTTCATGAGCACGCCCTTGGCCTGCTCGATCAGCTTGCGGTCTTCGAGCGTCTGCCGCAGATCGGCCGCTTCTTTGCGCAAGGCGGTGAATTCGTCGAACCGCCGCCAGGCGATGGCGATCGCCGTTTCCAGGTGCGGCCGCTGGACCGGCTTGATCAGGTACGCCAAGACATGGGCCTGTTCGGCCCGATTCACCAGTTCCGCGTCGTGGTAGCCCGACACCAGGATCACCGGCACGGTGCGCTCGCGGCAAATGGCGGCCGCGGCGTCGATGCCGTCCATGTCGGGCATGCGAATGTCGCTGATCACCAGGTCGGGCTGTTCCGCGGTGCAGAGCGCGAGCAACTCGCGGCCCGTCGCCGCGGCGCCCACGACCGTGTGCCCCAGATCGGGCAGCACGTCGGCCAGGTAGTCGCGCATGTCGGCCTCGTCGTCGGCCACAGCGATTCGCAGCGTTTGGTTCATAAGGTTCTCCGCGGCAGTTTGATCACGATCTCCGCGCCCCGGCCCTGGCCGGGCACGACGCCGATCTCCCCCCCGTGCGCGGCCACGATGCGCCGGGTGATCGCCATGCCTAGACCTGTTCCTTTGGTCTTCGTGGTGTAGAAGGGCTCGAAGATGTTGCGCGCCTGTTCCGGAGACAGGCCTGGGCCATTGTCGCAAATCGACACGCCCAAGGCGGGGCGCCCCGCCAGCTCGCACTCAAACCAGGCAACCGCAACCTCAGGCCGCTGCCGGCCCGAAGCGGCGTCGTGTTCTTCGCTCACCGCGTTGTCAAGAATATTACGAAAACATTGCCCCATTGCGAAGGGGTCGGCCTCGCACCGCAGATCGAACGCAGGCGGCGTCGACAAAATTTGCGGCGACCGGCCGTTTTGCACCGCCGAGACCTGAACCCACGCGCTTTCCAGAGTTTCGCCCAAATCGCAGTCCTGCCGGCGCAATTGAATGGGCGCCGCATAGTTCCGCACTTCTTCGTACAGCCGGTGCAGATGATCCTGAGCGCTTTGCAAGCGTTCGATCAGGTCGATCGCCTCCGGGCGGTCCTTCACACGCTTGTTCAGCATCTCCAAGCAAGCCTGGCTGCGCTGCAGGGCGTTGCGGCTTTCGTGGGCGAGGCCAGTCATCGCCTCGCCGATCGCCGCCAACCGCTCTGCCTGCAAGGCCTGCTGTTGTGCCTGGCGAAGAGGAGTCGTGTCTTCGGCGACGCCGACGATGCGGACGCCGCGGCCACGCTCGTCACGCAGGACGACGCTGCGATCCCAAATCCAGCGGGTCTCGCCGTTGGGGCGCACGATGCGGTATTGCAGGTTGTGGCCGGGCGGTTCCCCGGCGACGAAGACTTCGCGCTCGACCCGCGGGCGATCCTCGGGATGGATCGCCGCGGCCCAGTCGTTCGGACGCTCGTAGAGGCTTTGGCAGCTCCGGCCCCAGATCGCCTCGTAGGCAGGGCTGACGTAGATCATTTGGCGGCGATCGGCCGAAGTCATGTAGAAGACTTCATTGATGTTTTCGGCGATCTGCCGGAAGCGAGTTTCACTTTCGCGCAGGGCTTCGTCGGCCTGCCGCCGGTCGCTGAGCGCCCGAGCGCCCCAATAAGAAGCCGCCGCGGCCACCAAGACAAGCGCCGCGTACATCTGCAACAAGCCGGCGAGCAAGTTGGCCGAGCGGGCATCTAAACGCGGCCGGCTCACGACCGAAACGACCTTCCAGGCGTCGTCGCGCCGCGGGGCGTCGTTGCCCGGCGGGGCGCTGGCCGGATGCACGGTGTCGAAGGTGAACAGCCCGTCCGGGGTTAGGATCTGGCCGGTCGGAACGCTGCGAATCGCCTCCCAGACCTGCGGATGCTCGGCAGCGAAGGTCTCTCCCAGGCGGTCGGGAAACATAAATGCGAACTCGCGCTCGGGATGCGGCCCTTGCAGGTAATAGCCCTGCGTGTTGAGCAGCACGAGTTCGCCAGGGGCGGTCGTCGACATCTGCTCCAGACGGGCCACGAGTTGATCGCCCAAATAGTTGAGCACGATCAGGCCGCGCGGCTGTCCTGCGGCGTCGAAGACCGGCGTGCAGAAGCGAATGGTGGGCTTGAACGGTCGCTCGATCTGGCCGTTCTCGATGTTCAGGTCGAACGGCGTCACGAAGACCTGGCCGCGTTTGAGCCGCAACGTCTCGGCCACGTAGTAACGATCGAGTTTGGCTTGCAGCTTGTCGGCAGACACGACCACGGGCCGGCCGTCGACCATGTTCACGCGCACCAGTTCATCGCCCTCGGTTGAGATCAGCCGCAACTGGTCGTACACGCGCTTGTGGCGCGCCAAGAGCCGATAAACTCCGGTCAGCGCCGCTTGTTCGGCCGGGCCGCGCTGCTCCAGGTAGCGTTCCAGGAGCGGGCTCTCGGCGAGGACCAGCAAATCGGAAACGACCTGGCGGAAGTCGTCGATGATCGTCTTGGCTTGCAGCTTGACGTGGTTCTGCTCCGCGGCCTCGATCAGCCGCCGCTCGGCGCGGACGTTGGCGTAGTACACGCCCGCCACGATCGCCCCCAGGAGGAGCGCCGCCGGAACGAAGAGCACGAGAAACCGCCGGACGATGCTGCCCGCAGGAGCTCGGTGCGCGGCGGATGGGTGAAGTGCGAACATGGGGCAAGGGAGCTGCGAGCAGCCGTGCCTGAGCGCCTGCCAAGCACGATTTTTCGCTCGTTTTAGCTTACCTTGCGGGGCGCGGCGCACCAAGCGGCGGGATTTAGACGCTCAGGCCGCGGTTTCGGCGGCGGCGCCCCCGGCGGTGCGTCGGCGCCAGATTTCGAGCAGTGCGAGCGTCACCGACACGATGGCCGGACCGAGCACCAAGCCGGCCGCGCCAAACACCGCCAGGCCTCCCAAGAGCGACAAGAGCGCCACCAGGCTGTGCATTCGCAGGCGGTCCCCCACCACGATCGGGTAGATGAGGTTGTCGGCCAGCCCGATCACCACGGTTCCCCAAACGGTCAGCACGAGCGCCTTGATCCAGTTGCCCTCCGCCAAGAGCAACAGCGCCACCGGGGCCCAAACCACGAACGACCCCAGGTAGGGCAAGACGGAGAGCAGCCCCATCACCAGGCCCCAGAGCAAAGGGGACGACAAGCCCAGCCACCAGAACATCAGCCCACCCAGCATTCCCTGCATCAGCGCCACGGCCAGCCGGCCATACACCGTGGCGAAGAGCGTGTCGTTCACGCGGCGGAAGACGACCTCGGCCTCGGGATCGGAAAGAGGCAGCAACAGCCGCACGCCGCGGAGCGCTTCCTGCTCGTCTCGGTAGAGATAGAACAGCACACAGAGCATCAGCAGCAACTGCACCAGCGTGACCAGCGACCCGGAGATGAAGCCGCCGACGCCTTGGCTGAGCTGCTGGAGGAAACTAGCCAGCTGAGGTTGGAGGTCGAGGTTGTCCTGCGTCCAGGTCCAGTACTCCTTGACCCGCGGATACTGCTCGAGCACGGCCTGCCAACGCGCGGTTTCGGCGGGGTCCTTGAGGCGTTGCAGGGCTTGGGCGGCCTCGCGGGCGAGGTGGTAGCCCACGAACAGCGTGGGGGCCAAGAGCAGCAGCGTGACCAGGGACACCGTCAGGCTGGCGCTCACGGCCGGTCCCAGTCCCTTTCGCTGGAGCCAAACAGCGACCGGCCGCGTGACCACGGCGAGCGCTACGGCCCAGACAAGCGCAGCCAAGAAGGGCCGCGCCATCAAGAAGCAAAGATACAGCCCAATCGCCGTGAGCGCCGCCAAGGCGAGGGCTTTGCCACGGCGGCGGGTCAGAAATCCGTCGGCCGGGGGGCGCGGAGAGTCAGCCGCAGGGACAGGGCTTGGCATCGGACGCGGACCTTGGATCGCAGCGGGTAATCTTGAACCGGGAGCGCGAACATAAGGCCCGGGGGCCCTTAACGACAAGGCGGCCACAGTTGGCCGGGGACGGCGCGCGGATGTCGATCGCGGGGTGGAACCGAGCAACCGGCCAATTCGTCGCGATCGGCGGCGGCGGCGGCGCGCCTGTGAGCCGGGTGTGCGGCAGGCGAGGTTTGCGCAATCCCCGCCAAGGGTTAGGCAGCGTCTTCGCCGCGGGGGACCTCGGGCGTGGCCTAAGGTTAAGTGGTCCAAGGCGTCGCATTTGTGGAGGCGGCGGCCCCCGGTTATAATTTGCGGTTTCGCCGACGGCGGCCTCAGGCGGCCCGTTGCGGCGGTTCGTTCGACCCAGTCAGGAGGTTACCGGTGCAGATCAGCATCTCGGCCCGGCATGGACACGTGAGCGAAGCCACCCAGGCCAAAGTGCGTGCCAAAGTCGAGAAACTGGCCAGGATCTTCGAGCGTCTCACGGCCATCGAAGTGACGCTCAACCTGGAGCACCCCGACGAGCCTGAGGTCGAAATTCTCGTCTCTGCCGAGCACAAGCACGACTTCGTGGCCCGTGAGAAGGCCACGGAGTTGATGGCCGCGCTCGACGGAGCGCTGCCCAAGCTCGAACAGCAACTACGCAAGTATAAAGAGAAGGTGCAGGACCGTCATCGCACCCCCGGACCGCGCGTCGCCGAGAGCGAGCCGGCTGGCGAGTAGACCTAGTGGGACTGCAGGCGCGCCCGCGAGCCGACCGGCTCGACCTGGGACGCGGAACACAAAGGACCGCGGATGAAGTTTGCCGATTTCGTGAGTGTCGCCGCCATTCGAGCCCAGCTCGCAGCGGACGACAAGGAAGGGGTCATCCGCGAGATGACCGAGTCTTTGCGGGCAGCAGGGGCCATCGCCGACGGCGAGGTCGAAAGCATCGTCAAGGCCATCCTCAAGCGCGAGGAGCTGGGCAGCACCGGCATCGGCCGCGGAGTCGCAGTGCCGCACACCAAGCATCCCAGCGTCGATCGCTTGGTGGGAACCGTCGCCGTCAGCCACGACGGCGTCGATTTCAACAGCCTTGACGGCGAGAAAGTGCACTTGTTTTTCCTGCTGATCTCGCCCCCCGATCGGCCGGGCGACCACTTGCGGGCGTTGGAGAACATCTCGCGGCAACTCCGCGACGACACGTTCTGCAAGTTCCTCAAGGGGGCCCAGACCGGGGGAGACATCCAGCAGCTCTTGGAAGAGGCCGACGGCCAGGGCTTTGCCAGCTAAGCCGAGGCTCCGGCCCAGCGTTTGGCGTAAGCAAGCATCGTCGGTGTGTAAACAGATGCACGAGCAGCTTTCCAGAACTGTCGTGGTCCGCGGGCGGCAGGGGCTGCACGCTCGTCCGGCCGACTTGTTCGTCAGGCTGGCCAGCCGGTACCAGGCGCAGGTCGAGATCCAGAAGGGCGCCGAGCGCGTCGACGGCAAGAGCATTCTCAACGTGCTCACCTTGGCGGCCGAGCAGGGCTGCCCCCTGGTGATTGTCACCACCGGCCCCGACGCAGCCGCTGCGTTGCAGGCTCTGGCGGAACTGGTCGAGTCGAACTTTGGCGAGCCTGAACCCGAGGCCACTTCCTAGGTCAGCGGCCGAAGTCGGCCGCAACGCATCCTCCGGCACGAGAACGAACCACCGCCGCCGTTCATGCAGAAGCTCCAGGGGATCGCCGTTTCACCAGGCATCGCGATCGGCGAAGCGCTGGTGATGGACCACGAGGGATTTCGCATCCCCCGCAGGTTCGTCGCGCGCGACATGGTGGAGCAGGAGCTCGAGCGGCTGGGAACCGCCCTGGCGACGGTGGCCGACGAGATCGGCCGCAACCGCGACACCGTGTCGCGCGAACTGGGGACCGAGTACGGGGCAATCTTCTCCGCCCACTTGCAGATGCTGCAAGACGCCCGCCTCCGCGGCGAAATCGAGCAGCAGATCCGCGAGCGGAATTACTCGCCGGAATACGCCGTGAGCCGCACGCTGCGGCGCTACGCCAAGGTGTTTCAGTCGCTGGCCGCCAGCCACTTCGCCGAGCGGTCGCACGATCTGCTCGACATCGAAAAGCGGCTGCTCCACGCCCTGCTCGGCCGCCGCAAGGTGGAGCTGGCCAAGCTGACCTCCCCGGTGGTGATGCTGGCCCGCAACCTCACCCCCAGCGAAACGGCCAACCTCGACCGCGAATTTGTGGTCGGCTTTGCCACCGAAACGGGCGGCCCCGGCAGCCACACGGCGATCGTCGCCGAGGGGATGGAGATTCCGGCGGTTGTGGGCGTCGGCGGCTTCCTCAACGACGTGGCCGGCGGCGATTTGATCATCATCGACGGCGATCAGGGCCTGGTGATCCTCCAGCCCGACGAAGAAACAATTCTTCGCTACCGCCGCGCGGCCGAAGCCCATCGTACGGTGGCCGAGCAGCTCGAAACGCTGCGCGAACTGCCGGCGGAGACCGGCGACGGCGTACGGATTTGCCTGGCCGGCAACATCGAATTTCCCCAGGAAGTCGACCTCTGCCTGGCCCGCTGCAGCGACGGAATCGGCCTCTACCGGACCGAGTTCCTATATCTCGGGGCCGAGGTGGAACCCGACGAGCAGGCCCACTACGAGGCTTACGCGCGTGTGGTGCAGGCCATGGCGCCGCGCCCGGTGGTCGTGCGGACGCTAGACCTGGGCGCCGACAAGCTGCTACAGTCACCTAGTCCCGACGACGAGCGCAATCCCTGCCTGGGGTTGCGGAGCATTCGTCTTTCCTTGCGCAATTTGCCCCTGTTCCGCACTCAGTTGCGAGCGGTGCTGAGGGCCAGTGTGCTGGGGAAGGTGCGGATCATGTTCCCGCTGATCACCACGGTCCTGGAACTCCGCCAGGCCAAGATGGTGCTCGCGGACGTGATGGAAGACCTCGAAGAGCATGGCATTCCCTTCGACCGCGACGTCGAAATCGGGATGATGGTCGAAGTGCCTGCGGCCGTGATGCTCATCGACCGGTTCGTGGCCGAGGTCGATTTTATCAGCATTGGCACCAATGACTTGATCCAGTACACCTTGGCGGTGGACCGGGCCAACAAAGACGTGGCCGGGCTGTATAACGCCTGCGATCCGGCGGTGCTGCGGCTGATCGCCCTGTCGGTCGAGGCGGCCGAGCGGGCGCACGTGCCGGTGAATGTGTGTGGGCAGATGAGCGGGAGCCCCGTGTACACCATGTTGTTGCTGGGGCTCGGCTTGCGTCAGCTCAGCGTGACGCCGGCGGCGCTCTACGAAGTGAAAAAGGTGTGTCGCAGCGTAACGATCGCCCAGTGCCAGGCGGTGGCCCGCCGGGCGCTCGAGATGGATGGGGCGCGAGAGATCAAGAGTTATTTGCGCGAGGAACTGAAGAAGGTCGTTCCGGAACTGGTCGCTTGAGAGCAGATCCGAACGTGCAAGCAGTCAGCTCCCGCGCCGCCGGCCCCTCAGGTCGCGGCGCAGGAACAACGGTCGCCGACTCACCGCTCCGAAACAAGGGCGGGCTCGACGAACGCCTGATTTGGACTCCGCGGCCTTAAGCCGGCCGCGGCAAAAACCACAACCCATGGTTCGACAACGTGTACGGATCCGGTTCAGCAAGACGGGCGACCTGAGGCTGATTAGCCATCGAGACCTGATGCGGACGATGGAACGTCTCTTCCGCCGGGCCTCGCTCCCGTTGAGCATGAGCGAAGGATTCCACCCAAAGCCGCGGATGACCTTTCCGGCCGCTCTGGCCGTTGGCATCGTCGGTTTGGACGAGGTGATGGAGTTGGAGCTTTCCGAGCACATCCACGATACGGATGCCCTGTTGGGCCGCCTGTCGGCGGTTGCGCCCCCCGGCCTGACCTTTCTTTCCGCCGAGGCTCTGCCCGCCGGAGCGAAGAAGGCCCAGGTGGCGCGCGTGACGCTCGAAACGCCGGTTCCCTCCGATCATCAGGCGGCTGCCAGCGAGGCCGTGGCCCGCGTGCTGGCTGCCGACCGCCTGGAGGTCGAGCGCGAAGGGCGCTCGGATCTCCTCGACGTGCGTCCGCTGGTGGAAGGTCTGGAGCTCGATGCCGACGTCTTGCGGATGCGGCTTAAAGTCACCCAGGCCCAGGGAGTTCGCCCACGCGAGCTGCTGGCTGCCTTGGGGTTGGCCGACCTCGAAGCGCAGGGCTGCACCTTGGTGCGCACGCGCGTGGAGCTCGGCCCATGAAGCCCATCCCTGCCCGCGATCCGGCAGCGGTGTCGAACCGCAGCCGAAAGCAGGTTTATGAAGCAGGAAATGTTGATCAACGTGTCGCAGCCGGAAGAGTGCCGGATCGCGATCGTCGAGGACGGAATCCTCGAAGAGCTCTACATCGAGCGGACTAGCCAAGACAACTTCGTCGGCAACATCTACAAGGGCAAGATCGTCAACATCGAACCCAGCATTCAAGCTGCGTTCGTCGATTTCGGCGTGGGCCGCAACGGCTTCCTCCACATCAGCGACGTGGAGCCGCAGTACTTTCGCCTGGGCGGCTTCGACCCCGCCGAAGCCCTCGAGCCGGTGGGCGCAGGCCGCGGCCGCGACATCGACCTCGGGGACGACGTGGAGCCGGCCACCAAGCCCCGCGCCCGCAATTTGCGCCCCGGCGCCCGGCCGCGCATCAAGCCGCCGATCCAAGAGATCTTCCGCCGCGGCGACGAAGTGCTCGTGCAGGTGATCAAGGAAGGGATCGGCACCAAGGGGCCTACGCTCTCGACCTACATCAGCATTCCCGGCCGCTACCTGGTGTTGATGCCGGCGCTCGGCCGCGTGGGCGTGTCGCGGAAGATCGAAGACGACGTGGCCCGCCGCAAGCTGCGCGACATCATGCTCGAACTCAGCCCTCCCAAGGGGCTGGGCTTCATCGTCCGCACCGCGGGGGTCGACCGCACCAAGCGCGAGCTCTCACGCGACCTGGCCTACCTGCTGCGGCTCTGGAAGGTGATCGTCCGTCGCATTCGCAAGTATCCCGCCCCGATCGGGATCTACGAAGAGAGCGACATGATCATCCGCACGATTCGCGACATCTTCACCGGCGACGTCGACACGATCTACATCGACGAGCCGCAGGCCTACGAGCGGGCCCGCGAGTTCCTGCAGATCGTCATGCCCCGCTACGTGGGCCGCTTGCAACTCTACGAGGGCAAGGAGCCCTTGTTCCACAAATACCGGCTCGACGACGAGATCAGCCGCATCCAGCAGAAGAAGGTGCCGCTGCGGCACGGCGGCTCGATCGTCATCGAAGCCACCGAGGCCCTGGTGGCCATCGACGTGAACTCAGGCAATTTCCGCGCTGAGGACTCGGCCGAGGAAACCGCCTACCAGCTCAACATGCAGGCGGCCCGCGAGATTGCCCGCCAACTGCGGCTGCGCGATCTAGGCGGCGTGATCGTCAACGACTTCATCGACATGCGGAAGGAAAAGCACCGTCGCAGCGTGGAGCGGGCCCTGCGCGACGCCGTGAAGCGCGACCGCGCTCGGACCAAGATCCTGCGGACCAGCCCGTTCGGCCTGATCGAAATGACCCGGCAGCGGATTCGGCCGAGCCTCAAGCGCAGCGTGTTCAAGGATTGCCCCGCCTGCGCCGGCGCCGGCACCGTGAAGACGGCCGAGAGCATGGCGATCGAGGCGATGCGGGTAATGATTCTCGCCAGCCACCAGCCCGAGGCCTCGCGGCTCACCGTAGCGGTGGCCGAAGATGTGGCGACCTATCTGGCCAACCGCAAGCGCCGCGAGATCGCCCAGCTGGAGACCGAGGCCAACGTCACCGTGGTCGTGGTCGGCAAGCACGACGTGTCGCCGGAGCACTTGGTGCTCGAGTGCTTGGACGCGAGTGGGCGGGAGATCAAGCTGGGGTAGAACGCGCTCCCTTGGGAGGGGGCAGAATGAGGGTCGGCGGGAGAATCGGCCAGCTTACGCTGGGCCGCTCGCCAGCGACGTTGCGCGCCGCGTATCCCGTGGCTCGCGTCGGCAGTCTCCTGGCGCACGCCGCGAGCCGGCGAACTCCGGGAGATCGCCGGCCCTGCGGCCAGAGGTTGCTTGGCTGCTGAGGCCCCTTCCGTAACTTGGTTAGCGCGTCTCCAACCGCAAATCCACCGGGCGCGGCACGGGGAACGGCTGTGGCGGCGCCCAATCCGCGCTCGCGGGCTGGAAGTGGAACACATCGCCGCCGAAGCCGGGGCTGGCGTCGCCCCAGCCGAGGCCGTCTTCGTCGCCCAGCAAGTCCCCGAGGCGGCGCTCGACGATCGTCTGCTTGGCCGATTCGCGTTTCTCGAGGGCCTCGCGGAGCTTCTTCACCCGCACCTCGAGGCTCGCCAACTCCAGCTTTCGGCGCTGCTGGCGAGCGGCGAACTGCTTCTCGAGCAGATCGGTGAGCTGGGCACGGAGCTTGTTGCGGTCCGCCTCCTTTTCCGCCGCGTGATACTGCCCTACGGCGCTGCGCACTTCGCCTTCGAGCTTGGCGTCATCCTGCGCGAGCCGCTGGGCTTCGGCGGCTTCCTCAGGGTCGAGCGTCGGCCGGGGCTGCGGGCCGCGACCACGGACGCCGAAGTGAACAGTGTCGGCGGGCGCGTAAAGGTTGCCGGCGCGGGCCGGCCCTGGGAAGGGGGGCTGGACCGGCGGGAGTGCGGGCGCCGGTTGCGTCGCTTGCACCGCCACAACCGCTGGGAGGGACAGCGCAGGCGCCGGGGGGGCCACCGGAGGGTTGGGATACACCGCCGGCGCGCTCGACGCGGCGCTCACCGCGGGGGCAGCCGAGGGAGCAGGAATCGCCGCGGGCGCCTGATCCTGCGCAAGAGCCCGCGAGGCCGTCACCGCCGGCAGCAATACGCCGGTCAAGGCAAAGCTAGCGCCGGACAAGACCGCCAGCGCCGACACAACGCGCAAACGAGTCGTCATCGAAAACATCTCCATGCTTGGGAAGGTCAACGAGTTTCCGGCGTCACGCGCGCCGGCAAGGTTGGTTTCATTTCGTCCGCGGCCTCCGCTTCCAGGCGACGCAGTTCTGCATCGATCCGCTGTGCAGCCTGCTGCCATTCGTCGGGCCCGCTCAGCGTGGGCGCCCCGGGTGAAGCAAGGTCGTTCTCCAGCCGAGCACTGCCGCCGCGAAGGGTTTCAGCCTCGGCATCGATCTGGTCCCAACCCAGGGGCGCGGACGGCGCCGGTCCAGCAGGAGCAGCACCTCGCGGAGGGCCTGCCTGCGGGCCGACAACCGCGTTAGGTTCCTCTGTCTTTGCAGGCCACGTCCTGGCCACCCAGGGCGCGGCTACGGCCACCAGCAGCAGGGTCACGAGCGCCGCGGCAGGCCAGCCCCGGACACGCGCATCAGGCAGCCGATCGGCCGCGCGCCGCCACCAAGGATCGCGCCACCCGCCGCCGGGGCGCTGCACCTCGGCCAAACGCGCTTCGAGCAACTCGGCCACTTCGGCCGCCGATTGAAACCGCCGCCCCGGCTCCTTGGCGTGCAGCCGCCGCACGATCCGCTCGAACCACTCCGGCACGTCGGGGTTCTGCTCGCGGATCGGCCGCGGCGTCTCGTGGCAGATGCGGTGCAGCACGCCCATGGTTGATTCGGCACGAAACGGCGAGTGCCCTGTGCACATCGCATAGAGCACGCTTCCCAGGCTGAACAGATCGGTGCGATGGTCGACCGCCTCGCCGCGAGCCTGCTCAGGGGCCATGTACTGCGGCGTGCCGGCGATCACGCCGCTGCACGTCAGGCTGGCGTCGTCGACCGCCCGCGCCAGGCCGAAGTCGGTGAGCAGCACCCGCTCCACGCCGTGCTCGAGCAGGATGTTGGCCGGCTTGATGTCGCGATGGACGAGCCCCTGGGCATGAGCGGCGGCCAAGCCGGAGGCCGTCTGCAGGCCGATCCGCAGCACCTCGCGCAAGCCCAGTGTGCCTTGCTTCTCCAAGCGCTCGTGCAGCGAGCGGCCCGGCACATAGCGCATCACCATGTAGGGCAGGCCCAGGTGCTCGTCGACCGCGTGGATCGGCACGATGTGTTCATGCACCACGGCGGCGGCCGCCTGGGCTTCACGGGCGAAGCGCCGGCGGGCCGCGGCGCTCGTGGCTAGATGGGGCGCGAGCACCTTGATGGCGACGTAGCGGTTCAGCGATCGCTCGAAGGCTTTGAGTACGATGCCGGCGCCGCCGCGGCCGACCACGCCGGCGATCTCGTACACGCCCACGCGGCCCAGCATGGCCGGGTCGTCCGTGGGGGCCAGAAAATCGAGCGACAGCGGTCCGGCGGTTGGCGCTTCGCTGTCGTCTTCGCCGGCGTGGGGAATCAGGTTGCGCGGCAGCTCGCCCGTTTGATCGGGACTCAGAAACCGCTGCGCGTCGCTCCACCACTCGGGCGCCCCGGCCGTCAGCTCCAACTCGCGCCGGCAGGCCGGGCAGCCATCGAGATGCCGCACGAGCGAGGCCTCGTCGTCCGGCGCCAACTCCCCGGCCAAGAACCGCTCGAGTTCGGACGCTTGCGGATGTAGATCGTGGACAGCCATCGTTCAGACCAATAACCGTTAGTTCCGTCAACGGGCCCACGCCGGCCCGCATTTCTCCCTCTCCCTCCGGGAGAGGGCCGGGGTGAGGGTCGGCAACGCACGTTCCAGTCGACCCCTGGCGTCCCAATCCGACCCGTTTCCGAGGGCTACTCCCCCGCCAATTCCTCCACCGTCCGCCGCAACCGGGCCAGCACGCGGCTGCGGGCGGCGTACACCGCCCCCGCGCTCAGGCCCAGGTTGCGGCCGGCCTCTTCAATGCTCCGGCCCTCCACCCCGGTTTGCCAAAAGGCTTGCCAAGTGGCCGGCTGCACTTCCTCGCGCACGCGGGCCGCCGCCCGACTGAACGCCTCGCGGCGATACTCGAGTTCGAATAGCGCCGCATCGGGCCCCTCGAGGGCCGCTTGTTCGCTCAGCAATTCCAGGATCGCCGTATCGCCCGAGCCGGCGTGCTTGGGGCCGCGCGTCAGAGCGTTGATCGAGAGGTTCTTGGCGATCCGGTAGAGCCAGCCGCGAAACTTACCGCGGGCCGGGTCGGGGTCCCACCGCTCGATCGCCCCCGCCACCGCCGACAGCACGTCCTGGGTCAGGTCCAAGGCATCGGCATGCTGCAACCCCCGCCGCCGCGCCAGCCGGTAGACCACCGGCTCGTAAACCGCCGCAAACTCGAGCCATGCCTGTTGGTCGGCCCGGTCTCGCAACCGGACGATCAGGCTATGGCGAGTCTCGGGGGCGTCGTTCATCGCGGCAGCTGTCTCCTATGAGAATTCACACGCCGGGGCGAGAGATTTGACGCCGGTCAGCGGCTGCAGTTTCGTCATTGTGCGCAAGTCCATGCAGCCGCCAGGCTTGCTTCGCAAGCAATTGATGGCGAAAAGCGCCCTGTAGTGGATCCACTGCCGTCGTCCCTTCTGATCATAACTCCCTTGTCGAGCCACGGCGGCGCTGGCCAGGGCGTTGGCCGCGCGTTCGACGGTCGCCTACGATGAATCCGCGTGCGGCTGTTGCCTTGTCATTCGCTGAGGGGCCCATGATTCGCGCCGAGAACCTGTTTCATCACTACAGCGTCCGTCCCGTGCTCCGCGACGTGACGTTCACCGTGCCCAAGGGGGAACTTGTCACCGTCGTTGGCCCCAACGGCATGGGCAAGTCGACGCTGCTCAGCGTGCTGGCCGGCACGCTCGCGCCGATCGAAGGGACGGTCGAGATCGACGGCCTCCGCCGCCGCGCGAGCAACGAGATCGAGCGCGAAGTCCGCCGCCGGGTTTACTACCTGCCGGATCAGCCGTGGCTGCCAGACCTGCGCACGGGGCGCGAGTTCTTGGTCGCGGTCGGGCAGATCTTCGACGTGCCACACCGGCGGCTATTCGATCATCTCGAGCGGCTGCTCGCGCTGTTCGAGCTCGACCGCCACGGCGACCAAACGATCTCTGGTTACTCCAACGGCCAAAAGCACAAGCTCGCGCTGGCCGGCGCGCTCGTCAGCGAGGCGCCTGTGCTCTTGCTGGACGAGCCGTTCGGCGGCGGCCTCGACCCGGCCGGCATCGTGGCGCTCAAACGCGTCTTGCAAGACCTGACTGCTCGCCAGGCGGCTACGCTTGTAATCACTACGCCGGTGCCGGCGCTCGTGGCCGAAGTGGCCACGCGGGTGCTCGTGCTCCGCGACGGCCGGCTGGCGGCCTACGCCACGCCGGCGGAACTCTGCGCCCAAGCGGGCTGCGACACGCTGGAAGAGGCGCTGCAGCGACTGGTGTTCCCGGAGACGATCGAGAACTTGAACCGGTACTTCGAGGGGCGGGGATGAAACGGTTCTGGACTTGGCTAAGAGTGGTGTCGCCGGCGGAGTGGGTGTTCAAGGTCGCGGTGGGCATTGGCGCGTTCCTCGCTATCGGGGTCATTGTAGGAGTTGCCGGGGCCAACTGGATCATCGTGCGTTCGGGACCGGGCATGCCAGTTCCCTGGGAAGTGGTTCGTCTGGTCGCGGCCCTTGTACCTCAGTTCGGCGCGGCTGCTTATGGGTTGCTCCGAGCTTGGTATCCCAATCCCCTGGCGCGCGAATCCTATCTACGGTGGCTGCGCTCGACGCCATGGATCCCAGCGCGACCGCTGCCTTTGGGGCCGGTCACGCTTTGTGGGCAGGATGCTGTTTGGCTCGGGGCTTTTGCGGTCTATGCGGGCCTCTCGGGCTCGCCGATGGCGATGGTGTGCGCGGTGTCGATTGGACTGCTGTCTTTTGCAGCTGGGTCTGTGGCAATCAGCCTAGTGCGCGTGGGCCCCTATTGGTCGGCTTATGTCGCCATGTTTTGCGGAATCGGCCTGGCCTACCAGATCGTCAGCGGTTGGATTCGAGGGCTCGCGCTGGATCAGATGCGCGCCGGGGGGCGCGACGCCAAGGTCGTGTTGGAGAGCATTTGGGAGACCCTTCCCGCGTCGGTGGGACTTTTGGCCATCATCGTATTCGTGGTGCAGATTGGACTGCGCCAGCAATTGCGGCGGGTTCCCTGGGACGCGGCTTCGCTGCGATTCAGCCTAGGGAACGCGTCGGAGCGCTTGCAGCGCATGCAGCGGCTCGGATGGCCGTTGGCCGAGTTGAATCCGCACCGCAAGGACTCCCGGCGGTATCACATGATCGAGTGCATCGCAATCGCTTTTCTCGCCGGATGGGCGGCCGCCGTTATTTTCGCCCTCGGGGACCTTTGGGTCAAAGAGCTTGCTCACCATGTGGGCTCAAGAGGCTCAGTGAACTTCTTCCGGTGGGCGCCGCTGCTTTTGGCGTTGATGCCGCCGCTGATGCGGCATGTCGGGAGGCTGATGCGATACCAACCGCCGTGCAATTCTTGGGCTCGATTCGCCGCCCGGCGACTGAGCTTGCCAGGCTACGATCAGATCAACACCGCGCCAGTACTATGTAGCCTGGTCGCGCTCCTCGGTGCGGGGCTCGTATGGAGCGGGTTCGGCGGGCCAGGGACCATGTTTCTCTGCGTGGCCGGAATCGTGCTGTTGTACTTCTACTGGCCACCCGCTGAGGAAACGTTCCGGCTTACTGGTCACTACCGGCTGGTCAAGCTGCGCGGCACTCTTCCCGAGGTCGAATCCTCGGCGCCGCGAGCGCATTTCTGGGACTGATCGGACAACAGCAGTTAGAGAACCCGCGTCCGCGCCCCCACGCGGAGAATCGGCCAGCTTACGCTGGGCCGCTCGCCGGGTCAGTTCCTTTTTGAGTCAACGAATTGGCCCTGATCAGAGGGGAGCATGCAGCCCGCAATTGCCCGTCCGGCCCCCGCCGAGTACAAAAGGGCGTTGCCCGTTGCCGTCGGCCTGTGCCCTGCCTTCCCTATAGTTGCTTGATCCCCCATGAAGCTGGCGAAGTTTCGGTTGCCGACCGGTCAGGAGCGGATCGGCATTCTCCAGGATGACGAGCTTCGTCCGCTCGCCCTCGCCGGGCAGTACCAGAGCCTGACCGACATTCTCGAGAGCGATGACCCAGGCGCCACGGCCAACTTTCTGGTCGACGATCGCGCCAAGCCGCTGCCCATTTCGAGCGTCACGCTGCTTGCCCCGCTCGACGAGCAAGAGGTGTGGGCAGCCGGCGTGACCTATCGCCGCAGCCGGGCGGCGCGGATGGAGGAGTCGCAAGGGGGCGAGTCGTTCTACGACAAGGTCTACGAAGCGCCGCGCCCCGAGTTGTTCTTCAAGGCCACGCCCCATCGCGTGGCCGGGCCCGACCAGCCGGTGCGGGTTCGCCAGGACTCGAAATGGTCGGTGCCGGAGCCGGAACTTGCGCTCGTGCTCAACTCGCGGCTGAACTTGGTCGGCTTCACGATCGGCAACGACATGAGCGCCCGCGACATCGAGGGAGAAAACCCGCTCTACCTGCCGCAGGCCAAGCTCTACAACAACTGCTGCGGCCTGGGGCCCTGCGTTACCTTGCGGGACTGGATGCCCACGGTCGAGCATATCGGCATCAGCCTGCTCGTCCGCCGGGGCGGGGCGATCGCCTTCGAAGGGGCGACCGACGTCGGGCAGATGGCCCGCACCTTCGACGATTTGATCGGCTACCTGGGGCGCGACAACGCGTTTCCCGCCGGCGCAATTCTGCTCACCGGCACCGGCGTCGTCCCGCCCAACGAGTTCACGCTGGCCGACGGCGACGAGGTGGAGATCACCATCGAAGGGATCGGCACCCTCTGCAACCCGGTCGTCCAGAGCTGACCAAGCTCTCAGAACCGCCGCAGCCGTGGCCGCTCTCGGTAGGCTGGGAAGCCTGCAGAAGGCAGAAAATGGCCAACACGCTCCTGGGCTTGTCGCGGCGCCGGTTTCTGGGTATTCCCTGCGGCGGTTCTTCGCAGCCAGCTTTCGCACGGAGGGTGCTCATGCGCCGCAGGTTGTTCATCTTCTCAGGCGTGGTTGCTGCTTTGTTCGGCCGCTGGCCGGCGCGGGTCCTGGCCGACAAATCCGATCTGAGCGGCTTCCAAGACGTCGGCGGGCCCGACCTGGAGACCACGCTCAAGAAAGGGCTCCTCTGCCGCCGCCCGATCGAGTTCGAGTTCATTGACCTTGTGGTCGAGGCCGTGGCGAAGAATATCCTGCCCATCGACCTCGTCTACAGCACGTTCATTTGGGCACGGCGCAAGCGGCCTTATCCGTTCGTCTATTTCCGCCGCGCCCTGCGGATGCGCGCCGCCGCCCGCGACATCGACTTCGAGAACCAAGATCCCGAACCGGACGATTCGTAGTTCGCCGGGCCGATGCGCGAGGGACCGGGACGTCAATCGAGCCCCGTCTCCGGTTTCGGCCGCCGCACCGCCGGCATTTGGTGCATGGCGATCGCCAGGCGGTTGAGGCCGTTCATGGCCGCGGCCGCCAGCGTAAGATCGACCAGTTCCTTGTCGGTGAAGTGCCCGCGCATTTCCGCGAAGCGCTCGTCGCTCACCCGGCCGTCAGGCAGCCGGGTCATCGCTTCGCACCAGGCAAGTGCGGTCCGCTCGCGCTCGGTGAAGAACGGCGTCTCGCGCCACACCACCGGGCCGTTCAGCCGCTGGTCGTCTTCGCCCGCCTGCCGGGCGTCGCGCCAGTGGGCGTCGACACAGTAAGGGCAGCCGTTGAGCTGCGAAATCCGCAGGAACACCAGGTTGAGCAAGCTCGCCTCGAGCCCGCACTTGTGCAGGTAGTCGAGAAGCTCTTTGAGGTGGCGGTAGCCCTCGGGCGCCACCGTCGCATAAGGAAGCCGAGACATAGGCCGGACCCTCCCTTAGCGGCGAGCGCGGCGGCTCGAAATCCAGGCCGCCGGTCCGCCAGAACCATCGTGGCCGCCCCACGATGGATTCTAGCGGTCGCAGGGTTTCCGGGCCAATCTGCGCGCGTGGTCAGCTCGCCCGCGCCCAGGCATGCATGTCCATGGGCGTTTCGTCGAGATGCTCATGCACGCGCCGCGGCGCCGGCATGACGCCTGGTTGCAACAACTCGGCGATCGACTCGACGATCAGGTCGGGGCGGTAGGCGAACTTGGCCAGATCGTCGCGGCTGGTGCCCCCCGAGAGGACGAGCACCGTGCGGTAGCCCATCTGCACACCCCCCAAAATGTCGGTGTCCATCGTGTCGCCGATCACGATCGTTTCGGCCGTCGCCAATCCCAACTCCTTGCGGGCGGAGCGGAGCATCACCGGGCTCGGCTTGCCGACGCTAAAGGCCTTCACGCCGGTCGCCGTTTCCAGCATGGCCACGATCGCGCCGCAGCCGGGGCGCAGCCCGTCCTGCGTGGGACAGTTGGGGTCCATGTTGGTGGCGATCAGCTTGGCGCCGGCCATGATCATCTGCACGGCCTTCTCGAGCATGTCGTAGGTGAAGGCGCGCCCTTCCCCGACCACCACGTAGTCGGGCGCGTGGTCGACGATCGAGTAGCCGTTTTGGTGCAGGGCTGTAAGCAGCCCTCCTTCGCCGATCACATAGGCGGTGCCGCGCGGCCGCTGCCGCGCAAGGAACCGGGCCGTGGCCATCGAGCAGGTGTAAACGTGCCGCTCTTCGGCGTCGATGCCCATCCGCTCGAGCCGCGTGGCCACGTCGCGGCGGGTGCGCTGGCTGTTGTTGGTGAGGAAAAGGAAGGGAATGCCTTCGGCCCGCAGACGATTGATGAACTGATCCGCGCCGGGAATCATCTGCCCGCCGCGGTAGATCACGCCATCCATGTCGATCAGAAATCCTTGCTTCACGATCTCAATTCTCCGTTCCAGGAATGAATCTGCGCGCACTTTCCGAATGCGGCCGTGATTCGTTTTTCAGGGCTGTTCCGCGCCCAGACTATCGGCGGCCATGCCGAGGGACAACGCGCCTGATGAAAAGCTCACATGCTCCGAGCGCCGCCCGCATGCTCGAAGGACTGTTTTGCGCGCATCAAAGGAAGTGACGCCCGACGAGTCGAGCGACCCGTCACGTGCAACGTACGCTAACGCAAGGCATATGCCATTGCCGCGCTAGCAGATCGTGGATTCGCGCCGCAAGCCAGTGTCGCTAGGCGGCTTGAGGCCTTTTTCGCCGGCCGCCGGCCTGCATGAACGCTGCCCGACGGCGCGGCACGCTGCCCATTCGCAGGGCAGCGGCCGGCGTTGCGCCTGGGCATTTTCCCTGACTTCAGTTCGTCCCGCGATAGAGCCCACCGGTCTCGATGTACTTCTCGACCGCTCGTGGCGTCCAGTAGCGAACGCTTCTCCCAGCGGCCACGCGCCGACGGAACTCGCTGCTGCTCAAGCCCACCAGCGGCATTTGCACCTGCGACTGCCGCGCCGCCTCAACCCGCTCAGGCGTGGCCAAATCGCTCAGCACCGCGAAATCGACCGCGGCGGCTCCTGGGCGTCCGACCACCACGGGCAGCGCCAGTTCAACGACGCGCCGCGGCTCGCGCCAGTTCGGCAGATCGGCGAACATGTCGGCCCCCAGCAGCAGGAACAACTCGTCCTCGGGCCGCTCCGCCCGCAGCTTTTCGAGCGTGTCGACGGTGTAGGTGACGCCGCCGCGGTCGATCTCCAGCGACGAAACCTCGAACGACGGATGCCCCCCGATCGCCAGGGCCAGCATCTCCAGCCGCTGCGCCGCCGGGGTTTGGCAGTGCCCTTGCTTGTGCGGCGGCGTGCCGGCCGGCACGAACAACACCCGGTCGAGCCGCAATTGCTCGCGGCACGATTCGGCCAACAGCAGGTGGCCATAGTGAACCGGGTCGAAACTGCCGCCAAAGATGCCGAGCCGCATGCCGTGCCTTCGTGATTCGTGTCAGACGTGCGTTCCTGACGGCGAGTGTATCGCGCCCGGCCCTCGGCGATTAGGCCGCTGGCAGCGGCTTGCCCCGCGATTTAGACTCGTACTCGCCTTCCAATTCCCTCGCCCATTCCCAGGATTTGCCGGCTCATGCCTGCCCGCCACTGGTTGCTCAAGACCGAGCCCGAGTCGTTCTCGATCGCCGATTTGGCCAACAGCCCCGGCCAAACGACCTTTTGGGACGGCGTGCGGAACTATCAGGCCCGCAACTTCCTCCGCGACCAGATGCAGGTGGGAGACCGCGTGCTCTTCTACCACTCAAACGCCGAGCCGCCGGCCGTGGTGGGCGTGGCCGAAGTGGCCAGCGAAGCCTATCCGGACCACACGGCCTGGGACCCGAACCACCACCACTACGATCCGGCTTCGACCAAGGAGAACCCCGTCTGGCAAATGGTCGACGTGCGGTTCGTCGAGGCGTTCGACGAGCCGCTCGGGCTCGATTTGCTGCGGCTCGTGGCCGGGCTCGAAGCGATGGAACTGCTCCGCAAGGGCTCGCGGCTCTCGGTGCAGCCGGTCTCGGCCGACGAGTTCCGCATCGTGCTCGCCCTGGCCCACGGCGAACTGCCGCGGCCCGCGGGCAAGCCGGCCGAGAAGAAGGGGACAAACAAGAAGCCGGCCGTCAAGGCCGTGCCCAAGCAGTTGAAGGCACCGCGGCACTCCGGCAAGAAGGTCGCCGCGGGGGCCGCCGGAAAGCTCGCGCGGCCCGCGACCGGCAAACACTCGAAGGCCGCCAAGCCAGCGGTGAAGAAGAAGCCGGTCGCCAAGGCGGCCAAAAAGGCTGCGGCTCTGCGGAAGAAGAAGTAGATGTCGGCCGCGGGCGACGATCCTCTGGCCTGGCTCGACGACGAGTTGGACGCGCTCGATCGGCAGCAGCTTCGCCGTCGTCTCGTGACGCGCTTGGGCGATCAAGGGCCGGAGATCGCGCTCGCCGGGGATGCCGGCGGCGAGCGGCTCGTCAACTTCGGCTCGAACGACTACTTGAGCCTGGCCGCCGATCCCCGAGTGGCCGCAGCCGCGTCGGTGGCGATCGCCGAGGTTGGCTTTGGCGCCGGGGCGAGTCCGCTCATCTGCGGGCACACAGGCCAGCACGCCGCGCTCGAAGCGCGGCTGGCCCAGTTCACTGGATGCGAGGCCGCGCTCGTCTTCTCCTCTGGCTTTGCGGCCAACGTCGGGACGATCGCCGCCCTGGTGGGCCGCGGAGACGCCGTTTTTTCGGCCGCCGCCAACCACGCCAGCCTGATCGACGGCTGCCGGCTCTCGCGGGCAGAGGTCTTCGTCTTTCCGCACGAAGATTTGGCGACGCTCGAGCAACAGCTCGCCGCTGCCGCGCACGTTCGCCGGCGGTTGATCGTGTGCGACTCTCTCTTCAGCATGGACGGCGACGCCGCCCCGCTCGCCGAGCTTGCCGCGCTCGCCGCGCAACACCGGGCGATGTTGCTGGTCGACGAGGCGCACGCCACCGGCGTGTTTGGCTCGGGCGGGGCAGGACTGGTCGAAGCTTTGGGGCTCGAGCAACAGGTCCACGTGCGCATCGGCACGCTCAGCAAGGCGCTCGGTTCGGCCGGCGGCTTTGTCGCGGGGCGCCGATCGCTCGTAGATTGGCTGGTGAATCGTGCCCGGCCCTATGTCTTCTCAACGGCCCATCCGCCGGCGGTCGCCGCCGCGGCGTTGGCGGCGCTCGACATCGTCGCCACCGAGCCACAGCGCCGCCGCCGGCTGCTCGAATTGGCGGCCGAATTGAGGCAGGAGCTTTCCGGCCAGGGTTGGAACGTCGGCCGCTCGACGAGCCAGATCGTGCCGGTGATCGTCGGCCCGGCGGAGCGGGCGCTCGAGCTGGCGGCCGAACTGCGGCGGCAAGGGTTCTTCGTGCCGGCGATTCGCCCGCCGTCGGTGCCGGAGGGGACCTCGCGGCTGCGGGCGAGCCTTTGCTCCGGGCATGCGGAGGAGGACGTGGCTCGGTTGGCGTCGGCGCTGCGGGCGTTGCGGTGATCCCGACCAAAAGCATACTAACCCGCAGCGCGAGCAAGGGAGAGCCACTCGTCCATCGTCGAGCCTCGCCCGACCCCTTCACGGGCCGGGCCGCATTTTCGGCCAGCGCGCCCAACCGGCGCTCGCGTCCCTTGCTCGCGCTGCGGGTTGGTATCGCCGCCGGAAGATTTCATAGCATGGTTCTGTTGGCATTTTTTGCGAAATGCTTGTTTTGCGTTCTAGGCGGCATTAATCTGACGGGCGCTCGAGCGTGGTCCGCCGGAACGGCCGCGCTTTTTGGCGGCAGTGCGTTCCCAAAAATGCCGGCCGCGAAATGCCCACACTCTCTTTTCGTGCGAACAAGGAGCGGCGTCATGGTGTGCTCGAAGCGGTTCGTGCTGCGCGGTGTGCTTGGACTGGGGGTGGCGTTGGGAGCTGCGGCGCGAGGGGCGGCGCAAGATTCGCCGGACGCGGCGAAGCCGCCAAGCGGTGAGCCAGCGGCGGTCGCCGCAGCAACGGCTGGGCCGGCCGATCCGGTCCGCGCGGCTTTGCAAAAGACGCCCCAACTCGACATCACCGACACGCCGCTGACCGACCTGGTCGCGCTGCTCACGAAGCAGCACGGCATCCCGATTCAGATCGAAGCGAAGGCGCTTGAAGACGCTGGCGTAGCCACCGATACGCGGGTCACGATTTCCATCCAGGGAGTCACGCTCGGCTCCGCCCTGCGCCATGTACTAGGCCAGCAGGGCCTTACGTGGGCCGTGTCCAACGGGGTGCTCGTGATCACCTCGGCCGAGGAGGCCGAGCAGTCGTATGTCGACACGCGCGTCTACCCGGTGGCGAGCTTGGTCGCCCCGTCCGACCGCCGCCCCGACGCGTCGGACAACGCGGAAGCCCTCGTGCGTTTGATTGTCGGAGAGGTGGCGCCCGATAGCTGGGACGAGGTGGGTGGCCCGGGGTCCATCGTCTATCGCGATGGCGCTCTCGCGATCAGCCAGACCGAGGATGTCCACCAGCAACTGGCCGGCTTGCTCGCCGCCCTGAATCAGGCTCGCGCGGAACATGCGCCGCGCGTGATCGCTCTGCCCGGAGCGAGCCCGGCCGCTCAGCACGCGCTTCAGGCAATTGACGAGGCGCTGGCCCAGCCGACCGAATTCGAGTTCACCGACATTCCCCTGGCCGACGTGGCGCTCAAGATTTCTCGAGACCGGCAGATCCCGGTGCTCCTTGACGTCAAAGCCCTGGAGGACGCCGGCGCAGCGGTCGACACTCCCATGACCGCTTCCCTCAATGGCCTTCCTTTGCGGACCGCGCTCGAGTTCCTGCTTAAGCAGAACGATCTGACTTGGACGATCCGCGACGAAGCGCTGGTGATCACCACGCAGGAAGAGGCCGAGCAGAGTGGCCTGCAGCTGCAAGTGTTCTCGATCGCCGACCTACTGCATACTGCGACGCCGAGCGCTGAGGGGCGCAGCGCCGATCAATTGATCGACGCGGTGGTCAACACCGTGGCGCCCGACAGTTGGGACGAGGTGGGCGGCCCCGGCAGCTTGAGTCCCGAATTCGGTACGCGAACGCTCGTCTGTTCGCAGACGCCGCAGACGCTGGCCAAGGTCGCCGCGTTGCTCGAGGATCTGGCTCAAGCGCGGGCCGCTGAGCCCTTGGCCGCCGAATGGGCGGATGCGGATGACGAGCGGATGGAGTTGAGAGTGTATGCGCTCCCGCGCGAGTGGCCGTCTCAGAACATGAAGACCGACCAAGTGACGTACGTCAACGCCGAATCCGTGGCGGAGCTGATTAAGGAGCTCGCGGCGCCCGATTCCTGGCGATCCGGGCAGGCCTATATTCGCCCCTTCGGGGACCGCCTCGTCGTGCGGCAGAGCCGGCGCGTGCAGCGGGAGATCGCGGATCTCATGACGAAACTGAGCCAGCCTCACTCCGAGAAAATGGGGTTCGGAGGTCTGGGCATGGGAGGTGCGGGTGGAACGGGCGGCGCGCGCGGCTTGGGCGCTGGAATGGGGTCCTTCTGATGCGCATCCTCGATTGGCTCACCGCGGCCGCGTTTTCCGTCTCCTTACTGGGTGTGCAAGGGCCGCTCGTCGCTCAAGAGACAGAGAACTCGTCCGCCGCGTCGCCGGGGGCCGTCGGCGCCGCCGAGGCCCCGCTTGCCGACAAACTCTCCGCCCCCGCCGAACTCGCCTTCCAAGACACGCCGCTCTCGGAGCTCCCCAACTGGCTCCGCGTCCACCACGGCGTCCAGGCGATCCTCGACGTCAAGACGCTCGAAGAGGTTGGCGTAGAACGCGACTCTCCGGTGACGCTCAAGCTCCGCGGCGTGTCGCTGCGCTCGGCGCTGCGGCACCTGCTGCGGCAGCAGGACCTGACCTGGCGCGTCGACGGCGAGTTGCTGATCGTGACGACGCCAGAGGAGGCAGAGCAGCACGAGCGGGCGGTGGTTTACCCGGTGCTGGATTTGGTGCAGGGCGAAGGGGAGGGCAACGACGAGACTGGCTTCGACTACGACACGTTGCTCGATCTGATCATCAACATGCCGGCGCCAGATAGCTGGGACTTCAGCGGCCCGGTTCCCCTTACTCCGTCTGCGGGCATGCTGATCATTCCCCAGACCGACGAAGTGCATGAAAAGATCGCAGCTCTGTTCGACGCGCTGCGACGAGCCAAGAGGCTGGCTGCGTCGGAGGAAGCAGCCGAATCGCGAGGGCCGATCATCGCCGAAAGCCCCAGCAACGCCAGGATCAGGAAAGAACTGGCCAAGCCAACGCAACTCGAGTTCGCGGTGACGCCGCTCGACAAAGCGATCGAGCAGGTGTCTCGAACCCATGAGATTCCAGTCATTCTCGACGCAAAGGCACTCGAAGACGCCGGTGTGCCGCTCGATTCGCCGGTGTCGCTGGCGGCCAAAGGAATGCCGCTGGGGCAAACGCTGCAGTGCCTCGTCGCGCAACACGATCTCGTAACGGCCGTTCGCCAGGAGGCGCTGGTGATTACGACACCGGAGGAAGCTGAACAATCGTGCGTCGGCGTGCGAGTGTATCCCATTGGCGACGTCCTGGCCGAATCGACCGAGGAGGAGGCGACCACAAACCCCGAAACTCTGATCAGTGCAATCTACATGGGCGTCGGACGAGAGGTGTGGGGAAGCGCGGGAGGTCCCGGCCAAATCTCGTATTTTCCACCGAGCAAGGCCTTGGTTGTTGCCCAGCTCGACGAAGTTCATGACCAACTCGCTGAGGTGCTGGAAGACTACCGCCGCGAGCAGTCGAAGCTGCACTCAGCCTCGCACGCAAAGCAGCCGGCCGACGACGACTTGTCCGTACGCGCCTATGGCCTGCTAGCACAGCCAGCAGGCAGCGAGATTACCACTGACGAGGTCGCCAGGCTCCTGAAGGAATTCGTTGCACCGCAGACTTGGGGCAGTGACCCCGAAGTGCAGATGCGCGCCGTCGGGGGGCGGCTGGTCATTCGTCAGCGGTATTCCGTGCATAAGCAAATCGACAAGTTCCTGGTCGAGTTGGGAGTCGCATACCCTTACCGCCTTTCGAAGCGGATGGGCGGAGTCGGCATGCTCGGCGGCATGGGAGGCATGGGAATGGGAGGCGTGCAAGGTGCGCCTGCGGTTAGCCCGCCGACCACGGCACCGAAGCCGCCGGCCACCGGCGAACCTGCGCGATAGATAGGCCGGGCAGCATCTTCAGCCTGCGCGCCGGGCCAGCGCTTATGTCCCTTGCTCGCGCTGCGGGCTTGTAGGGCAAGCCCGGAATCGCCGCTACTCCCCTCGCAACCACCCAACCATCCGCCGCGTCACCTTCTCCGCCGCGTCCTGTTGCACGAAGTGTCCCGCCTCGGGCAACGTGATCAGAGTTAGGTCGTTGTCCACCCAATTCCAGGTGTCGTTCAGGGCGCCAGGGAGCAGCGCCGTATCTTTGAGCCCATGGAACATCAGCACCGGGCATTTCACCGCGGGGTAGCTCGGCTCGGTCGGTGAGAAGCGATAGGGTTCGCGAGGGTAGTTTGCCTGGTAGTAGTTGAGCATGGCGGGGATGCTCGAGCGGCGGAATGCCGCGACGTATTCCTCGCGGGCGGCCGGGTCTTTCACCCATCCGGCCAGCAACTCGGGCGACAGCTTGGCCGCCGCGCCCGGCTGTTGAAACTCGCGGGCATACTGCGAGCTCTTCTGCTGCTCGGGGTTGATGGCCAGCTCGCGCGCCAGGCCGCGCGGGTGGGGCAGGTTGAGGATCACCAGCCGCTCGGTGCGCTCGGGATGCCGCATGGCGTAGTTCCGGGCGACCGCGCCGCCCCAATCGTGCCCCACGATCGTGGCTCGCTCGGCCTTGAAGTGCCGCACAACGGCGTCGATGTCTGCCACCAGCTTGTCGAGCGTGTAGTTCTCGGCCCCGTCCGGTTGGTCGCTCAGGTTGTAACCACGTTGATCGACGGCCACGACCTGGAAGTGCTTGGCCAACTCCGGCAGTTGGGCGCGCCAGGTGTACCAGTAGTCGGGAAAGCCGTGGATCAGCACGACGAGCGGACCCTGCCCCGCCGTTACGTAGTGGATCTTCACGCCGGACGAGTCTGCATAGCCGTCCTCGCCCAACTCATGGGCTGCGCCGGCCCGCGCAGCCGTGGCCAGCAACAACAAGACGAGCGGAAGCTGTTTGAACAACGGAAACTCCTGTCGGCTGGACGCGTGATCGTTGGATGCAGCCGTCCAGCCTAGCAGACGGTCGTGCGCTAGATCAGGCGGCTGGATGCCCGGCGCAGCGATTGCTGCTACAATCGCCGGCCTGAGCCCAATCGCACACCTGTTCTCGAGAAGGAGCACTGATCATGATGCGCACCGCGTCGGCCGTATGGCAAGGAGATCTCAAGCAGGGGAAGGGGACCGTGAGCCTGCAGAGCGGCCTCTTGAAGGACGCCCCCTACTCGTTCGTCACCCGCTTCGAGAACGGCGCCGGCACGAACCCCGAAGAATTGATCGCCGCGGCCCACGCCGGCTGCTTCACGATGGCCACCTCGGCCGCCCTCGGCAAGGCGGGCTTCACCCCCGACAAGCTGGCCACCACCGCCAGCCTGACGCTCGAGCAAGTGGGCGGCAACTTCACGATCACCAAGATCGACCTTGAGATGACCGCCAAGGTGCCGAACATCACGCCCGAGAAGTTCCAAGAGATCGCCGCCGACGCCAAGGCCAATTGCCCGGTCAGCCGCGTGCTCAAGGCCGAGATCAGCTTGAACGCGAAGCTCGAGTAGGGTCCGCTGTGCGGACCAAAGGGAGCCGGCCGGTGCGGCTCCCGCCGACACTTGCCGATGGACGCAGCTTCGACCAGGTAAGCGGGTAGTTGGTCCGCACAGCGGACCCTACGTTAGCGAGTACGAGCCCCGCGTTCCGCTTCCTGGTATGCTGAGAGGGTCTGACCCCGGAACGCGGTGAAGCACGCCCATGCTTTTTTCCCGCCAACTTGCCGCCCAGCCGCTGGCCGAACTTTGCCGGCGGGTGGGCATCGCTTCGGAAACCGGCATTCCGGTGCGCGTGGTGTGGGCGCGCGAGGCGGAGCGTGGTCCCGCCTGGGCGCGACCGGCGCTGTCCGACATCGCCGAGGGGGTGAGCCGCGGCGAAACGGTGTCCGACGCGTTGGCTGCGGCGCCGCGCATCTTTCCGCCGCTGTTCTACGAAATCGTCGAGGTCGGCGAGCAATCGGGCCGCCTGGCCGAAGTCTTCAAGCGGCTTGCGCACCACTTCGATCAGCTCGTGCGGCTGCGGCGCAAGTTCCGCAAGCAGATCGCCTGGCCGATGATCCAACTTTGCCTGGCGCTCGGCGTGATCGGCCTCGTGATCTTCATCTCCGGCATTCTGCGGAGCGTGACCGGCAACGACGAGCTCGACATGCTCGGGCTGGGGTTGGTCGGCGTGCCGGGGCTGATCATCTACCTGCTGGCCGTCGGCACGGCGGTCGTCGGCGGGCTCATTTTCTGGAAGGCGGTGCGCGAAGGGCTGCTGTGGGCCAAGCCCATTCAATACTTCATTTGGCGGCTGCCGATCGTCGGTCCGCCGCTGCGCACGCTGGCCCTCTCGCGGATGGCCTGGTCGCTCGAGGCGACGCTCGACGCCGGCGTCGAAACGCGCAAGGCCCTGGGGCTCGCGCTCCGCAGCACGCACTTCGCCCCGCTGGTCGACACTGCCGACGATGTGCTGGCCGACATCTCCCGCGGAGACGAAATCTACGAGGCCCTTGCCCGCACCGGCGCCTTTCCGCAGGACTTTTTGGACGCGGTGGCGGTGGGCGAGCAAAGCGGCCGGCTGCCGGAATCGATGGGCGTGCTCTCGCGGAACTACCAGGAACAGGCCGAAGCGGCGATCGCCGTCCTCTCGACGATCGGCGGCTGGATCGTCTATGGCATGGTGGCCCTCTTCATCATCTCGGCCATCCTGCGCATCGCCGGCTTCTACGGCGGCATCATCAACGAGCTAGCGAAGCCGGGGGGGCTGTGACGGCCAAACGACGTTCGCGGGCAAAAGACAACTCATAAACTTCTGGCGAGTGTTTCCGTGACGGTTCTTCGCGCAATGGCTCTGACGCTGGCGGTCATCGGCACGTTCGCGTATGCCCGAAGCAGCTCGGCGCAAACGCCCGACGCTCAGTCCGGTGCGCAGCTTGCGGCCGCGGCTGAGGCACTGGCCGCCGGCGATCACAAGGGCGCTCTCGAGCAGGTGAACGCGGTATTGGCCAAGACGCCCGACGACCTCTCGGCGCGCGTGCTGCGAGCAAAGATTCACACCGCGCGCCAAGAATATGCCGAGGCGCTCGCTGACCTCGAGGGCGCCGTTGCCGCGGCCCCCGAGCAGCCGGCGCTCTACGACCTCCGCGGCGATGCCCGTTTCCGCGTGGGGGACTTCGCCGGGGCGCTCGCCGATTTCGACGAGTTTCTCGCCCGTCGTCCGCAGGCCCGGCCAGGGCATTGGCGGCGAGGGATCGGCTGCTACTACGCCGGCAAGTTCGCCGAGGGGCGCGATCAATTCGCCGCCTATCAAACGGTCGACGACGCCGACGTAGAGAACGCGGTGTGGCACTACCTGTGCAACGCGCGGGTCGTCGGTCGGGACCAGGCGCGGGCCGAGATCCCTAAGGTGCGCCCCGACCGCCGCGTGCCGCTGATGACGGTGCTCGAACTGTTCCAAGGCCGGGCGACCGTCGACGACGTCGACCGCGCCTGTGCCGGCGCGGACCTCGCGCCCGAGGAAAAGGCCTCGCGGCGATTCTTCGCCAACCTCTACATCGGGCTCTTCCTGGTGTCCGAAGAGCAGCCGGCCGCGGCCCTCGAGCGGCTGACCGCCGCCGCCGACCCGGCCCTGGCCGACCCCAAGCACGGAGGCGGCGGCTACATGTGGGAGGTCGCCCGCGTCCACGCCGCGGAATTGCGCAAAGCGCAAGACAAGGCCAAATAGCGCTCCAGCGAGCGGCGGGGTTCACCCCCGCCGCTCCCCGCGACGAGCCGTTCACGTTGGGCGAACACGAAGTCCGCGGCAGAATCTCGGGTCTATCCTGTGGCCCGGAAGCGTTGCACACGGCTCCATCGGATGCGCGGTCACCGGGGTCCGCGGGCGTGAAGCCGGCGGCTCGCTGGGCGCGTCTTTCGGGCCGGAATTTCTGGTTGTCTGCCGCGCCGGAGTGTCGCCGCGCTGTTAGACTGGAACCCGCCCGGCGCCGTCTGTTTTTCTGTCTCTTGCCTTCGAGCATTCCGGATGAAGTTGCCCCGTTTCTTCGTCGAGTTGTGTTTGGCCCTCTGTTTGCCGGCGGTTGCGCAGGCCCGCGTGTGGACTGACGACACGGGGCAATACAAGCTCGAGGCCGAGCTGATCGCCTTCAACGACCGCAAGGTGGTGCTGCAGCGCGCCGACCACGACTTGGTGGCCTTCCCCGTCGAGGAACTCTGCGACGCCGACCGCGAATACTTGAGCTCGCAAGAAGCCAAGGACGCGGTCGACAAGCTGGCCAAGGCCGAGCAGTCGTGGAAGCTGGCCGACGGCACGACGCTCGTCGGCCGCCTGGTCGACTACGCCGACCGCGACGTGACGATCCAGCGGCGGCGCGGCCGACTCTATGTAAACGACCGCAGGTTCGACAACCTGCCGGAGTTCTACCGGCAGATGGTGATCCGCATCGTCGACCACTTCGAAAAGCTCCCCACCGCCGACCGCCCCGGCTTCGAAGCCTGGGTGCTCTTGCAGCGTGGGCAGCCGCGGACGTTCCACGTCGAAGGGGTGCTGCTCGAAGCGGCCGGCGGCGACGAGTTCGGCGTCCCCTTCTTCGTCTTCTCGGAAGAGGATCAAAAGGTGCTGTCGCCAGGCCTAGCCGCTTGGCGCGAGGCGCAAAGGTCAGAAAAGGAAGATAAGCACGAGTCGCTAGCCGACCTGGCGTTTCTGCTCGAATCGCTCGCGGCCGCGCGGCGCCAAGATCAGCTGGTGCAGCGCGACATCGCGCTCATGCAGCTCAACCTGCAAGCGGTGGAGGCGGGGCTGACCTCGCTCTGGGAGGTGACGCTGTTCCCCGCCGTCGGCCAGGTGCGGCCGCCGATCTGGGTCGTCGTGCCAGGGCGCGACAGCCGGCAGGCGATGGCCGCTGCCATGCAACTGAACCCCGGCTACGTAGCCGGCCCGGTGCGGCGACTGACGAATAGGCGGTTCTAGGGGCGTTCGCGTTGGACCGTGCGTAGAGCCCCGGAGGGGCGCAAAGAAGTTAGCCAGGGGCGTGAGCCCCTGGAAACCTGCGCCATGATGCATGAGAGCCCTGAAAGGGCGACAGAGTTGTTCGAGCGATTTTCTGTCGCCCTTGCCGGGCCGTTCCCGACTCGCTTACCGCGGTCCAGGGGCTTGCGCCCCTGGCTAACATTTGTCGCCCCTATCGGGGCTAAGAATCAACCGCACGCCCCGAACCTTTGCAAGCGATTTGCTCTTCGGTCACCTGCCCCGCTACGCTAACTGCAGACTTTCACGACGAAGGCTGTTTTCTGCGGAGGGCCAGATCATGTTCGTACGTGTGGTGTTGTGCGTGGCGGTGTTGAGTGTCGCGTGGGGCTGCGATTCCTCGGCGCCTGCGCCGGCCAAGTCGCGCGTGCAGCTTGGGGGCGGCGAATCGGCCCCGCCTCCTCCGCCAGCCGCGGCCGGCAGCGTCGCCGCCAGGCCTCAGGCCTCCGCTCCGTCCGAGTCGTCGGCGCCCGCGGCAGCGCCCTCAACGGCCGCCGCTTCTCCCCCGCCAGCGCCCGCCGAACCGGTGATCGACGCCGAACAGCAAGCGCTGCTCGACCAGGCCGACCCCAAGAACTGGCGGAAAGACTACTACGCGTTCCTCAAGAACGTGCAGGTGGTCGACGGCAAGATCTCCTGGGGCGAAATGAAGGAGTTCGAACGCTGGTTCCACCTCCTTCATGAAACGACCGACGCCATGTACGACGGGATCAAAGAGCGAAACAGCGGGAACAAAGGCAAGCAGGCGGCCAACAAGTATTTGCAACTCCGCGAACAGACCGTGAAGGCTGCGAAGTATGTCGACCAATCGGTCTGGAAAGGGCGAGTTGTCTCCAAAGCGAGCAGCGGCGGTCAGGCAGCTCAGCTCGACTTGCCGCCGTTGCCGGCGCCGGCAGTGCTCGGGTTCTATGTCCCCAAGGAAGAATTCGATCAATGGGAGTCGGTGCAAGTCGGAGACACCGTCCGCTTTCGCTGCCAATTCCATGTCGCGGGGGGCGTCGATCCGCCCATGATCATCGTCTACATGCACCTCTTGCCGTAGGCCGACGCTTGTCGGTCGCCCTTCTGTTGGGCGGACTCGGGCATTAAGGCTAAGCTTAGGCTCACCACCTTTTCATCAACGAGACCACCAAGCCGCCGACTGGCGTTGCACGATTCTGCCGTTTCTCGAGAAACAAGAATCTGACGAGCAGAGGCTCTTCTGAGCGCCCGCCATGACCGAAGCCATCGGATGGAACGACCGCTACCGAGACGGCAACCTCCCCTGGGACACCGGGCGCCCCTCCGCAGAGCTGCAGCAAGTTCTCCGCCGCCACTCGATTCAGGCGTGTCGCGCGCTGGACCTTGGTTGCGGAACGGGAACGAACTGCGTGTGGCTGGCCGAGCAGGGATTTGAGGTTACCGGCGTCGATGTCGCCCCATTGGCCATCGAGCAGGCCGAGCGACGTGCCCGCTCCGCTGGGGTCCGCGTGCATTTCGTGGCCGCTGACTTGCTCGATTTGCCAGAGTTGAGCGGGCCCTTCAACTTCTTCTTCGACCGCGGTTGCTACCACGCCGTTCGACGGGAGTCGCCGCAGCTGTATGCCCCCGCCGTGGCGCGGCAACTGGCGCCGCGCGCCCGCGGCCTGGTTCTGGCCGGCAACGCCCGCGAGCCGCACGATCCCGGACCGCCCGTGGTAACCGAAGAGCAGATCCGCGCGGAGCTCGGCGTGGCGTTTCAGATTCTGGACCTGCACGAGTTCCGCTTCGACGAAGCGCCCGGAGTGCCGGAGCGGTTCTTGGGTTGGTCGTGCTTGGTGGAAAAGCGTTAAACCGCCGGCAGACTGGACGTCGACCGTTGCGCGGGTCCCACCGAGTCATGTTAGGATGAGCGGCCTGCCCACACCCCGCTCTACCCCTCCGTCAGGAGTGCCGCGATGCGCCTTCCATCCGCATGCGCCTTGCTCGCCTTGGCCGCTCTTTGCTCCGTTGCTGCGGCTCAGTCGCCTGCCCGCCGCGATCCACAGCCGCAGGTGCGTTATCCGCTCGGCCCCGACTCCTTGCCGCAGGACGGCGTGCCCAAGGGACGGCTCGAGGGGCCATTGCTCTTCCACAGCAAGATTCTGGCCGACACGGTCCGTAAGCACTGGGTCTTCGTGCCGGCGCAGTACGACGCCGCCAAGCCGGCCAACGTGCTCGTCTTTCAAGACGGCGCGCGGGCGACCAATCCCCAAGGCGTGCTGCAAGTTCCCACCGTGCTCGAAAACCTGATCGCCAAGCGGCAAATCCCCGTGACGATTGGCGTGTTCATTACGCCGGGTCAGCGCGGCAGCGAATTTCCCGACGACATCGGAACCGGCAACCCCGACAACCGCGACCGCGAATACGACGTGCTCGACGACGCCTATGCCCGCTTCGTGATCGAGGAGATGCTGCCCGAGGTGGGCAAGAAGTACAGCCTGACGCAGGATCCGGCGGGCCGGGCAATCGGCGGCTCGAGCAGCGGCGCGATCTGCGCGTTCACCGTCGCCTGGCATCGCCCCGATCAGTTCCGCAACGTCGTCAGCATGATCGGCAGCTACACCAACATCCACGGCGGCCACGTCTATCCCGACCTGGTGCGGCAGGCCGAGAGAAAGCCGATCCGCATCTTTCTGCAAGACGGCGTCCATGACAACCGCAGCCCGCAGAACCTGGAGCGCGACTGGTATCTGCAGAACCAGAAGATGGTGGCCGCGCTAGGCGAGAAGGGCTACGACATGGTCCACGTGTTCGGCGAGGGGGGCCACTCCGACGACCACGGCGGCGCGATCCTGCCGCAGATGCTGCGCTGGATCTGGCGCGACGCCCCCGGCGTCGAACCGCCGGCGACCGACCTGGTGGCCGAAGCGGCCGCGGTGAAGCCAGAGGCCGTCGACCTCTTCCCCGGTTTCGACGCCGGGGCCAAGGTCGACCCCAGCGGCGTCTACACCTGGGAAACGCGGTTTGGCAACCGCGCGAACACATCGACGCTGACCTTGAAACTGGCCGACGGCAAGCTGAGCGGAAGCTGCGAAACCACCCGCGGCGACGAGCCGCCGGTGATCGCCGAGGTCGGCAGTCCCACCCTGGAAGGCAACAAGCTGATCTTCGACCTCCCCACGCGGTTCCGCGATCGCGAGATCGTGGCCACGTTTCAGGGGATCGTCGGCGAAAACGGCATCGCCGGCTGGCGGCTCACCGACTTTGGCGGGCAGCCGCGAGACGCAAGTTGGACTGCCAAACGCGTGAAGTAGCGGCTCATGGCCGGCCCCTGAGTTGTCGGGGCTGCGTCTGGGCTTGTTCATTGCCCGTGCGAAGGCCAAGATCGGCGGCGGGGCGATCGATGCGCATCGCCAGCAGTTTCCTTTCGGCCACGCGAATGACACCTCCTCTCTACCCGCTGCGATTCGTACCGCTGTTCCGCCGCTACCTATGGGGTGGGCGGCGGCTCGCGAGCGAGTTGGGCAAACCGATCGGCGAAGGAAGCGACTACGCCGAGAGCTGGGAAATCTGCGATCGCGGCGAGGACCAGAGCGTCGTCGCCGCCGGGCCGCTCGCTGGCGCGACCCTGGCCAGCCTCGTCGCGGAGAGGGCGAGCGAACTTTACGGGGAACGGCCGCCGGTCGGACGTTTTCCGCTGCTGCTCAAGTTCCTCGACGCGCAGCAAACCCTCTCGGTGCAGGTCCATCCCGATGACGCCCGCGCCGCCCTGCTCACGCCCCCTGACCTGGGGAAGACCGAGGCTTGGGTGATTTTGGCAGCCGCTCCCGGCAGCAAGGTGTATGCGGGGCTCAAGCGCGGCTTCGACCGCGCGGCGATCGAACGCGAGCTCTCCCGCGGCACGGTTGAGCTGTGCCTGCACACGTTTGAGCCCCAAGCGGGCGATTGCTTGTTCCTGCCGGCAGGCGCGGTGCATGCCCTGGGCGCGGGCGTGCTCGTGGCCGAGATTCAGCAGTCGAGCGACACCACGTATCGCCTGTTCGACTGGAATCGCGTGGGCCCCGACGGCAAGCCCAGGGCTTTGCACCTCGAGCAAGGCTTGGGGGTCGTCGATTTCAACCTGGGGCCGATCGGTCCGCAGCGGCCGCGCTCCACCGAGCGTCCGGAGGTGGAGCGGTTGGTCGATTGCGACAAGTTCGTGCTCGACCGCTGGCGCTTCTCCGAGCCTACGCAGATTGGCGGCGATGGCCGCTGCCACGTGGTGGCGATGCTGGCGGGCGAGGCCGAAATCGCCGGTGACCCAAGCGTGGCTCCTTTGGCCAAGGGGCACTCCCTGCTGCTGCCGGCCTGCCTGGGGCCAACGCTGGTCAGCCCGCGCGGCTCAGCCGTAACGCTTCTCGACGCCTGGTGGCGCTAGTGCTCTGTTACGCTTGTGGCGCGGGTTGCGCCCATACTAGCCCGCACCGCAAGCAAGGGACGAGAGCGCCCGACGGGCGCGCTCGCCGAAAATGCTGCCCGGCCCGTGCCGAGGTCCGCGCGGCTCGACCAGGGGAACGTGGCTCTCCCTTGCTTGCACTGCGGGCTCGTATCAAAGCACTGTGGCGGCTGGTTAAGCCGGGCAAGAATCGGCGGTTGCCGGCGAAGAGTGGTCACACAACAATTCTCGCGTCTCCCTGTCGGGCAAACATCTTGAAGAAGCCGTTCTGACACCGCATGCCGATCCTGCAGACCGAATCGCTCGGCAAGTGCTATCGCGAGTTTTGGGCGCTGCGCGAATGTTCGCTGGCGGTCGAAGGCGGTCAGGTGTTTGGGCTGCTGGGGCCGAACGGCGCCGGCAAGTCGACGCTGTTGCGGCTCTTGCTGGGGTTCCTGCGGCCGAGCGCCGGCAAAGCGGCGATCGCCGGCTTCGATTGCCAGGAACAGCGGCTGGCAGTTCACGAGCGCGTGTCGTATCTGCCGGGCGAGGCGCGGCTGTTCCCCACTTATCGCGGCCGCGAGGCGTTGCGGCTGCTGGCGGCGCTGCGCGGCCCGCGCGGACGCTTTGAAGTCGCCCGCACGATCGCTCGGTCGCTGGGGCTCGACCTCGAGAAGCGGGTGCAGCAACTTTCCACCGGCATGCGGCAGCAGTTGGCGCTCGCGGCGGTGCTGGCGGCCGACACGCCGCTCGTGATCCTGGACGAGCCGACGGCGAACCTCGATCCCACGGCTCGGCGGGCGGTCGAGCGGCTGATTCGGGCGGCGGCCGCCGAAGGGCGCACCGTGATCCTCTCGTCGCACGTGCTGTCCGAGGTCGAAGACGTGTGCGACCGCGTCGCCATTCTCCGCGCCGGCCGCTTGGTGCTCGAACAAGCGCTCGACGATCTGCGGCAGCGTTACGAAGTGCAGGCTCGGCTGGGCGCGCGGCTGCCGAGCGTGCCGCCGGAGCTGCGCTGCCAGGTGACCGTGTTGGAAGCGACGCTCGACCAAGCTCGGCTCGAGGTGAGCGGCGATCTGGCGCCGGTGCTGCGCTGGCTCGCGCCGTTGCCGGTCTCCGATTTGCGCATCGAGCGCGTGGGGCTGCGCGCGATCTACGAACGAGCGCACGAGGCGGCCGCATGAATCGGGCCTTGTGGGAAAAAGCGATTCGCGACGCGCTGCCGCTCTTGGTCAGCCTGCTCGCGCTCTTGTTCCTGTTTCATTGGCTGTTCGTCTGGCTCACGAGTCAGATCAGCCTCCCGGCGATGCACGAGTTTCTGCTCAACGCCTTGCCGAAGGATTGGGAAAAACTCTCGGGCGTGCCGTTCAAGGAAGTGGCCACGCCGGCGGGGCGGTTGGCGCTGGCTTGGGTCGATCCGCTGGTGCTCTTTGCCGCGACGATTTGGGCGATCTCGCGCGGGTCGGACGTCGTCTCCGGCGAACTGGGCCGCGGGTCGCTCGAGCTGTTGCTCGCTCAGCCCATGCGCCGTTCGAGTCTGGTCTCGATTCAGGCCGCCGTGTGTACGCTAGGGGCGGCGCTCTTAGCGCTGGCAGGCTGGCTGGGCAATTGGGTCGGCATTCGCACGGTCTCCTCGGTAGCCGAGGTCGATTCGCGGCTTTTCGCGCCGGCGGCGATCAATTTGTTCGGCTACATGGTGTTTCTCTCCGGCGTCACCGCGCTCGCTTCGGCGTTCGACCGCCAGCGCTGGCGCACGATCGGCCTGGCAGGCGGCTTCTTTGCGCTGCAGATGCTCTTGCAGGTCGTCGCCCGCATGAGCTCGAGCCTGAGTTGGGTGGGCTGGCTGACCTTTCTGTCGGCTTACGAGCCGCAAGTGTTGGTGGCCCGGACCGACGGCGCTTGGCTGCAACTGGCGATTTACAACACCTGGCTCCTCGGCCTGGGCGGGCTGGGGTGGGGCGCCGCGAGCGTCGTGTTCAGCCGCCGGGATATTCCCGCGCCGGTCTAAGCCGCGGCCATCGAGCGTTTCGCAACGCTTGAAGTGTTGCGCCTGCCCAGCGAAGATGGGCGGTGCCATTCCTACCGCGAGGCGCCTGACCATGCCCATTCTGATCGCCGCTCCCACTCAAGTCGTCGCGGCCGGCAACAAGCCGAAGCGCATCGAAGAGTTCGTGGGCCGCGTGAACAACCTAGAGCCGCGGCTCAGCATCGCCCGGATGCGCAGCCCCGGCGGCTGGGTCGAGCCGGGTCAGACCCCGGAGTTCGACGAGTACACGGTCGTGCTCGCCGGCTGCTTGCACGTGGAGCACCGCGGCGGAACGCTCGAGGTGAACGCGGGGCAGGCCGTGCTCACGCGGGCCGGCGAGTGGGTGCGGTACAGCACGCCCGGCGACGCGGGGGCCGAGTACGTCGCGGTATGTGTGCCGGCGTTCTCGCCTAGCACGGTGCATCGCGACGAAGGTTAACGTCCACACGATGGGCCGCCGATGACAAACGAACCCTGGCAATTGAACCGTCGGCAAATGCTTTCGGCCGTGACCGCGGCCGGCGCGCTGGGCCCCTTGGCCGTGAGCGCCGCCGAGCCGGGCGCGCCCAACCCCATCGTCGTCGAGAACCGCCGGCCCGGCACGCGCGACTGGATGCTCGCGAAGACCGGCGTCGATCCGCAAACGCGCTACCGCTGCCCCTGGATTGAGGGTTATTGCTCGCACGCGAGCGTGCGGCCGGGGCAGGAGATCGCCTTCTTCGTCAGCGCGAATCCGGCGTCCGCGTTTGCGCTCGACCTCTACCGCAGCGGCTACTACCAGGGCCTCGGCGGCCGGCACGTGCATTCGCTGGGCCCGTTCCAGGGGCGCGTGCAGCCCGATCCGCCGGTGGGGCCCAAGCGGGTGCGCGAGTGCCGGTGGGAAGCCGCGGCCACCTTCAAGATTCCGCTCGATTGGACGAGCGGCGTCTACCTCGGCAAGCTGACGGCGCTCGACGGCGGCTGGCAGAGCTACGTGATCTTCATCCTGCGCGACGACCGCCCGGCCGATCTGCTCTTCCAGTGCTCCGACACGACCTGGCAGGCCTACAACCGCTGGCCGAACCAGTACGCCCTCTACGACAACGAGCAGGAAGAGTGGTGGTGCGGACCCGGCGTCTCCGTGAGCTTCGATCGCCCTTACGGCAAGTACTGCCAGATCCTCGACGCGCCCCTCTCCACCGGCTCAGGCGAGTGGTTTCTCTGGGAGTTTCCCTTCGCCTATTGGCTCGAGGCCCAAGGCTACGACGTCTCGTATCTCTCGAACCTCGATACCCACGCCGACCCCGTCGGGCTCAACCGCGCCAAGGGCTTTCTCTCGGTTGGGCACGACGAGTACTACACACTCGCGATGTACGAAAACCTGAAGGCGGCCATCGATAAGGGGCTGAGCGTCGGCTTTTTCTCCGGCAACACCTGCTGCGGGCGAATCGAGTTTCGCCCTGGGCCGAGCGGAGCGGCCGCTCGGGTTTTCGAGCGAACGGATTACTTCGGCCCGCGCGACGAGGGGATGATCGCCCGGTTCCCCTCGATGACGGCGTTTCCCTATCAAAGTCCGCACGAAGGGCTGCTGATGGGGGCCCGCAATGTCCCTCCCTGCACCGGCGGAGCGGACTGGGTATGCGTGCGGCCCGAGCATTGGCTGTTCGCAGGCACGGGCATGAAACGGGGCGACGGCATTCCCGGGCTCGTCGGCTGGGAGTTTCACGGCGACCCGGCCCCGATCGCCGGCAACGAGGTGGTCGCCACCGCGCCCACGCAGTCGGCGCCGGGCGAGCCAAACGGCGGCGTCTTCACCGCCACGGTGTATCTCGGTCCGCGCGACAACACCGTGTTCAACGCCAGCAGTTGCTGGTGGGGCGATGGCCTGTCGGCGCCGCCGGGCTATGTGCGGCCGTCGGTCTACACCACTCCGCAGGGGCCTGACGCCCGCGTGCAGCAGATCACGAAGAACGTGCTCGACCGATTCTGCCGGCGCCCCGCCGGCTAGCGGCTGCTTAGGGACACCCCTTACCCGGCGGTGCGGCTGCAATCGACCGACAGCGGCGGCCAAGTCAAGCGGCGCGAAAGGTGGCTGGCTTTTGGAAAGGAGGCCCGCACGTCGGCCAGAAGCCGGCGCACTTCTTCGGCGGCCTCGGTGTGGTTGGGCGTGTCGGTCGAACTGAGCCGGGCCGAGCCTGCGTCCGTCACCGAAGAACGCGTGATGTGAATGCGAAACTCGAACGGCCCCGTGCGAATGCGGTCGCCATCGGCCAACGAGACGAAGTCGACCACCTGGCCGTTCACCGAGAGTTCGGGTTCGAAGCCAAGCCGGCGCAGCGTCACCTGGCCGGGGCGGCGGAACAGGTAGCTGTGGACTTCGGCAAAGCGGTGGTCGCCGAGCACCAGATCGCAGTCGTTGGCTGCGCCGATCAGGAACGCGGCGGCCGAGACCTGCCGCAGCCGCTGCCGCGCCTGACCGCGCACGATCTCGAGCGCCACTTCAGGCAACAGCAAGGTGGGGCGCGGCGGCGACGGGTGGGAGGCGTCGAGGCGGTAGAACTTGGTCATCGGTGTGGGGCTCGGCAAGGATAGACGTCTCAACGCTCGTCGCGGCCGGGGTTGGCAGCTTGCGAATCAGCCACTGCTCCCCAATGGGTTTTCGACGCCCCCGCAGGGCGATATCAGCGGCTGCGCCAACATGCAGGTTGCGCCGCTCGAAGCGGCCGTGCTTATTGGCACACGGAAACGGCCGCTCCGCACAGAAAACCGAACAGAGCCCTGAAATGACGCTCACGGCCGCGAGGTCTGGCGGCTCGTCGTAAAGGTCCGAATCGGGTCGGACCGTCCGAAAGCTGTCGAGTCCCTGGCACGCCAGTTGCATTTCGTTGGGATCGGCGGGCTGGGCCGGTCGCCGCGGCCCCCCAACCGAACAATCGCACGCAAAAGGAGTTTCCGACCGATGATTAACGCACAAACGCTCAAGGGCAACTGGAACGAGATCAAGGGGCAGTTGCGGGAGAAATGGGGGCAACTCTCCGACGACGGGCTCGAAGCCGTGGCCGGCAACGTCGATCAGTTGGTCGGCCTGATTCAGAAGAGAACTGGGGAAAGCCGGGAAAAGGTCGAGCGGTACCTTACTGACCTTACGGCCGAAGGCGCTTCCACGGTGAGCCGCTTCGCCGAAACCGCGCGGGACGCGATGAGCCAGTCCGTAGAAACCGTCCGCGGCTCCGCGCAACGCGCCGGCGAATCGCTGCGGTCGGGCTACGACCAAGCCGAGTACATGGTCCGCCAGCGGCCGACCGAAACCGTGCTCGCGGTCTTCGCCGCCGGCATGGTGGCGGGCTTCGCATGCGGCCTCCTCTGCCGTCGCGACTAAAACGCCCCGGAACGTCAAGACCGCTTGAATCCCTACGGGAGAACCTTTGCCATGCAGAATCATTCCAGCACCCGCAACCACTCGGCCGCTAGCCGGTCGAGTTCGGCGGCGAAGAGCAGCAATCGGCTGCAGCACAACTACGCCGGACAGGTCTATGAGGGGGCCCAGGAGACCGTATCGGAATACCCCCTCAGTTCCGTGTTGATCACGATGGGACTGGGCTTTGGCGCCGGCATGTTGCTGGCGTCGCTGATCGCCCCGCCGCCGCGACGAAAAACCTACCTCGAGCAGGCGGGCAACAGAGTGGAGGAGTTGGGCCACCGGGTGCTCGACGCCGTGTCGGGCTACCTGCCCCGCTCGTCTCGCTGGTAGCAAGTTAATGAGAGGCCGGGGGACTGGCGAGCGTGGCGCTCGCCTCCCCCCGCAGTTCGCGTTCGGCCATCGCCCAGAAGTAGACCTCGCGGCCTTCGGGGCGGCCGTGCTTCTCCCACAAGCAGTAAGCCCGCAGCCGTACGTCGTCGGGGTTGACGGCGCGCGGCATGATCCGCGGGACCCGCGGCGCCGGCGGCGAGGAGGTCGTCAGCGGCGGAACGGCAGGTTTCGCGGGGGGCTCAGGGGCAGGCGGCTCCGTTCGCTTGGGATCTTCGGCTCGAGAGGGCATACTCGGCAAGGGGTCGAGCCAGTCACGCTTGGCTTCGACGGGTCGCGGCTGACTAGCGGGAACAGGCTTCAGTTCGATCAACTCCCACGTGCCCATATTCGGCGCGAGAGCAGGCTGCGGGGCGGGCGGCGGCAGGTCAGGACCCAAGATTTCGCGCAGCCGCCGCTCAAACCCCGAGACGTCGCGCCCCGCCAGCAGGATTTGCAAATCGGTGAGCAGACGCGCGTAGAGCCGCACGCGAGCGGCGCGATCTTGCCGCTGCTCGAGCGAACCTGTGGCCACGGTGCGCGAGGCCCGCAGGGCAGGCCAGCCGCCGCCGAGGGCCTGTTCGATGACCGGCCAGAATTGCTGCTCCAGGTCGGCCTGGCGTTCGGGATCGCGCACCAATTCATCGAAGGCCACGGCCTCGCTCAGGAGGGCGAGCTGCATGTCTTGTCGCTCGAGATCCGCATGGCGCTCGACGATCCGCTGAGCCACGACCGTGAATCCGGCTTGCCGCTTCGCCAGCACGTTGGCCACGCCTTTGGAACTTGCCAGCTCTTTCGCCGTTTCGCCCCGGCCGGAGTGGACCCAGGTGATCGGCGCTGGGAACAAGCCGGCGGCCGCTTCGACCGCGGCCACTTCGCGTGCCCCGCGCCCCGCGCCCGACCGCAGCAGCAACGTGGCCTCGCGAACTCCCGCGTTCGTCAATTCTTGCCAAAACTCGGCGGTCAGCGGCGCGCCGAGCCGGCCTGCCGAACAGACGTTGCGCACTCCCCGGGCTTGCAACGCCACGACCTCGAGCAGCCCTTCGGCCACGTAGATGTGCGGCCCGTGGCCGGCTTCAGCGCGGAGCGCGACGTCGAGGCCAAAGATCTGAGAGCGTGTGCCGGCCGGCAGCAGCAATTGCCGCCCTGGGGCGGTGGCGGGCGCCTGCCAATCGCGGGCGACCACCGTGCTCAGGCGTCCCCAGCGGTCGCGCCAGGGAACGAGCAGGCGTCCCGGGAGCCGCTGGTCTCCGAGCACGGCAGACCAACCAATCTCGTCGCTCGAGAAACCGGCCGACCGCAGCCGAGCAAAAAGCTCCTGCGGCTCGGGATAAATGCCTAGGGGCCAACCTGCCACATCCCCGTCGTCGACGCCGAAGCGGTCGGCGAGCGCCGCGCGGGCATTCGCTCCGGCGGAAGTTCCCAATTGATGCTGAGCGAGGCCCAAAAACGTTTCGAACAACGAGTCCTGGCGAAACTGCAAGTAGGCCGCGAACAGGTCGTAGGGAGGGACCCGCTGCACGTCGAGGGCGTCTTCGAGCCCGAGCAGCTGGGCCAGGCGGTCGACCGCCTCGAGGAACTCGCCAGCCGACGCCGGCAACCGGCCACTGAAAGAGGCCAGCCAGCTATGAGCTCCGCCAGCCGCGTCGACGAAGCCCCAAGGCTGGAAACAGGTTCGGGCCCGCTCGCCGCTCACGCCGCGCCAGCCGAAGTCGGCGGCCCGCCAGGCCGACGAGGGATCGAGTTGGTCGAGCCGCTCAAACGCTGTCGGCAGGAGCTGACGCTGATAGAAGTCGGTCAGGCTGTTCTCGGGCCAAGCCGTAGCGCTCATCGGGGCGACTCGGGAGTCTGCGGAAAACGGGAGAGTTTACGCAGACGCTAAACATAACCCCGCTGCGCGGTTCGCGACAATGCAGTCCGAGGTCTTGTCCGTCCTCACCGCCGGCGGGCCGCCGTTTCGCACCGCTCCGATCGCGCGGCCGCCGGTGGCTTTGCCGATGGCGGGCGGGAGAATCGAGCAGAGGGGAAGTGCCGGCCGAAAAGGTGTATTGGTTTGTCCCGAGTGGAGCGAGTCGGCAACGAGTTCCGTTGCTCCTTACGGCACGACCAGTGGATGCAACCTATTTGGAATATTAAGTTTGCGAGCGATAGCCCAGTGCCGTGAGCGGCGCCGCTAGGCTGGGGCCGTGCATCGTCGCGCCAGGGTCCGTCCTGACCGGACCATAGCGAACGGGCGGTTAACTTTCTATAAATTACCTGATCTATCGCCAGAGACTTCGAGCGGTTGCTCGGTATTCGACCCTCCCTTGAGTTTTGCAGCCCGCGCGGCCGCTTGGGTCCGCCCGGACTGTCCCCGGAAGAGGAATTCGCAGTGCATCAGGATCAGTTGCCGGGTTCGTTCTTTGGGCCGTCCAACTTGGTGGATCTGCTTCGTCACCGCGCGGCGCACCAAGGGGCCGATCGGGCGTTTTCCTACCTGGTCGACGGCGAGAACGAAGAGCAAACCATCAGTTACCACGAGCTCGACCGCCAAGCCCGGGCGATTGCCGCCTGGTTGCAAGCGCGGAATCTCTCGGGCGAGCGTGCGCTGCTGCTGTATCCGGCCGGGCTCGAGTTCATCGCGGCCTTCTTCGGCTGCCTGTACGCCGGGGTGGTGGCGGTTCCCGCCTATCCGCCGCGGCGGAACCGATCGATGAACCGCATCGAGGCGATCGTCGAAGACGCCGAGGCCAAGGTGGCCCTGACGTTGTCGTCGGTGTTCGACCGCAACGCCGACATGGTCAACAGCACGCCCGACCTGGCGCGCCTGCAATGGCTCTGCACCGACACGCTCTCCGACGGCGCCGAAAAGACCTGGCTCCCCCCCGACGTGCATGGAGACACGCTGGCGTTCCTGCAGTACACCTCGGGGAGCACCGGCACGCCCAAGGGGGTGATGCTCAGCCACGCCAACCTGATCCACAACTCGGCGCTGATCTGCTACGCCTTTGAGCACACGCGCTCAGGCGTGGGAGTGTTCTGGCTGCCCAGTTACCACGACATGGGGCTCATCGGCGGCATTCTGCAGCCCATGTACTACGGGCGGCCGAACGTGCTCATGTCGCCGATGTCGTTTCTGCAGCGGCCCTTCCGCTGGCTGCAGGCAATCAGCAAGCACCGGGGCACCGTGAGCGGCGGGCCTAACTTCGCCTATGAGCTGTGTGTGCAAAAGGTCACGCCCGAGCAGCGCGACTCGCTGGACCTCAGCACGTGGACCTTGGCCTTCAACGGGGCTGAGCCAATTCGGTCCGAAACGCTCGAGCAATTCGCCAAGATGTTCGAGCCCTGCGGCTTCCGCCGCGAGGCGTTCTACCCGTGCTACGGACTGGCTGAGTCGACGCTGATCGTTTCCGGCGGCCTCAAGGCCAAGCCGCCCGTCGTTCGCTCCTTCGACGCCGAAGCGCTCGAGAACAATCGCGCGACCGAGGTGTTGGGGGACGAAGAAGGGGGCCGCGAACTCGTCGGTTGCGGCGGCAGCCTGCTCGATCAACGAGTGCTCATCGTCGACCCAGAGACGCAAACCCGCGTGCCCGACGACCGCATCGGCGAAATCTGGGTCTCAGGGCCCAGCGTGGCCCAAGGCTACTGGCGGCGCCCCGAGGAATCGAAACACACTTTCGACGCTCATCTCCAGGACACGGGCGAGGGGCCGTTCTTGCGCACGGGCGACCTGGGCTTCTTGCTCGACGACGAGCTATTCGTCACCGGGCGGCTCAAGGATCTGATCATCATTCGCGGCTTGAACCACTACCCGCAGGACATCGAGCGGACGGTGGAGCAGAGCCACCCCAGCCTGCGGGCGTCGAGCGGCGCGGCTTGCACGGTGGAGATCGACGGCCGCGAGCGGCTGGTGATCGTGCAGGAGATCGAGCGCCGCAAGGATCAAGAAGCGCCGGCCATGTTCGAGGCCATCCGCCGCGCCGTGGCCGCCGAACACGATCTGCAGGCGGAGGCTATCGTGCTGCTGGCCGCCGGCAGCATTCCCAAGACCTCGAGCGGCAAGATCCAGCGGCATGCCTGCCGGCAGGGTTTCTTGGACGGCAGCCTCGAGTCGGTGGCCACGTGGAAGGCGTGGGATGCTGCGGCCAAGGCCGCGGCGGCCAAGCCGGCCGCGCTGAACGGAGCGGCGGCTCATGAGCCAGCCCCGCGCGCGGCGACCGCCGTGCCGGTCAGCCCCCGCCCGGCGGCCACCGAGATCGTGCTCGAAGAGGTTCGCAAGGTCGCCAAGGAACGCGCCTCGGGCATGACGCTCGACAGCTCGATCACCGAGCTCGGGCTCGATTCGCTCGAGCGGATGGAGATCGTAGCGGCGCTTGAAGACCGCTTTGGCGCCCGCTTTCCCGAGCACGTGCTCACGGAGATGGAAACCTGCCGCGAGGTGATTCACGCGGTCGAAACCTACCTGCTCTCGGGTTCTCCCGCCAAGCATGCCCGCGAAGCCCAATCGATCACCCCCGAGGTGTACGACGTCAATCGCTTCCCGGAAGTGGTGAAGATGGCCGAGTTGCTTGCCGGCTTCGACGTGCTCGGCATCCCCAACCCCTACTTCGGCGCCTACGAAGGCAAGGTGCGCGACACCGCGCAACTGAACGGCCGCGAACTGATCAACTTTTCGAGCTACAACTACCTGGGCATGGCGGGGGACCCCGAAGTCTCGCGGGCGGCCCAGGAGGCGATTGGCCGCTACGGCACGAGCGCCTCGGCCAGCCGGCTCGTGTCGGGCGAGCGGCCGATCCATCGCGAGCTCGAGGCGATGATCCAGTCGTTCATCGGCACCGAGGCGGCGATCGCGCTGGTGGGCGGGCACTCCACCAACGAGTCGGTGCTGGGGCACATGTTTGGCCCGGGCGACATGATTCTGCACGACAGCCTGTCCCACAACAGCATTGTGGAAGGGGCCAAGCTTTCCGGCGCTCGGCGCCGCCCGTTCCCGCACAACGATTGGCGCGCGGCCGAGGAGATTCTGGCCAATCACCGTAGCGAGTATCGCCGCGTCTGCATCGTCATCGAAGGCGTTTACAGCATGGACGGCGACATCGCCGATCTGCCGGCCTTCATCGAGCTCAAGAAGCGGCATCACTGCCTGCTCTACATCGACGAGGCGCACTCGCTGGGCGTGCTTGGCGCGCACGGCCGCGGCATCGGCGAGCACTTTGGCGTGAACCCCCGCGACGTCGATTTCTGGATGGGCACGCTCAGCAAGACGCTGGGCAACGTCGGGGGCTACATCGCCAGCACGCGGGCCCTGGTGCAGTACCTGAAGTACACCACGCCCGGCTTCGTGTTCGCGGCCTCGCTGCCGCCTCCGGCGGCCGCAGGCGCCCTGCGGGCTTTGCAACTGATCGAGGACGAGCCGGAACGCGTGGCCAAGCTGCACGAGAACAGCCGGCTGTTCCTCAATGGGGCTCGCCAGGCCGGCCTGAACACCGGCCTCAGCCATGGCACGGCCGTGGTGCCGGTGATCACCGGCAACTCGCACGCGGCGCTGCTCCTGTCGCACGCGTTGCGGAACGAGGGAATCAACGTGCAGCCGATTCTCCACCCGGCGGTCGAAGAGCGGGCGGCACGGCTGCGTTTCTTCATCTCCTCGGCCCATTCGACCGAGCAGATTCGCTACACGCTCGATAAGCTGATCGACGCCTGGAACAAGCTGCAGCGCGGCGATTTGCACCGGGTGCCGGAAACGCTCGGCAGCGTACGGATCGAAAAGGCGATGAGCCGGCGGTAGGCAACTCAGGAAGCGGCCGGCCGACCGGGGTGGCTGGGGTCGAGCAACGCGAGCCCCCAGCACGACCGTGACGAGACCGGGCCTTAGCGGGCGTCCGGCGGGGGCGGGTCTTCGGTCTTCGGCTCCTTCGAGCCATCGTCGCTCGGCTTGTCGGCGTTCTCAGCCTTCTCGGCTTCTGGCTTATCGCCATCCCCGTCCGGCTTCTCTTTCACCTCGTCGGCGTTCGTAGCCGGCGTGCCCTTCGCCTCCTGGTCATCGGCGTCATCTAGGCTCGCCGCGGGCTCGACGGCCACGCTCGGGTCGTCGACCGGCGCCTCGGCCTCGGCCACTTCCTGCAGCTCGCGCCAGGGCTTCTTTTCTTCGTACGAGGCGAGTTCCTTGCTGAGCTGGTCTTCGAGCCGGCCTTCGGATTTGCCCACGTCGACGGCCTTCTGCGACCATTCCTTGGCCCGGTCGAAGTCGCCCGCTTCGGCGTAGGCCGCGGCGAGCGTGCTGAGGATGTGGGCCGCTTGGAACTTGCTCAGCTCGGCCGCCTGGGTGGCCAGTTCGATCGAGCGCTTGCCGTTGCGGACTTCGTCTTTGGGCGACGTGGCCAGCACCCAAGCGAAGTTGTTGAGCATCTCCTGGTCGTCGGGCTTGATCTTCGTGGCGGACTCGTAGTCGGCCACCGCCTCGGAGTGCTTGCCGATGTTCAGGTAGGCGTCGGCTCGCCCGCGGAGCGATTGCCAGCTCTTGGGGTCCTTGGCGAGCAGTTCGTCGTAGATGGCGATCGCTCTGCGCGGCTGCTTGGCGGCGGTGTAGAACCGCGCCAACTGCACGCCGACCTCGTTGCTTTGCGGCGCGATCTTGCGCAACTGCTCGAAGTCCTCGATCGCCTTGCCCCACAGCCCGCCTTGGGCGGCGATTTGGGCATGCAGCAACCGCACGTCGGCTGCATCCGGCCGAGCCTTGATCAGGACCTCCAGGTCCGCAAGCGCCGCCGCCCGGTCTCCCTGCTCTTGATGGATGCCGGAGCGCACGAGCAGCGCCGCCGGCAGGTTCGGCTCGAGCCGCAGGGCCTCGTTCACATCAACGAGGGCTTTCTCCCACGCCTTCTGCGCCGCGTATACCCGGGCACGCTGCAGCCGGGCCACGGGCGACTCGGGGGCGAGTTCGACGAGCCGATCGAATTGGGCGAGCGCTTCGTCGAATTTCTTCTCGAGCGTCAACGTCATTCCCACGGCGTTCAGCGAGTCGACGTCCTCCGGATCGATTTCGAGCGCCCGTTCGAAGTCTTGCAGCGCTTCGGCCAGCTTCCCCTGCGCGAGCAGCACTTGGCCCCGCGCCCGCAATACCTCGATATCGCCGGGCACGAGCCGCACCGCTTCGTTCAGGTCGTTCAACTGCTCGTCGGGCTTGTTCGAGAGCGCTGCCCGCATCGCCAGGGCCTTGGCCTTCGACTCGGGCTCGTCGGCCGCCAGACGCACGGATTCGTCGATCGCCTTGCGGGCCCGTTCGCGGTCGCCCCCGGGGAGCATCAGCAGCCGGGCCAGCAGGCGGTGGGCCATTTCCAGCTCGCTCTGGGCGGCGATCGCCTGCTCCAGGTCGGAGACCGCCATCTGCCGGTAGTTGGCCCAGTTCTGGTTGGGCGGGTTGCGGTCGAAGATCTGCTGGCTGAAGATCGTGGCCCGCTGCAGCAGCGAGGCGGCGAGCAGTTCGTTGGCGAAGGCCTTGTTCGAGTCGTCGAGCCCCTTTTCGAGCGCCCGCTGTGACAGCTTGATGACATTGCCGAGATCGTCGAGATTCTCAGCCGAAAGCTTGGCTTCCGTGGCCTCATCGAGATCGGCCTGGCCCTCGTTGGCCGCCCGCACGGGGGCGGACGCAAACACGAGAAGGCCCAAAGCCAGGAGCGGGGAAAACCACACGGCACGCATCGCCAATCTCCTTCGTCGCGGCCCGCTCGCAAGGGGGGCCGACGGATCGGGGGTCTGTCAAAAGACGACAATCAGGCAGGCTTGTTCGCTTGCCTAGATTATGACGACCTACGCCAACCCACGCTATGCGGGATTTGCCCCGGTTTTCCGACAGCTTGATGCCGTCACGGATTCGCTTTGGCAAGTACCATGCCCGACCCCACCGACACCTGCGGCAGCGCCCGTTTGAGCGCGCTCACGCCGGCGGCCGTGACCTGCGGGCAATCGAACACGATTACGTCGGCCAGCGTGGAAAAGCGGGCGAGGCCGAGCAAGCCCTCGTCGCTGATCGGCGAACGATTGAGGTTGATCCAGCGGAGCCGCGGCAGATTGGTGAGCTTGGCGAGGCCGGTGTCGGTGATGCCATTCCAGGGGATGTCGAGCACCGCGAGTTGCTGCAGCCCCGAGAGGTTGCCGACCGTGGCGTCGGAGAGGCGAGTGGCGTTCAGCCGCAGGCGACTGAGCTTGGGCAGGGCCTGCAGCGTGGCCAATGACTTGCCTTCTACCTGAGTGTTCGCCAGCCCCAGAGTTTCGAGCGAGCCGATGGAGCTCACGCGGCGCACGGTCTCGTCGTTCGCGGCGGTGAAGTTCAGTTCGAGGTCCTGCAGAGTCGGCAGGGCCGCCAGGTGCTCGAGCCCGTCGACGACGACGCCCGTGCCGCTCAGGTCCAGGCTCAAGAGCGCCGGCAGACCCGCCAGATGCCGCAGCCCGGGGCCCTTCACGGCCGTTTTTTCGAGCGTCAGCCGCTCGAGCGTGCGGATGCCGGCCAGATGTGCGAGCCCATCGTCGCTAACCAAAGTTTCCTCGAGCCGGAGCTTGCGGAGGGGCCGGCTGCTCAGGTGGGCCAGCGCGGCGTTGCCCACTGGGCTGCGGCTGAACTCCGCGTACTCGAGCTTGTGCAGGGCCGCGGCGAACGCGAGCTGCGCGTCGTCGAGTCCGCAATCGTAGAAGAAGACACCGATCAGCGACTGCAGTTCTGCCCAAGGGGCCAGGTCGGCGCCGCGCACCTCGCATTCGCGCAGACTGATTTGCCGCAGCGCGGGCAAACGCGCGATCGCCGCCGCGTCGGCGCTCGTCAACGTGCAGGCGTGCAGATGAACCGTTTCGACCGTCCCCCACCAGTCGGGGCCGGTCAGGGCAACGAGCCAAGCGGGCGCCGGTAGGCGATCTTTTCGAATCTCCCTCGCGGCGTCCGCGGCCGGAACCGCGCCGGCAACCTGTGGCGGCGGATTCTTGCGGCGCTCTTCTTGCGCGATCCGCTCATAGTCGTAGCCGACATGGCCGCCCAACCGGATCACCACAGCGACCGCCTGCCGCTGATCGCGCACCCGGTTAGCATTCCAGGCGAACCAGCCGGCCACGAGCGATACAAGAACAAGAAACGCGCGTAGGCTGAAACGCAAGACTCGCTGGGTAGGTCGCCACATGGGTTGGTCCTCGCCTGCTCGAGAGGGTGGTTAGAACGGGGGCCCGTTGCGGACGCTGGATTGATTATGGCGCGCCCATTTCCGCCATGCCACTTGGGGATTGGGAGCGATGCGTCTTGCGGCAAGACAGCGTCAAGGCCTCGTCGTCGCCGGGGCAGCATTCGAAACGAGCACGCCCGGCGTCGCCTTCTCGTAAGCTGCGACGGCGGCCGTCGAGAGATTGGGGCAATCGTCGGCCCAGATCCTCGTCAGTCTTGGCAATCTTGCGAGCCGCGTCAGCCCCTTGTCGGAAAGGGCCGTGTTCGAAAGGTTGAGCACTTCGAGCCTGAGCAACTTCGCGAGTTGGGCAACGCCAGCGTCGGTCACCGCAGTCCCCTCGACTGCTAGGTGATCCAGGCTCTGCGCTCCAGTAAGCCTGCCGACGCCAATGTCGGAGACCGCGGTCTCGTTCAGCACAAGCCGGTTCAAGCGAGGCAGATTCTGCAAGGCGCCGAGTTCAAGATCCGTGATGTTTGTGCCTGCCAAGACGAGCGCTTCAAGCGAATAAATGCCTCCGAGCAGCCACACGCCGTCGTCCGTCAGTTGCGAGCCGGCCAGATTCAGATAATGAAGCCTGGCAGGACGCGAGAGCGCTTCCAATCCATCGGACGACACCCTAGTGCGGCTAAGGTCGAGTTGCGTCAACGCCGGCAGCTTGCTCAAGTGCCGCAACCCCGGTCCACGAACTTTGGTTCCCTTGAGGTCGAGATGGTGTAGGTTCGCAAGTCCCGCCAAGTGGGCAAGGCCCTCATCGGAGACCCGAGTTTCACTGAGGTCCAACCGCTCCAGCGCACGCAGTTGGCCGACGTAGGCGAGGCCGGCGTCCCCTAGCGTGCACTTGGTAATTTGGACGTGCTGCAAACCCCGCAATTGCGACGCGAACTCCAACTGTTCGTCGTCGAACTCCGTCCCCCAGAGCATTAGCATCCACAATTGATCGAGGCTTCCAAGGGGAGTAAGGTCCGCGCCATTCAAACGGCAGCCAAATAGCCCCAGGTGGCGGACCTTCGGCAGGCGGGCGAGCGTCGCAATGTCGCCATCCGAAAGCGACACGTCTTGGAGAAAAACGCCCTCGACCGACGCCCACCAATCGATTCCCGTCAGCCGCAAGAGCCAGTCAGGGACATCGGGGCCGGTCACAGGCTGGAACGGCGATCGGTATTCATAGTCGTATGCGGCCTTGCCCCCCAATCGCGACACCAAGGCAACGGCGCGACGCTGGTTGTGCAGCCCCTTGAACCACCAGCCCAACAAACAGCCCGCAAGCGCCGTGGCAATGAAGAGGGCGCGCAGGCTGAAGCGCAACAGACGTTTTGCGAAGGGTCGCACGAGGGCTCGCGCCGGGGTTTAGGGTTTACCAACCCTTCTTCGCGGGCGCCGCAGCACTATTGGCTCGGTCGTTGGCGGGGTCGTTATGCTGAAGCATAACCTACTTGGCGTGGCCCAATACCTAGAGAAGCGGCTAGCACGCACCGCGTGCGTCAGGGCGTCAGCGGCGTACCGCCGACCGAGGGTGCGTTCGAGATCACCGACACGGGGCTCATCCTCGGCAGCGCTGCCACGCCCGCCTGAGTGACGTTAGGGCAGTCCACGACAACGAGCCGCCGCAAGGCGGGCAAATGCGCCACGAGCGGCAATCCGCGGTCGGTGACTGCCGTATGTTCGAGGTGAAGCGTTGACAATTTCGGCAGTTCGGTCAATCGGGGCAACCCGGCGTCGCCGATCTTGGTCGCACCCAGCCACAAGGCCTCGAGCTGCGGGAGGCCAGACAGTTGACTAATCGTTTCGTCCGACACCACCGTGTCGACCAACCGCAGATTCTTAAGCCGCGGCAAATTGCGCAGCGCCGCCAGCCCGCGTCCATCGACGTTGACGCCCGACAGGCTCAGATTCTCGAGCGAGCCGATTTCGCCGATCCAACGGAAGTCTTCGTCTGAGACGGCTGACAGGTTCAGGTTGAGGTCGATGAGGCGAGGGCAGCGGCCGAGTTGCGCCAAGCCTTCGCCGGCGACGGCCGTCCGCCCCAGGTCGAGTCGTTCGAGCGCCGTAAGGCCCCCGAAGTGCCGGAGCCCCGGGCCACGGACGTTTGTCGCGCTCAGGTCCAGCTTACGAAGGTGGGCCAGCCCGCGGAGATTCGCGAGTCCGTCGTCGGAGATTTGGGTCTCGTGCAGATCCAGCGTTTCGAGATCCGACGCTCCGCGAAGATGGACCAAGCCGGCGTTTCCCAGTCCCGACCTGATGATTTCGACGGACCGCAAACCAGGCAGGTGCGCGACGAACTCGAGTTGCGAGTCGTCGGTTTCGCAGCCCCAGAGCCACAACGCTTCCAGCGAGCGAAGTTTGCCCAGGGGCGAAAGGTCCGCTCCGCGGAACGGGCATTCGACGAAGTTCAACTGCCTCACGCCGCGCAGCCGGCCGAGAAGAGCCAGGTCGGAATCGGTCAGCGTGCGTCGTTCCAGACGCACAAAGTCCACGCGGGACCACCAGTCGCGGCCCGGCAGCCCCGCGAGCCAGGCCAACGCGCCGAACCGGGGAACATACTGCACGCGGCCACCGAGCCGCTCAACCAGCGCCACTGCTCGCATCTGGTCGTGGACGATCTTGGCCTGCCAGCCGAGCCAACAGGCGAGCAGCGTGGTTGCCACGAGTAGCCCACGCAGGCTGAACCGCCGCCAGCGCCGAAGAGCCCCGAGACCAATCCGCCATGGTCGATTCTTCCGCATGACGACCCTGCCTGGAAACTCGCCGGGGCGTCGGTGGGCGAGCACGACGCGCCAAGGTTGCTTACGAGCCCAGCACGCGCTGCATCCGCTTGTACACGTCGGTCAGCACCTCGCGCCCTCCCCCGCCGACTTCGGCGGTGGCCCAGCCGTTGTAACCCACGTCCGAAAGCGCTTTGAGCACCTCGGGCCAATTCTCGTCCCCTTCGCCGATCTCCACCCACTTGTTCTTGTGGCTGTAGCCCTTGAAGTCGAACTTCAGCATCCTCGGGCCGAGCGCGCGGATCCAGTCGGCCGAGCTGACGCCGTATTTCAGCATGTTGCTGCAGTCGTAGTAGGCGCCCACGGTGGGGCTCTCGAACTGGTCGACGTACTTCACGAGCTGCTGCGGCGACGTGATGAAGTCGTTCCATACCACCTCGATTGCGATCTTGCAGCCGGCGTCTTCGGCCTGCGGAATCGCCTTGCGAATTTCAGTGGCCGAGCGCTCCCACACCTGGTCGAAGTTTTCGTTCTTGGGGTCGGTCACCTTGCCTGGCACGAGCAGCACCGTGGTGCCGCCGTAGGTGTGGCAGTCCTTGATGGCGCCCCGCAGTCCCTCGAGCCCCTTGGCCCGCACCGCGGGGTCGGGGTCGGAGAGGCGGGTTTGCCAGTGGATCGAGTCGACCACGCCGTGAATGTCGATGCCCGTCTTATCGCGTGCCCGCACCGCCTCTTGACGGTCAACGTCGCTGGGGCTGTCGAGCTCCACTCCCTCGAAGCCGATCGACTTGATGAGGTTGAACTTGTCCTCGATCGAGCCGTCGATCTCGATCATGCCGAACTTCACGGCCTTCTTGAGCTTCGGCTTCTCGGCCGCCCAAGCCAGCCCCGGCCCCGCGGCCAACGCCAGCCCCGCGCCCCCGGCTGCCCGCAAGAAATCTCGGCGATCGAGGGACGGGGAGAAACGCATGGCGGGCAGGCTCCAAAGGCAGGAGGGATGAATCCAAGGGCGACGCCGGTTCGCCCGGTCGGCCGCTCCTAGTTTAACCCGCAGCGCGGGTGGGCGGCAAAGCGCCCGTACTCGGCGCACTCCGCTACTCTGCGCTGCGAGAGTGCGGGGCGAAGTTTGCACGAGCGCAATGAAAAAGGCCGCCGCCCCCCTGAGAGAGCTGCAGCCTTCTTCGCTACAGATTCATGGCCAATTGCGACGGTGGAGTCGCTGCGAAACGGGCGAGGATCTGGCTGTGCTAGGCACGAGCCGTTTGGTGATCCCAGGCCCACGCTATTGGGTTGGCACCTCCGACGGAATAAGGCCCGAATCTGAGTGTTTCGTGGTGTCCTGGAGGCAAACCAAAAGGCTACCTCCAGCGTGTTCGATGCAGGCGAGCCCGGCTGGGTGACAGCCGCCCGCGGCAGGCGAACAGGTACTACCATCGGCCGGCGACGCGCGGCGGATGCAGAGAAAAAACCCTACTCCCGCCGGCTGGCCGCTAGAGCCGACAAACTCATTCTACCTTGAAAGTCGGCGGCGAGAAGAACTTGACCAGCGACAAAAAATCAGATCAGGCGGCCTCCGCCGGCAGCCTTTCGCAGGAGCCCTCCGCCTCGAGGGCCACGATCGCCAACTTGTGGCGGTCGGCGAACTGCACGACCTCGCGCTCGTCGATGATGATCGTGCGCCCCGCTTCAATGGCCAGCACGCGCGCCCCGGCGGCGACCATCGTTTCGAGAGTGCCCAGGCCGATCGTCGGCACGTCGAACCGCATGTCTTGTTGCGGCTTGGCCACCTTGACGACCACAAACTCCTTGGCCGCGCAAAGCTCGCCAGCGCGGCGAATGCACTGGTCGGTCCCCTCGATCGCCTCGACGGCTAGCGCCGCCCGGTCCTTCACCGCCACGCTCTGCCCTACATCGAGCCGCCCCATCTCCTTGGCCAGTTGCCAGCCGAACTCGATGTCCTTCTGCTGAGGGCGGCTGGGACTGCGTCGGGTGAGCACGCCAAATTTCACGAGCAACTCCGGGGCATAGTCGGTAGCGGGGCCAAACTCGATCCCGTGGTCGGCGAACACCTGCACCACGGCGCCGAGCAACGTGTCGTCCTTGCGGTCCTTCTTGGTCGACACGAAATGCGGGTAGAACGTCTGAATGCACTTCCAGTCGGGCAGGTGCTTGAGCCACAGCCACGGCTGGTAGAGCACCACCTTGTGGACCTTGCCCGCCATCGTGGCGCGGTCCACGCCCATCCGGCGGAAGTAGCGAATGGCGAAGCCGAGCTTGCCGAGGCCGAGCCAGGCGAAGTCGTCGCACATCGCGGCCAACTTGGGATCGGCGTGTCCCTTCAGCCCCAAGCAGGCGACGCGGTGTCCTTGCGCCTGAAGCGCCTCGGCGACCACCACCGGATAGCGGCCCCAGCCGGCCAAAAGGCCGATCCAACGGGGCGACACGGCAGGCTCACGCCGCACCAGGGCGACCGACATGTTTGGCTCCCGCGCTGCCCTAGCCTGCGCGAACATGGGCTCGGACCGGTGCGTCTTCGGCGGCCGGATGGGGCAGCACGGCGGCGTCGTTTTCGACGCGAGTCGCCAGTGCCGTGAGCGTCCGCTCGAGGTCTTTCACTTGCCGCCGCAACTCGGGCAGTTTACTGAGGGCGGCCTGCTTGAGCTTTTGTTCGCGCTCCGGCGTGGCCGGGATGCCCAGGTAGGTTTCGCCCGCCGGCACGTCGCCGCTGACGCCCCCCTTGGCGCCCACGATCGCCTGGTCGCCGATGTGAACGTGGTCGCGCACCCCGACTTGCCCCGCGAGCACCACGTAGTCGCCCGTGGTGCAGCTTCCGGCGACGCCGACCTGCGAGCAGATCAAGTTGTGGCGGCCGATGCGGCAGTTGTGGGCGATCATCACCTGGTTGTCGATCTTGGTTCCTTCGCCGATCCGCGTGGGGCCGTAGGTGCCGCGGTCGATCGTGGAGCAAGCGCCCACCTCGACGTCGGCCCCGAGTTCGACCCAGCCGAGCTGCGCCGAGAGTTGGTGCCGGCCGCCGACCGTTTTGTAGCCAAAGCCGTAGGCGCCGAGCACGGCGCCGGCATGGATCAGAGAGCGCGGCCCCACGACCGTGTCTTCGTAGAGCACTGCGCCGGGGAACACGGTGACGTCTTCGGCCAGTTGGCAGCCCGAGGAAAGCACGGCGCCGGAGTGGATCGTGCAGCCGCGCCCCACCACCACGCCCTCGCCCACCATGGCGCCCGGGTGGATGTCGACATCGGGCCCAATTTGGGCCGTTCGACTAACGTGCGCCTGCGGGCTAACCCCGCGCCGCGACGCAACGCGCTGCGGTCGGAAGTGCGCCACGATCTGAGCGAAGGCCGCGTGGACGTCGGCCACGAGAATCGCCGGACGGGCGATTTCTGGCAGTGACTCGGGGGCCACGACCGCCCGCGCCGAGGAGCGCCCCAACCGCGTCAGGCGATCGGCATGATCGATGAGGGAAATCTCGGCGTCGGTGGCGACTTCGAGCACCGCCGCCCCGGAGACTTCAAGAGAGGGATCGCCCACCACGCGGCCGCCGACGAGCGCCGCCAGCCGTTCTAGGCTGATCGCCATAAGCTGTGTCCCTCCCTGGAGCAAGCGCATTGACGCCGGCGCTTTCAATGTGCCGGCCCGTTTCCACGAGACAGGTGCGAATGCTAATGCGCGAAGCGGATTGCGGCAAGATCGGTGGAACTCTTCAAAACCGAGGAAAGTGATCAGGCATACGATCCAACCGTCCGTCCGGGGCCAGGCAGCTAGCGTGCGGCACTGACCTTGACCGCTTCTTTCCGCAGCCGCTACAAAGCCCCTGGCTTGGCGGAATCTCCGCAACCCGCGAGGCCAGCGCGGGCATGTTGGTTGCAGGATGCACCCCCGAACGCGGCTCGATTCCCAGGAGGGACCACGCATGACCGAGAAACCCTTGGTTTCGGTCATTCTCTGCGTGAAGAACGGCATGCCTTATCTGCCCAAGGCGCTGGAAAGCGTTGCGCGGCAGACCTACGAGAACTTCGAGCTCGTGGTGCAAGACGGGCAATCGAACGACGGCAGCTGGCAGTTGCTGCGGGATTTCCAAGGGGCGCCCAAGGTGTCGCTGGAGTCGGCCAACGACGGCGGCATCGGCCCGGCCTATAACCGCGCCGTCGAGCGCTCGCGGGGCGAGATCATCGCCTCGATCGACTCCGACAACCTGCTCGAACCCGATGCCCTCGAGGCGGGTGTGGCCGCCTGCCAGCGTTGGCCCGACGCCGCGGCGATCTACGGCTCGGCGCATCTGATCGCTCCAACCGGCGAGCGGGTGAATTCCTTCGTGCCAGGGGAATTCGAGCTGCTGCGGCTCCTGTCTTGCGAACTGGTCCCGCCGTTCGCCACAGCGTTTTTTCGCCCTGCTGCCTGCGACGGGCAAATGCGGTTCGATCCGACGCTCAAGACCTGCGCCGATTTCGATCTTTGGCTGCGGCTGAGCGAGCGGCCGATCCGCCGAATCGACACAGTGCTCGGCAGCACGCGGCTGAGCGCGAGCAGCATGACCTGCCGGCCCGAAACCTATGACCAGTTTTGCGCCGACAAGCTGGCGGCGCTCGACCGATATTTTGGCCGCTTCGAGCCAACGCCGCCGCTTACGGCGCTCGACCGCCGCGCGCGAGCGGGCGTCTATCTGTGGGCCGCCGAATCGCTGCTGGGCATGGGTGCTCCGACACCCCAGTTCGAAGCCTACTGCGAACTCGCCGCCGAACTCGATGCGGGCTCGCCGCGGCTGGCAAACGTCCGCGTCGCCGCCGAGCAGGCACGGCAGGCTGCAGCAGCGGCGAAACTGCCGCCGCGCCCTAAATTCTCGCTGGCGCGGGCCAAGAGCGCCCTGCGCAGCATCGCCAAGAGCGTGCTCTAGAAATCCTGCCCTGAACCAGCAGAGGCCGTCGGCTCCATGGATGTTGCACTCGCCGAGCTCCGCAATCGCTTTCCTCGCGCCGGCCTCGAACCGGCGCGGTTCGACGGCCAGTTCGTGCGCGACAGCTTGGGCGGGCGGACGCGCATCGCCTATCTCCGCCGCGCCGACGATCCGCTCAACCTGAACGAGCGCAACACCTTTCTCGATCTCTTTCAGCCGGGGCTGACCAGCGACTACCTCGATTGGCAGACCGTGCTCGAATCGGCAGCGGCGGCGCCGGGCGACTTCCAGATGATCGAACTGGGGGCAGGTTGGGGGCGATGGAGCGTGTTGGCCGGGTTGGCGGCCCGAGCCTTCGGCAAGCGGCTGGGCCGCCTAGCGGCCTACGAGGCCGAGCCTACGCACTATGCCTACACCCGCCGTCACTTTGCCGACAACGGGCTCCCTCCGCGGCGCCACCGCGTGGTGCGTGCTGCCGTGGGGGCAACCGATGGCATGGGCGCGTTTTACGTCGGCCGACCGCAGGCTTGGTACGGCCAGGCCCTGCAGCCTGCCGGCCGAGCGACCCCCTGGCTCACCCGCCTGTGGCGGCAGTGGCGGGGTGGCGAAGCCCTAAAGTCCGTTCCGGTGGTAGGGTTGAGCACCATCCTGGCCGATTACGAGCGGGTCGACCTGGTGCATATGGACATCCAGGGCGCCGAGCGCGACGTAGCGGAGGGGGCCATCGACGCCCTGGACGCTCAGGTGCGGCGAGTTCACATCGCCACGCATTCGCCTGACACGGCGGCCACCGGGGGGCAAGACGTCGAGGCGCCGCTGCGACGGTTGTTCACCGAGCACGGCTGGGAACTCGACGTCGATGTCCCCTGCCAGGGGCAGACGGACGTCTGCGGTCGGCCGGTGCAGGTGAACGACGGGGTCCAGGTCTGGCGGAACCGCCGCCTGGCCGCTTGAACGCCCCCGCACCTGCCCTCCTCTTTCGGCTCAACCGTCAGCCTTGCTCGCGCAGCGAACGCGCGAAAGCCGCCGCCCAAGAAACCTGCGCCAGAAGGCGCTTGCAGGCTCACGAATGGCGCATAAAATGACGTGTCTATAGAAGAGAGTTGAACGGTGGCCCTGGGCCACTCGTTGAGGGATCCCCCGCGGGCTGTTGGGCCGTAGCTGCCGGATTCCCTCGTCTGTTGGCAAACGAAGGGCTAATCAAGTGCTTACTGAACAAGAAGTTTCGCGTTCCTGGGCCAAGTTGTTCAAGGGCGGCTCGCCGACCGAAGACGTGTTGAACCGGGCGGAGGCGCTGCTCGAAGAACTGCGTCCCGAGAGCCCGCTGCGGCACCGGCTCGACACCGAACTGACGGAAATGCGTCGGCTGGTCGTCGCCCAAGCCTAGGCTCGTGTAAGCCGCGATTTGCGTGCCCAGACCGGGCACGCCTTCCTAACGCTGGCGGTGAGCAGCGTCTCATCGCGGCGTTTTTTGCTGCGCTCGATCGAAAATGTCGCCGACGCGTCGCGTCAGTTGCCCGTGAAGATGACGTCCCGGACGAACTTGACCTTGGGCTTCACCGCGCCGGGGAGCGCTTCGGCCTTGAGGTACTCGGCCACGTAGCGGACCGGCTTGCCGTGCTCGGGGAGCTTGAAGTTGTCTCCCTTTTGCAGGATGGCGCGGGTTTCGCCGATGCCGCCGAAGTCGCGCGTACCGGCGGGCTGGCAGGGGAACCAATAGCCCTTCCCCTTGTCGTCCTCGAGATAGAACTCCGCGTAGCAATGCCCGGGCACCCACACGGTGCGGGCCGGAATGCCCGAGGCGCGGCACATGGCGATGAACAGCGAAGAGAGTTCTTCGCAGTCGCCGAACCCGTCCTTTAGTGCCCTCACCGCCCCTTTGAGCGGGCCATTCTTGTACTCCACCTTGTCGCGGGCATGGTCGTAGAGAGCCTCCACCTGCTCCCAGGCCTTCGTCTTGCCGGCCAGGGCCTCTTTGGCCGCGGCGCGTACCTTGCCATGCCGGGATTCGATGTAGGGGCTGGGACCGAGATACTGTTTGAGCGTGCGGTCGAGCTTCTTGGGCAGTTGATAGACGTTGGTGTCCTGCGGCGGCAGCAGCTTGCGCCGCCGAATCTCGTAGGTCACGAGCGCGTGCGCCTCTTGGCCGGGGGCCAGCGCCGGCGCGTCGATCACCATCTGCTTCACCGTGGGAGACGGTTGCGTGAACTCGTAGCGGACGTTGGGAGACACGTCCTCGGCGACGAGGTTGACCTCCTGTTCGGGCCAATCGATCGGCACGGCCAGAGTGCCGTACATCGAACCGCACGGACCGCCGACAGCCTCGACCCGCATGCCCAGGGTCACCCGCTGCACCGTCTCCTCGTCGAGCCGAGGGCCGCCGGCCGGGGCGTCTTCGAATTGCGCGCGGAGCGGGCTGACGATCGCCAGGACCAGAAAACCGAATAGAATGCCGCGCAGCATGACCCGACGCTCCCCAGACGACCCGACAAACACAGGGCGAAACCGGCGCGGGGGCAACGCCCCCGCGCTTGGCGCCATCACCCCATTGTAATCGCCGTGCAAGGGCCGGGACCAGGAGCTTTGGAGGGGTTGTAGCGGCGGCTCGCCAACGCCCTGGGGCGAGCCCCGAGCACGTGCTTGCAACGCGCCCTGCCCCTCTCTACGATCAGGGCGTTCGCCGCCCGCCAGGCACAACGCCGCCTGGATTTGGGCCGCCCCCCGCCCGTGCCAATCGCCTGGCCGTGTTCCCCCGGCCGTCGCCCAGGAGCGCCGATGAATTCCGTTCGTGCCAAGCTGTCGCTGATGATGTTCCTCCAGTTCTTCATCTGGGGGGCATGGCTGCCGCCGAGCTTTGGCTATTTTGGCGACGGGGCGTTGGCGTTCACAACGACGCAGCAGATGCTGCTCAACACCTGCTTCCCTGTCGCGGCCATCGTGGCGATGTTCTTCGCCAACCAATTCGTCGACCGGAACTTCGCTGCGGAGCGGTTTCTGGCTTTCAGCCAACTCATCGGCGGCCTGGCGATGCTCGGCTTCGGCGTGCTGTCGTGGCTGGCGTTTCGCGAGCCCAACCCGGTTGCGCCCAACTTCTGGCTCTTCTTCGCCTGCATGGCGATTCACTGCTTCTTCTACGTGCCGACGATCAGCGTCACCAACTCGATCGCCTTCGCCAACATTCAGGATGCGCAAAAGGACTTCCCGCTCGTGCGCCTGTGGGGCACGATCGGCTGGATCGCCGCAAGCTGGCCCTTCATCTTCATCCTCGTCGACTGGGCGGGCGTGAACACCAAGCTCGCCGGCACGCCCGACGCGGGCTTGATCACCTGGCTCGGAACCGCGCTCGGCACGCCCCTCTCGGGCACGGCCCTCAACCAGGGCAAGAGTTGGGCGTTTCTGACCTCGGGCATCGCCTCGCTGCTGCTCGCCGCGTTCAGCCTGTTGCTGCCGCACACGCCTCCCAAACCAGCCACGCAGGGGGGTGAGCAGTTGGCCTGGCTCGAAGCCATGAAGCTGCTCAGGTACCCGTTCCTGTTCGTTCTGTTCATCGTCACGTTCATCGACGCGACGGTCCACGATGGCTTCTTCTTCTACGCCTTCACGTACCTGGGCAATGTGGGCGTGCCGTCGAACTGGATTCAGCCGGCGATGAGCGTCGGTCAGATCGCCGAAATTCTCACGATGGCCGTGCTCGGCTACGTGCTCAAGCGGCTGGGTTGGCGCTGGACGATGGTCATCGGCATTCTGGGCCATGCGGCCCGGTTCACGGTTTTCGCGTTGTTCCCCGATCCGTACATGGCGGTGGCGGTGAACGTGCTGCACGGCGTGTGCTATGCGTTCTTCTTCGCCACGATGTACATCTTTGTCGACGAGGTCTTCCCCAAGGACGCCCGCACCAGCGCCCAGGGGTTGTTCAATTTCTTGATTCTTGGCCTGGGACCGATCGCGAGCCGCATCATTTGGCCCACGCTGCAAGAGCACTACACCGTCGACGGCAAGATCCTGTACGAGCGGCTGTTTCTGTATCCGGCGGGCGCCGCGGTCATTGCCGCCGCGCTGCTGGTGCTCTTCTTCCATCCGCCCGCCAAACCGATTCCGGAATCGGTGGGACATTGACGCCGCCGTCCGAGACGTAAGGCGCCAGCAGAAAGGCGAGCTGCGCTGGCGATGCAGCACGCGCAGCGGCAGGTTTGCGCCCACTTCCCGATCTGCCTACTCGCGCTAGACGGGTCTGGCCGAAAACACGACAATGCCGCTGGCTTCGTCCCGGCGGCCGATTGCAGCGCCGGGCGAGCGGATTTGCCCGGTCGGGCCGCCTCTGCTCGTGTCTTCCGCTTCCTCCATCGATCGCAACATGCCATCGCTCAAAGGCTTCGAAAAAATCCTTCGCCAGGCCGAGCCCTTGGCGCCCTACACCTGGTTCCGCCTCGGCGGGCCGGCCGAGTTCCTGGCCGAGCCCAACACGGGAGAAGAACTGGCCTCGCTTGTGCGCCGCTGCCGCGAGGAAGGGCTGCCGGTGCGGCTGCTGGGGGGCGGCTCGAACATTCTCGTCCGCGAAGAAGGGGTCCGCGGCGTCGTCGTGCGGCTCACCAGCCCCGAGTTCTGCGAGACGGCCGTCGGCCCCGGCTTCATCAACGCCGGCGGCGGCACCAAGCTCGGCCACGTGATCGCCACGGCGGTGCGGGCGGGCTTGGGGGGCCTCGAGGCCCTCGTTGGCATCCCGGGCACGATCGGCGGCGCCCTGCACTCGAACGCCGGCAGCCGCGGCGGCGACATTGGCCAATGGACCCGTCGGGCCACGGTGCTCACCCACGGGGGCGAGATTCAGCAACGCGAGCGCGAAGACCTGGTCTTCGCCTACCGCCAGAGCAATCTCGACGACCTGGTGATCCTGTCGGCCCAGTTCCAGCTCGAGGAAGACGATCCCGAAGAGCTGACCAAGCGGATGCAGAAGCAGTGGATCGTGAAGAAGGCCAATCAGCCGCTGGGACATCAGCCCACCGGCTGCATCTTCAAGAACCCCCGCGGCATGAGCGCCGGCATGCTCATCGATCAGGCGGGCCTCAAAGGGATTCGCGTAGGGCAGGCCGAGGTGAGCGACCGCCACGCGAACTTCATTGTGGCCAACGCCGGCGCGACCGCCACCGACGTGCAGAAGTTGATCGAGTTGGTGCGAACCCGCGTTGCTGAGCGATTAGGCGTCGATCTGCAGGCCGAAATCGAAATCTGGTAGCCTCGCGCCCGATCGCTACGAGGCGAACTTTACTGGCCACGGAGGGCCATGTCCGATGCCTGCTCCCAAGAAATCCGCCAAACAGCCCGAGGCGCCGCAGGACGATCGTTCGCCGCTCGGACGTTTGTACTTCACGCGCGACGGCCGCCCCCGCGTTTGGCTGGCCTTCGTCGGGCTCGTCGCTGCCCTCGGGATCGGCGGTTTCCTCGCCTGGCATAAGGCAGGACCGAGTGTGCTCGGCGGAGGCGATTATGTGCTTACACCTGACAAGGTGCGGCTCGAGCCGCCGCGGCCGGCCTGGATCCAGCCCGATGTGCTTCACGCCGCTTTGCGCAACGGCGGGCTCGACAGGCCGCAGTCGTTGTTGGCCGCTGATCTGACGGAACGCGCCTACCAGGCCTTTGCGGTCCACCCCTGGATCGCCAAGGTCGTGCGCGTGTCGAAGGGGCATCCCGCCTGGATGCTCGTGGAGGTCGAATATCGCCGGCCGGTAGCCATGGTCCAGGTCCGCGACGTTCTGCTTCCCGTGACCGCCGATGGGGTGCTCTTGCCGCACGAAGACTTCTCATCGGTCGTCGCCCGCGGCTACCCGCGGATTGTGGGGATCGACAATTCGCCGGCCGGCCCCCCGGGCGCCCGCTGGGGGGATGCCCGCGTGCTGGGCGCGGCGCAGATCGCGGCGGCGGTAGGGGACCGCTGGAAGCCCCTCAATCTGGAGCGAATTCGCCCTTCGCGGTCGCACGAGCCCTCGTCGCAAACGTTCGAGCTGCTTACGCCGGGCGACACGCAGATCTTGTGGGGACGCCCCCCTTCATCGGCCTCGGCGGGCGAACCGTCGGTGGCACGGAAGCTGGAGTTGCTCGAGAAGTACGTCGCCGACCACGGTCCGCTCGATCAGGCGGGGCCGAGCGTGGTCTTCGACCTTACGGTCGATCAACCGTTGGTCCCACCGGCCGCGCGACGCGACGATGCAAGCGAGCGGCGTTAGTGCATCGTCACAGTTCAGAGTTCGGGTTGCCCTCCGCTACTAGCCCGCAGCGCAAGCAAGGAAGAGCCACGTTTCACTGATCGAGCCTTGCGGACCCCTGCACGGGCCGGGCAGCATTTTCGGCCAGCGCGCCCGTCGGGCGCTCCCGCCCCTTGCTTGCGCTTTTTGAAGTTGCGCTTTTGGTTGGAAGTGGGGGCATGGATCAAGCGTTTTGCTCTTGGAGCGAGCAAGGCTACGTGCAGCCCCGGCAGGGGCGACCCGATCATAGCCCCGGGCCAGGGCAGCGTGAGCTGACCGCAGCCCGCGGTCCGTGAGAAGAAGGGAACAAAGCCCCGCAGGGGCGACACAAGAACTGCTTGCCAGCGCAGGACTCAAGCATATCTGGCTCCCCTCCGGGGCTCTTTGTTTCCGTGGGGCGCAACCCCGGGCGGCGTCCGGCTTGCGCCGGCCTTGCCCGGGGCTATTCTCGGGTCGCCCCTGCCGGGGCTGCCTGCCGCGCCTCACGCTTCGCAGATGCCAAAGCGCAACTTCAAAACTTGCGCTGCGGGCTTGTAGGGCGGCTGGGAGTTCGGCTGGGTTTGGCTACAATGACTCCGGAGCCCAACTGAGCCACGCCACCCCCGCTGTCCCGATCGTGGAATCCCCTCCCGCCGCCCGACCCGAGGCGTCCAACTCGCGCCGCTGGATGCTCCTGATCACGGCCGGAGTCGCCCTCTGGGGTTTGTTCCACGCCGTTGGCGCCTATTCGCTCAACCACAATCCCTGGCGGGGCGTGGTGGTGGTGACCGCGGTGGTCCTGTTCCTGGGTTTCTGGTGGGCCATGCTCGCGAGCGCGGCCCGGCGCAAGGCACGTGGCCCCGTCCGGCCGTGAGCCGCTGCGGTCGCATTTTTGCCGCGCAAGCCAAGCCCAAAATGCCAGTTACGGCGATTCCCGCCAACAAAAACGTCGGTTGCCCCGTAGCAAGGAGAGCGGCATAATCCGTCACTTGGCGGTCTAGTCTCTGCCCGCGGCCTTCTCGTTTTGGCGGGCGCTCGATGGAACGGAGAACGCTGATCATGCAACGTCCCGCCGCCCCGGCGCTGACCGACCCGACCCGCGCCGCCCCCTGGTCGTCGGCGGTCTCCGATATGTCGATCGGCCAGTACCTCATCCGCCGGCTGCAGGACTACGGCATCGCCCACGTCTTCGGCATTCCGGGCGACTACATCCTGGCCTTCTACTCGCTGCTCGAGCAGAGCCCGATCGACGTCGTCGGCTGCACGCGCGAAGACTGCGCCGGGTTCGCCGCCGACGCCTATGCCCGCGTCCACGGCATGGGGGCCGTGTGCGTGACCTACTGCGTGGGGGGCTTGAGCCTCTGCAATTCGATCGCCGGGGCCTATGCCGAGAAGTCGCCCGTGGTGGTGATCACGGGGGCGCCGGGCTTGCGCGAGCGGGTGAACAACCCCCTCTTGCACCACCGGGTGCGCGACTTCCGCACCCAGTTCGAGGTCTTCGAAAAGATCTGCGGCGCTTGCTGCGAACTGAGCGACCCCAACACCGCCTTCCGCGAGATCGACCGCGTGCTCGACGCCGCGGCCCGCTTCAAGCGCCCCGTCTATATCGAGATCCCGCGCGACATGGTCGGCGTCGTGCCGGCCTATCCGCACCGCTTTCAAGAAGCCACCGTGCAGAGTGATCCCGACGCCTTGCGCGAGGCCGTGGCCGAGGCGAGCCGCTGGATCAACGGGTGCGAGCGCCCCGTGATCGTGGCCGGCGTCGAAATCCATCGTTTCGGCCTGCAAGACGCCGTGCTCGAGCTGGCTGAAACGTCGCAGATCCCCATGTCGGCCACGATCCTCGGCAAGAGCGTGGTGCCGGAAATTCATCCGCTCTATGTCGGGCTATATGAAGGCGCCATGGGGCGCGAAGAGGTCACGCGGTTCGTCGAAGAGAGCGACTGCGTGATCCTGCTCGGCACCTTCATGACCGACATCAACCTGGGCATCTTCACGGCGAATCTCGACCCAGGCAAATGCATTTACGCCACGAGCGAGCAGCTTCGCATCCGGCACCACCACTTCCACAACGTGCAACTCGGCGACTTCATTCGCGAGCTTTCGGCCACGCGGCCGCAGCCGCCGCAGCGGCCGGTGCCGCCGAACCCGAACGTCGGGATTGGCTCGTTCGAACTGCGGCCGGAAGCGCCGATCACCATTTCGCGGGTCATTGCCCGGCTCAACCAGTCGCTCGATGACGACCTGGTGGTGATCGCCGACATCGGCGATTCGTTGTTCGCGGCCACCGAGCTCGTTACGCACGGCCGCAGCGAGTTCTTGAGCCCCGCCTACTACACGTCGATGGGCTTCTCGATTCCGGCAACTTTAGGAGTAGAAGCGGCCAAGCCCGAATCGCGGACGATCGTGATCGTTGGCGACGGGGCATTCCAAATGACCGGGATGGAACTGTCCACGATCGTCCGCCGCAAGTACTGCCCGATCGTGATCATCCTCGACAACAAGGGGTACGGCACCGAGCGGTTCCTGCATCCTGGCAACTTCAACGACATCCACCCCTGGCACTACTACAAGCTCCCGGAAGTGTTGGGGGGCGGGCACGGCTGCCAGGTGTGGACCGAAGGGGAGTTCGACCGGGCGCTCAGCGAGTCGCTGGCCGACAAGAGCCAGCTGCGGATCATCCAGGTCCATCTGCCGGAAACCGACTGCAGCCACGCCCTGCACCGGTTGGCGGCGAAGCTGAGCAAGAGTGTCTAGCGGCCGGGCCGGCGCGAACAGTTCCTAAAGGGAACCGGCCGACCACAGCGCATGAAAAAGCCGCGCGGATGGGGCAGGAATCCGCGCGGCGTAATGCGACCGCACGGCGGGGCAGGAATCCGTGCGGCACGTCTCTTAGCCTAATGGCCCCCCATCTGGGAAACAAGGGTTTGCCGCAGATTAAGGGTTTGCCGCAGATTTTCCCGACGACCAGTTCGCTCTGCCGCGGGAGGTCTCGCGTAGAGATTGGTAGGCTCTCCGCCGCGCGCGTGCTGAGCGACGCCGCGCGCTCAAAACCGCGGCGTTTTTCCGGGGTTTGTTAACGAACCGTCACACGCGGCCGGACGCACTTCCCTTGGCTTGCCCGGGCATAGTCTGCACCGTAAGCTATGTTGAACGTTCCGCCCTGCCTGAGCCGGATAAACGGCCCTCACCTTTCCGCGCAGGAAATCCCAGATGCCGCTTCGCTTGCGCAGCGCTGTTTCCCTTTCGCTGGCCCTGCTCGTCGGGCCGTTGCTGGCAGTGGCGCCCAGCTTGGCGGCGCCCGCTCCTTCGCCGTCGACCAAGTCCGCCAAGTCAGCCGCTGACCCGCTCGACTGGCCCAACTGGCGCGGGCCCGAGCAGAACCGCGTTTCGCGCGAGAAGAACCTGCCCGACAAGTTCGAGCCCGAAAAGGGGGAAGCAGGCAACCTGCTCTGGAAGAGCACCGAGGCGGCCGGCATTTCGACCCCCATTGTGATGCGGGGCAAGCTCTACACGCTGGTGCGTCACGCCCCTGATTCGCCCCGCGAGGCGGAAAAAGTCGTTTGCCTCGACGCCGCGACGGGCGAGAAGCTGTGGGAACACGTTTTCAATGTCTACCTCTCCGACGTACCGGCCGAGCGCGTCGGCTGGTCGAGCGTCGTCGGCGATCCCACGACCGGGCGCATCTACGCCCAGGGGGTGTGCGGCTACTTCGCCTGTCTCGAGGGAGACACCGGCAAGCCCGTCTGGACGAAGTCTTTGCACGAGGAATTCGGCCTGCTGAGCACCTACGGCGGCCGCACCAACTTCCCGCTCGTGTTCGAAGACCTGGTGATCGTTTCCGGCGTGATGACCAATTGGGGCGAGCAAGCCGTGCCGGCGCACCGCATGCTGGGCCTGAAGAAGGACACCGGGGAGGTCGTGTGGTTCAACGGCACGCAGCTTCGCCCCGAAGACACCACCTATAGCACCCCGGCCATCGGCGTCGTCAACGGTCAGCAGATCATGGTGTTTGGCTCCGGCGACGGCGGCGTGTGGGCCCTGCAACCCCGCACCGGCAAGCCACTATGGTGTTTCCAGCTCTCCATCCGCGGCAACGACGCCTCGCCCGTGATCGACGACAACGTCGTCTACATGGGGACGAGCGAAGAGAACTTTGGCGACAGCACAATGGGTTCGGTGCTGGCGATCAATCCGCTGGCCGCGCCCGACCCCAACGGCAAGAAGATCGTGTCCACCGGCGGCCAGACCGTGCCCAACATCACAGGCACGGGCGAGATCTGGCGGGTTCGCGAACGAATGGTGGGCAAGTGCTCGCTCTGCGTCGTCGACGATCCCAAGTTCGGCAAGCGCGTGTACGCGGCCGACATGGGGGGCAAGCTCTATGTGATCGACGCCAAGACGGGCGAGGACGTTTGCAAGCCGGTCAAGCTCATCGGCACCATCATGCGTTCGAGCCCGCTCTATGCCGACGGCAAGCTCTACCTGACGACCACCAGCGGCTGGCACGTGCTGGAGCCGACCGCAAATGGCGTCAAGTTCTTGCAGAAGCTGCGGCTCAACGAGCAGGACGAAGTGTCGGCCTCGCCGGTCGTGTCGCACGGCCGCATTTATTTGAACACGCTCTCGAACCTGTACTGCATCGGCGTCAAGGACCAGGCGTCCTCGGCCGATCCGCTGCCGACGCCGCCGGCGGAGAAGCCGGCCTCGGCCGATGCGAAGGCCGCGCTGCTCGAGATCGCTCCGGCCGAGCAGTTGATCGGCCCCGCCGACAAGCTGACGTTCAAGCCGAAGTTCTTCAACGCAGAGGGGCAAGAAGTCGCGGCCGCTGGCCCCGTCAAGTTCGCGCTCCAAGGCCCGGGCTCGATCGACGACAAGGGCGTCTATACGCCTGATCCCAAGGCCGGGCATGCGGGAGTGATTGTCACGGCGCGGGCGGGAGACCTCAGCGGTGTCGCGCGAGTGCGCGTGGTGCCCCCCTTGCCCTGGAAGTTCGATTTCGACGCCACGCCGCTCAGCGGGCCAAAGATGGTGGGCGAAGCGCCCCTCACGTGGATCGGCGCCCGTCATCGCCACGTGGTGCGCGACGTCGATGGCCAGCGGGTGCTGGTGAAGGTCACCACGATTCCCAAGGGGACCCGCAGCCAAAGTTGGATGGGGCAGCCGGGCATGCACGACTACACGGTCCAGGCCGACGTGCGCGGCGCCCGGACCAACAACAAGCTGCCGGACATTGGCTTGATCGCCCAGGGCTACATTCTCGACCTGATGGGTGAAGCGCAGCAATTGCAGATTCGCACCTGGAGCGCCACGCTGCGGAACGCCAAGTCGATTCCCTTCAAGTGGGAGCCCAACGTCTGGTACACCACCAAGCTGCGCGCTGAAGCCCTGGGGGACAAGGCCGTGCTCAAGGGCAAGGTTTGGAAGCGTGGCGAGCCTGAGCCCAAGGAATGGCTGATCGAGGCGATCGACGAATCGCCCAACCTTACCGGCAGCCCCGGCCTGTTCGGCAACGCCCAGGTCGCGGAAATCTACATCGACAACGTGAGCGTGACGCCCAACGACTAGTTCTTCGGCGAGCGCAATGCCCTGGTTGCCGAACGCCGCGGGGCTCGGCGACGAAAAAGTACACTCGACTATCCTCACCGGATTTCGCCTTTATGACCCGTTCGCTCCGCTCCTGGTCGCTAACCGTGCTGGCTAGCGCCGTCACCTTGTCGCCCCTTTCGCTCCTGGCCGTGCGGGCAGACGACGCGGCCAAGACCTCGCCCAAGGGGGACGCCGCTCTGGTGCGTCCCGGCGACTGGAACCAGTGGGCCGGTTCGCCGGCGCGCAACAACGTGGCCGAGGCGACCGATCTGCCCATCGAGTGGGAAATCGGCGGCTTCGACCGCAAGACCGGCGAATGGAAGAAGGACAGCGCACAAAACGTTCTCTGGGTGTCGGCCCTGGGCTCGCAGAGCTACGGCAACCCCGTGGTAGCCAACGGCAAGGTTTACGTCGGCAGCAACAACGGCCATGGCTACATCAAGCGCTATCCGGCCAACGTCGATCTCGGCGTGTTGCTCTGCTTCGATGAGAAAACCGGCAAGTTCCTCTGGCAGCACTCGAGCGAGAAGTTGCCCACCGGCCGCGTGCATGACTGGCCGCTGCAGGGCATTTGCTGCGCTCCGCTCGTCGAAGGGAAGCGGCTGTGGTTCGTCACCAGCCGGGGCGAGGTCCGCTGCCTCGACACCGAAGGCTTTCGCGACGGCCAGAACAACGGCCCCTTCAAGGACGAGGTTTCGACCGAGGAGAACGAGGCCGACGTTATTTGGTCGGTCGACATGATGAAGGATCTGGGCGTCTCGCAGCACAACATGTGCAGCTGCTCGGTCACCGCCGTGGGGGACAAGCTGTTCGTAAATACCTCGAACGGCGTCGATGAATCGCACATCAATATTCCGGCCCCCGGCGCCCCTTCGTTCATCTGCATGGACAAGAACACCGGCAAGATCCTCTGGAAAGACGGCTCCCCCGGTACGAACGTGCTGCACGGCCAATGGTCGAGCCCCGGCTACGGCGTCTTCAAGGGGCAGGCCCAGGTGCTCTTCGGCGGCGGCGATGGTTGGCTCTATAGCTTCGATCCGGCCGGCAACCCAGACGGCACCGCCAAGCTGCTCTGGAAGTTCGACTGCAATCCCAAGGAATCGAAGTACGCCCTCGGCGGCCGCGCCGACCGCAACCATCTGATCGGCACGCCCGTCGTCTACAACGACCTGGTCTACATCGCGGTGGGCGAAGACCCCGAGCACGGCGAAGGGGTCGGCCACCTGTGGTGCATCGATCCCCTCAAGAAGCTCGACGGCAGCGACGTCAGCCCCGAGTTGGCCTTCAACGTCAGCGATCTCAGCAAGCCGCTGCCGCCGCGGCGGATGCAGAACGTGATCAAGGAGCAGGGGGAAGTCGCCCGGCCAAACCCGAATTCGGCCGCCCTTTGGCACTACCCCGGCTTCGACGCCGATGGCGACGGCAAGCTGGCCTTCGAAGAGACCATGCACCGCACCTGCGGCACCGTGGTCATCAAAGACGATCTGCTGTTCATCGCCGACTTCAGCGGTCTCGTGCATTGCCTCGACGCCAAGACGGGCAAGCCCCACTGGACGCACGACATGCTGGCCGCCTCGTGGGGCTCGGGCCTGATTGCCGACGGCAAGGTCTACATCGGCGACGAGGACGGCGACGTAACGATCTTCGCCCTGAGCCCCAAGCTCGAGGTGCTGGGCGAGGTGAGCATGGGCAACTCGGTGTACACCACGCCTGTGGTGGCGAACGGCAAGTTGTTCATCGCCAACAAGACGCACGTCTTCGCGATCGGCGCGGCGGAGTAGCCGTGAACGAGCGCGAGAACGCTTCGAACGCATCGGCGCAGCCGGCGCGCAAGCGCGTGCTCGACGTCGGGCAGTGTCCGCCCGATCATTTCGCGCTCCGTCGGCTGCTCGAAGGGCTGGGCGCCGAAGTCGTGCAGGCCCACACCGTGGCCGATACGCTCGGGCAACTCCGCGCAGGGCGATTCGACCTCGTGCTCATCAACCGCAAGCTCGACATCGACTACTCCGACGGCATGGTCATCCTCGAGCACCTCAAGCGGCACGCGGAAACGCGTGAGGTCCCCGTGATGATCGTGAGCAACTATCCCGAGGCGCAGGCTGCGGCCGTGGCGGCGGGGGCCGAGCCAGGCTTCGGCAAGGCGCAGCTCGGCGCGGCGGAAACGCGCGCGCGGCTCGAGCGCTTTCTTGGCGAGCGGCCAGAGTAAGCTGGCTGAGCTGACTCGTGCGCGCGATCTTCGGCAGCCGGCGCGTCGTCGGCCGGCTTCCGCCGGGCCGCTCGCCAGGGAGGCTGATTAGGAGCGTAGACCGGTGGCGCGCCGGCGCCGTTGCCGGTAGTACTTGAGCCCCGGCACGAAGAACGTCGCTCCCGAGACGATGCCGAACAGCGAAATGCCGAAGGGGTAGCCAAAGCGCTGTAGCGCCGCCATCGCCGCAGCGGTGAGGAACATGATGCCCGCGTGGACGTAGAACTCGCCGCTCAGGATGCCAGCCTTCACGATGAAGACCATGCCAGAGAGCAGCCCCAACACGGGCGAGAGCGTGAGCACGGGCAGCCCCATGATCAGTTCGACCACGAACAGCCCCACGCTCGCGATCACGCTCGCGCCCCACACGTGGGCGATCTGCCGTTCGACGAACGTCACCGGCCCCGCACGGTGCCGCAGCGTCCAAAAGATCGGCGCCCACACCGCCAGCCCGCCTCCCCACAGCAGCAGATACGGCCAGGCCGAAAGATACTGCTGCCAGTTGAGCCAGTTCGTGGCCAGGCACAGCACCACAAGCACCACCGCGTGCCACATCCACAGCAGGCCCCAGTTCTCGAGCACCGGGGCGTGGTGCGTATCGCGAAACCAGCGGGCGATCACCTGGCTGAAGCCGCCGCTGCGGGCAGACACCGGCTCGCCTGCCAGATAGGCCTCGAGATCGGCCGCCAGCGCGCCGGCCGTGGCGTAGCGCAGCTCCGTCGGCTTTTGCAGGCACTTGAGCGCCACCATCTCCAGGTCGCGGTCGACTTGCGGGTTCAAGAGCCGCGGCAGCGGCGGGTCTTGCTCGAGCACGAGCAGCACGGTGTCGACGGGCGTGGCCGCCTGAAACGGCGGACGGCCCACGAGCGCCTGATAGAGAATCGCCCCCAGGCTCCAGACATCGCTGGCCGGACCAAGCTGCCCGCGGTCTCCCGCGGCCTGCTCGGGGGCCATGTAGGCCGGCGTGCCGAGCACGGCGCCCGAGCGCGTGAGGCTGGGCTCGCCGGTGAGCCGCTTGGCCAAACCAAAGTCGGTGACCAGCGGCTGCCCCGCCGTGTCGAGCAGAATGTTCGAAGGCTTCAAGTCGCGGTGCAAGAGCCCCTGGGCATGGGCGTAGTCGACGGCGCGGCAAACCGCGGCTAAGATTCGCGCGGCTTCGCGCGGCGGCAGCGGGCCCTCGGCCAGCCGTTGGGCCAACGTCGTCCCCTCCACATAGCGCATGCTGAAGTAGGGCTGCCCCGCCTCTTCGCCGACCTCGTAGACCGGCACGATATTCGGATGATCGAGCCGCGCAGCGGCTTGCGCCTCGGCGCGAAAGCGGGCCAGCTCCGTCGGGTCGGCCAGTTCGCCGCGGAGCACAACTTTCAGTGCTACCGTTCGAGCCAGGCTCTTTTGCCAAGCCTGATAGACGACCCCCATGCCGCCGCGGCCGAGCTCCTCGCGAAGGTCATAGTCTCCCCACGCGCGCGGCAAGGGACCGCGCTCCGGCACGGACGCGGCGCGGTTCGGCGTGGGGGCCGTGGTAACCGAAAGACTCGATGCCCGTCCGGCCACGGCCTCGGCCAACATCGCCGCCCCCCAAAGTTCTTGGAGCTCGGCGGCAAGGGCCGGATGCCGCTGGGCAGCCGCGGCCACGTTCGCCCGCCCGGTGCGGCGATGCTCCTCGGCCAATTGCTCGAGGAGCTCGGCGAGGCGTTCGTCATGCTCGTCGGCGGCGGGGGGCGGGGGCATAGAGGAATTGTAGACCACCGCGGGAGATGCGTCCGATTGCGACACGAGCAACCGTCCGCCTCGTTGCGTCTTGGGGGAGGTGGATTCTCTTAAGTGACGTGGCCGGTTGTCACGCTCCGCACGGCGTTCGCGATGAATTCGTTGACCGCCGTGGAACTGAATAAAGGCAACGCATGAACTCCCCCCGCAACCAACACCTCGGCTTGCGTTCGAGCGGCCGGAAAAACGTGGTCGGCCTCACCGTGAATCTGAAAGATTCGCACTCGTTGGGCGGCCAAGCTAGGCCGCCAGTTCAAGAGCGCGCAAGTCGCCCAGCGAACAAAGTCTGCTTCGGGCGAGGATAGCTTTTCTAGCCGCCGAGCCGATCGGGGCGTCAGGAGCGGTCGACTCGCATATCGCGAGGCGGCGGCAAGGCGCCCCAGGTTGTCCGGACCCAAGGCAGCAATCGGCCGCAGGGCGCGCCACCGCCAGGGGATGCCCGCGGGCGAGCGGACGCTAGCGATCAGAATGCAACCCAGCGCAGGCAGCCGCGTAGCCAATTCCAAAGCCACGACGCCGCCGAACGATGCGCCTCCCACGAGGCAGGGGCGCCCGGGATCGACCTCGCGCGCCAACCGCTCCGCGTACGCGCACAGCGACTCGCCCTGCCGGGCGGGCGCCCAGGCCTGAACCCGCAGATTTGGGAAGGCAGCTATCTGCGCCTTGAAGAGCCTCGCGTCGGCGGCCATTCCAGAGAGGAAAATAATGGGGATGTCGCTAAGAGACGCTGGCTCAGACATGTCGAAAGTCAATCGGCGCCTGGGCGCTTGAAAGTGGCGAACAGCCCTCCCAACACCACGACACATGCGGCCGCCCAGAGCCAGGCCATAACTCTAGCGATGCCGTGCCAATGCACGGTGTCCGGATCGGCAGCCGCTGTCACGGGGAGAGGAAAAAAGCCGGTCCACGGAGTTCCGAGAGCTGTGAACAGTAGCAGCAACAGCAAGGAAACGACCATCCAGCCCCTTGCGCGATAGACAATCGCTACGACGGCGACGGCAGAGGCTGCAGCAAGCCAAACGACCGCAATCATGTTCGCGAGCGCATCCGCGGCCTCCCCCAGTCCCGCCATCGCGAAGAGCAACACCGAATCACTCCTCCCCCAATCCATCCTCGCCCCCCAGCAACGCCCGCAGCCGCCGCATCGCCCGCAGGTAGCGCATGCCGGCCGCCGGCGGTGAGAGGTTCAAGAGGGCGGCGGCTTCGCTGTTGCCCAGGTGTTCGAAGTGGCGGAGCAAGACGATCTCGCGGTCGGTTTCGTCGAGCTGCTCGATTGCGTCGGCGAAGCGCCGCTCGAGCTCGTGCCAGGTGGCGGCCGCGGCGGGAGTGAGCTCGGGATCGGCCAGCAAGGCGCCCAAGTCGGCGGCCGACATACTGCCTTGGGGGTCGGTTGCCAGGGGCTGCTCGCGGTCGAGGCTCCGCCGCCCCGCCACGCGGTGCCGGCGGTGGGCGTCGATCAGCCGGTCGCGGGCAATCTGGTGCAGCCACAGATGAAACGGCATCGCTGGATCAGCCAGATAGGCCGACAGCCGGCGATTGGCCTCGACCAAGGCCTCCTGCACGATGTCGCTGGCGTCGACGCGGCGGCGCAGCCGGCCGTCCATCCGCAAATCGACCATTCGCCGCAGCGCTGCCCGATGCCGGTCGAGCAACTGCTCGACCGCGGCCGGTTGCCCCGCGCGGGCCTGGTCCAACAGCTCTTGGGTTTCACCGCTTGCAGGCCACATGCGACGACGACGCTAGGACAGGGGATCGAGTCCAACGTCCATCATATCGTCCTGCGCGCACTTGCCCTACTCACACTAACCCGCAGCGCGAGCAAGGGAGAGCTGCGCGTCGCCGGTCGAACCTCGCCGGACCCCTTCGCGGGCCGGGCAGCGTTTTCGGCCAGCGCGCCCAACTGGCGCTCCAGTCCCTTGCTTGCGCTGCGGGTTGGTGTGGCGCACGCGAGAATCAAGCTGAACCAAGCGCTAGCGCGTAGGCCCCAGCGCATCGGGCCGCGCCAGCAGGAACATGCCCACCGGCAGTACCGGGCGGGCGGGGGGCGCCTTTTGTGTCCAGCGCGGGTCGAAGGGATCGCCGCCGGCTTCGGGCTGGAACGACTTCGTTTCGCCCGGATGCGGCCCGAACGGCCGCGCGAGCGGACGCTGGGCATGCGGGGCGATCACCGCCGGCGGCGGCGCGCTGGGCCACACCTGCACGGGGCGGCCCTTCTGCAGGGCGACGACGCGGGGTCCTGTTTGCCGCACTTCTTGCGCAGCCCCAACGGCCAAGAGAGCCAAGAGCAAACCATTCATGGTGCGAGATCCTTGGGGCGCACGGCATGCGCGGGGCCCGAACGCCTGGCCGCGCAGCCGTCAAACTCGATCATTTCATCACAGTTGTCAAGCATGTTGCAAGTCGAGCTTTCGAGCTGCCCTGCTCAGACGCGCGGGCCCGGCGCCCGTACGTCCACGAAACGCGTCGCTCGGCCGGCCCGATTGCCGACCCAGGCGCGCTCCTGGCAAAGCTGCTGCGTACCCAGTCTCGGGGTTTGTTTCGCGCCGGCACGCTGCCGTCGCCACGCTAGTGCGTAGCGCAGTGCAAGCGACGTTGAAACAGACGGAGGCTGGTTTTCGCCCTCCCTGGCGGCGTGGCCCTAATGGCCTTGTCCGGAACCGGACGCATCATTGACGAGGTGCGGGCAGGCTTCCGAGATTGCCAACCCGGAGAACTCTAGATCAAGTCGGTGCGCGGACAAGCCGATAACCGCTCCCACGGAGAAAGACACCGCTCGAGAAGTGCGGTGGTAGCGGTTGCGGGGAGTTTGCGGGCGGGTGGCGCTGCTGGTGAGGGTTGAAGAGTGGTCGCGGGCCCTCACCCTGCCCTCTCCCACGGGGAGAGGGTTCTGATTTAACCGCAGCGGAGGCGTTGTTCGATGCGGCGCAGGACGTCTTCGATCGGCAGGCCCGTTTGGGCGCCGCCGATTTGGGCTTTGCGGGCCACCCAGCCGTCGACCTTTTTCTGGGCCGAGATCACCGTGCTGTGCGTGCGGTGGCCAAAGAACTCGCCGATTTCGGAAAGGGGGGCGCGCGTGTATTTGCGCGCCAGCCACATGGCGAACATTCGCGGATGGCTGACCGCCTGGCTCTTGTCGGCCGAGCGGAGCGAGCGTTCGTCGAGTTCGAACAAATCGCATACCGCGCGGCTCACGTCCGAGAGCCGCACCATGCGCTCCGGCGACTTCGCTAAATCGGAGAGCGCCTCCTGCGCGAGCGACAAAGAAATCGGCCGGGCATGCGCACGGCTGGCCGCTTGCAAGCGGAACAACGCGCCCGAAATCTCGCGAGCGTGCTGCGTCAGCCGCGTGGCCACGAAATCGAGCACGTCATCGGGGACGTCGAGTTCCATCCGCTTTGCGGTGCGGCGTGTGATCTCGAACCGCGTGGCGTAATCGGGCGCCTGCATGGCGCAGAGCACGCCGCCGGAGAGCCGGGCGCTCAGTTCCTTGCCCAGGCCGTCGAGTTCCTGGGGCGGGCGGTCGGCCGTGAAGACGACCTGCCGCCCTTCGCGGGCGAGCGACTCCGTGGTGTGCAGCAGTTCCACCAGCGTGGCCTTCTTGCCGCAGAAGAATTGTATATCGTCGATGCAGAGCAGATCGACGCCGCGGTATTTGCGGCGGAAGTTCGGCAGGCCGCTCGCGCGGAGGGCCTCGAGGAACATCGAAGTGAACTGTTCGGCCGACAGATACATGGTCCGCAGACGCTGATCGCGCGAACGCAGGCCATGGAGCATGCCTTCGAGCAGATGCGTTTTGCCGACTCCGGTGGGGCCGTAGAGCAGCACCGGCGAATAACGCCCCGGCGTCTCCAGCACCATGGAGGCGGTGGCCTGGGCTAGGCAATTCGAGGGGCCGACGACAAAGTCTCCCAACCGGCAGAGCTTGCGCCGCAAGGCGGGCCCTGCTTCGGTCGCGGCGCCGTCTCCGTTGGCGGCGGCAACCGAAAGCGGCAGCCGCGCTGGGGCGTGCGTTGGCCGCGAGGGGCCGGAACGGGTCGGCGCCGGGGGGCGGGCTTTCTGGATCACGCGGAACTCAACCTCGCAGGGCTGGCCGACGATCTCGGCGCACAGGGTCTCGAGCAAGCGCGCAAACTTGCTTCGCAGCCAATCGGCCACGAAGGGATTATCGGCTTCGACCCTTAGCGTACCGTGCGTCCAGTGAAAACGCACGGCCTCTGCGAACCACAGCTCGTAGCGCTCCGGCCCGACTTCGTGAGACAGCCGAGCCAGCAAGCTGGCAACGATGTCCTTATCGCACTTGGTCACTTCCTGACCATCCTTCGGCGCGCAGTATCTCCGTGCTTTTGGTGCGCAAGTGCTTGCAGCATCAGCGGTCAAGTTGCCCCGCGTGCAACTATGAACGACCGCGAGCAGGAGAGTCGTGCCGCGCTCTTTCGAACGCCATCATGAACGTTGAATGTCACCCGAGTCGCCGATTGTACGACCGCTAGCACGCCTGTCAAACTGCCGCGCGCCGCGACCTGCGACCCCGCGCCGGCGGACCTGAATTGCCTGGCGGATTCGCCGAGAATTGCCGCACGAAGACCGCTCAAAAAATCTTTCCGCGGCTCTCGACGGCGACGTGGAAAACGTGTCGGAAGGGCCTTTGCTGCGTTCCGCGCCAAGACGCAAGTCAAGGCAGCGTTGCTTCGCAAGCTGCTGCCAAACAACATGTTGCGATCTCATGCGTTTCTCACATGACGCTCGTCGACGATTACGTCGCGCAACGGGAGTCGAGATTCCGCACGAGAACACGACGCGTTTCCCAGCGCGTAAACCCTGCCCGCGTGTAAGCCTCGACGGCCGGCGCATTGGCGGCGTCGACCGCCAGCACGAGCAGCTCCTTGCCCGCGGCCCGGCAGGTCCCTTGGGCGAAGCGGCTGAGCTGTTCGCCCCAGCCCCGGCCGCGGACCTCAGGCACGAGCCCGAGGTAGACCAGTTCACGCGGACCGTCGCCCGGATGGTCGGCCAGCAGCAGGCAACCGACCGCCACGCCAACCTCCTCGACGAGATACCAATGGTCGATGCCGCTCGTGCCCACGGCGGCGTAGCCGGCCACGGCGTCGGCGGCGGAGCGCCGGCCGTGCATTCCGGGGCAGTCGAGGCTCCCTACGTAGGTTCGTTCGATCAGCGCCGTGAGCCGCGGCAGATCACTGGGCGAAACACGGCGGCAATTCCAGTCCCCTTGCGGCAAAGCGCTGGGAAAACCCTGGCTGAGTGCGACCAAGTACACGAGCTCGGCGAGCTCGCTGAAACCGTTCTCTAGCAGAAAGCTCGCTTGGGCCACGGCGTTTGGCGAAAGTAGGGCTTGGACCAACTCGACGCCGGCCCGGCGCGCGTAGTCCAGCGAATGCAGCAGCAGCGCCGCCGCCACGGCCGGGGGCGAAGACCCCGTGAGCGCCGGGGGCGTTAGCAGCGCGAAGCGTCCCGGCTGGACTTGCAGCCACACCGCACCCCGCACGCCGTCTGTCCCTGGGGCCACGAACAGCCCGGCGCGGTCGAGTTCGCCGGCGGCGAGCCCCTGTTCCCAGCGTGCTTTCTGCTCGGCGGCCTCCGTCGCCGGGCTTTGCTGCAGCAGCAGATCGAGCGCCGCCGAAACCTCGGCGGGTTCCGCGGACCGAATGTCGAGCAGGGGGAGCGTCATGCTGTTGCCGCTAAGTCCGGCTGAAGTCTTGAACGGTCGTCAGCCCAGGAATTCCGCACGTTGACGACACGCTTTCACGCCATCTAGAATCTTGCTCCAGGGCGTGTGGGCTGGCCGTGGGGGACTGTCTGTCCGCCGGCCGACCAATCTGCGTTCGACCGGCGTCGCTCATGGCTGTGTTGCAGGCTTACGATGGAATTCGCCCCGGCCGGCGCTACACGCTGCGCAAAGAGCGGTCGATCTTGGGCCGCCATCCCGATTGCGACGTCGTGCTCGAGGCAGGCGCCGTCAGCCGCCAGCACGCGCAGATCCTGCATCTGGGCAGTGATTTCTACGTCGAAGACCTCGGCAGCCGCAACGGCACCTTCGTCAATGGCGACCTGATTCAGGGCCGCCACAAGCTGGAGCCGGGCGACGAGGTGAAGATTTGCGAGCTGCTGTTCAGCTTCGAAGACGAGGACGCCCCCTCGCGGCCCCCTCGCTCGACGACGCGCTCCACGATCCACCTGCCGCTCGTGATGGAGGAAGACCTGGGGATCACTCCCTCGTCGATCGTCTCCAAGCTCGACGTTTCGAGTCAGTCGGGCATGCGGGTGGCGGCCAACCCCCAGGTCAAACTGCAGGCGCTGCTCGAAATCACGCAGAACTTGGGTCGGGCGCTCGCGCTCGACGACGTGCTCCCCAAGGTGCTCGAGGCGCTGTTCAAAATCTTCGTGCAGGCCGACCGCGGCTTCGTGGCGATCAAGAACGACGCCGGCGTGCTCGTGCCCAAGGCGGTAAAGTATCGCCGCGGCGGCTCCGACGACACGATCCGCATCAGCCGCACGATCGTGAACCAGGCCATGGAATCGCGCGAGGCGATCCTTTCGGCCGACGCGTCGAACGACAGCCGGTTCGACATGAGCCAGAGCATCGTCGATTTCCGCATCCGCTCGCTGATGTGCGTGCCGCTCCTCTCGTCCGACGGTACGGCGCTGGGTGTGATTCAGGTCGACACGCTCGATCAGCGGGCCCGCTTCCAGAACGACGACCTCGAAGTGCTCGCCAGCGTCGCCTCGCAGGCGGCAGTGGCCGTGGAGAACGCCCAGTTGCACGACCTGGCCTTGCAGCAGCAGGCCATGGAGCGCGATTTGGAGCTTGCGCATAAGGTGCAGCAAGGCCTGCTGCCGCTCGCGGCGCCCAAGATCACCGGCTACGAGTTTTTCGACTTCTACGAACCGGCCTATCAGGTCGGGGGTGACTACTTCGACTACGTCGAGCTGCCCGGCGGCCGCTTCGGCGTGATCTTGGCCGACGTGTCGGGCAAGGGAGTGGCGGCGGCGCTGCTCATGGCCAAGCTCTCGGGCGAGATGCGTTATGCCCTGGCCAGCGAGGCGACGCCCGCTGCGGCGGTACAGCGCGTGAACGCCGCTTTCAGCCACAGCCGCTGGGAGGACCGCTTCGTCACGCTCGTGCTCGTGATCGTCGATCCGCAGGGGCATAAGCTGACTGTCGTCAACGCGGGGCACATGCCCCCCTTGGTGCGGCGGGCCGATGGTCGCGTCGAAGAGTTGGGCGCCAGCATCGCGGGTGTGCCGATGGGGGTCGACTCGACCTTCACCTACGAACAGACTTGCGCCGATCTCACCACGGGAGACTTGGTGGTGATGTTCACCGACGGGATCAGCGAGGCAATGAATGGCAAGGGCGAGTTGTACGGCATCGAGCGGCTTCGCAAGCGGCTGCAGGCCCCCAGCGCCGGCGTAGCACAGTATGCCCGCGGCCTGCTCGACGACGTCAAGCGCTTCGTGGGTGACCGCGACCAGAACGACGACATCTGCCTGACCTGCTTCGTGCGGCTGGCGTAGGCGAACTGGGCAACCTTGCTTAAGACGCAGGTTGCAAATCTTACAAGCGGACGCCCCCGCGTGGGCCGGCGTGAAGTTGCGTCTTCGTCCGTTAAGGCATGCTTCGGCTTGATCTTGCGGCTTGCTAGCAACGCCGCGGTCGCCATCGTCGGCACGCCATGTGCCAGTGCCTTTGGGATCGTTGGCCTGGAGCAGAGCGGGCCGTTCAATCAGGGGTGCTCAGGAGGCCTGCGATGGATCGCCGCGCGACGATGCTGTGGATGGGGGAACTGCTCGACCACGTGCGGGCCTGCCACGAGTCGCTCGAAGAGGCTGATCCGCGGCGCGCGGCACGGCTGGCCGAGGCGATCGAGCGCGATCTGGCCGACCTGCGGTCGCTGTGCCAGTCTCTAGGGGCCGGCTGTGACACGGCGCCCGCCGCTTGCGAACGGGCTGCTTAGGCAGTTTACGGTCCGCGTCCTGCGTGTCATATTCTGCTGGTCCCGACGCAGCCGTCGAGCCGGATTCGACCCAGCGGCTCGACGGCGTCGGGCCAGCCCCCCAGCCGCTTTGCCTCCATCCGCGTTCTCGCGTCCCGCTGCCGCCGCCGATGCCCCTGCACACCCCTTGGGACTACGAGCGGGCACTCGCCTTTCTGGTCGGCCGGATCGACCACGAACGCTGGGGCTCGGCGCCCTTTAGCGATCCAGGCTTCAAGCTGGACCGCATGCGGGCCTTGCTCGATAGTGTGGGCAACCCCGACCGCGGCCTGCCGATCGTGCATATCGCCGGGACGAAGGGCAAGGGCTCCACGGCGGCCATGATTGCCGAGGCCTTAACGGCGGCTGGCTACCGAACGGGCGCGTTCACTTCGCCCCATCTCGAACGGATCGAGGAGCGGGTGTCGCTCGACGGCCGGCCGATCGCCGCCGAGCGGTTCGCCGAGCTTGTGGGCGAATTGGCCGCGGTGGCCGAGGCCATGGACGCCGAAGCGGGCGAGGGCCACGGCCCCACTTACTTCGAACTCACGGCGGCGCTGGCCCTGCTCCACTTTCGCCGCGAGGGGGCCGCTTCGGCCGTGCTCGAGGTGGGCATGGGAGGGCGTCTCGATTGCACGAACGTGTGCCTGCCGCGCGTGAGCGTGATCACGAGCATCAGCTTCGACCATACGAAGCAGCTCGGGAACACGCTGGCTCTGATTGCCCGCGAGAAGGCCGGCATCATCAAGCCCGGTGTGCCAGTGGTGAGTGGCGTAACCGCGGCCGAGCCGCGCGACGTCATCCGCGAAGTCTCTGCGCAGCGCGGCAGCCCGCTGTGCGAACTCGGCCGCGAATTTCGCTATGAGCAAAGGCCGGCGGACGATCCGCTGGCGCCGGGAACCATCGATTTTCGACCGACAATGGGCGAGGCGTTGCAGGACGTGCAATTGGGTCTGGCCGGCGCCCACCAGGGGGCGAACGCCGCGGTGGCCCTGGCGACGCTCGCCGAGCTGCGGCGACAGGGTTGGGAGCTGCCGGAGCCCAAAGTACGTGCCGGTCTGGCGGCTGCGCGGAGCGCTGCCCGCATCGAGGTGGTAGGGCGGCGGCCCTGGGTGGTCTTAGATGTGGCGCACAACGTGGCCTCGGCGCAGGCGCTGGCGGAGTGTCTCGGCCGGGTCCAAGTGGAAGGGGAGCGAATCCTGATGCTTGGCGTGGCGCGCGACAAAGACGTCGAAGGGATGCTGCGGGCACTCGCGCCGGCGTTCGACAGGCTGCTCGCCACGCGTTTCGTATCGAACCCGCGCAGCCTCGAGGCCGCGGCGCTCGCCGAATTGGGGCGAGCCGCCGGCTTTGCACGCGTGGAATCCGCCGCCGACCCGGCGGCAGCCTGGCAGCGCGTTCGCGAATTGGCGACTGCGGAAAGCCTCGTGTGCGTTGCGGGCTCGTTCTTTCTCGCCGGCGAGATGCGGCCGCTTGTCGCCCGGCAGCCGCTCAGCGCGTAGCACTGGAGAACACGCGCGCTTCGGCTCGTTCTACGAGGCGTTCGCGCCCCCAACCCGGCGCCGTTCCGCGACCACGTAGTCGAGCAGCTCGCGGGCGAGCTGGCTTTCGAGCTTTACGAGGCTCGGATCGAGCGGATCGCGCTGCCATTGCAGCCGCAAGACGTCGCCGCTGGGGGCGAAGGCCGGGCCCAGGCCGCTGAAGAAGAAGCCGGCGGCCTCGAGCTGCTCACAGAGCTCCGGGGCCGCTTGATCGGCCAGCGGCAGCTCGACGAACAGCGTTTCGAGTCCCGCCGCGAGCAAGCGCTCGCGCTGCTGGACCACTTGCTGCGCTGCATCGGCGCCGATGCAGCGCACGCGCACGACTGTTCTTCCTAGATCGCTGCGCTCTTGGCAGGCGAGTTCGGTAGCGCCGGTCGCCGCGGCCGATGGGCGCTCCTCGATGGGCCGTTCGAGCTGGGCCCAGATTCGCCGGCACCACTCCGCATGCCTCGGCGGCAAACTGACCGGCTGCGGCGGCGGCGAGCCCAGGAATTTGAAGTACACCACCTCGCTCATCCGCTGCGGCAGGGCCTCCGGCAGGTTGTGAAACGAGGCGGGCGACCAGCCCAAGCTAAGGGCCGTGGGAAACTCGCCGAACCGCCCTACTACGCGCTGCGAGAAGACGTGGTTGGTCACCACGTTGCCGAACAGGCCGGTAAGTTGCAGCCGCTGGGCCTCAGCCTCGAGCAGCTCGCGCATTTCCTCCATGAGCTGATGATGCCGGTGCTCGGGGAGCACCAGGGCTTCCCCGGTCTCGGCCAGCGGCCCCAGTTCCGGGCGCTCGAGGGCATAGTGCCCCACGACCTGCCCGAGCGCGTCGAGCGCGACCACGGAGACGAGCTCGAGCGATTCGTTGAGTCTTACGATTTCGTCAGGCCGGTAGAGCTCCGGGTGAACGTAGGTAGCCCCGTAGATCTCGCGGACGCAGTCGGCCACGCCCTGGGCGTCGGCGGGGCAGAGGCGGCGGATCGTGTAGGTCGGGGGGGCCAACAGGTCGCTTGCCATGAGGAAGGTCTGCGGAGAACCGGGGGCGGACGGGAATCGTATCACAAGCGTAGCAGCAAGTTGCGGCGACGGCTCGCCACTGAAAAGAAGATAGCATGCGAACCATTCTGGCTTGAAAGGCCGTCAGGTTCGTGCCGTTCAGAGCCGTTTTTTCTTGATCCGATCGGCTGCTTCGGATAGCTTACAGACATCTCCGGGGCTTTTGTCCGACCCCACTCGAACACGCGCCTCGGTGACACCTCGGGCCGCTCTGGAACGCCACTCCGGAGCGGCCTTTTTTCGTACCTACGCCGAACGACGGAAACAGCGGATTTGCCGAGGGTTTCGAGAGGTGGGCTTCGGGGAGCGTCGGGCTGCAAAGCCCTTCTATGGCGTGTAGGTGGAGTGTAGCCGCGGCGTGTCGGGGCGGGCTTTCGCCGGCCGCTAGTTCCGGTAATCTGAAGTAGTACACCCGCTGGCCGTACACCAGCGGCGCGGCTCCGGCCGCTCCATCCTCCTTGTCGGGTGGGCGGCTGGGGTCGCACTTCTCGCCGAGACAAGGAGTCTGAAATGGACCGGGAGACGGTCAGACGTGGTGTCATTGACATCTTCGCTAGCTGGGGCACCCTTCGGCAGCTAGCCGGCGAGCACACGGAGAGCCATGCGACGGCCAAGCGGGTCGACGCCGTACGAACACTCATCGAGCGGATCCTCAAGCCCGAGGAATTCCTAGCAGCGATTGCCAGCTCCGAGCTGGTCGAGCCGGCCCTTATCGAACTCGCCGCCGAACGTCCGCAGTTCACCGGCGAATATCACGCCGCTCTCCCACATGCTGCGGTTCTGGCCGACGCGATTCGGCGAGAGGCAAGCGACGCCGTCGACCACGATCGCTTTGTGAGGCATCTCGTTTACGGCGAGGGGGAGTATCCCTTCGATCCAGCGGAGATCGATGCGGAGAACTGTAGGCGAGTCCTGGCTGCGGTGGCCGACCCATCGCTGCTGCATGGGAGCCCGGATCGCTGGATTCAGGCTGCGCAGATCGAGCTGGCGGCGCTGCCGGAGAAACTATGGGGGACGAGCGGCCGTCGTAGGCGACTGACATCCAGCCGTGTTACCGCCAAGAAGCTCGAGGCAGCAGTGTCTAAATACCGGACGGACAACCCGGGGCCACCGGACGTCAGCAAGATTGCCGCGGCAATCGGCTACCCGAACAACGAGAAGGCCGTACGTGGCACAGAAGCTTTCAAGGCCTGGCTACGCGACTATAGATTGAATCGCCCTCCGCGAGGCAAGCGTGCTGCCACCAAAACCAAGTCCCTCGACGTAGCCGGGTACGAGGGTACGAGATGCGTCACCGAGGGTACGAGGCACAAGGGCCACGCAGGGGCTGGCTTTGCACTGGGGGAAATGCACGAGCATCGAGCGGAGATGGACGCCACGGATAGGGCACTCGACCAGAAATCATTGGATGGCCTGATCGCGGAAAGCCTCCGAGAGAGCCGGAAGGAACCGTCGCCCCTCAGTTCGTCCAAAAAGAAATACGTTCGGGGATAGTCGGGGATAGACCCGCCGCTGAATTCCCGTCCATCCCACACAATCTCAGGGATTTTCAGCCATAGGCATCTACTAGTGGGAAGGCACACGCCTTCGACACAAGTAGGAGGCCCTTATGGCAATCTCAGCACCCCCGCAGCTCCTGACGTCCGGCCGGATCGCAGTCGAGACTGGTCAGCCGCTGCACCGCGTTGAGTACGTGCTGGCCACCCGGCCGCACATCCAACCCGCGGCCCGCGCAGGCAACCTGCGTCTCTACAACCGCACGGCCGTTGCACAAGTGCGCCACGAGCTGAACGCAATCGATGCGAGGCGTTCGCGATGAAGCTCGACGCCAGCGACCTACCCGAACTCCGCCCGCTCATCGCCGCCATCGTCTCCGAAACGATCGACCAGCGGCAGGCCGTCGAGGCCCAGCTTGGCGACCGCCTTGCCTACAGCGAGGCCGAAGCCGCGGCGCTCTTGGGGCTGAAACAGCATCAGCTTCGTGATGCCCGGCTTCGCGGCGAAATCGACGTCCGCAGGATCGGCAGCGGCTACCGCTATAGCCGTTCTCAACTCCTCGCCTTTGTGGAGGGCAAGTGATGGAAGACCCCGACCTAGACCGACGCCATGGCACCGACTGCGCGGTATGCGGCCGTGCTGCAACTCGCTTCGTCGAGAACACGGCCTACGGCGACCAGCACCTGTGCGATACGTGCTCGCTCCGCTACGGCCTCGATCGCACGGATGGCGAGAGCGATGAAGTGCGAAGTGTGTAACGCAGCCGATGCCAGCCGTCGAGGCCGCACGAACTCGAGCGTCAAGCACCTCTGCCTGAAGTGCTTCGAACAGTGTGCAACGGCCTTCGGCTACACGGCACGCGAGAGACGGAACAGCAATCAACCAACGCTATTTGACCTGGCTGACGAGCGGACCGGGACGAAGCTCGCCAAGCCTTTCTGCAACAAGTCCCGACCTTTGAAGATGAGGGAAAAGATGAGACTCGAAGTTGGCTACAAGGAAGTCCCGCCGGGGATTTACTACGCCGAGATCGCCGCCATCGACCTGAAGAAAACGGACTTCGGCGATCGCCTGGTCTGGCGGTTCAAGATCGCAGAGGGCGAACATGAGGGCGAAGAGGCCGTGCGATTCACAAGCACTAAAGGCTCGCCCAAGTCCGCCTGCGGCGCGTTTTTGAAGGCTCTCGGCTATTCGGCCGGAGAACTCGAAACCGACGACCTGAAAGGCGAGCGGGTCAAGATCGTCGTGGTGCAACACGGCGACAAGACTCGCGTCGAGACGATCCACGTCGACCACGACTTGGCCAGCTAACCACGAAAGGAAATCAAATGCGAGCTAACAAGCAGTTCGTCGCGTGCCTGGCTCACCTGTTGGCCGACTTGGTCGAGGCCGAATCCGACCGGTTGGATTCTATGTGGATCAATGACGTGGGCGGTTTGACGGAACACTGCCAGGAAAGGTACGCCCTCTATCACCGTTTGCTCAAGGCAGCGGCTGGCAGTGCTGGGCTGATGGTGAAGGCGGGCGGCGCTGTCGCCAGTGGCCCAGAGACTCCCGAGGACCTGCACACCATCGCCGAGGGGCTGCGAGCGTGGGGCGATTCGCTGCGGGGGCTGCCTGCCGCCTAGCTTCAACCGGGGCAATTCAACACCGGGGCACTTTTACCAACGAGAGGAAATGAGATGAGTACTGCAACTGACACCTACGCCGAGATCACGGGCATTCACAAGGCGTTCCACCCGCCACGTGAGCCACTGTCGCTGCTGCTTCGACTGCGGGAGGAACTGGCCCGCATGATCGGACACGCCCTGCAAGACAGCGGCATCGACGGCACCGTGCCCATCAACTGGCTGCGGGACACGGCGGAGCTGCTGCAAATCGAGCTGCCGCCGGAAGACGATTGCTAGTCGCCCGAAGAGTCGCCCGGCCCGCTGCGACCAACAGCGGGACCGGGCTTTTGTTTCCACCAGTCAAGGGAGTAACCATGACTAAAGACATTGTACGCGACACTGCGCCCAGCAATGGGCACACCGATACCGTTCCGTTCTCGACCGACCTGTCCGCGTCTCAGCGGGATCGCTTCTCTGACCTGTCGAAGCTCAAGATGTCGCAAGACTTCGTGAGCGCCGTCGCGGTCAAGAAAGCAATTCGTACGATCGCCGTCAGGAAGCCACACGCCCACGAGTTCGTGAGGGTGTGGCCGGGCGACGAATGGCGGCTGCAAACGGGCTGCTTCACCCATAAGGGGACCAAGGAAATCTATTTGGTGGCGCCCGAGCTGTGGAATCTGTTCCCCAAGCAGATCACGCCGACGTTGCTCGTCACCTGCATCACGCGGAACACTGACGTTCCGTTTCTCTGGCCGCTCACCTTGCCGAAGGCCGACGCGAGGGCAAGCAGTTGGCATGATAGCGCTTTGGAAGCGGCCCAGCTCGCCCAGACCGAATGGGTCCGACTCGAAAGCGACATGGAAGCCAGTTGCTATGTGATCAACGTGGCGACGGCGAACCTGCCGGAGCCTGCGATGCCCAGCCTCACCTTCGAGGAGATGCTGCGACTGGCGTTCAAGAAAGATCGCTTCGTCGAGGACACCGACCACGTGATCTGGCAGCAGTTGCGGGGCGAAGTGTGATGGACCCGCTGGCTGACTTTAAACAAGTCTGGCTTTGCGACTTCGAATTCCATGTGCCACCGGGCGAGCGGCCAAAACCGCTCTGCCTGGTGGCCAGGGAATTTCGCAGCGGCCGACTTGTCAAGCGTTGGCTCGACGATGCCGCACGGGCAGACGGTCCGCTGCTGCGGCTTGGGCCGAGCGACTTGTTCGTGAGCTACTACGTCAGTGCCGAACTGGGCTGCTTTCTCGCGGAAGGCTGGCCATTGCCGGAGAACGTGCTCGACCTTTTCACCGAATTTCGCAACCTCACCAACGGCCTGCGCACGATCGGTGGCAACGGGTTGCTCGGGGCCCTGGCTCACTTCGGGATCCCAGTGATCGATGCCGCCTACAAGAAATCGATGCAAGAGCTGGCGATGCGGGGCGAGCCTTTCACCGATGCCGAACAGCAAGCACTGCTCGACTACTGCCAAACCGACGTGGACCCGCTGTGCCAGTTGCTCGAAGCGATGCTGCCTAAGCTCGATATCGAGCGAGCGTTGCTCCGCGGCCGATACATGGTGGCCGCGGCCAAAATGGAGTGGGCAGGCACGCCTATTGACGTAGAGACGTTCCAAAAACTGTGCGAGCACTGGGAGACGATCAAGGCCCGGCTGATCGAGGAGGTTGATGCTGAGTTCGGGGTCTATCCGCCAACCGGATTGCCAGTCGATCCAGATACGCCGTTCGGAGCCGCGGTGTACGCAACAGCGCATGAATGGGGGATCGATCCCTATCGGCTAGCCGTGGCTGCCGAGCACTGCTGGCAGGAGCATAGGGCCGGCGTCGAGGAACACGAGTCGGCCATCCGCGCTGCAAGGCAGGCCACCGGCCTCACAATCAATCGCATCGACGCCTGGGAGAACAAAGGGCAAGACCACGCCACGTATCCCGGCCTCGACGTGAAAGCCCGTGAGTTGGCAAGTGACCTGCCAGCCTTAGGCATCGGCACCGGCTACCGCGAGGGCGAGCGAGACGATGACGATTATGCCGGCGGGCTTTGGCAGCTTTTGCGGGAGCCCAGCCGCAAGGTCCGCAAGCACGACCGGGAGATCATGGAGCGAGCTGCGGAATTAGTGTCGGCATCGCCCGACATGCCGCTCGATCGGCCGCGATCGTTTAACACCAAGGCTTTCGTCCACTGGTTGGTGGCGAACGATATCCCCTGGATCACCGACGACGATGGTCGATTGCTGCTCGACGATGACACGTTCAAGGATATGAGCCGGCTCTACCCTGTCGTCGCTCCGCTCCGTGAGCTACGCCACGCCCTCTCCGAACTGCGGCTCAACGAGTTGTCGGTGGGCAGCGACGCTCGCAATCGACTGCTGCTCTCGGCTTTCGCGGCGAGGACCGGCCGGAACCAGCCATCGAACAGCCGCTACATCTTCGGCCCGAGCGTGTGGATTCGGAACCTGATCAAGCCAGGGCCTGGTCGAGCCGTCGCCTACATCGACTGGAGTCAGCAGGAGATCGGCATTGCCGCTGCCCTGTCCGGCGACAAGGCATTGCAGGAGGCCTATTCGAGCGGAGACTGCTACCTGACGTTTGCCAAGCAGGCAGGTGCCGTGCCAGCCACGGCCACGAAGGAAAGCCACGCCGTCGAGCGGGAGCGATTCAAGGCATGCGTTTTGGCGGTGCAGTACCGCATGGGCAGTCGCAGTCTCGCCCAGCGTATGGGGCAGCCAGAGATCGTGGCCCAGCAACTCCTTCGGCTGCACCGGCGTACCTATCCCACGTTCTGGCGCTGGTCGCAAGCGGCCGTGGATCACGCTGTCCTGTACGGCTGGCTGCCCACCGTGTTCGGCTGGCGAGTCCATGTGGGCCCCGAGGTGAACCCCCGCAGCCTGGCAAACTTCCCGATGCAGGCGAACGGAGCGGAGATGCTCCGGCTGGCTTGCTGTTGGTTGACCGAGGCGGGCATCGAGGTGTGCGCCCCGGTACACGATGCCCTGCTGATCGAGGCCGACTCAGACCGGATCGACGCCGAAGTAGCCAAGGCCCAAGCCATCATGCTCGACGCCGGGAGGGCCGTGCTCGACGGGTTCGAGCTGCGATCGGAAGCCAAGGTCGTCCGCTACCCGGACCGTTACAGCGACCCCCGCGGGGATGAATCGTGGACTCGCGTGATGGCCATCCTGAGAAACCTGACCGGCGAAGGTGTTGTATGCCCGCCATACAACGAGCAGGCCGAACTTGTATGCCCGCCCTACAAGTGACTTGTATGCCCACCAGCACCAACTTGTATGCCGGGCATGCACCCGTCCAATACTTCATATGTACTTCTTCTTATTACTTCTAAGAAGAGATACTTACTGGGAGTCTAAGTGAGATGAATCTAGATCGCTTCAGGATGACTGATGATCAGGCAAAGGAGCTGCTTGCGCTGTCTTCTGGAAAGGGGTCAAAGGTCCCGCGGAAGCTCAAGGGTGCCTTTGTGCGACCATGCCCCGTGGACTGGATTCGTAGGGCAATCCGACTGCCGGGGAAAGCATCCGCGGTCGCTCTGGCTTGCTGGTATGCCGCTGGTTTGGCCAAGAGCATGACGGTGCAGATCACGCCGAAGATCAGGGAAGACCTCAAGATTTACCGGGAATGCTTCCGCAATGGGCTAGAGGCCATGGAAGAGGCAGGAATGGTGGCGATTGTCGACGGTCGACAAGGCGCTAGCCCCACAATCACGATCCTTTTCGAGGACCAGACCGATGCCGAGTGACCCGTTCGACGAAGCCGAGCTGATCCGGGAGATGCACACTGAGGAGGAGTTCCCCGGGGGCGAGCCGGAAGATGACGACACCCTCGACGATGAGAGTCGTGAGGCTTTCTGGCACGCGATGGACAAGGAGGACTAGCGATGAACTGCCAGCGCTGCGGCAAGCCGTTCGAGAGTGCAAAGCCTTGGGCAAAGTTCTGCTCCGACCGCTGTCGTTTGCGTGGTTGGAGAAAATCCAAGGCCGGGGGCTTGCACTCCCATGCGTTTCATGGGCGGGATCAAAGGAGACGGCACAACAGCGTGCAAAACGAGAACGGTGTAATCATGCGATTGCTGACTGCGGAAGAATTCGGCGAACGGGTTGGGCTCAGTGCCCAAACGATTCGCGCCATGGGAAAAGACGGCCGTTTGCCGGCCCCCGTCACGATCGGCAAATGCATCCGCTGGCGCGAGACCGATGTCAATCGCTTCATCGAGGGCGAGCAGGCCGACGCGGTCGAATCCCGCCCTTCGCCAGCATGCTCGACCCGCGTTGTTTGAGAATCGAATCAGGAGAACGCCCATGACCGCAGCCGCTATTGCCCAAGCTCAGATGATGCTCCGCCAGCGCACCGCGAGCGCCGAGGCCAAGTACGAAGCGCTGATCACCAAGCTGGCCGCCGGTGGCGACGAGCAGCCGGAAACGGTCGTCGTTGTCGCTGAAGCCGCCGGCCGAACACTCGACGATCTGCAATCCGACATCGCGAAGCTCGAGGGCCTCGCAGCGGCCCGCAAGCAGCTTGCCGAACTGCCGACCGTGCTCAACCGCATTGCGGCCATCGAGCAACGGCGGGCCGAGTTGACCGCCGAGCTGAACGCGGTCCATAAGCGGGTAGGGGCCGAGCAGGAACAACTCGCCGCGGAGTTGCATGCGGCGTTGAACGCGAAGCATCGCCTGGACGAGGTCGAGCAGCAGATCGGCATAGGGAAATTCGATCTGCCGGGTCAAGCCGCGCAGCGCGCAGAGGCGAGTCGCCTGGTCAAGACCCACGGTATGGCTGCCCACAATCTGCGGACCGAACTCGAGCAGGCTCGCCGCAAAGCCAAGGCGTTGGCGGATTCGCTCGAAGGCCTTAGGGTCAGTCGGCAGCCAAACGAGAACGATATCAACATCGTGTCCGCCGACCTGGCTTCGACGCGGGTCCGCATTGTAGCGATCGAGCGTGAGCTGCGTCCGTTGGAGCAAGCGCTCGCCCGGGCCAACGCGGTGTTCGCCGAACTTGCCGGGAGCGCCGCATGAGCCCCTGGCAGCAACAGGCTGAAGCACTATGCCGCACGATCATGGGCCCTGAGTTGGCCGATCGGTCGGTGTATGTGCTGGCCGAGGCAGAAGCCCCGGCCTGGATGCGCTGCACGAGCTGCGCCGGCTGGACTTCCGATCTGCTCGACGGCCTACTTGCCGAGACGCTCAAAGCCTCTGGCCGATGGTTGGGCCGCGGTTTCGCCACGATCATCGCTGATACGCGCGGTGGCCGGCCTTTGTCGCCGCGTGAGCGGATTGAGATCGTTCTGCACGAGCTGAGCCACTACCTCGACGATGCGGCGACTCAGCCCGTATGCCAAGGCCGGACGCTCGAGGAACTCGCGCCCCTCACCGCTGGCTGCGAGATTCGCACCGAACCGGTCGACTTCGCCAGCCACAAGCTCAGCCGCGACCCTTGGCATGGCCACGGTGAGACGTTCATCCGTGCGGCCAGCCACGTGGCCTACAGAGCAACACAGGCGGGCTTCTGCGCAACGCTGAGTGATCTTCGGGCTGCCGGGCCAACCTACGGCCTGAGCGTGCCAGCGGCCTATCTGAGGGCCTTGGGCGATGAATGCCGGGAGCGTGAGCGCGAGTCGCTCGTCGGAGTGCTGCGGTCGACGGCGCCCGCGCGATTCTCAGCGCTCTTCGCTCGCGACACGGAGTTGGTGGCGGCATGAGCATTGGCGACGAACTGGTGAACCTGACCGAAGCCGCAGAGATCGTTGGCATCACGGTCGACGAATTGCGGCAACGGCATGGTGAGCGCCTGATGCGGAAGCTCGTGACGACCGACAAGCCGGGGGCTCACTTCCGCTTGGTCGACATCCTCGCCCTGCCCGCAGCGTTCGAGCCGGTCGAGGAGTGGTCGCCGGACAACGATCAGCACGGCAACTCGAGCGAACTGGTGGAAGCATGAGCCAGAACGGCCAATCGTACACCCGCCGCGACGTCGCTCGGTTGCTCAACGTGAAGGAGCACGACCTGATGCAGGGCGAGCGCGGCGTCATCATCGAACACATGGAGCGGCAGAACGGCGGTCGGCTTGATCGCGAGATCGTTAACCGCTGGATCGCGATGGGCGCGCCGACGCCCTCGAGCCTGGCGGGGGCCACGGGCCGCATGGACTACACGCCGTTGGCGGGCACCAAGTTCGCGCGGGGCATCGAAGCATGAGAACAAGCCCGGCAGGGTACACCCACTTACTGCCCCCGTGCGGTTGCTCTGACCGGGCCGGCTCAATCATGGGCCTCGGCGGCGTGAGTGCTGCGGCAACTCCTACCGCGGCCCGCGCCGTCGAGGATGACGAGACACCACGCAACGTAACTTACGGCGATGCCTGTTGTTGCGACCATCGACGCAAGTCGGTAATCGTCTCAAAAAGCGACGGGTCCTCCCAGGGCGGGGGGTATAGCAGGCGGTCCTCGACTGTCGCGTTTCTTGCGGAGAGGGCCAAAAATTTGGCCCCAATAGTGACCTGTTCCCAGTCGGGTTTGAGAACGGCTAACGCATGAGCGCAAATCGACGCAAGTCCGCCGTCACTCGCTTCGCCGCCGGGGGCGACCTCGACGGGATCGAGGCCGAAATCCTCGACGCCATGCACAAACAGGCGGTGGCCGGCAATGCGGCTGCCGCCCGTGTCGTGCTGGCCGCCGTGAAAGAGCGCAGAAAGGCCGTCGCAATCGCTCAGAGGTCGCCGGAGAACGATGGGAAGCCGGCCGTCGATGATCAGGGCCGGCCAGTTCTCCGGCTTCGCAGGGAGGCGATCTAAGCGATGACACGGCAGGAAGTCTTGGATTGGCTCAGTATCGACGATGAGCAACTCGACCGGCTGCTCGAGCGTGGCCTGCCTGCCGAAGGGCACGGCCAGTATTCGATGAACGACGTGGCGGCCTGGCTGAATGCCAACGGGCTCACTGAGCAGCCGGTAGTTGAGCCGACGTTGCCGCCGGGCGTGGTGAAAACTCGCCGCGAGGCCGCGCGGGCCCTTGGCCGCTCCATCGTCACGATCGACGGGTGGATCGCTCAGGGCTGCCCTGGGGAGAACGGCCACTATGACGTGGCGGCGATGCAGCGCTGGCGCGACGCGAGGGATCGGCAGCTCAAGCGACCCTCGACCTACGGCACGGGCGCCCGTGGCCAAGTGAGCGACGCCGACCTCGACGAGCTGCGGGAGATCGTGAAACGCGAGATCGACCACGAGAGCGGCACGCACTATCACGCCGTCTGCGAAGCGATCGTCGCCGTGCTGAAGCTGGGCCACGTGCTGCCGGAAGACATCAACGAGCGCCGCAAGCTGCTGATTGAGGCGATCTGCCCGCCGTTCAAGCCTTGGATCACCGGCGAGGCCGACATGTCGGCCAAGGTCGAGGAGCGGATGGCCGAGGTTTTGGAGTGCTTGCCCCAATGAGGCCAACGATGAACCGCCGCCGCGCCCTTGCCGCCATCGCCGCGTACCCGTTCCTGCTCACGACCGAGGCCGTTGCCGTGGACCGATTGCGTATATACCGCGACGACGTTCTGACGGGCCGCACGCGGTCGGGCATCCTGGCTTGCGATTCGTTCCAACGGGCGGATGGAACGACGCTCGGCAGCACCGACGGCGTTCCCTATTTGGCCGGCCGCCCAGGCCTGACCTGGTCGGAAGTCGCTGGCAACTGGGAAATCAACGGCAACCGCATCGGCAGCCAGGGATCGAGCCCCGGCGGTCAAGGCTGGTTGGCCACGCTCGACATCGGGCAGTCCGACTACACGCTCGAATGGACGCTAGCCTATGCCCCCGACGCGAACAACAACGCGATCGTCGTCGCTTATGTCGACGGCACGAACTTCATTCGGCTGAACCACACGAGCACAACGCTGGGCTTCGGGCGGATCACTGCGGGCAGCCTGTCCAGCATTGGCGTCGGCCAATCTCTGGCGTGTGCCGCCGGCGACATCGTGGTGGTCAAAAAAGCAGGGGCCGCCTACACGGCCTGGCTCACCCGAGCTGGCGCGGTGGTGGGTTCGCCGGCCACGGTCTCGAGCGAAACGCAGGGGCAGAGTTCGACCATCGTGGGGCTACGTGCTGCCGCTGCTTCGGTCAGGTGGACCAACTTCATCTCGAGACGGAATTAGGATCATGAACGCTCGGAAGCTATTCGTTCTCTTGTTGCTGGTCGGCCTACTGGTCACGCCAGGGGCAACGTCGGCCGGTGAAATCGTCGGCGTGGGTCGCAACGCCTCTCCCTGGTGGTCGGTTCTCTCGTGGTACTCCGACCCCTTCGGCCTGGTCGAGGGCAAGACCGACGCCACGCCGCTGTTCTCGGCGGTCTTCACCGCGGCTGACGGGCTCGACGACTTCTCGTTCATCATCCCGCCGGGCACCTACTCGATCGACCCAGGCGACACGCTCACTCTGCCCGCTGGCAGCACGCTCCGCGGCTCGGGCATGGGGGTTACGATTCTGAAGATGGAAGCCGGGCGCACTGGTCGGTGTCTCACGCTGGGCAGCAATTGCACCCTGCAAGACTTGACCATCCAGGGCAACGACGAAGCCACCACTACTGGAGTGCTGCCGGCCAGCGACGCAACGAACATTCGTGTTGAGCGCGTCGAGTTCCTCGACTGCAACACGGGGGCTGGCAGCAACGGCGTCAACGAGAAGCTGGCGTTCATTGGCTGCCGATTCCGTTCGAACGTCACCTACGGCCTGCAAACCGCGGCTGCCGTGTCGGCGACGACTGTGCTCGACTGCGAGTTCGACTCAAACGGCACCGATCTCGCGCTGCAAGGTTCACCGGTGGGTGGGCTGATCGCGGGGAACCGGTTCAAGGACTCGACGACGCATATCAGCAACACGAGCGGCATCGGCTTTACGATCGTCGCCAACAGCTTCATCGGCGGCACAACGAACGTGGCCTGGGGCGGGAGCCGTAACGAGTTCGGCGAGAATTACGACGACGGAGGCACCATCGACGGCCCGGCCACGGTGGTGAACACGCCGAACACCTACAAGGGCAAGTATTACTACTCGGCGGAGCCCGCGGCTGGCGTCTGGCAACGCGGCGACATCGTTTGGGACTCAAACCCCGGCGCGTCGAATGCGGCCGTCTTGGCCTGGTACTGCACGACTGCGGGCACAGCGGGCTCGGGGGCCGTCTTCCAAAAGGTCTACCGCGGTCAGCCGCTCATCGTGGGCAGCGGCACTTGGGACCCCGCATCTATGGCGGATGGCGCCGTCACGAGCAAGAGCGACTTCAACGTGCCCGGGGCCGTGCTGGGCAACCGGGTGACCGTGGCGGCCCCCTATGCGGTCGACGCCGGCGTGCTTGCCTATGCGTCGGTCGTCTCGGCTGACACCGTGCGGGTGACGCTGTTCAACCACTCGGGCAGCCCGGTGGACTTCGCGAGCGGGACCTGGACGATTCAGGTGAGCCAGTAAAAGCCCGCAGCCAGGACCTCCTAACAAGCCCCTGGCTGCGGGCGGCGGGCACGTCCGTGAGTGAGCAGGATAGCTTGGGGGGTCCGACCATGCCAGAAACTACGCCAGACCCGACGCCGGCCGAGATCGCCGAGCGATCCGCAGAGATCAGGAACGGCTGGTCAGATCGCGAGCGAGCCAAGCGGGCTAGCCGGTGGGCTCGGGTGGCTTGGCTACCGCCGCTGTGGCCGAACGTCGAGGACCGCAACGAGCCCGAGCGGGGGTGGAACTGAGTAGCCTCAAGCTGCCCCGAGGCGCAAGGGAAAGCCCCGCTGGCCCTCAGGAGTTCAGCGGGGCTGGCCGTTCAATCATGAGCGACCGGGCAGCGACCGGTGCAATCAACGTACCGCATACGAGGATGCGATAACGGCTAGCTGCCCCTCTAACGCCCTCTCCCGCCACCCGACTCTCGACTCGCCCAACCCGCTCGGCGCTCGTTAGGAGCGATCCTGGCGCGTTGGTTTGCGGGGCAAAGGGGGCGGCGCATGAAAAGCCCTTCCGCCAACCCGACTAAGGCCGAACGGAAGGGTGGTTTCACCGGCGACCGATGGCTGCCGGTGGCCTAGGCCTGAATGCGACAACGGGCCCTGAGCCGAAACGCCAGCAGCCCGATTCCGGCCAGGGCGGCAAGCAGGAAGGTGGAGGGCTCGGGGACGGCGGCGCTGCCCGACTTGCCAAAGTTTTCCTTCAACATCCCGAAGTCGGTCAGGTCGACCTTGCCATCGATGTTGGTGTCTCCCTGCTGCCGAGTAGTGCCGGTCCCAAAGTTGGCCTTGAGCACCGCGAAGTCGTCGAGATTGATGGGGCCGTCGTGGTTATAGTCGGCGGGCATGTATACCGTGGGATCGTAGGTGAGTTCATAGCGCACAATCTCTTCGCCCCACTGGCTACCGGAAGCCGTGAAGTTAACCGGGGGCACCGTGCGAAAAGGCTTGCCAATATAGAACCTCTCGCCGGGTTCAAGATTCCCAAAACCGACCTCAAGTAGTTCGTTCCCACCTCTAAATGCCAGGAATCCACGAGCGTTTCCCAACACGGAGGCGACCAAAGCGCCGTCTCCGGCAGCTACATAATCGCTAATGCTCTTCCACCCTGCGGCGTCGACATCGGCCCCCGAAAGTCCGTAGGACTTGAAGCCCTGCCAGCCCCCCTTGCCGTTGTTCCAGAGGTAGGTAGCGCCGTCGAACTCGACGTAGATTCCGAGCGTCACCGGCTCACCGGAGCCTATGGTGAGGGCGGCCATCAAGACAGCCTGACCGAGCATCGCTGCACCTTCCGCATGAGCCCCACGCCCAGCCCGATTATCAGCCGCCGCTGCAACGGCCGCAATGATCTGGCGGGGCGTGCGGCAACCCGCACTCTGCCGGCCGCCAGCCCCGTGGTAGGATGCCGCCATGAGCCCTCTCCCCCGCCGCCTCCGCTCGTTCTCGCTCCGCACGCTGATGCGGCCATGAACCAACCCACCTGCCCCATCTGCGGGGCCCGAATCGACCTGTCCGACGAGATGCGCCGCAATCTCGAGCTTGCCGCCGCCATGGCGGACCACGCGTCGCAGAAGCCGCATGAGTTGCTCTGCCCTGACTGCTACGCGCAGGGAAAGAGTCCGCAGCGACCGAACGACACCAAGACCCGCATCCTGGCCTACCTCACCCGGCAGCGAGATTGGTACTGCTTCAACGAGCGGCAGATGAGCGAGGCGCCGGACTTCGACCAGGCGATGGCCGAGCTGCTCGCCGACCGGCGCGTCGAGCGGATCATCGTGCACGGCCGGCACTACTTCCGCATGAAAAAGACCCGCCTGGCACCCCCTGAGTATGTGGATGCCCGGCGGGCCGGTCTCATAGAGCGGCAGCCAGAGACTTCATAGGGACTGTCCGCCGCCCAATTGCGATGCACGCTGCGTGCCAACACGCATCGATCTAACGAAGAGGCCCCGCCGCGGGTGAAACCGGCAGGGCCATCGATTCGTGGCGGGCGGCATTGGACGAGCCGGCCCGCCGTTAGGGCTGCGATTGCAAGCGCTGTACCCAATCTTGTGCGTGAAAATGCCCGCCGAGACCAGGCCGATTCTCGACGGGCTTCGCGGTGGACGGGAGCGTTTGAAAACGTCCACCGGTTGAACAATGAAATCCGCCGGCGTCCTAACGAGATCGCCGGCGGGTTTAGGCCGACCGCCCACACCACTAGGCAACCGGCTGGTGTTCGTGCGGCTCAGCGTCGCTCGAGCTCGTCGGCGCCATCCAGCCAGGGTTTCAAGCGATTGACGTAGGCCGTTTCGAGAGCGAGTCCCGCGACGGCGACGATGGCTAGCAGGCCAATGGTTTCGTTCATGAGAGCCTCGCGTAAAAACTCAGCCGCAGTCGGGGCCGAGTGGATCGGAAAGGGTCAGCCAGGCCGCGGCCACGCCAAGGAAGCCGGCTGCGAGAGCAACAAGAAGCCAGGTGAACACGGTCAGGGCCAGCCGGCGGAGGGGATTGGATTGCTGAAAAACGCTGATAGCCGGTGACTTGCATTTTCGGTGCCCCGCCCGCTAGACTGCCCAGCGTTGGCCCCGGCCGTGGATTAGTACCCCGCGGCTGGAATAAGGCTCAGGAACACCGTCTGTGAAAACCATGCGCCAGAACACGAGCGCCACCCCGACCGACCAGGTGCAAGCGGCGACGCTGCGCACGTGCTCCAACACCTCTGGTGTTCCTGGCACGGGTACTAACTGATCGGTCGGGGCTGCGCTCTACCGGAGCGCACCCATGACACTCCGCGACTTTCTACCGACTCATGTCGAGGGGCGGAATCTATCGCAGCAATACGTGCAGCAGGTGGGCTGCACCGTGCAGGCGTTTGGCCAGTGGCACGGCAAGCCGGTCACGCTCGATGAGATGTCGGTCGACCTGGTCGACGAATGGATTCGGTCGATGCTGCATCGCCGTAAGCCGACGCCGATCAAGCAGTCGACGGCCACCTGGCACCGCGAGGCCCTGATGTCGCTCTGGCGGCGGGCATTCGAGTTGGGGGCGACGAAGAACGAGCCGCCCTCGACCAAGTACACCATGCCGCCGGGGACGACGGAGTATTCGCGGACGCCGGAGAAGCAGGCCACCATGCGGGCCCGCAAACGGCGCGTGCCGATCACGAAGTACGTGGAGCAGTACCAAACCGCCAGCGGCTGCCGCGACAACTCCGCGGAGCAATACCGCATCGCCGCCCAGTCGGTTGAGCGGTTCGCAGGCCGGACGATCTACGTCGATGAGTTCTGCCCGAAGTTGGTCAACGACTGGCTGGCCCATGCCCAGAAGTCTCTCTCGGCCTCGACCGTCCGCACCCGACGCAACCACGTGGTTGCACTCTGGCGCAGCGCCCACGCCCATGGGCTCTGTGCCACAGCACACGTCCGCGAATTCATCCGGCCGGTACGCGGCGGGCCGAAGCTGTCCGCGGCTTGGACCCTCGACGAAGCGCGGCAGTTGATCGAGACGGCCCGCGAGCTGGAAGGGGGCTTCACCTACTACGATGGCAGGCGCTCGGAGTTCTGGGAACTGGTCGTGCGCTGCTGTTGGGATTCGGCACTGAGGTTGGGCGATCTGTTGGCCGCCAAGCAGGCTGAGTTCAACGATGCCGGCGAAGCAGCCCTGACGCAGAGCAAGACGGGGCGGCCCGTGTTCGTGCGCCTGCTGCCCAAGACGGTGGCCATGCTCGTGGCTAGCGGCTGGCGGGACCGTGAGACGCTGTTGCCTGTGCCGTACTGCCGCGAGGCGTTCCGCAAGCAGTTCGAGCAGTTGGTCACGCTATCGTGCCTCGACGGCAGCCTAAAGAAGATCAGGAAGAGTTCGGCCACGAACGTCGAGATGCGGTTTCCAGGTTGGGGTGCAATTCACTTAGGACACCTGACCGGGTTCAAGACGGCCGACGCCCATTACTTCGACTTCAGGATCATCGCCGCCAAGAAGCCTAACCCGGAGGAGCTGTGATGACGCTCACCAAACGCGACCTGGCTTTGCTCCGCGCTCGCGCCGCCCAGCAACAAGCCCTCGAAGGGCCGCTGATGCTGCGGGACTACCTGTGCCGCTACCTGGCAGAGCGGGACATCCGCTCGAAGTATCGCCTGCAACTCGGCTACACGGTCGACAAGCTCGAACGCTGGCTGGGCAGGCCGGCGACGCTCGCCGAACTGACCGACGATCTGCTCGACGCCTGGCTGGGCGACATCGCCGCCGGTGGCGTATCGTCCGCCACCGTCCGCGGCCAACGCTGCAACCTGCGGTCGATCTGGGCAGCGGCCCATCAAGCCGGCCTGACCGAAGTGGGCCCCGGTCGATCCCGCAAGATTCGCTTGGTAAACCACGTGGTGCGGCAGTGGAGCGAGTCGGACGTTGAGCGGCTGCTAGAGGCCGCGGCCACGCTCAAGCGATTCTGGGCCGCCACGGGCGTCTACAAGGCTTACTTCTGGCGGGCCTTCATTCTGACCTGTTGGGATAGCGGCTGCACTCCCGGCGACGTGCTGACGCTGCGGCGGGCTGACGTGAAAGACGATGGTCGCATCGCCCTACGATCCTGGCAGCGCGGCTTCGGCATCGTTGCCGTCATTCGCCCTGAGGCCGTCGAGGCTATCAAGGCCAGCTTCCCGCCAGAACGCGACGACGTGTTCCCTTGGCCCTACTCGCGACAGAAGCTCTGGGATGAGTTCCGGGCCCTGATCGAATTGGCCGGGGTGAAGGGCACGAGCCGGATGCTACGTCGGCCTATGGCTCGCGAGGTGGCGCTATGAGCAACTTCAACTGGTCGATCGACGTGGGGGCCGAATCGAGCTGGCCCAGCGACCCGACGCCGCCCTCGATGCTGCTCAGCGAGTTCGTCGAGGTCTACATCTTCGAGCGGCCCATGTGCTCGATCCACGCCGATTGGATGCGCCGCGTGGTGCAGCACTTCGATAACTTCGCCGGCCAGTTGGTGCGGCTGACCGACCTGACCGACCTACTGGTGAATCGCTGGCTCGTGTCGCTCGAAAACGGGCGGCGGAAGCTGCGGACCGTGAAGGGCTACCGCACGACGCTCCTCTCGCTCTGGCGGGCCGCCTGGGAGCAAGAGCTGGTTGCCCTGCCGCCGCGGCGTGTGCGGCGTGTGAAGCTGCCAGAGACGATCGTCGAGGCTTGGACGCCGGACGAGGTGGCGAAGCTGGCGGCAGCGTGTGACCAGGCCAAGGGTTGGCTCGCCGACTCGGGGGTGAAGCGGTCCGACTTCTGGCGGATGTTCGTCTGCATCACCTGGGATAGTGCCCTGCGACTTGGCGACGTGATGGCCCTGCGCCGCGACCGGATCGCAGGCGACGGCTCGTTCATCGTCGTGCAGCACAAGACGGGCTGGCAGATTCACTGCCGCCTGCGGCCGGAGACGTTGGCCCTGGTCGACTCGACGTTCCCACCGGCCCGCGAGCTGATCTTGCCTTGGGGTGAGCGCCGCGAGTGCTTCCACGAGCACTTTCGGCAACTGGTGAAGTGGGCCGGCATCCGACCAGGCACGAGCAAGTGGCTGCGGCGCGCATCGGCCACGGCAGTCGAGAAGCACTACCCTGGCGCTGCGATGGCGCACCTAGGACACAAGACACCGGGCTTGGCTTACCAGCACTACGTCGATCGGTTGCAAGTCGGGCACTGCAAACCGATGGTGCCACCGCTGCCTAGCCCGGGAGGAACACCATGAAAACCGCCACCATGCTCCGCATCGTCCAACAGTGGCCGCTGGCTCGCTTCCGACGACGCACACGCGATCGTGTGCCACGCCACTTCGCCAGCGCGATGGTGAGGCGGCTCAACGCCGAATCCCTGCGCGAAGGTCGGCCCGCCTGGCTGCGCATCGACCGCCGCCGCGGCTGGCTCGTGGTCGAGTACTACCCGATGGGGTGCAACTAGACGCTAGAGAGCGCGGGCCGGGCGGTGTGCTGAATCCTGACAGTACATCGACCCCGCCCGCTGACGGAGCGGCCCGCCCTCGCGCGGGCCGCCAACTATCATCAACGAAGTATCAATCGACGCGAAATTGATAGGTGAACGCCTAGCGGCCCCGCTCACGCTGCCCAACGCCGGACGGGTCACTGGTCAACTTGCCCGCTCGGAAGCGTTCCTGGGGCAATCTGGGGCGTCAGTTTGCGGGGCAAAGCTTCCTAACACAACGCTAACACTTTGCGGGACAATCAACGGGGCTGGGGTCAACCACGAAAGGAATGCAAGATGAAGTTCGACCAACACAACTGGCAGCACCATGCTGTGAGAGCGATCGAGCAGCTCCCGGAGGAACTCCGCGACGCCGTTGGCTACTCGCGGCCGCGGGGCAAGCACTTTACTGTCACGATCGCGTGCGATTCGTTCGACGGTGGCGAAACGCAGATCAAGACCATTCAGCTTCGCGGCGACCGACCCAAGCGAGTGACCAAGGGCGGTGAAGCCGGCATCTCCCGCCCAGCGTTCATCGAACGAATGGGTGAGATGCCCGATTGGACCGACTCGGAGTTGCTTTCGTTCGTGGACGCAGCTGACTTTCGCCGCTCGCTCCAATTGCTTATCGCGGAGATCATCGGCGAGCACGCACGCCAATATCTTTCGTCGCTCCCGCAGGCCAATCGAGAGGTTTCTATCGAGGACATGCGGGAACTGGCCACCAACCAGAGCGATCCCGAGAAAGCCAGGTTGCTCGAGGAAATGATCGAGCTCCAGACCGAGAACCAGCGTGCAGACCTGACAGACGAAGAACGCCTCGAGATTTCCAAAAAGATGCTGAACCTGCTGGGGGCTGCCGCCAGGTATATGTCCTGAGGCCACAAAGCAAAGAAAAGAGCCGCGGCCGAGTCCTCATTCAAAAACCCGACCGCGGCAAACCACAACTGAACGGAAGCCTAACAATGAAAGCCTGGCTCTTTCAAGACACACGACAGAAGGCGAAGCACGGGGACAAGGCGCCGTGGAGCGTGGGCTACTACGACCCGAACGGCAAGAAGCGGTCGAAGTCGTTCCGCAACAAAAGCCTCGCCGAGAAGTATCAGCGGAAGGTCGAAGGCCAGCTTGCCGCGGGCACCTTCGAGATGCCCACGAAGGCCACGTGGGAGCGGTTCATGGCTGAATACGAGTCGACCGAGCTCGTGCGCATGGGCGGGCAGGCGAGAGAGGCCATGCAGGGGGCCCTCAACCACTTCGAGCGGCTCATCGATCCTCAGCGGATGTCGGGCATCAACGCCCAGACGTTCTCCCGCTACACCGCCCTGCGGATCTCCGAGGGCAACCCTCGACGAAAGGGGGCCGACCACAAGCCGCTGTCGCCGGCCACCATCAACAAGGAGCTGCGGCACCTGCGGGTTGCCATCCGCAAAGCCGTGAAGTGGGGCTACCTCAATCGAGAGCCTGCTATCGAGTTCCTAGGCGAGCCGGAGAAGCTTCCGACCTACGTGTCACCCGAGGAGTTCCAATCTCTCTATGCGGCCTGTGAGGCGGCCAGATGGCCCGAGGGACACCGCTACCCGGCGGCCGACTGGTGGCGTGGCCTGCTCGTCACGGCGTACATGACGGGCTGGCGGATCGGCGCCCTCTTGGCACTGCGGTGGGAAGACACCGACCTCGACGCCGGGACCGTGCTCAGCCGGGCCGCGGACAACAAGGGCAAGCGCGACCAGGTTTGCCACCTGCACCCGCTGGCCGTCGAGCACATGCGGGAGCTGATCGACTTCTCGCCGCTCGTGTTCCCGTGGGTCCGGAACCGTCGCCGCGTGTTCGAGGAGTTCGAGCGGCTTCAACGGCTGGCCAGCCTGACGGCGAAGGGGAAGCACCACTACAGCTTCCATGACCTTCGGAGAGGCTTCGCGACGATGAACGCCGACCGCATGACGGCCGACGCTCTCCAAGGGCTCATGCAGCACCGCAGCTACGAGACGACCAAGCGCTACGTGGCGATGGCCCGGCAGCTCAAGCCGGCCGTGGCCAACCTCTACACGCCAGAACTGCCGCGGCGTGTTCGTGGAGTGTAGGGCCTCTGCTAGCTGCCGAGCAAGCGCCAGCCAGTCGTCGCAATGTGTTCCTGGGAAATCACATACGGCGACGCTAGCGAGCGAGTGCTAGCTAGAAAGCTCTGGAACGCCACTCCGGAGCGGCCTTTTTTCGTACCTACGCCGAACGACGCTCGGTTGCTCTTGGTGGCAGGCTAGGTCGCGCGCACAAGGCGCCCGTTGACGGAGCGGACTGCGTGAAGGCAGGGCAGTCCAGCCTCAGGATGATTCTTCGAAAAGTCGCTCGAAATCCGCCTCGTCGATTCGCAGAAGTTTGAACCTTTCGACGACCGTCGGCGGAATTCGCAACTGCCCGGGCGCGTCCGATTCAAGGCTGGCGATCACAGGGCCTTCGATGGACACGCCTAGCGGTACGCGGAAGTACTCCTCCCTCCAGGTACTGACGAACCACTCGGTCCCGAGCCTGGCCACCGAGAAAGTTCGTCCGCCAAGACCCACTCCCGGGAGCACGGTTCGTAGCACAGATCAGGGATCCGGGAAGGTGACCATCTTGTGGCCCGCGGTAGACGGCGAAAAAGCCAGCATCCCTAACAGCGGTTGCCAACTCGACGAGATCCACGCTCGGCGTATCCGGAACGTTTGAATACATGTCTCCATCCTATCAGCCGGCCGGGGGGAAAGGGCTAAGTCGCGTAGGCATGGAAATGCGCATCCGCCGACGCGCCTGTGGCAAAGCAGGCCATTGCGGCTAATGCCCAGAGCCACGCGATGGGCTTTTTCCTGCACTTGATTCTCTCACAATCGCGAGCCTCGGTTCACGTGGTTCAGCTTCATGGAGTCGGCTCCCAGAGAGGTCGGACACGAGCGACCGGTCGGCGAATCCACGTGAGCGTGGCTCTAGCGCTGAGCCTGCTCGGCGGCCTTTGGCGCCGCCGGCTGCTCAGGCGCCTCGTGCCGGCGGTCGTACTCCTCCATCAGAATGTGCGGGCACTCTTCCTGCACGCCACATTGCGTGCAGACGATCCGGACCAGCTCGGGGCCGGAGATCCGCAATTGGTTCTGCTGGCACAGGTCGAACAAATGCTTGAGGTGGATGCAAGCCATGGCGGGGCCGTTGAGGGAGGCCAGAAGTTCGGAACGCCTGCATTATAACGCCGATCCGGCCGGGGCCCGCTGGGAAACCGTCTGCCGCCCAAGGGCGGAGCATTGCGAGTCGAGTCCGGCCGGGGGGACCGCTATAATTGCAGAGGGGAGAAGTCTTGCCCTCGAATCCAGGAGCCGTTTGCGTTGCAGATCATTCACTATCCGCACCCCACCTTGCGCCATATCTCCAGGCCGCTAAAGCGGGTCGACGCAGAGTTGCACAAAATGGTGCGCGAGATGTTCGACCTGATGTATCAGGCCAAAGGGGTTGGCCTCGCGGCCAACCAGGTTGACCTGCCGTATCGCCTGTTCGTCGTCAACTTGCAGTCCGACCCCCAGGCCCGCGACGAAGAACACGTGTTCATCAATCCCGTGATCCGCGGCCGCAAGGGCATGGCCGAGGCGGAAGAGGGCTGCCTGAGCCTTCCTGGCGTCTACGAAACGGTGCGGCGCCCCGAAACGGTGACGATCAACGCCTACACGCTGGCCGGCCAGGAGGTCGACTGGGAACTGAGCGGCCTGTTCGCCCGCGTCGTCCAGCACGAAACCGACCATCTCGACGGCGTGCTGTTCATCGACCGCCTTCCGCCCACCAAGCAGGCCGACGTCCGCGGACCGCTCGACGAGTTCGAGTCGGTGTACGCCAGTCGCCGCGACCTGGGCGAAATGCTCTCCCCCGAAGCCAATGCGGCCCGCTTGAGCGAGTTGGAACGCCAGCGGACTTAAGAGGCAGTTTTTTTGGGGAATAAGACGGTCGCGAACCGCGTCTAAGGCAACGGCCGACCCGTTCTGGCATTCCGGGTCGGCCTTCAGCCCGCTGGCAAGCTTTGGCGAGATTGCCCGCGGGTTTTTCGCGCGCTGACGGTTTCGTAACCCATGAGGAGGGTAGCAGTTTCGCCGCGGCCAAGCATACTTGGCCTGGCACGCAAACGACCCCTCGCTGGTCGGCCAGCCCGCTGCTGAATGCCACAGCGGGCTTTTTTGTTGCGCTTGTCGGGGGGCTTGGCCTGCAAGGACGGGCAGAATTGCGAACCAACAAGCGGCTCTGCCGCGCGCGAACGCGCAGCAGAGCCGCTGCCAGCTATCGCCGCGATTCGCTAATGGGGCGAGGGGCGGTGCGGTCCATGGCCGCGGTTGGGTCGGCAGTTTCGGCCGGCGTCGCTGTCCCCCGCGGCACGGCAGGCTCGCGTGCGAAGGCCCGTGAGGAAGGGCGCGGGGCCGCACCTCCCGGCGTTTCCACCTCGTCCGGCAGATCCATGGCGAACGGCGCTCCCAAGGTGGGCTGCACCTGGCCGCCATAGCTCCGCAGGATCTCGAGCGCCTCCTCGAAGCGGCCCCCGCCGCGCACCGTCACCAGATGGCGCCCGGAGCGAAACGCCTCGTCGTAGTACTGGGCCTCGTCGTCGGGCACGCCCATGCCAATGAGCGCGCCGAGCACTCCTCCCGCAGCCGCGCCCGCGGCGGCGCTGGCCACCACGCTCGCGAGAAAGCCGCCGGCGATGACCGGTCCGATCGCCGGCAAGAGCCCCGCGGCGATGCCCAAGGCCCACAGGCCGCCGGCCCCCGCGCCCGCCACCAACCCGGTGACGGCGCCCTCGCTGGCTTTCGAGGCGCTGTCGTCGGGCGTCGGCAGCCGACGTCCGGCCGCGTCGTGCGCTAAGAAGCCAATTTCCTCGTGGTGGAACCCTGCCAGTTGCAGCGCCGCTACGGCTTGCTGCGCGTCCTGCACGTCGTTGAAGACCGCGGTTGCCACCGTCCGCATTGGGGCGTTCATGATTTTTCTCCCGTGCTCTCTTGGCTCGATGTCGCGGCACAGGCTTCTAGCCCGTGCCATGAACCCCCTGCGCGGGAGTAGATTTGCAACAACAGTGCCAAGCACAGGCGGAAACTAGCCGGATTCCGCAGAATCTGTGAAGCTTGCCTGTGCCTCGAGCGCTTTGCGCAGCCGCAGGAGATACTCCCGGCGAGGGATTTCCTGGGCCCCAAACTGCGCGGTGTGCGGGGTGAGTTGCTGGATGTCGAAGAGCTGATACCCGCGCGCTCGCAAGTGCGCCACCAAGGTTACGAGCGCCGCCTTCGAGGCGTCGCGCTCGTTGTGAAACATCGATTCGCCCGAGAAGAGCCCGCCGATCGCAACTCCGTAGAGTCCGCCCACGAGCGCACCTGCGCGCCACACTTCCACGCTGTGGGCCCAGCCGGCGCGGTGCAGTGCGCGGTACGCCTCGCTCAAGGCCGGCGTGATCCAGGTCGCGTTCTTTCTCGTTCCGGTGCTGGCGCACGCCGCGATGACCTGCGGAAACGCGCGGTTCAGGCTGGTTTCGAAACGCCCGCTGCGCAGCGTGCGCTCCAGACGGCGCGGCACGTGAAAGCCCTCGAGCTGGATCACGGCGCGCGGGTCGGGCGACCACCAGGCCACCCGGTTGGGATCGTCGGTGAAGGGCCAGGGAAAGATGCCGTGCCGATAGGCGTCGACGAGGCGCTCGGTCGTCATGCGGCCGCCGATCATCAACAGGCCGTCGCGATCGCCCTGCTCCGCGGGGGGGAAGAATTGGGAGCGAGGGAGCAGGGGCATGATCGGGAAGGGGGAGCGGGCCACAGGGAATCGACCGCAATTAGTTTCGCACAGCCGCCGCCCGGCTGGCGAGGGCCTCGGCGAGCATCCTCTTAACGCGCGCCGCCGCTGGCGGAGTCGCCAACCGCCCCTCGCGTTGAATCTCCCCCTCCCGCGGCCTATGCTCCGATATCCGGGGCATATTGCGCCGGTCCTCTCCTGGGAGCCGTGAACTCATGTTTGGGCGCAGCAAAGGGGCGCGCGGTCCGTTGGGCCGCGGCGCAATCGCTACGATCGTGCTGGCCGCTTTCGCCGGCCCGTCTAATGCCCAGGCCCAATCCTGGGCCGAGCGGCTGGGCTACGGCCCGGGCAGCAAGGTGGTGCTCATCGAGGCGCCCGAGGCTGGGCTCGCCTGGGAGACTACGGCCGCCGCCGCCAAGGGTTTGGCTGACGGCGCCGTGCAGTCGACCGCGCTGCTCGCGCCTTGCCCCTGGTTTGGTCCGGCCGCCGAGCAGTTCCGCGCGCAGCCGAACTTCGACGTCGGCCTGAATGTGGTTGTCACCGCGCCCTACCCGACCTACCGCTGGCGGCCGACGCTCGTCGGCTTTCCCGCCTTGAGCATGATCGACGACGAAGGCTTTTTCTGGCGCGACCCGCGCCAGGTCGCGGCCAATGCCCGCCGCGAGGACTTCGAGCGAGAACTCGACGCGCAAGTCGAACTGCTCCTTCGCCAAGGCATTCGCCCCACGCATTTTTGGTGCTATCAGGGAGCGGTGTTCACGCGTGGCGACCTGACGGCGGCGCTGTTTCGCGTGGCCCGCAAGCACTGGATTCCCGTGGCGCTCGTGGACCTGACGCCCGAGCGGATGCTGCAGCTGCGGAACGCAGGGCTGGCCGTCGATCCGGCGATCGCGCAGATGATCGAAGCCTTCCCGCTTCCTAAAGTCGACGACCTCAAGTTCAGCCCCTCCGGCGACACCTACGAGGAGCACCGCGACGCCTTCGTGGCGCAGCTCAAGGGTTTGGGTCCGGGGCTGACGGTGATTCACGTGTCGCCGGCGGTGGAAACTCCGGCCTTGCAGCAAATCGCCCGGCACTGGCAACGCCACGCCTGGGACGCGAAAATGTTGGCAGACCCGGCCGTAAAAGAAGCCCTCGAGGCCGAAGGGCTGCAACGAACCACCTGGCGCGAAATCATGCGCCGCTTCGATGGCGGGCCCGCGCCCGCGGGAGAATAACTGCGATGAGAATCCTCCACGCACTTGGCCGGCGTTCGCACTTTGCCTCGGCTCTGATTGCTTGCCTGACGATGGGGCTGGTGGGCTATGTCGCTGCCCGCGTCTGGGCGCAGGCGCTGCCCTATCAGAACTATGAAGACGTCTACAACAACGAGCTGGGCAAACGCACGCAGCCGAATGTCAACGCAGCCCTGTACACCTACGATCGGGTGTACTACCACAACCCGGCGATCAGCCCGTATGAGAACCTGATGCGCCGCGGCACGCTGGGGGGCGCCAACTACCAGTTGTACGTGCAGCCGGAGGAGCAAGCCCGCGCCGCGGTGGCCGACGCTCAGCCGGTGTTGAACGACGGCGTCGGCGGGTACTCAGGCGACCGCTACGCTTCGTTCTACGACAACCACTTCTATGGCGGTTGGCAGAACCGGCCGTAGGGCGCCAGGGGCGAACTGCACGGCGCGGGAGCGAGTTCGGCACGGCAGTTGCTTTCCAAGCTGATGTCTTGGAAACCAACTAATTTCACCGTGCTGGAGATCGCCGTCGCCATGACCCCCGAGAATTCGCCCCAATCGCGTTCTGGCAAGATCCGCTATGGCCTGGCCGCCTGGCTGCTGGGCTTGCCGCTGCCGATCATTCTGCTGGCTTTGATCTGGCGCGGGTGCGACTGGTAGGCGGCCTTCAATCGGCCGAATCTTAGGGCGGATTGGTGGCCATCATCCCGAAATCGATGCGCGTCTGTTGCGGGTAGCGGTCCCAGTCGAGTTCGAGTTGCTCGAGCGCGGCATGAGCGCGGAGCACCTCGAGTCCTTCGTCGCTGACCGACGCACTCTTGAATTCCAGAATCCGTAGATCGGGCAGGCTCGCAATGGTCGCCAGGCCCTGATCGGTCAAACGGCATTCGCCCAGGTAGAGTACCTGCAGCCGAGGGTGATTGCGCACGATCACCTTGGCCGCCTCATCGTCGAAGCGAGCGGAAGGACAATGCAACGAAGTGAGTTCGCGACAGCGGGCTAACGCGTCGAGTTCCACTGCGCCAACCTGAGATGGTGGCAGCACCAACCGTTGCAGCTTGGTCCAGTTGTGAGCAAATGTCAGGTCGATCTGCGCTGGTCCAGGCTCGTACCACTCGGCAAGCTCAAAGGATTCGACTTGCGGCCAGGCGGCAACGCGAAGCAACTCGTCGCGCAGCTTGGGGTCGCCGCCGAGCGTGAGCTGCGTCGCCTGGTCGATTTGCCGCCAGCGGCGAAGCCGATCGTAAGCCGCTTGTGGCAGCGGCGCGAAGATGTGCAACGCCTGAGCCGGCGTGGGAGCAGGGAAGACCTGACGACGGCTTGCAGCGAGTTGCTCGGGAAGTTCGGGGGAAGGCGAAATTCCCATCAATTGTCCCGCTTCCATGCTCACTTTGAGCTCCAGCCAATAGCGGCCCTTGGCCCGATTGGCCAAGCGCTCGATGGCGGCGTCGCTGACCGCAGTGCCTGCCAGCGACGCATAGAGCAGCGCCGGCATTTGGTCGATGAGCGCCAGGCCGCGGTCAGTAATGCGCGTCGATTGCAGATCTAGGTGAACTAAGTCCGGAAGCCTTGTGAGCGGCGCGAGATGCTTGTCGGTCACGTGCAGGCCGTGCAGCGACAAGTCGCGCAATCGCGGCAGCCGCGGCAACAGTTCCATTGCGCGGTCGAGCTCCGCGGCCGACAGCTCGCGCGGCGTGTAGAAACCCAGCCGCAATCCGGTGATCCGGTCCCTATCGGGAAGGAGCGATCCAAGCAACCGCGCGCTCCAACTTCGCCGCGCGTTGTCGAAGCCCGAACGCCGGGCGCCCAGTTGTTCGAGTTCGAGCCAGGCTGCCTGCTCGCGGCGATATTCCGCCAACTCATTGGCCGCGCTGGCCACAAACAGCGCCACCAGCGGGAAGAACAGCAGCAGCCCCCGCAGCGAAAACTGCGGCAGCCGGAGGGGACGATAAAGGATCGAGCCGCTGCCCATGGTACGACTTCGACAACGTGATGTCGGACAGGTCAGGTAAGCTTTCGGGCTCTGAAAAAGACGCCGAGCACCAGGATACCAGCCGCCCCGAGGGCCAGCGAACTCGGCTCGGGCACAGGCACGCTCGTCAGCACCAAGGCTTGGTCGAAGCCAAAGCGGTTCACCATCAGCAGCAACTGTCCGGCGTCGTTGAATCCGACCGGACTGGCGAAGTCGAACGGCACGTCCCCCTGGGGCGTATGCAGGATGTCGCCTTCCCGCAGGAGCATTCGGACGCTGCCGTCGATATCGCGCAGCCAAAGGCTGGCGTCTTGCCCTTGGCTGAACTGCGGGCCGGCGACAAGCGCTGAAAACACGACCTGGCCCAGGCCATTCACGAGCAAGCCGTCGTAAGACGGCAGAGAGGCAAAGGTCGCGCCTTCGAGTCCTGGCGCTGCCTGTCCTTCCACTGCGATCAGTTGACGCTGATCCTGTTCCATGTACCACAGGCCCACGCGAGACTCGCCAGCAGGGTTGAAAACTCGAGTTCCCACGGCGACGGACCCCGAATTGGAAAGCGCCGCACCCCAATCGGAGGACGAGCCAAAGGTCCAGCCCGCGCCGATCTCGGGCGCCGGCATGCCAGGGTACAGCACGGTCCAGAGATCCCCTGGCCGACCGGCGATGAGCGCCTTGTCGAGGCCGGCGGGAAGCGACAGCCCTTCCACGTAAGCCCGCATCAACACATCGCCAGAGTTCGACAGCCGCGCGCGGTCGTTGCCGAGATCGAGGCGGAGCGTGAGATTCGGCGCTCCAGGCAGCGCCATGCCTGTTTCCGCAATCAGCACCCGATTGTTGGGGTCGTCGAGCGAAGTTTGCCAGAGCTGTCCCCAGGTGGAGTTCATAACGCCGATCGGCGAGTAGAGAAGCTGCCCGCGATCGTTTACATCGAGCATGTATGCCCCTTCAGCCAACCGACGCAGATCGCCTGGCGCGCCGCCCCAAATCTCGTTCTTGGTCGCGAAAGGGTCGGACGCGGTTTGTGTATACGCGTTGAAGGCGAATCTCCCGTCCGGCAGAGGAGACGCAGGGTCGGCGGCTTTGAGCGTGGCGTCTCCCAGTTGCATGCCGTCGCGGTAGAGCGGCACAGCGCCATCGGGCCCGAACCGCAGGTAGACGCGCTCGTTGGCCTGAGTGACCCCCGGCCCCGTCACCCGCGCCATGACCGATAGGTAGTCGCCCGACGCAGCGTACGTCCAATGCCAGTCCTGTTCGTCGTGGACAGGTTGGTCGGCAGGCAAGCCAGGCAGCGGACGGCCGCTTTCGACGATCATGTCGAGCGCGCCTGGATCGCCAAACCAGATTCCGTCGCTGACCGGCGTCCAATTGGTGAAGGAGTAGGAGCCGTGGAAATCCCAGGTGTCGGAATAGAGCGCGACCTTGCCGGTGCTCGTCAGGGTGGGATCCCAGAAGCCGCCGTATCTCCGATCGTCGGGCGCGTCCGCAGGCCGCTGGCCAAACCGCCCAATAATCGTGTACTCGGCGCCCGACGACGTGCGCGGCAGAATGGCCCCCCACAGCAAACAGAGGGCGCACGGGGCTAAGAACACCTGCGGGCCAGCGAATCTGCGCCACATCACCCTGCTCCTTTGATGCGAGATCCAACGCGAGCAGCAGTTTAGCGCGCCGCCTGACGATTCCGCAAGGATTTGGTGCGGCGGCGGGAGGCTTTCTCGGCCAGCGCTGCGTCACAGCTAGAAGTTCGGGTTACCCTCCGCTACTAGCCCGCAGCGCGAGCAAGGAAGAGCCACGTTTCCCTGGTCGAGCCTTGCGGACCCCTGCACGGCCCGTGCAGGGGCCACGATACTTGGCCGCGGACGCGTGGCCCTCTCTTGCTCGCGCGATCTGCGCGGCGGCCATTGCTGCCTGGCTCGTTCGGCCTCGCCTCGGGGTGCAGGCGTCAGCGAGGCGGCCTGCGACGAGCGGATCCGGCGACGCTTTGCCGTCGACGATTCAGTCCCAGGGATTCGTCTTCACCGGCGCCGCCGGCACATGTTCCGCGGCCGCCGCCTGGTCCTCCTCTTCCACGCGTCGCGGCTTGGCCACCCGCACGAACTGCACCTCATGAATCACCTGCGGCAGGTTGAGCAGGAACACCAGGAGTGTCGCGCTGCCCACGATCAGCAGGACCGTGCCGGCTTCGTGCGAGGTGCGGCGGGCGGCGGCGACGTCGCCCAGGGTCCAGAAGGGGTTGAAGGACTGCCAGAGCGTGTAGTCGCGCACCGGCGGGTCCTGCGAGAACTGAATCACCATCGGCATCGCCGTGCCCCCCAGCAACAGCAGGAAATTCACGAGCAGCGCCAGGAACAGCGTGGTCGAGGCGAATCGCCGAGCGAGGCCGATCAGCAAGCGGCCCAAGCCCAGGTAGAACGTCACATAGAGCGAGCCGAGCGTCACGAAGTAGAAGACGCGCTCCACCTGGTCGTTGGCCGAGGGGGGGAATCTCGTCGTGAGGAAAGAGAGCGCCCCCAGGCCGCGGTCTTCCATCACGACGATCGCCACGAGCGTCGCCAGCCAGATGGTGGCCAGATTCGCGACCACGAACAGATAGCCCGTGCCCGGCCCCGGGTTGAACCAAGTGAGGAACGCGCGGCCGAAGAACGACTGCGGCAAACTGCGCTGCACGCGGCGCGACAAGTGGGGTGATTCGCCCGTCATCAGCGCCCCCAGCGCTGCCCACTGCAAGAGCGGCACGGCCGCGAACAGGTAGAGCGACGCGTCGGCCATGCCCCAGGCCAGCCACAGGCCGCAAAACCAGCCAATCCATAGCGCCTGCTGCAGGAGCATGATCACCCGCAGCTTCGTCGAGCGATTGTCGGATGCAAAGGAGAGCTGAGCCCCCGCCGCGGCGATGACGAGCGCCAGATAGCTGACGTAGGCCGAAAGCGCGCCGGCGTTGGCCACCCAGAACCAGACGTCGTCGAAGGCCCAGACCTCGCCTGTCATCTGGCTCGCCGTGGCCATGCCCCCCATGAAGCAGTACATCAGGGCCAGAATCAGCAGCACGGAAAGCACGACCTGCCAATGCTTCTCGGTGGTCAGCGTGGCCAAGAGGAGCGCGAGGGCCGAAAAACCGAGCGAGGCCAGCACCACGTAGCCGGTCATCATCAGGATCGCCAGAATATCGATCCCGCGCAGCATGTAGGTGAACGCCAAACACGGCGAGACGGCCGACAGATAGACCAGCATCTGCAGCATGGCGCTGGCGAGCTTGCCGGAAATGAACTGCCAGGGCTTGAGCGTGGAGATCGAGAGCAACTCGAACGTGCGGTCCTCGCGCTCCGACGAGAGCGACTGGAACGCCCCGAACGGCACCACAACGAGCAGCGGAAAACCCAGGATGACCAGGTAGCCGAAGAACATCTGCTGGCCGGTGGGCCGATAGTTGGCGTCGGGGCCCAGCCAGAGCATGCCCCCCACCGACCAGAACCAGGAGGCGAGCAGCACGAGCGCAAACGTCATCACGAACTGCTTGCTCTTGAGCGCCTGGCGGGCCTCCTTCACCAGAATCGGGTTCAAGCGGTCGCCGGCGCGCTCGAGCCAACCTTCGACGCGGGGCCACCAGCCAGATGCTTCTGGGGCCTCGCTTGCCGCCGCGAGGCTGCCTGATAGCGGTTCGCTCGCGCTCATTGCACCCGCCCTTCGGTGACCTTCATGAACACTTCTTCCAGCGTCTTGCGGTGGCTGCCGAAGGACTTCACGCGGAAGCCCGTTTGCACCAGATCGCGGAGCAGATCGGCTTCGGAGTTTTCGTCGCCATCGTGGGCGAACACCAACCCTTCGCCATCGGCCTGCACTTCGCGCACGTCGCCTCGGGCGGCCAGCCAGGCGGCCACCGGACCTGCGTCCCCCAGCACCGACAGGCGCACGGTGCTGTGCTCCTGCTGCGCGCCATGAATCTCTTCGACGCTGCCGGTCGCCAGCAGCCGTCCCTGCTCGATGATGGCCACCACGTCGCACATCTCGGCCAGTTCGGTGAGGATGTGCGAGCTGATGAGGATCGTTTTTCCGTCGGCGGCCAACTGGCGAATCATCTCGCGCAGCTGGATGCGGGCTCGCGGGTCGAGCCCGGCGGCTGGCTCGTCGAGGACCATCACCGCCGGATCGTGAATCATCGTCCGGCCCAGGCAGAGCCGCTGCTTCATCCCCTTGGAGAGACCATTGGTCGGTTTGTCGGCCAGGCCGTCGAGCTGCGTGAAGCTCATCACGTGCCGCATCGCCCGCTGCCGCTCGGGGCCCATCAGGCCATAAGCACGGGCAAAGAAGTCGAGGTACTCGCGCACGCTCACGTTGGCATACGCGCCGAAGTAATCAGGCATGAAGCCCAGCCGGCGACGGACGCGATCGGGGTCGTCGAGCACGGAGAAGCCGTCGACATAAGCTTCGCCCGAGTCGGGCTGCTCGAGCGTGGCCAAAATCCGCATGCTCGTGGTCTTGCCGGCGCCGTTCGGGCCGATGTAGCCGCACACCTGGCCGCGGCCGACCGAGAACGAAATGTCGTTCACGGCCTTGGTGCGGCCGAAGTAGCGGCGTAGGTGAGCCAGTTCGATCATGGGGGCGCCGGAGACCATCGCCTACCACCTCCCCAAGATCACGTGCAGTTCGCCTGCCTCTTCGACCGGCTCGTAGCCATACTCGGCGAGCGGCGAACGGCGGACGATCGCGGCATAGCTCCGCGGGCCGAGCGGCAACTGGCCCGCTTTGCCGGCGTCGCTCAACTGTTCGAGCATCTGCTCCAGGCGGCTCGTCTCCTGGTGCGGATCGGGCCAGGGATTGTCGAACCCCGAGAATCCGTAGCCGCGCTGCGACCCCCAGCCGCCGCTGATCATTTCGGCCGGCGCTTCCGGGCGCGCCCGTCCCATGAGGGACGCGAGCCGCCCGACTGCCTCGAGCAGCGGCATTTCCTTGGCCGCCGCCGACTTGCCGTCCGGCAGGTCCGCAGCGTGGAAGAAGCGCCTCTGATCGTCGGCGACGACGATCTGCAAAATGTCGGTGCCGAGCCGATTGCTCAGTTCGACGCCGCTCCCCGCTGCTGCCACGCCGAGCGAGACAGAAGTCCCCGCGACCCGCAGCGTGACGAATTGCGTAGGCGTGCGCGAGGCCAGCCACCCGCGGGTGAGATTTTGATGTTCGCCCCACACGACCACGCGCGTGGCTTGGCCGCGGCCGTAGGGGGAGGGTTGGGCCACCAGCGGGAACACCGCCGTCTCGGGAGAGAACGTCAGGCCGCCGCTCGGCGCGAGCCCCGCATAGTACGACAGCCGTTGCCAACACAGGCCGGCGCCGCGGGCGGGGTCGAGGATCGTAAGCGTGCGCGGGCGAATCTTCACGCCGAGCCCGTCGCCGAGAATGGCGTAGCTCAAGAGCGACAACGTCACCAGCAGCGCGGCAGCCGGCACGATGAACACGAGCAAGTGCAAGCGCTGCAGCCGCCGCAACAGGAAGTAGTTCACCGGCCCAATCAGCAGCACGAACAACGTGATCAGCACACGGAAGGCGTCGACCGGCGGCAGGCCGACGTTCGGCACGAGCAGGTTCCAGAAGTCGGGATTGGAGGCCAAGGACGAGAGCCCGAGCCGAGGCGCTGCAGCGATGCGCACGTCGCCGAGTTCCTGCCACATCACGGGCCAAACCGCTGGATCGGGGGTGAGCGGATCTTTTCGCAACACGAGCACTTGGCCCAGGTCCCAGGAACGGATGAGGTGCTCTTGCCCTGGAGGCGTTTGCCCAGGCAGCCAACCGCCGGGAGCCGGCACGGTTGCTAGGCCTTGCGAACTGTCGCCTGGTGGGCGCGGGGACGCCAATAACCAGCCGGCAGGCGCCGAGGTTGAAGCCGGGATGGGGGATGCTGAATCGACTCTAACAGCAGCACTCTCGTGCGTTCGTAACTCAATTCCAATAACAGCACTCTCGTGCGTTGGCAACGGAGTTGCCTGCGCGGGCGGCAATGGCGCGCTGCCGGGCGGCGGCGGCTTTGCAGCCGTCTCAAAATCCTTGAGCCACTCCCAATCATTGCTCGCCCGGTAGACCACCAGATTTCCACCGGCCGAGGTCCAGCCGCGCAGCGCCTGCCATGTCTGCGGGTGGTTGTGCATCAACGAATCGAGCTGATCCCACGAGGCGACCACGATGTCGAACGTGGTGTAGTCGAGCCAACGCTCAGGCAGTTGCTTGGCCTCGAGCAGGCTGACGAGCGCCGGCGCCGTTTGCCCTGCCGCAGCGATGGACTGCTGCACCCCGGCCGTGGCGGCTTGCAGTCCGCTCAGGTCCACGCTCGCCGGCCCGACCACGAGCGTGCGCGGCAGCGCCTCGTTGAATTGCTGGCCGGCCGCGCCCATGCGCTCGAAGGAAAGCTCCTCGAGCTGCTCGCCGTCTTCCCAGGCTTTGACCCCAAAGGTGTCCCAGCCGGCGTATTGCGGCAGCCGCAGCGTCGTTTTGGCGCTAGCGGCGCCGCCCGGCAGATCGACGTGCTCGGTGACGCGGACCGCTTCGCTCAGGCCGAAGCGGTTGTAGGTGGTGAACTCCACGGTCAGCGAGCGATCGGCTGGCGACGGCGTTAGCGCGGTAAAGGTGACTTCGAGAGGTCGATACCCCAGCCCCTGCGCGCCGATCGCATTGATCGTGAGCAGCAGGCCGCTCTTGGCCGACTGTTGCTGCGTCTTGCCCGGTGCGTTCAGCGGCAGGCTGATCAACTGCTGACCTTGCTGATACGCGACGACCTGCGCCGGCTGCGCGAGGACCATCGGCGCGACCTGGGCCAACGCCTGCGGCACAACGCTGAAGGCGGCCGCAAGACACGCCAGCTTGACGAGCGGCGAGCAGCGCCGCGCTCGAAACCCATGCGATTGCATCTTCAGCCCCCGCGCTCCTCGGCCGTTGCTGTCGAGCGGCCCTTCACCCAACTCCCCAGGACGGCCGCGCCCCACACCAAGCCGAAGAACGCCCCATACACCAAGAGCGCCGCCAGCACCGACAAGAGCCCCAGCGCGATCCCGCCAGCCCAGCTCGCGCCGCGCACGCCGTACGAGGCAATCAAGAACACAAACCCTAGGGCCGTGGTGATTGCCAGGATCTGCCGGAGCGAGTAGCGCGGCAGCAACATTTGACGAACCGGCATGAACGGCGCCTCTAACCGCTGAAGGCACGAGCGTGCTTGGGGAGGGCGAGCGTCCACGCTCGCCGGCCTCGGCCAGCTATTCGTTTGCGGCCAGCCCATTCTTGCCGCACGTTCCGGAACTGCCGCCGGCAGACTCCGATTGTCGCACCGCGGCGGCGCTTTGCAAGCGCGGGGAGGTCTGCCTTCCAAGCCCTCCCTAGGGCCGCGTCAGCTCGGCATAGAGGGCCTCGTAGCGGCGAACCATCGCCGGCAGCGAGAACTCGGCAGCCGCCCGCGCGCAGTTCTGCTCCCCGAGCCGTTGGCGCAGGCTGGCGTCGCCGGCCAGGGCCAGAATGTTCGCCGCAAAGGCCCCCCGGTCGCCCAGCGGAGCAGTCTGCGGGCCGGCGCTGGGGCCCAGCAGTTCGCAAACCCCTTCGGCCCGTGTGGCGACCACCGGCAGCCCGGCCGCCATCGCCTCGAGCACCACGTTGGGCATCCCCTCCCAGCGCGACGGCAAAACCAACAGCTCACTCGCCGCCAAGATCGCGGGCACATCGGCGCGCCAGCCGACCAAGTGGATCCTGTCGGCCAGGCCCAGTTCCGCCGATCTCCTTTGCAGCGGCTCGAGCAACGGGCCCTGCCCAATGCAAACCAGGTGGTGCTTGGGCAGCTTAGCCAGGAGCTCCGGCGCAAGCTCCACGAGCCAGGCCGTGTTCTTCTGCTCGTCGACCCGCCCCACGCAAACGATCAGTCGCGCGTCCGCCGGCAAGCCGAGGATCGCCCAGTCGATCGGCGCGGCGGCTTGGTGCCGCGCCAGATCGACGCCGTTCGGAATCACAACCACGCGCTCCGGGCCGATGCGCATTCGCCGGGCCCAAAACGCCGCCACGTCGCGGCTCACGCACGCGTGCCGGTCGACGCGCCCCAGCAGCCGCCGGGCGGCCCAGTCGCGCCAGCGCCGCCCCGGCTCGGCCACGCGAATCCCCCAACACAGGCGAACCGCCGGCAGCCGCCGCACCGCGAGCGCCCCCAGCACATTGGCGTGAAACAGGAAGGTTTGCAAAAGCTCGATGCGATCGTCGAGCAGCGCTTGGCGAAATCGCTTCACAGTGCGCGGAGCGTCGGCCGCGCCGCGCCCGCCGAGAAAGGTTACGGCCACGCCGGCGCTCGCCAAGCGGTCGATCAATTGCGTTTGACCGGGTGGCGGGGGAGGAGACAGGGCAAATACGCGCGGCTCGAAGCGCCGGCGGTCGAGCCGCGTCGCCAACTCCACCAGGCACCGCTCGGCGCCGCCGACCTCGAGCTCGGTGATGCCCAGCCCAATGCGCCGCGGGGCGCGGTTGGCGGGATCGCTCGGCGGGTGGTCCTGCGTCATGAGGGAGCGGCTGGGGGCGGGTGCAGTGCGCGGCAGGGCTCGCAGACCTGCCAAACACCGGGTGACGCCCTGCGTCGTGTCCGTATGATGGAGAGAGAAGCGGTCCGCCGCCAAGGTGGCGCACGGAGGCGCGTTTCTCTCAGGCCTTAGGCCGCTTGCACCCCAAGTATGACGCGCACGGATCATTTCGACTACGAGCTGCCGGCCGACCTGATCGCCCAGGAGCCGCTCGCGCAGCGGTCCGACGCTCGGCTGCTGGTGGTCGACCGGCGCAGCGGCGAGTTGAGCCACCGCTACGTGCGCGATTTGCCCGAACTGATCCGGCCGGCCGACGCGCTCGTGCTCAACGACACCCGCGTGGTGCCGGCCCGGCTGCTCGGGCGCCGGTCCGCGACGGGGGGCCGTTGGGAGGGGCTGTTCCTCCGGGCAGACGAGGCCGGCCACTGGTGGCTGCTCTGCAAAACCCGCGGCAAGCTGCAGCCGGGGGAGCGGATCACGCTCGAAGCCCCCGGCACGTCCCCCGTGTCGCTCTACCTGATCTCGCGGCTCCCTTGGGGAGGCTGGCTCGCCCGCCCCGAGATTCACGAGCCGACAGTGTCGCTGCTCGAGCGGCTGGGGCGAGTGCCGCTGCCGTGCTACATCCGCGGCGGCCAGATGCTCGAGAGCGACCGCACCCGCTACCAAACGGTCTTTGCCCGCGAACCCGGGGCGGTGGCGGCGCCGACGGCCGGCCTGCACTTCACGCCGGCGCTTCTCGAACGATTGCGGGGGCAAGGGGTCGACGTGAGCCACGTGACGCTCCACGTGGGGCTCGACACCTTTCGCCCGATCAGCACCGACGAGATCGAAGCTCACCCGATGCACTCCGAATGGGGCCGCATTACGGCCGACACGGCGGCGCGACTGACCGCGCGGCGGGCGGCAGGGGGGCGAATCGTAGCGGTCGGAACGACGAGCGTCCGCGTGCTCGAGACGGCCGCCGCGGCCGGCGAACTCGCTGGCTGGGAAGGGGAAACCCGGCTCTTCATTCGGCCGGGGCACGCCTTCCGGGCGGTCGACGTGCTGCTGACCAACTTCCATCTGCCGCGTTCGACGCTGCTGGTGCTCGTCAGTGCGCTGGCGGGAGAAGGCTTGATCCGCCGCGCCTACTCCGAAGCGATCCGCGAGCGCTACCGCTTCTATAGCTACGGCGACGCGATGCTGATCGTGTAACTAAGCCGGCAGCGGTTCCGCTTCTGCTTCCGCCGCCGCCTCGGCCACTTGGCGGCGGCTGGTGAGCCACACGCCGACGCCGATCATGGCGATCAGGATCGTGATCGCCCGATAGCCAAAGGCCACGAGCAGCCCTTGCACCTGCGTCAGCCGCACGCCTCCTGGCACGGCCACGTAGAGGGCTGCGAGCGCCGCTTCAAAGGCCCCCAGCGCCCCCAGCGGCAGCGGCAGCGCCGCGGCCAGCATGCCGAGCGGCGCGATCACGAAGTGCGCGGCCAACGAAGGCGCCTCGCCAAACAGCCCCAAGGCAATGAGGTAGATGCTGATCGTCGACAGCGTATGCACGACGAGCGAGAGAGCGATCGCCACCCCCAACGGCCGCAAGCCATGCCGGAACATCCGCAGGCTGTCGACGACCGGCCGCAACGCGGCGCCGAACTTAGGGCGGCTCAACAGCCATTCGGAAAACGCGCCCGTCGTGAAGCCGGGCCAGAGGAACAGCACGAGCGCGACCGTGCCCACAACCGTGACCGCCAGCGTCGCCTGGGCCAGCACGCGGAACTCGCTGCGGTCGGCTTCGAACCCAGTGGCCAACACGCCGCCCGAGGCGACGAGCCCCAGGGCATACAGCCCCACGAGCCGGTCGACGATCACCGTGGCCACCGCCCGCGTGCGATGTTTGTGCTGCTGCCGGGCAAGCAGCACGGCCTTGAAGGCGTCGCCTCCCACCGTGCCCAACGAAACGAAATTGAACAGGTAGCCCAAAAAACCGAATTGCAGGGCGCTCGGCAGGCGGAAGTCGAGCCCGACGGCGCGGGCCAGCAGACACCAACGGACAAACGTGATCAGCACGGCGGCCAGACTGAGGGCCAGCGACGCGCCGAGCAACCCCCAGTGCTTGCGGTGGGCGGCCAACTGCGCGAAGGCCTCACCACGGACGAGCAAGACCACCAGCCCCGTGAGGATGGCGGCGCTCGCGCAGTACTTCAAAGCCGCGAGCAGCAACCGCCGTCGGCCGGGGGATCGGCCTGTGGGGACCGAACCGATCGTGGCGGCCGGAAACGACTTGCCCGGCAAGGGTTTGTCACCGCCCCGCGGTGGGGTTGTGCTGTCCTTGACACCCGAATCAGGCATCGGTACCCTTTTCTGTTTGCCCACCTGGACAGCCGATAACGCTTGGACGCGGCTCGTCCGTTCACCCGCAGCACGGGGGATTAGCTCAGTTGGGAGAGCGTCTGGCTGGCAGCCAGAAGGTCAGGGGTTCAAGTCCCCTATCCTCCACTCTAAGTCTCACTCAGGCCGCCCTTGGGGCGGCCTTTTTTGGCCCGTGCAATTTCTTTAGTTGCAACCTATAAATTCAGTTGCGACTATTATAATTAGTTGCAACCTCAGATACTAAGCTAGGCTTGTGTGATGGCTAACCCTACCACGATTTGGCTGCCGCGGGCAGGGGCGAACGACCTCGACTATGTGACTCGCGACGGCCGGATCGCCGTCGAGGTGAAGCGAGGGATCCGCGCGTTTCGCGACCTACAAACCGCGACTTTGCGGGTCGCAAACTGGTTGGCTGCGCAGCCAGATCGCGATCGGGCAACCCTCGTTCTCGACCGTCCCGCCATGTCGCTGGCGCGGATCCAGGAGGAATGGGCGGCGACGACTGCCCTGCTGCGACCGGAAATTGCCGAACGGCTCAACTTGGTCGTGGCGGAGTCCGGCCACACGTGGAGTGCTCAGCCGACCCCTGATCTGGCGAAGATCCTGGAAGGTCTCGAAGAGATGCAGCCCACGACTCCCAGCCCGCTCCTCCCAGGGCGGCAACTCGGGCCAAAGCACTTCGAGGTCATCAAGCTGCTCATCGACCGCTGGTTGCTGCGGGAAGGTCCGATTCGCATTCATGAACTGGCTGAGTCGGTCGGCTGCAGCTATCCCACGGTCCAAATCCCGCTCAGGCATCCCTTGCTCCAGAAGTGGTTGCGCGTCGCGTCGAACCGATCCGTCGAGTTGAATGCGTTTCCGGTCGCTGCTTGGAGAGAACTCTGGGTGCGGAGCGGCGCGCTCTACCCGCCGCTCCGATTTCAGGACCGCTCCGGCGACCAACCGAATCCCTTGGGACTACTGAGCCGGCTGGAGCGACGCGTTCCTGCACACGTCGCCCTGGGAGGTGTCGTGGCGGCGCGGCACTGGGATCCAGGATTGGACTTAAACGGGACGCCCCGTTTGGATCTGATCCTGCATCAGCCGAAGGGAAACCTGGATTTGAGCTTCGTTCACGCCTTGGATCCTGCTCTGACGCAGGTCGACGATCCTTCGGCGTCGGCACTCGTCGTTGTGCATCCGCTGCGTCGAGCCGCATCGCGGTTCAGCGAGGGAACGGATCGTGCGCTCCCCTACTCCAGCCCCGTCGAAACGATTCTCAATCTGCACGATATCGGACTCGATGCGCAGGCCGTTGGGATCATCAATCACTTGAGGCCCGAGGCGAGACTGGCATGAGCATCCTGGATCCAAAGGCCCTGTTTCGACGCATCGCCGAGGACGTGCCCGCCGAGCTTCACGCGCATCTGTACATCGTGGGCAGCTTGGCGGCAGCCTATCACTATGCCGGAAAACTAACCGGCCGAGCGGTGAACACCAAGGACGCCGATGTCGTAATCCACCCTGCTGGAGACGAAGTCTCGTGCGCCTCGGCGGCTGCGGAGTTGCTTCGCATGGGGTGGCGGCCCAAGACCGGCGTCTGCTTTCCGCAGGCGCGGCCCGATCCACCAGAGAATCTTCGCGTTGTTCGGTTAAACCCACCTGAATCCGACAACTACTTCGTCGAGTTCTTGCAACTACCTTCTGCCACTCAGACTGAGCCAACCGATTGGAAGCCACTCCAGTTAGCCGATGGTTGGTACGTCGTTCCAAGCTTTCGCTTTTTTGCGGTCACTGCCTTTGAACGCCTGGCGTCAGAACCTGGGCTAGAGTATGCACAGCCAGCCATGCTGGCGTTGGCAAATCTCTTGGCCCATCCTCAACTCGGTGACAAACGCATCGAAGAAACCAGGCAGCTCAGGTCCGCGAAGGACTTGGGACGCGTACTCGCACTAACTTGGCTCGAAGGTCGCGACGGGGCCGAGGCCTGGCAAGGAACCTGGCGGCGGGCCCTAGAGCAGTGCTATCCAGTCGAATGGAAGGCTCTGGCCCACGACTTGGGCGCCGGGCTCGAACAGCTACTTGGTAACAACGAGGCCATGGAACAGGCTCACCAAACAACGGACATCGGACTCCTTGGTGGGCTAAACGTGACCGTCGCGCAGCTACGTGCAGTTGGACACCGGCTGCTGCAGGATGTGGTCGAACCGCTCAAGAAGAGCGTCTAAACCTTGAGATTTGGGCGCTGAACAACTCGGTGCAGCAATGGTCAACTCTCCCTCGTCGTTCGCCCGCCTTTCGCCGCCGGCCGCCCGGCTGCTGCTGGCGGTCGCGGCGCTGACCGCCCTAGTGCTCGTCGGCCTCACCTTCTCGCCGCTCGAACGCGGCTACGCAGGCCAACAGCGCAACGGCCAGGGAGACGTTGCCCTCTACCGCGCCGAGATCGACGCCATGCGCTCGGGCCTGGGCTACTACGACGCCGCCGACCGTGAACTGCGGGTGCGCGGTTACCCCACGCGGAGCGTGTTCAACTGGCGGGCGCCGTTGCCGGTCGGTTTGATTGGCAAGCTCCCTGCCCCGCAGATTGCCCAAGGCCTGCTCGCCAGTCTGGCGTTTTTGCTGATGTTGGCGGCGTTCGAACTCTTGGCCCGCGAAGCCGGTATACGGACGGCGCTGTTGGGCGCGGCCTTGCTCACCGGACCGCTCATGTTCTGCGTGCTGGGAGACATCTACTGCATGCCGGAGATCTGGGCGGGCGTACTCATGGCGCTGTCGATTTGCGCCTATGGTCTGGGGCAATGGAAAGGCGGGCTCGCGGCCGGCCTGGGGGCGATCTTCGTGCGTGAATTGGCTGCCCCCTATTGCTTGCTCTGCGTAGTGCTCGCGGCCAAGAAGCGCCGCTGGCGCGAGGTGAGCCTGTGGCTCTTGGGCGGCCTGGCTTACACGGCCTATTACGCCTGGCATCTAACAAACGTCTTGCCGCGCATCGGCGCGGGGGACCTGGCGCATCAAGCCGGATGGCTGCAGTTCGGCGGCGCGACCCAGGTGATCGCGCTCGCCCAGGTGAACGCCTACCTGCTGTTGCTTCCGCAAGGTTTCGCTGCCCTCTTCCTCACACTGGCGCTCATCGGCTTCGCGAGCTGGAGCACGCCGGCTGGCGAACGGGCGGGGCTTACGACCAGCCTGTATGTGGTGGGCTTCGCGCTCGTGGGACACGAGTTCAATCAGTACTGGGGCGCCCTGTTTGGGCCGCTGCTGTGCCTCGGGGCGGCGCTTGCGCCGCGGGCGCTGCGTGACCTGTTCTCGGCTGTGCGGCGGCCTTCACGAGTACAGGCTGCCTGCGCCGGCTAAAGCCGCTCGGTCAGACTCGCCGAACGAAGCTCGCGCCGCTTCAGCAATCCGCACACGGAGAGCCTGTGATTTTTTGGGCTTTTCGAGTGAGGGGAGGGGGCGCTAGCTTGGTTGGCGCGGGGTGGTGGGCGAAGTTGGCGTGGGTCGAGGTTCCAGGATGGATCGCTTGTTGTTCGAGAAGGGCGCGGCGGAGTCGTCGGCGCCGTCCGAAATTGCCGCGGGAAGGCCTCGGTTGCGTGTGCCGCAGCGCGATCAGGTGGAGATGCAGTGCTCCGCGCTGGATGAGCTGCTCGAACCCGACCATCGGGCACGGCTGGTGTGGGCGGCCGTCAGCCGGCTGCCGCTCGCGGGCTGGCTGTCGGAGATCCGCGCCGTCGAAGGGCACGTGGGCCGGGACGCCACCGACCCGCGGCTGCTGGTGGCGCTGTGGGTCTACGCCACCTTGGACGCGGTCAGCAGCGCGCGCGAGCTGGCCCGGTTGTGCGAAACGCAGGCGGCCTATCGCTGGCTGTGCGGCGGCGTGAGCGTGAACTATCACCTGCTGGCCGACTTTCGTTCGCGGGGCGGCGCGCGTTGGGACGAACTGCTGACGCAACTCGTGGCCGCCCTGTTGGCCGAAGGCTTGGTGACGATGCAGTGCGTGGCTCAAGACGGCATGCGCGTGCGGGCCAGCGCCGGCAAGGCGAGCTATCGCCGCGCCAGCCGCTTGGAGCAATGCTTGGCGGAAGCCCGCGCCCAGGTGCAAGCGCTCAAGCAGCTTGCCGAAGAGTCGCCGGAGGAACTCCACCAGCGGCGGCAGGCGGCGCGGGAGCGGGCCGCCGCGGAACGCCAAGCGCGGTTGGAGGAAGCGCTGCGTCAGTGTCAGGAAGCAGAGGCGCAACGGCAAGCTGCGGCCAAGAAGAGCGGCCGAACGCCGCGCGAGGCCCGCGCCTCGACCACCGATCCCGAGGCGCGAGTGATGCAGTTCTCCGACGGCGGCTATCGGCCGGGCTACAACGTGCAGTTCTGCACCGACACCGGCTCAGGCATCATCGTGGGCGTCGATGCCACCCCGGCCGGCACGGACTTCGAGCAACTGCCGCCCATGCTGCGGCAGTTGCGAGACCGCTACCGCCGCGTGCCGGAACAGGCGCTGGTCGATGGCGGGTTCGCGGCCTGCCACTCGATCGAGCTGGCCGCTGCCGCAGGGTGCGCAGTGTACGCGCCGCTCAAAGAAGAACAGAAGCAGCTCGCCCAAGGCAAGGACCCCTACGCCAAGAAGGCAGGCGATGGCGCGGGCGTGTCTGCGTGGAGGGCGCGGATGGGCACGGCGGCGGCCAAGCAGATCTATCGGCTGCGCTGTCAGACGGCGGAATGGGTGAACGCGTTGGCGCGGAACCGCGGCCTCCGACAAATGCCCGTCCGCGGCGCAGACAAGAGCCGCACAGTGGCTACGCTCTACGCAATCGCCCACAATGTCCTGCAGGCCTGCCGGCTCCGAACACTCGCAGGGGAAACGGCCGACGGAGGAAGTTGAGAGCGGCCAGGCAGCGGCGCTCGCCCGCGACCGCCGCACCGCTTCGCCCATGAGACAACGAGGAGAATCCCGCAGCTCCGCTCAAAAAACAAAAAAAACGCGCTCCCCCCGCCGCACCAATCCAAAATCACACTGCTAGGCGCAAAAACTCACGGCCTCGGAGTGTGCGGGCTGCTGTGGCTACCTTGGCGCGGTTTGGCCGCTTATGATGGCTGACTGCGGCCCGGCGACGGGCCGGAAGCACCTTCTGGGAGCGCGGCCCGATGTCTTGGATTCAGCACGTGTGCCGGGGAGCGGGGAGCCTGGGGTTTGCCTTGTCGGTGGCGGCGGTGTTGCCCGCCGCCGACCCTGCCCCGGCGCCGACTCTCGGCGAGCAGGCGGCCGCGGCCGATCTTTCGCCGGCGTTAGCCAAGGCCGACGCCAGCGTGGCCAAGGCCGCCGAGCGCGTGGCCGCTGACAAGCTGCGTCCGCAATATCACGTGCTGCCGACGGCCCAATGGATCAACGATCCCAACGGCCCCATCTTGCACGGCGGCTACTACCACTTGTTCTTCCAGCACAACCCCTATGGCGACGGCTGGGGGCATATGCACTGGGGGCACGTGCGCAGCCGCGACCTCGTGCATTGGGAGCGGCTGCCGATCGCGCTCGCGCCTTCGCTCGAGCAGGGGGAGGAACACTGCTTTTCCGGCTGCGCGGTGATCACTCGCGCCGGTCAACCACTCATGCTCTACACGAGCATCGGCCCCCAGAAAAACGCCGGCGACGCGGCCGATCAATGGGCGGCCCTCGGCAGCCCCGATCTGCTCACGTGGAAGAAGCACCCGGCCAACCCCGTGCTGCACGAAGGACTGCACGGCGACCAGAAGATCTACGACTGGCGCGATCCCTTCGTCTTCGGGCAAGGCGGCCGCACCTTCGCCGTCCTCGGCGGCAACTTGAACCGCGGCGCGGGGGGCCAAGGAATCGTCGCCCTCTACGAGGCCGAGAACGACGAACTGACCAAGTGGAAGTACCGCGGCATTCTCTTCCAGCATCCCGACCGTGAGGTGGGGAACATCGAATGCCCCAACTTCTTTGCGCTCGATGGCCGCTTCGTGCTCATCATTTCGCCTCATCGGGCCGTGGAATGGTTTGTCGGCGACTTCGACGCCGACGCCGGCAAGTTCACCTGGAAAACGCGCGGCAAGGTAGACGCGAGCGACCAGTACTACGCCCCGAACGGCCTGGTCGACGCCCTCGGCCGCCGCGTGCTCTGGGGCTGGATTCGCGGCTTTCCGGACGGCCGCGGCTGGAACGGCTGCCTGTCGCTGCCGCAGGTGCTGGGCGTCGACTCCCAGGGCCGGCTCACCCAAACGCCGCTGCCGGAGTTGAGCAAGCTGCGCGGGAAACAGCAGTCTGCGAAGGACCTGGACCTTTCAGCGGACGCCGAGACCAAGCTTGGCCTCACCGGCGCGGCGCTCGAAATCGAAGCCCGCTTCGCGCCCAGCGCTGCCTCGGCGGTGGGGCTGCGAGTGCGCAGCGGGCGGGATCCCAAGCAATTCGTCGACGTACTGCTGCGGCCCGGCGAGCTCGACGTCGCCGGCGTGAAGACGCCGCTGCCGGCGGGCGCCGCGCGCACGCTACGGCTGTTCATCGACCACGGCGTGCTCGAGGCTGCGAGCGGCCCGACCGCTCAGATCACGCGCGTCCTGCCCTTTGGCGACGGGCCGCTGGACGTCGTGGCTGTTGCCCAGGGAGGGGCCGGGCGGCTCGAGGAGGTGAATGCCTGGGAGTTGGGGACGATCTGGACGACAGACGCAAAGCACTAATGCTGCGTCACAGCTAGAAGTTCGGGTTGCCCGGTCCCTACCAGCCCGCAGCGCGAGTTTTGAAGTTGCGCTTTGTCATCTGCGAAGCGTGAGGCGCGGCAGGCAGCCCCGGCAGGGGCGACCCGAGAATAACACCGGGCAAGGCCGGCGCAAGCCGGACGCCGCCCGGGGTTGCGCCCCACGGAAACAAAGAGCCCCGGAGGGGCGACAAATATGCTCGAGTCCTGCGCTGGCAAGCAGCTCTTGTGTCGCCCCTGCCGGGGCTGCACGTAGCCTTGCTCGCTCCAAGAGCAAACGCTTGATCCATGCCCCCACTTCCAACCAAAAGCGCAACTTCAAAAAGCGCAAGCGCGCCGAGAGTGGGTGGGCTTCCTGGCTTACTCCGGCGGCGCCGAATCGCGGCGAGCCTGAATCTCTTGCTGCTGCCGTTGCTGCGTGTACCAGTAGCGCCAGGCGGTGCCGTCGTAGTCGAAGTTCACGCCGGTGAGCGCGACCAGGGCGTCGAGAGCCGCCTGATTGCGAATTGGCTGGTTGACGTATTTGGGCCCGCCCCCCATCGACATCCCGCTCGGCCCCCAGCCGCCCGACGACGCTCCGCCGGAGGTCGAGTGACCAAAGCTGGCGTTGGTGCCGCCGGCGGGTTGCTGCTGCACTTGAAACTTGTGCGTGGTGATGAGCGCGTCGATCAGCGGGCCGACCGCCGTCGGGTCTCCCATGCGACTCAGCGCATAGGCCGCGCGGTTGACCACCACGTTGTCCTTGCTCCGCAGCGACTTGGCGAACGAGGAGACAACGTCGGGCGCCTTGCGGCGTACGAGCTCGTCGAGGCTGGTTTCGCGCACCTCGGCTTCGCGGTCCATGAGCGCGAACCGCATCAGCGCCTGTACGGCGGCGGGCGAGTCGATTTGCGAGAGCGACCGCAGATAGAGCAGCCGGTAGGACGGGTTCACTTCGCGGTCGATCAGCTTGACCAGTCCGGGGACCGCGTAGGGATCGCTGATCTGCGCGAAGCCCTCGAGCGCCTCGTCCGACCGCTTGCCGTCGAGCCAGTTGCGCCAGCGCGTGAGCTTGGCCACCCAGTCCTTCTCCGCCTTTTCGTCTTTGTCCTGCCGCTTGAGGATTTCGACTTCTTGAGCGGTCCGCCAGCGGCCCTGGAACTTCACGTAGCCAAGCTTGGTTTGCAATTCGTTGCGGGTGAACCAGCCGCCCGCCACTTTCTGGTAGCCCAGCACGCGGCGCGTTTCGGCGTGGTCGGGGTTGAGCTCCAGCACGCGGCGCAAGTGGACCTCGCGCTCGCGGTTGAGCTTCTGCTCCTTGCACCAAGCGGCTAGCGCAAGCTGCGCCTCGACGGTGTCGGCGGTGCGCGCGGCCCGCCGTTCGTAGTCTTTCCGCCCGGGAGAAGACGGCTGCGTCTCCTTCACCTGGCCCTTGGGGAGCCGCAACTCGATGCCGGACGACGTGCGCACCTGCACGTCTTCGGACGAGGGGTCGCTGCCGGAAACGACCTCGCCTCTGAGCCGGCCGCCGCTCGAGAGCGACACCTCGTCGGCACGGCCGGCGCGCGGCGCAGCAACGATCGCGAGCACAAGTACGGCGAGCAAACGCGAGCCCAAATCAGGCCTGGCCATCGCGCGACCCCCAACGAATCGGCACTGGGCGCAAGAGAACACCGCCAAGGAGCCACCGCTCCCGGCACTGCTCAGTATAGATGCGGGGGCCCGCCGCGGGCAACAAATCGGCCCCAGGCGCCGCAGCCTGCCCCGTTTCCGCAGCGAGCTAACGGCCGGCTTCGCCCAGGCCCCAGTTGTCGATGATCACCTCGGCGCCCGCGGTCATCCGCCGGAGCTTGGTGGTGATCGTGGTCCGCTCCGAGGCCGGGGCGGCCTTGAGCTTGCGGGACAGGATGTTCAGTTTTTTCCGACGTTGACGGCGGCGGCGGATTTCGCGGGAACGCTCGCTCATGGGCACACTTACGGGGGATTCTTAAGGCAGGTGGACGCAAAGATCGGGCTGGGGCCCGCAACTACTAATGCTCGTCGTCGGCCTTGAGCCAAGGGAGCACGGTGGGGCTGTAGCCGCAGATTTCGGTTTCTTTGAAGTACAGGCCGATCTCCCGCTTCGCGGCCTCGGGGCCGTCGGAGGCGTGGACCAGGTTCATCTGGCGGCTGGAGCTGAAATCGCCCCGGATCGTGCCGCCGGGGGCCTTGAGGCCGCTCGTGGGGCCCAGCATCTCGCGGACGACGCGGATCACCTCGAGCCCCTCGACCACCGCGGCGATCACCGGCCCGCCGGTGATGAACTGCTCGAGGGCCGGGTAAAACGGCTTCGAAACGTGCTCGGCGTAATGCTGCTTGGCTAGGTCGGGCGTTACCCGCAACATCTTGAGGGCCACGACGTTGAGACCTTTGTCCTCGAACCGCGTGTAGATGCGGCCAACGAGCCGCCGCTGCACGCAATCGGGCTTCAAAAGGACGAACGTCCGCTCCATGTGGGATGCTCCGGAAGGCAAACAGTTGTGCGAAGGGAAGTTCGGGATTGTAAGCGGGGGGCGGGGGAGGGCTCAAGGGGGAGATTGGGGGACGGATGGAGGCGTCCTGGCCATCGGCCCATCACCGCTTCCGCTCCCAAAGCCTGTAGATCGTATAGAATCCGACGCCCGCCACGATGGCATCGCCGACCCATCTCCTCGCAGGTGTGACGGGAAACATGACGGCAAAAAAGGTAAACCACGCCACCGTAACGATCGTGACCAAGGCATTGCGGACAGTCATTGAAGCACCACCAATCGGCGCCGATCAGAATGCGGTTTCCATGAGGCCGCAGACGCAGTTTAGGCCCCGGCTGACCCAACCGGCAGACTGCCAGATTTTCGGGCCCCAACCTTATTCGCTGTACTCGCGCAAGACCTTGTTCTTATCGACCGCCGGAAGCTCTCGCCGATGCGGCGTGCCTCTAGGTCGCGGCAGAATCGCCGGGCGCCTGCGCCGCCGAGTCTGGGTGTGCGCTCTGAGTATTTCCCGGCTTCGCCGCCCCTCGCCCCGTCCACTTGGCGATCACGTAGTAGAACACCGGCGTGAGGAAGATGCCGAACAGGGTGACGCCGAGCATGCCGGAGAAGACGGCGGTGCCAAGCGTTTGCCGCATTTCGGCGCCGGCGCCGTGCCCCAACATCAGCGGCACTACGCCCAAGATGAAGGCGAACGACGTCATGATGATGGCCCGCAGCCGCGCCTTGGCCGCCTCGACCGTGGCGTCGAACGCCGACACGCCTTCGAGCTGCCGATCGCGCGCGAACTCGACTACGAGAATCGCGTTCTTGCTCGCCAAGCCCACCAGCACGATGAAGCCGACCTGCACGAAGATGTTGATGTCCATCCGCGCGAGGAACACGCCCACCAGGGCGCAGAGCAAGCACATCGGCACGACGAGGATCACCGCCAGCGGCAGCGACCAGCTTTCGTACTGCGCGGCGAGCACCAGGAACACGAGCACTACGGCCCCCACGAACGCGAAAATCGCCGAACTGCCTTCGAGCGTTTGCAGGTAGGTGAGCTCGGTCCAGGCCGACGTCATCGAGGTGGGCAGTTCGCGCTCGGCGAGCGCGTCCAACACCGAGATCACGGTGCCGGTGCTCACGCCGGGGTAGGCGCCGCCGTTGATGGCGGCGGCAGGATACATGTTGTAGCGCGTCACGAGCACGGGTCCGCCGGCGTCGCGGACCTCGGCGATCGTGCCGAGCGGAATCATTTGGCCGGCGGCGTTGCGCACCTTGAGCAGGGCCACCGCCTCGGGCGTGAGGCGGAAGGGAGAATCGGCCTGGATATTCACCTGCCAGGTGCGACCGAAGTTGTTGAAGTCGTTGGCGTAGTAGCCACCCATGTAGACCTGCAGCGTGTCGAACACCGCGCTCAGCGGCACGCCCATCGTCTTGCACTTGGTGCGGTCGATGTCGATGTAGAGCTGGGGAGTGTCGGCGCGGAAGCCGGTGAACATGCCGGCGATGATGGGCTCTTGCAGGCCCTTCTCGATCAGGTTGTCGGTTTGGCCTTGCAGCATGGCCAGGCCGTTGTCGCCGCGGTCCTGCACCATGAGCTTGAAGCCGCCGGCGTTGCCGAGCCCGTCGACGGCCGGAGCGCCGAACACGTCGACCGAGGCCTCGGGAATCTGCTCGTAGAACTGCTTGCGCAGCGTCTGCATGATCGTGTTTGCGCCAAACTCGTGGCTGCGCCGCTCGCCAAATTCCTTGAGCACCACGTAGCACGAGCCGAAGTTTGAGCTAATGGCGGAATTCTGCACGAACGACATGCCGTCGGCCGAAACGGTATGGGCCACGCCGCCGTTTTCGCGGGCGATCTTCTCCACCTTCTTGACCACCGCCGTCGTCCGCTCGAGCGAGGCGGCGTCGGGAAGCTGGATGTTGACGACCAGATAGCCCTTGTCCTGCGCCGGAATGAATCCCTTGGGCAGCGTCACGAAGCCGAAGTACGTGAGCCCGAGCAGCCCCACATAAAGAATCAGCACGATCGCGCTCAGCCGCAGGCAACGGGCCACCGTGCGGCCGTAGAGATCGGTGAGGCGGTCGAAGACCCAGTTGAAGGCGCGGAAGAAGACCGCCAGCGCCTGGTTGACAGGTTTGCTGACGAGCCACAACACGACCGCCCCGGGCACGAACGCGAGGGCGTTCGCGGCCCAGAGCCGCCACGCGGGTGCGCCCGGCTGCAAGGCGCCGAGCCAGCCTGCCAACAGGGGACCGACGAGCGACATGCTTAGGTATCCGCCGATGGCGGCCAGTCCCCACCAGGGGAGCGCCTCGCGGCCATCGTGGCCGTGCTGGCCCTCCGGCACGTGTTTGCGGTGGCCGAAGATGGCCGTCGCCCGCGCGGGGGTCATCGTCATGGCGTTCGTGGCCGAGAGCAGCATCGAGGCGGCGATCGTGAGGGCGAACTGCCGGTAGAACTGCCCGGTGATGCCTCCCAGGAAGGCCGAGGGGAGGAACACCGAGCAGAGCACCAGCGTGATGCCGATGATCGGGCCGGTGATCTCCTCCATGGCGTGGATTGTGGCCTCGCGCACGGGGTAGCCCTTGGCCAGCCAGCGCTCGATGTTCTCGAGCACCACGATCGCGTCGTCGACGACGATGCCGATCGCCAGCACCAGGCCGAACAGCGTGAGGTTGTTGAGCGAGAAGCCCATCATCGCCATGATCGCAAACGTGCCGATTAGCGACACGCCGACGTCGATCAGCGGGAGGATCACCGCCTTCCAGTCTTGCAGGAAGACGAGCACCACGAGCGCCACCAGGATCACGGCGTCGCGCAGGGTCTTGAACACCTCGTGCACCGATTCTTCGACGAACGGCGTCGTGTCGTAGACGATGGCGTATTCAAGCCCCGTCGGAAACCGCGGCCGCAGTTCCTGCATCTTGGCCTTGATCCGCTCCGCTACGTCGAGGGCGTTCGAGCCCGGCAACTGGAACGTCGCCAAGCCCACCGAAGGCTTGCCGTCGAGCCGGCAGCGGGTGTCCTGGTTTTTGGCGCCCAGCTCGATGCGCCCCACGTCGCGCAGCCGCGTCACCTCGCCCGACAGCCCGGTCTTGATGATGATGTCGGCGAACTGCTCGGGCTGGGTGAGCCGGCCGAGCGTGGTCATCACGTACTGAAAGTCTTGACCGGTAGGCACCGGCTGCTGGCCGATCTGCCCCGCGGCCACCTGCACGTTTTGTTCGCGGAGCGCCGCGACGACGTCGTCGGCCGTCAGGCTGCGGGAGGCCAGCTTCTCGGGGTCGACCCACACCCGCATGCTGTAGTCTTGCTGCCCCAGGTAGCTGACGTCGCCGACGCCGTCGATCCGGGCGAGCTCATCGCGAATTTGGATCGTGGCGTAGTTGCTCAGATAGAGCTGGTCGTAGAACGGCTGACCGGTCGCCGGATTGTCCTCGGCAAAGAGGTTCACCACCAGCAGGATGCTGGGGGACCGCTTCTTCACGACCACGCCGGTGGCCTTCACTACTTCGGGCAACAGCGGCGTGGCCCAGCTCACGCGGTTCTGCACGAGCACCTGGGCCATGTCGAGGTTCGTGCCCAGCGCGAAGGTGACCGTCAGCACATAGCTGCCGTCGTTGGTGCACTGCGAGGACATGTAGAGCATGTTCTCGACGCCGTTCACCTGCTGCTCGATCGGCGCGGCCACCGTGTCTTGCACCACGGTGGCGCTCGCGCCCGGATACTGGCAGGTCACCTGCACCGTGGGGGGCGTGATTTCGGGGTATTGCGCCACCGGCAGCAGGAACTGCGCCGCCAGACCGCCCAGCACGATGACGATCGAAATCACCCAGGCGAAGATCGGGCGATCGATGAAGAAGCGGGCGAGCACGGCGTTCCCTGCGAAGTTGAGTGAGTCGTGGGACGCTTTAGGCCGCGGGCGCTCCGACGGCCGAACTGGCTTCCGGCGGCGGCACAGGCATGGCGATCGGCTTGGGATCGACGGTCACTCCGGGGCGCACGCGCTGCAGCCCGGTGACGATGATCCGCTCGTCCGCCTTGAGTCCGCCCAAGATCTCGCGCATGCCGGAGGTCAATACGCCGACCTGCACCGGCCGGTACTCGACCTGGTTGTTGGCGCTGACCACGAGCACGTAGTGCTGCGATTGGCTCACCCCCAGCGCCCGCTCGGCAATCATGAGTGCTTGGTGCGGCTGCCCCACCGGCAGGCGGATGCGCACGAAGAGCCCCGCCGAGAGCACGCGTTCGCCCGTGGGGCCGACCGGCGGATTGGGGAAGCTGCCGCGCACCTGGAGCGTGCCGGTCGAGGGATCGACCCGGTTGTCCTTGAAGTCGATCGTGCCCACGTGCGGATACTCGCCGGGCTCGCTCGCCAGGCCCAACTCGATTTTCACGTCGTCGGTGCGGCGCGCCGAGGGGAACTTGCCCTCACGGATCAAGGCCTGCAAGCGGAGCATGGTTTGCTCCGGCACGTCGAAGTAGGCGTACATCGGGTCCTGCGACACGATCGTGGTGAGCTTGGTCACGTCGGCGGTGACCAGGTTCCCCTCGGTAATGTCCCTCCGGCTCGCGCGGCCGGCGATGGGCGCCCGCACCTGAGTGAAGTCGAGGTTCAGTTGGGCCTGAGCCGTCTGAGCCTGGGCGGCGTCGCGATCGGCCTTAGCCACTTCGCGCATGGCCACCAGACGGTCGAACTCCTGCGCCGTGATGGCCTTGGTGGGCACGAGCGGCTCGGCGCGGCGGACGTCGGCGATCGCCAGCTTGTATTTGGCGTCGGCCTGGGCCACCTGCGCCTTGGCCTGGTCGAGCGTGGCCTGGTAGGGGCGAGGGTCGATGACGAACAGTAGTTGATCGACCTTGACCTCGGCGCCGTCTTTGAAGTCGATCTTCTGCAGATAGCCGCTCACGCGGGCGCGGATCTCGACGAACTCCACGGCGTCGGTGCGGCCGGTGGCGTATTCGTAGTCGATCACGTCGCGCGACAGCGGCGTCGCCACCTCGACCACCGGCGGCGCTCCGGCAGTCAGCTGCGGCTGTTGACGATTGCAGCCCGTGGGCAGGAGGAGCGCCAACAGCGCCAGGATCCAGCGGGACAGGCGGGCCTTACTCAAGCTTAGCGACACGAGACTCTCATTCGTTGGCTCGAGGAGCGGGCCTAGCGGTTCACGTCGATCTTTTCCAAAGCCTCGGCGGCCGCTTCGCGCACGGACTGATGCGAATCGTGCAGGGCCTTTTGGAGCGCCGGCGCCGCGGCTTTGGCGGCGGGGCCCTGCTCGGCGAGCGCCTGGGCCATCGTTACGCGCACTTCGGGCCGTTCGTCGGCCAAGGCAGCCGTGAACAGGCCGACCGCCTGCGCTTGCACGTCCGCGTTTTTCGCCGGATCGATCTTGAGCAGGGCCCAGGCGGCGGCGGTCCGCAAGAATGCGTCGTCGCTCGTCAGGAGGCCTCGCAGAACAGGCGCCGCGGCCGCGGCGCCGGGACCAATACGACCCAAGGCGTAGCTGCCGGCATATTGCAGCGGCGGAGCGCCTTTCCGAATCAGGCCGATGAGGTACTCGGTCGCCGGGGCGGCGTCGGGGCCGATCGCCGCCAAGGCGAACGCCGCCTCGCGGGCGAATTGCTCATCGGCGTTGTCCTGCGCGGCCTTCACGATCGCCGGCACGGCGGCCTTGGCCTGCGGACCCAAGCGGCCGAGAATCTCCAGGGCGAAATCGCGGCCGTTGGGCTGACCCAACGCGGCGGTGAGCCGCGGCACGACCGCTTCGCCGCGGGCCGCGATCGACTCGGCCAGCGCCATGTGAACTTCGGGATCGAGGCCACGCACCACGTCAATCACTTCGGCGGTGATCAACTCGGGCGGCACGGTCAGTTCCCCCAACGCCCGCGCCGACACGAGCTGCAGCCGCCGATCGCCGGTCTTGGTCAGGTTGGCAGTCAACCTTGCGAAGGCGTGCTTCGTGAGCTCGACATTCTGGGGTTCGCAGCGGGCCATGGCCCAGAGGGCCATCGAGCTCAGCAAGGGGTCCTTATCTTGCGCGAGCTTGCGCAGTGCGGGAACCGCCGATTTCAGGCCGGCGCGGCCGGCGACCAACACGGCCGGATACTGCGCCCAGCGCTGATCGCCCTTGAGGATCTTGAGCACCTGCGGCTCGGCGAGTGCGGCCTTCGGGCCAATTTCGCCGAGCGAGGCCAATGCCTGCACGATGACGTGCGGCTTGGCGGAGGGGTCTTGAAGAATCGCCACAATCTGCGGGACGGTGTCGGCGGCCACCGGACCGAGATCGGAGACGCCGAGCAGCGCCCAATAGCGCGCGTCAGGATTCTTCAGCGCCGCTTGCAGCGCCGGCACCGCCGCCGGGCCCGATTCGACGATCGTTTGCACCGCCATGCCGGCCGTGGCCGGATCAGCCTTGCCGAGCACTTCGGCCAGCTTGGGCAACAATTCGGGCCGACTCAGGCCCAGCGAGCGCAAAGCATGCAAAGCCGCACGGCGCACGCCGGGATCGGGATCGACGACGTGCTGCAGCAGAGCGGGCGCCGCAGGCTGGGCCGCGCGGCCGATGGCTCCCAAGGCCAGCGCGGCATGCGCCCGGACCATCAGGTTCTTGTCGGACAACGCTTGCGACAGGGCCGGCACGGCCACGGCCGCCGGCGCGCCGAGCCGGGCGAGCGACCGCGCGGAATGCCAGCGGACTTCGTCGTTGGCGTCGGCGAGCGCGGCGCCCAGAGCGGCTGCGGCCTTGGCGGCGTCATCCCCCTCGGCGCCCGACAGTCCGTCGGCCGCCTTGAGCCGCACGGCGGGGTTTTGATCGGTCAACGATAGCGCGAGTTCGCCCACGCTCGGCGTCTGCGCGGCCAGAGGCCACGCCGTTAGTGCCAATCCACCAAAGAGCCAGATCGTCAGGGCGCGCCGCATGAGTTGCTCCAGGCCTAGTTCCGCCGCCAAAGAGATGCCGGTGTTTCGCAGGAAATCCGCTCGCCAGAAAACAAGCAAGCCCGTTGTATGCTGTGGGCAGTAAGCTATCATATCGTAGCTCGTGCGGCATTCCACTGGGCGGACAAAATGGGGCTCACCGGCCCGGTCGTTCGCGCCGGGCGGCCCGGTCGCTCGAGCGGCGCGCCTTGTCTCCCCTTTCGCGTTTCCGGAGTACTCCATGCGTCGGTTCCCGATCCTCGCTGTGGCGATCCTGTTGGCGCCCCTGAGCATCGCCACGGCGCAATGGTACGGCGATTGGGGGCCGCCCGGGTACTACGCCTCGACGCCGGTCGAGGGCTACGCCAATGGCCTCTCGAACATGATGCGCAGCGCCGGGGTCGCGAACCTGCTCGACTCGCAGGCCCTGGTCTATCAGCAGCAGGCCCAGTCGGCCGCGCTCGACAACGACGTGAAGTACGCCCAGGCGTATTACGCTCGCAAGCAGACGCGCGACTCCTACATGGCCGACAAACGGGCTCGCCGTTCGCAGACGACCGAGGCCGCGTTCCGGCAGGCGCCGGCGCCGCCGCAGCGGTTGACCTCGAACGAACTCGATCCGGTTTCGGGAGAACTCTATTGGCCCGCCGGGCTGAGCGGCGACGATTTCCAGCCGCTCGAGGCCAAGTTGCAGACGATGTTCACCTCGCGTGCGCAGAGCCCGGCGAGCTTCGGTCCCGAGCAATCGCAACAATCGCGGGCGCTGATCGGCGAGATGCGGGCGCTCCTCAAGGGCAAGGCCACCACCTTGCCCAACCAAGAATGGGTGGAGGCCGATGGCTTCCTGCGCCGCTTGGACCAGGAAGCTCGGTTCGCCAGTTCCTAGTCGGCCGACCGGCTGATCTTTTGCTCTACGTAGGGTTGAGACCCCACGGCGCGCCTTCGAGCGAAGGGGCGCGCACGCCTCGGATTCGTGGCCCAGGATCGTAATGCGCCTTGCGACAGGCGTCGCCTAGCCGCTAATCTGCAAGCGCGGGGCGCAGCAGTTCTTGAGTCTTCATGTCGGCGAACTCAGCGCGGAACGAGCCGGCGTCCCAACCGCCGGCGGCGCAGACGATCGGATCGCTCGCCCGAGAATCGTCGGCCGAGTCGATCGCCAGCACGCTTTGCCTCATCGCCGGGCGGATTGCCGGCGTCGAGCATTGTTTCTACTGCCGCCAATCTGCAGTGGGCGGCTGTGAGTTGATAGCATCGTCGATGCCTCGTTCGGTCGCCAATGGCGCGACGAACTCCAACGGAGCCTCAGCCCCTTCCGCCGTCCAAATGGCGGCGCAGGCGGTCTTCACGCGGGGTGAACCTTCGTCGGCGTCGCCCTACACTGCGTTTCCTGTAGGCGCTGCGCCGCCGTTCACTGCGCTGGTCGTCTGTGGGCCCGGCGGCCAAGCGGCCGACGACGCGGCCCTGGCCAGCGTATCGGCGCTCGTCGACCTCGCGACGCTGGCGCGCGACGCCCTCCGCCATCAAGCTGCAGTGGCTGCGCGGCAGCCGGAAATCGAGGAAACCTGCGCCGAGGAGCAAGAAGGCCTCCATGTTTGGTGGGCCCAGACCGACGATTTGTGCTGGCTCGAGGACGCCGCCGGACGTTGTCGCCGTGCGAGCCATGCCTGGATGGAGCGGCTGGGGGTTGCCGCGGAGCGCTGGGAGGGGAGTCGTCTCGAAGACCGTTTGCCGGCCGAGGCCGCGCGTGAATTGGCCGCTGGGCGCCGTCAGGCGCTAGCCGGCCAGCGCGTGTGCCGTCGCGTTAGCTGGGCGCTTGCCGATTCTGTCGGTGGGTTCGACCTGGAGCTATCGCCGGTGCGCAATCAGCGTCGGGAGATTGTGGGCCTGCTCGGTCGAGCTCGTCCGGTAACCGAAGCGCTGCGGGACGCCGAGCGCGTGCGTCGCACGGAACGGCTCGCGTCGATCGGCACGCTAGCCGCCGGCATCGCCCACGAACTGAACAACCCACTCGGCGCGATCATGCTCGAGGCGGAAACCGCGGCGCTCGCGGCCCGACGCAGCGAGCCCGATCCGCTGCTCGCCAGTTCCCTCGAAGGCATTCGCCACAACGTCGACCGCTGCTCGCGGATCATCAAGGGCATCCTGCGGTTCGCCAAGCACGAGCACGGCGAGCATGTTCCCTGCGACCTGGCGGCGGTGCTGCGGCGTGCGCGCGACTATACGCGCGAGCTGGCGGCGCAGCGCGGCGTGAGCGTCGACCTGGGGGAGTTGCCGGTCGGGCTGCCCGTGGTGGGCAACGAGCTCGCGCTCGAACAAGTGTTCGTCAACTTGTTCAACAACGCCCTCGAAGCCAGCCCACGGGGGAGTCTAGTCGAGGTTCGCGCGCACGACGATCCGGCCGCAGTGCGGATTACGGTCGGCGATCGGGGGCCCGGCATTCCGGCCGCCGAGATTCAACGTGTCTTCGATCCTTTTTTCACCACCAGGCAACAGGCGGCTGGAACTGGTCTAGGTTTGAGTATCGTGCAGGGCATCGTGGCCGACCACCAAGGAGAGGTCGAGGTCAGCAGCCAAGTCGGCCGGGGCGCCGTGTTCACCGTTTCGCTGCCGCGGATGCAAGATTCTTGAGCTCCTACGATCTTAGCGCCGTGAAAGTGCTCGTCGTCGACGACGAGGAAACCTATCGCCGCCGGCTGCGGATGTTTCTCCGTCAGCGCGGGGCCACCGTCCGCACGGCCGTCGACGCGCATCGCGCGCTCACGCTCGTCAAGCAGTTTCAACCCGACGTCTTGATCGTCGACTGGATGCTGATGAACAGCGTCGACGGCCTCGAGTTGTCGGACACCCTGCGGGCCTTGAATCCCGGGCTGCAAACCATTGTGATCACCGGTTACCTGTCGGCCGAACTCGAGACGCGGGTGCGGCAAGTGCCCAACACGTGTTGCCTGAGCAAGCCATTTCAAACGACCGAGCTCGTGGAACTGGTGCACCGCCTGGGCCCGTCGGCCGCATCGGCCGACGAGCCCTGAGACGGCGTTCCCCGGCGCAGCTTGGTGTTGCTTCCGGTCGGCCGTGGAAATCCCTCGCGGCCGACGCCTTGTTTCGTTCTCTCGGCGGCCCGCTTTAGGCCGCGTTGAGGGCGGCGGCCTCGTCCATGGCCTGCTCCCAGTTGGCGATGCGCGCGAGCGCCGCCTGCACCACCTCGCACAAGCCTTCCCAGTCGTAGCACGGCTTATAGAAGATCGCCTCGGCGCCGTGCATGCGGGCCAGCGAGCAGGTCGTCAGCGGGAATTGAGCCCCCTGGGCGATGGAAATCCAGGGAACTCCCGGGTAGCGCTTGCGAAACCGCACCAGCCGCTCCACGTCGTCCGGCCCGCCGCTGGCCAAGTCGACCAGCAAGACGCGCCGCCAGTCCCAGGAATCGAACGGCTCGGAGCCGTCGACATCGAGACAATCGGACCATTCGAGCGCCCAGCCGCGGCCGGAAATGCCGGCGGCGAGCGAATCGAAGAAATCTCCATCCTCACCGAGGTAACAAAGTCTGCGTTCGAGATTCATGGCGAGCCGCCGAGAAAAGAAAAGAGCAGCCAAGGAGCAAAAAGCTCTTGGCGAAATGAGCCGATTTGTTCCAAGCCTTGGTCAAGACGGCTCAGGGCACGCACTCTTTTGTCTGGTGGCCTGAGGGTTGTCCCGAGCCGCAGCCTGCGCGCGAGCCCGGCGGTAAGGATTCTCCCTCAACTAACGCAGCGGGCGCTCGGCCAATCGCTGGGTGATTGACCCTAGGGTGGCGCCGGCAATTTCCCTAGAGAGATTGTGCCTATTGCTTGCTCTCGGGCGCCGTGCGTTCGGCGTTGCGCGCCCTGTCGGGCATTTCGGCGCGCTGCATCTGCACCTCGGCATGCACGCGCAACTGCGGCTCATCGAGGAGGAGGTCGAGTTCGACGCCGCGGAACCAGCGCAGCGCGGGAAACACGTAGCCCTCGGGAGCTCCCGCAAACAACCGGGGCCTTCCCTGGCTGGCCGTAGCCGTCGATTGCCAGGTTTGCACTCCGGATTCCAGAGTCATCAGTTTGTATTCGCCTCCCAGAGGGCACGCGAGCTTGGCGTCGAGCACGCGCTCGGCAATCGCCAGCGCTTCGTCCCGCGGCGCCCGCAACTGCGTGGTCAACACGTTCAGCAGGTGGGCGTTGCCATCGGAAACCTTGCGGGCTCGGCCGTAGCCCAGCGAATTGATGATGCGGGCGGCCTTGGTCTCTTCGAGGTTGGCCACGCGGATGCGGAGCTGCGCCGGCCGCGGCGCTGGTTCGAAGTGCAGGTTCGCGAGCGCCTCTTCGGCCAACGCCCGGTCGTGACTGGCGACGTAGAACTCGCCGTTGCTCAGCACCGGCGCCCCCAAAATTCCGCCTGTCATGCGCTGCAAGGTCTGGGTGACGTTGCCCACCAGTCCGGCATGGGGCGTGGCGCCCCAGTAGCCGTCGATGAGGATGGGCAAGGCCACCGGCCCGGCTTGGGCGGCCACGCGGCCGAGGGCCGGCGGCAGGTTAAGGCCCTGGATGGCCCCGAACAGCCGGTGCGGCGCCAAGCCCGTCATCCGCCCCGAGACCGAGGCTTCGAACCAAGCGGCGTCCTGCGGCAGCCGGGAAAGTTGGTTGTCGAGCGGCGGCCCCAGGATCTGCGCCAACCGGCCGTAGTGTTCGCGCGAGATCGGGGCCACGTAGGCGTCGATCACCACGCGCTCCACCGAGGGCTGCGCGCCCGGCTCGCGCTTGATCGCCGCCACGATCGGATCAAGCCGCTGCCAGTTGTCGGCGTAGACGTCGGCGAACTCCGCATAGGCCTTCGCTTCGTCGGGCGTCACCTTGTCCACGGTCATGTCGGGCACGGGAATGAAGTCGCCACGGCGGCCGCGCAAGGAGTCGACCCATTCGCCGCCGCGCAGCTCCAGCTTGCTGCCGTCGGCCCGCTGACCAAACCCTGGCGGCAACAAGCCGGCCTCCACCAACTGCTCTGGTGAGTCCACGGGCAAACCTTCGGCGGCGGCGGCCACGCGCGCGAGCTGCCACAGTTCGAGTTCGCCGTCGGAAACCAGCCGCCGCGCAAGCTCGATGCGATAGTGCGGCGTCGTGAGTTGGCGGAAAAACGCCTCCGAGAGATAGACCAAGATGGTGTCGCCCCGCGACACCGGCATCACGCTGCGGGCATAGCGAAAGCCATCGCTATCGCCGAGGGTCGTTTTCTCGCCGGGGGCGGCCAAGAAGCGTTCGGCTAAATAGCGCGAAGTGGTCACCAGGTGATAGCTGCCGCTGACCACGTAGAAAGACCGCACGGTCTGGTCTGGCGTCGAGAGCAGCGAAGCTTTGCCGCCGCGGATCTCCACTTCCTCGAGCTTCGCGCCCGGCGCGGCCCGCTGCGCCTCTTGACGTTGCTGGTTGATGCTCTGGCTGAGCAAGAAGTTGTTGCGGGCCTCGAACAACAGGCCGAGCGCCGGGCCCTCCTGCAGGTAGAGGTCGAGGCCGATCAGGGCCACGTCGGAAATCACGGCCGCGCCCAACGCCTTCGAAAGCTCGGTCTCCTTGAGCGCCAGCCGCCGCTCGGTGCGTTGGCCGCGCTCGTAGTTAAGGCCCCGCTGGGTGATCAGGTTGCTTAGATCGCCTCCCCACTCCTCCGTGAGCGCCCGCATCCACTGGAAGTTCCCGAAAGCGCCGAACCTCGCGTAGAAGCACTCCACCGGCACCTGCTTGGCAATGGCTTCGATCTCGATTTGGCCGGCGGCCTCGGGATAGTCGATCAGCGGGGTGACGGGCGTGGCCGGGAGCGGCAAGCTGGCGGTCGCCGTGGGCGCGGCCGTGGACACCAGCGCACGGTCCTGCAACTCGAGTCGCCAAGCGTTCGACGCCAGCAGCGAGTTGAGCGCGTCTTGGCTCGGGTCGTCGCTCGGCTCGAGCCCTGCCAAGGGAGGCAGCGGCAGGCTCAGCCGCCGCGAGAGCGTGGCCATCAAGTAGTTATCGATGACCGGTGGGTAGCCGCCGTTGCGCAATCCTTGTTGCCGGTTGCGCACATACTCTTGCCACCACAGATCCTGCAGCGTCCGCTGCGCCGCCGGATTGTCGCTCACCCGCAGGCGTTGCTCGAAGGCGCCCCCCGCTAGCAGCGTGAGGTCGAGCGGCTCGTTGCCGCGGAACAAGAAGTAGGCGTTGAGCTCCCGGCGGCGATTGGCCAGGTTGCGGAACACTTGCCGCAGCGGGCTCGTTTCGAACGCTGGATAGAGCGCCCGGCCTGCCGACTCGCGCAGCTCGATCGCGTCGTCGCTGGCCGGCAGCGCGGGCTCGCCGCGCAACGAGCGCAGACTGATGCGTCCCACGCCCAAGGGCTGTCCGGCGTAGGCCTCGGCATTTCCCTGGGCCAGCGCGGTGTTCGCGCCAAGGGCGCAGGTCAACACGGCCACAGCAAGGGCAGTGCGCGGCAAAGCCATGTTTCGATCTCCTGAAAGCGGGCAAACGAACGGCGATTGGTTCGTTGGGGCAAATTGTATACCCCTGCCGCCGAGTGCGTCAGGGCGCGGAAGACTTTGCCCAATTCGCAGCGTCTAGCCCGGAAGGGGGATTTCGCAACGGCCGATGCTTCGCGCACAATGCTTCGCGTCAGGCGGTTTTTTGTTCAGGGGTGTAAGGAGTGCCCGGTGCGATTCCGCTCTCGACGTCTTAAGGCCGCGCTCACTTCGGCGGCCGCTTTCGCCGTGGCCATTCCTGTTTCGATGCTCGCCCTGAGCGTCGCGGACAGCAACGGCCCCGGCATCCTCCTCTTCGGCCTGCCGCTGATCTTGGCCATGATCGTCACGTATTGGTCGTGGGCGTTCCGGTAGCGCTACTAGGTCGAAGCGATACTAGCCCGCAGCGCGAGCAAGGGAGAGCCACGCTTCCTTGGCCAAACCTCGCCGGATTTCTTCAGCGGGGCCGAAAGGCATGGTCAGCCAGCGCGCCGAAGCGGCGCTCGCGTCCCTTGCTCGCGCAGCGGGCTAGTGCGAGCTGCCCTAGAAGTGATAGCGCAGGCCCAGCATGGGCCCTTGTAGATCGGCCTGGCCGATTTTGCGGAAGTCATAGCCGGCGAAGAGCTCACAGCCGTGGAACACCGCGCCGGCGGTCGCCCGCACGTGGAACAGCGGGGCGTTGCCGAGCGTGCCCCAATCGAGCTCCGAGGTGAGCACGACCGGCTTGATCGGAAAGACCTGGGCCCCGTAGGTGAAGTTCACGCCGACGTCTTGGTCGTGTTGGTCGACCAGCCAGTTCAGGCCCAGCCCGATGCGCAGTTGCACTCGTTCGCTCTGGGCACAGCGGAACATCATGTTGGCGTCGCCCGTGTGAATCGAGTCCGCCCCGCCAGGCTGATTCTCGACGTACCAGTTCCATTCCGTGTCGAAATCGACACGTTGCGTCGTGCTCACGAGCGCCTGGCCGCCATAGCGTGCGAGGCCGTCGAAATCGTTGCCATAAGCGAACGACACCTGGGCCGACCAGGGACGGAGCGGCTTATAGGGCTCGTCGGCAATCACCAGGTTGCCGGCCGACTCCTCGTAGGGATGCGGTGGGAAGAAGCCTGGGGCGCGATAGCTGTCGCCGAGCAGCACCGCCGGGCCCCACACCGGCGCGGAAACGACGGCGCCGGTGAGCACCACGAGCCCGGTCATGTCTCCCAGAGTGTAACCAGAGTCGTCGGCCGACGAAGTGCTTGCGGACGACGCGCTGCGTGACGGAGGAGTCTTGGCATGCGCTGGCGCAGGTGCCGGTTCACTGGCAGGGGCCGGATCGCGCTCACGCACCTCTTGCCGGGCCAACTCGAGCGTCTGAGCCGAAGCCGCCCCGCCCGGCCCCAACAACGTGGCCGCGATCGCTAGCACCTTGGCCAAGCGGCGCATGACGACTCTTGCCGAACAGTCCCCGCGCCCCCTGCCTGGAGAGAAACGGCGGCGATGGTACTGGGCGCGGGGGTTGGCGTAAAGGTCGATTGGTTGGCCGACTCGTCGACCGCGCTAACGCCGCGCCGCTGTGACGCATCCGCCGCCGGCTTATACTCACGGATGCATGGCGGCCCATTTCCCGCCAGAACGGGCCACTTGCCAGTATAGACGACGCGGCCAGATGTACGCCGACCTCATCCTCGCTCTGAAAAAGCACGGCATGAAGGCCGAGCTCCACCAGCCTGACCAGCTCGTCCTGCGTGACGCCACTGGCTTCGGTAGCCCGGGCTGGCTGACCTGGCACGAAGGCTGGTTCGCCTGCACCTGGGGGCCGACGTGCTACCGGCTGCCGCCCGACACCGATCTCGTGGCGTTCTGCGCGGCCTGGCGCGAGGCGCCGCAGGGAGCGAGCAGCCAGTTGGCAGGCGAGCTCGTCGATCGCTACGGGCTCGAGCGCGTGGAGTATGAATCGCTGCACTGGCTTGGCGGATAAAGAGCGTGAACCTTGTTTCTTTTGCGCCTGCAAGCTCTTCGGCGTCGGTGAAACACCCTTGAAACGAACATTTTCGATCAGCAATGTCCTGGCGATGGTCACTCTGTTGGGCCTTGCGTTCGCTTGGATCGCCGCGGAGCGGCGCGTCGTCGCCGAGCGCCAGGCCGTCGTCGCGAAGCAAGTCGACGCCGCGATCGTCGAGAGGATCGCGAAAGCGTACAGCGGCGGCTCGTGGCCGCCGCCGAGCTTCCCATGGGTGCGCCGCCTCCTGGGGGACGCCCCGGCGCGGATCGTCTACGTCTCCGCCGCTACTAGCGACAAGGACGAATACCGACTGGCCCGGCTCTTCCCCGAGGCCTACGTCGTGCGTCCCTCCGAAGTGCCATTTGACTTTCCTCCCCTCGACCCGCGCGACCCCGCGCAGCCCTGGCGTGCCTTGACCCTGGCGACAGCCGCGTTCGTAGCGGGCTATGCGGCCGCTGTGTATTGGAGCAAGAATCACGGTACTGGCGCGTAAACTGAAAGGATGGAAAGTCAACCGGCTGCCTGCGGCTGTCGGATCGTCTGCCGCAATCGCGGAGTGAAACGGTCGAAATGACCTGTTGTCTCGACGTCTTGGAGTAAGGCCGTGACGTATCGCTTCTCACTGCGCTGGCTGTTTGTCGGCATCGTGGCCGTGGCCGTGGTCCTGACAGGCCTTCTCAATGCCAACCCGTATGCGAAGGCGGCGATCGTGCTGCCGACCTATTTGGCCTTGGCATATGCCGCGATTGAATGGGCGGTCCGCCGTAAGCCCTGGAGCATTGGCTTTGCCATCGGCGGATGGAGCTACATCTTGTCCGCCCAGTTTTGGTACGAGTTTCCGACTACTCGCGTTTCGGAGGTCATTTTTAGGCAACTGGCCGACAACAATGCTTATCATGCGCGTTCGAGCGTCGTGGAGTCCCTGTGGGCGCTGGTTTTCGCTGCTCTTGGGATGGTCGTCGGACTCTATTTGGACAGGCTCAAGACGGCGTCGTCCGACGGGTAGAGTGGCTTGGTCGAGGGAGCAAGTGCGGCCTCACATGCGAACCGTTCGGGCCCTGACACTCTCAGTTGGGCTGTTCTGCATGCCCGTTGGCGCCTGCGTGTACGTGTCTGGCCAGGGTTTTGGCGACGAGCCGCCGCCCGCGACAGTCGCCGAGTTTCGGAGCGACCTGGGAAGGTGGCTTTTCTTCGGCGGCGCGGGCGCTGCACTGATCGCCGCGACTGCTTCGCACCTTGCGGGGAGAGTTCCTCGAGGCCGAGACTGGGATCATGGGAGAAACAACGCCTGAACTTCGACGGTCCGATGTGCCCGTGTATGGGCTCGCCGGTCGGCTCTACATGCTGCTCGTCGTTTCGCACACGGTCTTTTCCGCAACCCTTCTCGCCTGCTTTTGGGTCCTTCCGCTCGGAGCGCTTCGCCGCTATTCGGAGGTTCTCGGGCGCGGCGAGGCCATCGTCGTCCTGGGGTCGCTTGCGCTGTTTCTTACTGGGGCCGCGCTTTGCTTTGGTGGTGGTGTGCTCGGGAGGCGCGTGCCGTCGGCGACAATTAAGTGGTGGTGCATCGCCACCGTGCTGGGAGTCGTCTGGTTCATGCTGCTTCCGGCGATCGTGGAGCCTTGAATCGCGGGCGGACGCCGGTTCACGGCAAGTGTCCGCAGCAGACGCTTCGCCGAACGGAAGGGGTGTAGTGTCTGGCTGGGGCTTTGGCGACGAGCTGCGGCCCGCGGCAACCGCTGAGCTGCGGAGGTGCGACAACGCCCAGCCCCCTCCCCAGCCGATTGTGCCGGTTGCATTGGTTTCGCTGTCGGAAGCTCTATACTGAGCGTTGTTCGTCCTGGCGACGGTCGCGGCCGAGGAGAACAGCGTCTTTGCATCGCGGCTGCGTCCTATGGTTCGGCAGTGTCTTGCGCCGCGCTCCGGCGCGCGGCTCCGACAGCTCGAATTCTAAGGAACACATCTCATGAACAGCGGCCGTGGATCGAGGGGCCCTTGGCTGGGCGCCGCGCTCATTTGCCTGGCGGCCTGGCCTGCTTGGGCACAGACTCAGGGGAACGCGACGGCGGAGCAGACCAAGGCGGTGGAAGCGGCGCTCGGCAACGTGGTCGCCGCCTTCAACGCCCACGACGCCGAAAAGCTCGCTGCGCTCTGGACCGCCGACGCGGTGCATCAATCCCGCGAGACTGGCGCCAAGCTCGAGGGCCGGGTGGCGATCGCCGGCGCCTATGAGAAGCTGTTCAAGGCCGACCCCCACGTGCAGCTTCAGCTGCAACTCGTTTCACTGCGCAAGGTGTCGCCCGAGGTGGCCAGCCTCGAGGTGCTTGCCACCGTGCGGCACACCGACCACTCGACCACTCACTCGGAACTCAATGTGCTGCTGGCGCGTGTGAACGACGCCTGGCGGGTCGACGAAGTGCGCGAGACCGAATTCTCGGCGCCGGCCGGCAACCCGATCGAATCGCTCGCCTGGCTGATCGGAAAATGGAGTGACGAGTCGCAGCCGGGGCAGCAAATCACCAGCTCGGCCGAGTGGACGCCGGGCCGACAATTCTTGGCTCGCAGCTACCGTCACGAGCGCGACGGCGAAACGCTGGCCCAGGGGCTCGAGATCATCGGCTGGGACGCGAGCGCCGGCCAGCTTCGCTGTTGGCTCTTCGCCAGCGACGGCAGCTTCGCCCAGGGCTCTTGGCTGCCGCAGGGCCCGAATGGCTGGCTGATCAAGCTGGCAGGGCAGCGCCCCGACGGCCTCCGCGGCTCGCTGACGCAAGTGCTCGAGCGGACGGGCGACGACCAGTACACCCTGCAGACCATTGACCGCGACTGGGACGGCGCGCCGCTCCCCAACGGCCAGGTGAACACGCTCACGCGCCGACCCGAGGCGGCTCCCGCGACCGACGCGCAATCGAATACCCGACCCGCTCCGGAGGCAAAGCAATGACCACGCGCCTGCTTCGTTTGACCACGCTCACGTTCGGGCTGTGGGCCGCGGCAACTGCGGCCTGGGCCATCGGCTTTCACGGCGGAGGAGGCGGCGGCTTCCGCGGCGGCAGCTTTGGAGGCGGCGGCGGTTTTGGCGGCTACCGCGGCGGGAGCTTTGGCGGCGGAAACTTCGGGGGCAACCGCGGGGGCTTCGGCGGTGGCAACTTCGGCGGCGGCGATTTTGGCAATCGCGGCGGCAACTTCTCCGGCGGCAACTTCGGCGGCTTTCGGCCGAACAACTTCGGCGCGGGGGGCTTCGACAGCGGCTTCCGCGCCAACAACCTGGGCGCGGGCGGCGTCGACGGTTTCCGTCCCCAGGCGAACAACTTCCGCCCGCAAAGCATTTATCCCTCGCAGCAGTTCGATCATTCGGCCGTGCCGCGCTTCGATGGCGGGCTGGGCGGGTTCAACAATGGCGTTGGCGGCGGGCGCGTGACGCCCAACGAGCTCAACAACTTTCTCGGCATGCGCGGCGGCCCGGCCGACGGCGGCGCGCGGCTCAACAACCTCGACCGCGCCTCAACCATTTGGCCCGCGGGGCACGCCGGCAATCGGCCAGCCTGGAACAACCTCAACCCCGAGGCCGCCGGCCGCATCAACAACCGCGTGAGCGACGCCTGGCGTGGCGACGCCGGCAACCGCGCCAGCAACTGGCTCGACAATCACCCCGACCGCGCCCAGCATTGGCAGAACTGGGCCAACAACGTGCGCGGCAACTGGGACAACCGCAACCATCCTTGGGTCGGCGGCGATTGGTGGAGCCGGTATCATCCCAACCTCGGCGCCTGGTACTACCACAACGGCTGGAACCGCTATCCCTGGGGTTATTGGTGGACCGTGCCGACCTGGGCAGGCTTGGCCGGCTGGTTCCCCGCCTGGGGTTGGACGCAACCGATCTACTACGACTACGGCGACGGCGGCAACGTCGTCTATCAGGACGACGGCGTGTACGTGAACGGCCAATCGGTAGGCACGCCTGAGGAGTATGCCCAAAGCGCCGCCAACCTGGCCACGGTCGATCCCTCGGCCAACGAAGCGGCTGCGAGCGACCAAGACTGGCTCCCGCTGGGCACGTTCGCCCTAGTCACGAGCACGAGCGACACCAACCCCAGCCGCGTGCTGCAACTCGCGGTCAATCGCGAGGGGATCATCTCCGGCACCCTGCACAACAGCGCGACCGACCAAACGGCCGTCGTGCAGGGGCAAGTCGACAAAGCGACGCAGCGCGTGGCCTTTACGATCGGCGACAAGTCGCACACTGTGATCGAAACCGGCATCTACAACCTGACGCAGCCGCAAACGCAGGTGCTGGTGCACTACGGCACGCAGAAGACCGAGCATTATCTGCTCGTGCGGCTGGATAAGCCTGAGAACGCCGACGCCGGGGGCCCAGGGGCCAATCCGGCTGCGGCTCCGGCCGACGGCGGCACGATCGGCGGCAGCCCCGCCGGTGACGTGGGCTCGAATCAAGCGGACCCTCAGTAAGAGGGGACTACGACCGCCGGCCAGAATCCTAGCGGGAGACGGCCCGCCGCAGGCCTAGTCCAGCCAGGCCCACCAGCGCCAATAAGAGCGTCGCTGGCTCGGGCACAGGCGCGGCGGACGACGCGCCGAAGTTCGCCTTGAGGATGCCGAAGTCGGCCAGGTCGACTTTTTTGTCGCCGTTGAAGTCTCCTTCGGCGCGGCTCGTGCCGGCGCCAAAGTTGATTTTCAGGACGCCGAAGTCGGCCAGATCGACGCGGCCGTCGCGGTTGGCGTCTCCGCCGATCAAATCGGGGAGCAACAGCATTTTCCCGGGCACGAGCAGCCCGCCGCCGGTGGCGAAGTATTGCAGTTGCTGGCCAGAGGTGCTGTCGAAGGCGGCGATGCCGCCCTGTCCCGTGAGCGACACGAGCAGGCGGCCATCGTTGAGGAACAAGAGATCCGAGGGGAAGGGTTGCAGGCTTTGGCCGCCGGGGCCCTGCGCGGGCGCAGGAGTTGCGAACACGTCGACGAACGCGCCGGTCGTCGCGTCGAACCGCAGCACATTTTGGCTGATCAGCCCTGATACATACAGGTCGCCCCCGCGGAACGACAGCGAAGCCGGGCCCGCCAACGCCGGGTTCGAGGCGAAGACGCCGATGTACTCGCCGGTGACGCCGTTGTACTCGAGCACCTGGTTGGTGTTGAAGCTGCTGACGTAGAGGTTGCCATCGGGGCCGAACTTCGAATACGACGCGCCGCTCAGCGGTCCCCCTTTGGTAAAGGGGCCGTTGTACGTGCCGAACGTGGGATCGAAGGTGTCGACGGTCGTGCCGCCAAAGTTGCTCACGTACAGGTTGCCAAAGTTTCCAAGACGCAAATCCGAAGGCCCAACGAGGCCGGCCTTGTTCGAGTTGGCGAACACGCCCAGGAACTCGCCCGAGTCGAGGTCGTAGCGCAGGATCGCGCCCGTGTTCTGGCTGGTGACCCACAGGCGGCCGTCGAAGCCCACCCACATGCCGGTGGCCCCATCGAGACCACCTGCGCCCGGCTGCACGAGCGTACCGAGAAACTCGCCCGTCTTCTCATTGAACCGCAGCACCTGACTGCCGAAGTTGTCGCTGACGAGCATCTCGGCCGAAAGGGACGAGGCAAGACTGAGCGTGACTGCGAGCGCGATCAGGGAGCGATGCATACGTTGGGCCGGCCGGGGAAGGGATGGAGAGCGGGAATTAGTATCGGACGCCCAAGCCGCCCCGGCAACCCTCAGAACCGCGAAAGGACGCCGGTTGCGTGAGCCGGGGGCGGCTGGTAGGTTTCAGCCGACGATCCCAACAGCCTTTCCTCGCTCGACTTTCGGCGTGAAAACGATCCTCGTCACCGGCGGCGCCGGCTTCATTGGCAGCCATCTCACCGAGGCGCTGCTCGCCCAGGGGCACACGGTCCGCGTCGTCGACGATGAGTCGACCGGCCGCGCCGAAAACTTGGCGGGCCTGGCCGGCAACCCGCGTTTCCACTATGTGCTTGGCTCGGTCACCGACGCGCCCCTCATGCGGCGGCTGGTGGAAGGAGTCGACGAGGTCTATCACCTGGCCGCGGCGGTGGGCGTGGGGCTGATCGCCCAGGCGCCGATCCGCACGATCGAGACCAACATCTTTCCCACCGAGATGCTGCTGGCGGAATTGCGCCGCCGGCAGGAGGAAGGACAGCGCACGAAGCTGTTCCTGGCCAGCACCAGCGAGGTCTACGGCAAGAACCCCAAGAGCCGCTGGACCGAGGAAGACGACCTGGTGCTCGGGCCGACCACGCGTCCCCGCTGGTCGTACGGCGCCTCGAAGGCGATCGACGAGTTCCTGGCCCTGGCCTATTGGCGCGAGTATCAGTTGCCGGTCGTCGTCGGCCGCTTCTTCAACGTCGTCGGCCCCCGGCAGGTAGGGCACTACGGCATGGTCCTGCCCCGGTTTGTGTCGGCGGCGCTCGCCGGCGAATCTCCGGTCGTGCATGACGACGGCCGCCAGGTGCGGTGCTTCGCCCACGTGGCCGACGTCATCGCGGCGGTCCTCGGCCTCATGAACTGCGAGGCGGCCCAGGGACGCGTGTTCAACATCGGCAGCGATCAGCCGATTTCGATTCTCGAGCTGGCCCAGCGGGTGATTGCCGCGGTCGACCCGCAGCTCGAGGTCCGCTTCCAGTCCTACGCCGAAGCCTATTCCGACGACTTCGAAGACGTCCGCAGCCGCGTGCCGGATTTGTCTCGACTGCGGCAGACGATCGACCACAGGCCAAAATACGATCTGGCCGACGTCGTCGCCGAGGTCGTCGCCTGGATGCGCGCCGGCCGGGCGAGCTGAACGGAAGGAGTCGGACCGCGCGTGCCTCCGTTCGTCTCCCATCTCGAAAGCGCCCTCGACGGCACGCGGTTCGAGCCGGGCCAGGTGTACGGCGTTCATCAGGACCGGCCGTTGTGGGTCCGCTACGATCTCGCGGCGGTGCGCCGCGCCGTTTCGCCTGCGGAGTTGGCACTGCGGCCTCCCGGCCTGTGGAAGTACCGCGAGTTGCTGCCGCTGCCGGCCGAGGTCGAACCGGTTTCGCTCGGCGAAGGTCTGACTCCGCTGCTCGAGTTGCCCCGATTGGCCCGCGCGCTTGGCCACCGCGGGGCGCTGACGGTGAAGGACGAGTCGCACCTGCCGACCGGCAGCTTCAAGAGCCGCGGCATGACGGTGGCGGTGAGCATGGCCCGTCATCTGGGGCTCGAGCGGTTAGCCGTGCCTACGGCCGGCAACGCCGGAGGCGCGCTGGCGGCCTATGCCGCGCGGGCAGGGCTCGAGGCCTGGGTCTTTATGCCGGCCGACACGCCGCGGACGAACCAGCAGGAAGCCTGGCTCGCCGGGGCCAAGGTGGTGCTCGTCGACGGGCTCATCAACGACTGCGGCCGCATCGTGCGCGAGCATCGCGAGCGGATGGGCTGGTTCGACATGTCCACGCTCCGCGAGCCCTATCGCCTGGAAGGCAAGAAGACGATGGGGCTCGAACTGGCCGAACAGCTCGGCTGGCAGTTCCCCGACGCGATTCTGTACCCTGCCGGCGGGGGCACGGGGCTGATCGGCATTTGGAAAGCCTACGAGGAACTCCGCGCCCTCGGTTGGCTGCGCTCCGAAAAGCCGCCACGCTTGATCGCCTGTCAGAGCGAGGGCTGCGCGCCGATCGTCCGCGCCTTCGAAGCCGGACAGCGCTTTGCCGAGACCTTCCCGAACGCGTCCACCATGGCCAGCGGCCTGCGGGTGCCGGCGGCGGTGGGCGATTTCATGATGCTCGACGCCATTCGCACCAGCGGCGGGCTGGCGGCCACCGGCCGCGAGAATCAGATCGTGCCCTGGATGCGCAGGGTGGCGAGCGTCGAGGGACTGAGCATCTGTCCGGAAACGGCGATCTGCTTCGACGTGCTGGCGGGGCTGTTCGAGCAAGGTCGCATCGGCGCGGACGAACACGTGCTGGTGTTCAACACGGCCGCCGCCCAGAAGTATCCCGAACTCGTCGAGCTCGAGCTACCGAAGCTGGCCAAGGGCCAGCCGTTCAACCCGGCGCTCGCGGGCTGAAGTGCCGGTTTATTACCGCAGAGGACGCGGAGGACACAGAGAACGAATTCTCTGCGCTCCTCTGTGTCCTCGGCGTCCTCCGCGGTTAAGACGGCGCGATTGACACACGGAGCGCTTAGTACCGCACAATGCAGTCCACCGTCAGGCGGTTGTCGAATAGGTCGCGGCGTTTGGTGAGCGGGAACTCGAACGCGGAGCCGATTTCGAGCCAAGGGGCCGGTTTGTACTTGCCGCCCACCGCCAACGTCACGATGTCGTTGCCGGCCACTCCCGGCGAGCCCAGGTTGAAGATGTCGTTCCCTTCCACGCCAAAGGGGCCCACCTGACCGCTCTTCATCCAATGGAACCAGTGCAGCTCCACCAGGCCGTAGATGCCGTTCCAGATTTCCTTGTCCAAGTGGTTCGACCAGTACCACATCTGGCTGCGGTCGACCGTGTCGGTCGGCAGGCGGAAGCCGCTGCCGGAGATCCAGTGAACGCCCGGCAATAGCTCCTTGCCGCCGGTGAGGAAGGCGTGGAACTCGCCATCGCCGCGGCCTTGAAAGACGTTGTGGGTGCCGGTGTCCATCTCGAAGGTCAGCCCGGCGCTCAGCAAGAACTGGGTCTCGACGTCGCGGACCAGGTTGTACTTGAGCCCCGCCATCACGTCGGCCCACCCTTCGCGGTGGCCAAGACCGGTCGTCGTCAGGCTCAGGTAGCCGTCTTTGGTGGCGATGACCGAGAGCCGCTCGGTGAGCGCCGCTCGGAGTTGCAGGGCATAAAGCTGCACGTCGCCACCGCCGATGGGCGAGGTGCTGGGGATATTGTGATCGGCAAAGATCAGCCGCGCCTCGGTGAGCGTACGCGGGTCTTCAAAGAACACCGTGTTGGTGATCGGGCTGATGAAGCCGTCGAAGCCGTGGTCGCTGGGCTGAATGATGCCGAGCAGCGGGGGCTTGCGGCAGCAGCTGTCGTAGCTCGAGCAGCCGTCGCACTCTGCGCACTCCTGGCAACCGATCGGGCGGGCGCCCGTTTCCCAGGCGCCCTCGGCGGAGCTGAGAACTTCGCCGCTTTTGACGGCCTGTTCGGCTGCCCGCGCCGGCATCGTCCAACTCAACACCGCCACTGCCGCGGCGCCGGCCATCTTCCATGTGCTGCGCATCGCCCGCTCTCCCTCAGTGGTTCCCAATTTCCCTCAGGAAGAGTCGGCAACCCTTCAGAGGGGGAACAAAGAAAAAGTGCGCGGCCGTCGCCGCCGTTGTGCCGTGCGCCCGTGGTTCGTGCGGACGAGCTTACGGAGGCGCTACGTACGAATCGCCAGTGAGCTGACTAGCTCATGCCATGGGCTCAGTGATCGGCAACTCGAGCACGAAACAGCTTCCCGGACCGTCGAAGGCTTCCAAACGCAGATCCCCGTGCAGTTGCCGGGCCAAGCCCCGACAGAGCGCGAGCCCCAACCCAACGCCAGGCGTTCCGCCGGCCGCCTCTTCGGCCGGCCGCGAGAACGAGCGAAACAGCCGCCGCCGCATGCCCTCGGGAATCCCGGCGCCAAGATCGCGCAGTGCGAGCCGCAGCACTTTTCCGTCTCGCAACACGGCAAGCTGTAGCGGCTGTTCCGGCGGATGCGCCGCATGCTTGCAAGCGTTGTCGACGAGGTTGAACAGGATCTGCTCCAACGCCTGCGGCTCTGCCCTGACGAGCGCTTCTTCGGCCGCCGGATCGGCTTCCACACGCAGCTCGAGTCCGGCCTGCCTCGCCAATTCTTGTGCGCGGGGCAGCGCGTGGGCCAACGCCTGACCCAACGGAATAGGGTTGGCGCGCGCAGGCGTCCGGCGTCCCTCGAGCCGCGCGAACGCGAGTACGTTTTCGACAAGCCGGCCGAGCCGGGCGGCCTCGCCGGAGAGGGTTTGCAAATAGCGCGGCTTGTCGTCCTCGACGACGCGGCCGCTGGCCAAGAGCTCCGTATAGAGGCGCAAGGTCGTCAGCGGCGTTCGCAGCTCGTGCGTCACCGCCGAAACGAACGCAGCCCGCCGCTCGCTCAACGACACCACTCCGGCCAACACGACGCCGCCGGCCAGCGCCGTGAGCGCCACCGCCCCCCAGCCGAGCCCCAGGGCGATCAGCAACGAGGTCGAGCGCCCGCCGAGAGGAGGCGTTTCCCCCGGCTCGAACTGCAGCGGCAACGAGGCCAGCCGCCGCGAGGGCACGGTGTCGACACCCACCGGCTCGAGCCGTGCGTGCGGAAAGAGGTCCTGCTGCAGACTCTCGAGCCACCGAGCGAGCGCCGCGGCGTCGAGCTCGCAGCCCTGCAAATAGTCGCGCCCGGCAACGGACGCGCGGCGGACCAGCAGCAACCGAGGGCCAAGCCACAGAGGCGTCATGGCGTCGGTTTGCAGTTCCGGGCTTTGAAAGGCGATCGTGTTGCGGCCGTTGGCCAGATCAAAGTTGCCCACGGAAGATTGCACGCGGGCTAGAAACTCGTTCGCCGCGCGCTCCTTGCCGGCCGGAGCGAGCGCCGCCTGGGCGAACTGCCGTACTTGGCTTCGCAGCGCACTGGCGGCAGCGAGGCGCGGACTTAGCTCGGTCGCCGCGAACGTTTGTAAATCGGCCAGCCGCTGGTCGGCCAGCGCGAGGCGGTCGACGGTCACGAACCCCTGCAGCGCCCGCGCGCGCAGCGAACCTTCAGGCGCCTGCGGCGAGCTCCACTTGCCCTCGGGAGCGACTTGGAAGTGCAGCAAGATCCACTGCCCGGGCCCCGGGAGTAGAGGCGAAGGGGCGACGCCGCCGCCAGGCGTGAGCCCCACGGTCTGCGGGGAACTCAAGGGAATGGCGCTGAAGAAAGGCTCGTACTCAAAGTAGGGCCGCGCGCTCTCTTGCGCCACGAGCGGCGCCGCGGCCGCATCGAGCCGCCACAGCGCCAACTGCACGCGTTCCTCGAAGGCAGCTTTCTGCCGCGCCGCCGACTCGGCCCGGTCGATCCGCAGGGCGGCGGCGGTCAACCAACCGAGCGAGGCGACCACCAGCGCCAGCCCGACCCCATAGGCGACCGCAACTCGCCAGGCGTAACTCATGGCGCGCGTCCCGGCCTCGGGGCACAGAATGCATAGCCGTGCCCACGCGAGGTCACGATCACCTGCGGCGTCTCGCGGTCGTCGCGCAGCTTTTCGCGCAAGCGGGCGACGTGCATGTCGATCGTCCGCGTCGTCACCCCACGCGGGCTCAGCCCCCAGACGTGCGCCAGCAGCTCCTCGCGGGCAATCGTGCGCCCGGCGTGCTGCGCCAGGTAGCGCAGCAAGTCGCACTCCTTTTCCGAAAGCTCCGCGCGGCCGCCTTGGGAATAGCGAACCTCGCGCCGCGCGAGGTCGACCGCGCCGGCGGGAATCGCCAGCTCGACGACCGAACTGGGCCGCTCCGGCGAACGCCGCAAGACGGCCTCGACGCGGGCGAGCAACTCGGCGAGGCCAAACGGCTTGACCACATAGTCATCGGCCCCCGCCCGCAGCCCCGCCACGCGGTCGTGCTCCGCCGCCCGGGCCGTCAGCACGATCACTGCCTGCGTGGGGCGGGCAACCCGCAACCGCTCCAGAATCTCGAGCCCGCCGAGTTCGGGGAGCACCAGGTCGAGCAGCAGCAGGTCATATTCCGCCGTGACCGCCAGCTCGAGTCCGCGCTGGCCCCCGGCGGCCTCGAGCGAGTCGTAGCCCGCCGAGCGAAGCGCGTCGACGAGGCCGCGCCGGATAGGCGCGTCGTCTTCGATCACGAGTATTCGCGGCGGCCGGCTCATCGCTCTCCTCTCCTCAGTGTCCGATGCCTTGACGCTAATGGGCCGGTTGCAGGCCGGCAAGCGCGGCCCCCGGAGGTCCTTCCGGGGCCGCGCCCGCCGGGTCCACGCCCCGCCGTTAGTTCGAGGGCACATAGCGCTCGTACTGGTACTCGAACAGACGCGTTGCCGCCGCCGTCGGCCTTCGTCGGCTTGCCTGGCACAGCGAGCGTGATCAACACCTCGACTTTGCGCTGCTCGAAGTTGCGCAGCTCGAGTCGTCCGCCGATCGTGACCAGGTCGAGGAAGACGTTCTCCGCCGGCGAGTGGGCCTTGAGCTTGCGGTCGACCTCGTTCTCGGTCTTGTCGCTCGAAACATTGATCGCCGCCGTGACCGGAATCTCCGCGCGGCCCCCGACCGGCGTGTACTTGAGCAGGTCCTCGCTCAAGGGCTGCGCCGCGCTCGTCGTCAGGCAGGGGCCCGTCGTCCAGGCGGTGTCGGTGGCGTTCTGGAGCACCAAGAAGTGCGTGATCGCCTCCGGCGGGCTCCAGCGGTAGACGTGGGCATAGCCGATCTTTTTCTTGAAGAGGGTGACCATGGCCTTCTCGCCGGTCCGCACCGTGAGATCGCGCTTGGTGTAGACCGTGTAGTCGCTGCCGCCGGCGCTTTCGGCGACCGGTAAGGTGGCGAGCACTTGATCTACGTTCTTGGCAACCGGCGCAGGCTCCTCGCCTTGGGGCATGGCAACGGAGTTCGATGTCCCGTTGTTGGCGGCGAAATTGCTCAGATTGAACCCTTGGTTGTTCATGATCTGGACCTTCAATTGGTCGGGCCCTACCGAGGCGCCCAGCATGCGAAGGGCCTGTCCGGCTGTCAGCGGCGCCATGCTTGCCGTGTGTAGAAAGTTCGGCACGCCGACAACGAAGTTCACGTCGCAGTGGACCAGGTCCTCGGCGTCGTTCACCAGCGTCCCCCGCAGCGTGAGCTCGGCCGTCTTATCGTCCAGGATCTGCAGCGTGTACTCCGGCACCCACGTGATCCCCTTCCGCAAATAGGCCATGCCGAGCTGGACGCTCGCCGGCGCGGCCTGCCCCTTGTCGGCGCCGAGGCCGCTCACGTGGACGCGGAGCGGCATCTCGAGGGTTTGCATGCGCCGTACGCCGGGGGTCGGCACGGCGAAGCTGTTGCTGTCGCTCTCGAGCACCACGAACTCAGGCCCCACCGACACGAGCTTGCCGGCGGCCGAGCGCGGCTGGCCGTGCTGCTCGTATTCGAGCTGCACCTTGAGCTGCTTGCTGGCCTCGAGCCGCTCCTGCCGGGCGGCCAACGTATCGGGAGCGTCGACGCCGTCGAAGACTACGACCTCGCCTGCCCCGGCCCCGACGACGTCGACCAACTCATCGCCGCCGAGAGCGTAGATGCCCAGCGTGCCGAACGACGCCGGCGGCAGTTCATCGGCCAGGCACCAGCCGTCGCGGAGCTTGGCCTCGCCTTCACGGAGAAAGAAGCCGAGCCCGTTCTTGAACACCGCCACGCTCTTGGTGCGCGGCTTCCATTGATGCTCGTTTGTCCCCTTGCCGGGCGCTGGACCTTCGCCCCACGCCGGCGCGCTCCCCAGGCTCAAGACCCACAACGCTGCCAACCAGCGCAGACTTCGCATAACGTTTCTCCCGCCACGAATCGAGAATGGCCGATCAGGCCCAAGGCGGGGCCGGCGGCCCCCACGAGCGCGATTCTAGCGAGCCCGGAAGCCGCCGCGGGTAACGAGTTTGTAACGAGCGCTCGATCGCGCGAGAAGGTAGTGCGGAGCGGCGTCCGGCCCCCGGAGATTGCCAAACTGTTCCGCACCATGGGACGCGCCGCAAAGCGGAACATCGTGAACTCGTTGCCGGGCGTCCCATCACGCTAGTCGTAGTACCGCTTGGCGAGCGTCAGAAACCGGTCGACCAGTTCCACGAGCGTGAGCGGCACGGGCTCCGCGGCAGCGGCCACCGTGGATCGTGCACGCCGCTGCTCGGTGCGCGACGGCGCGTGGGGACGGCGATCGCGTTGCTCCTGGGGGCCGCCCAAATGCACCCTCCCAACACACCCGGCCTGCCCCGCGACTAGACTGCCACCAGCCCCGCAGAGGCCGCCGCGGTCGGGGACACGAACGCACCCGGCCGCGGCTACTGCTTGTTGAGGCAGGGCACGTAGGTCACACGGATGGGCCAAGCCGCTTTTGGTCGCTGCCGAACTCCTCGCGGGCAAAGAACTCAACATAACCGCAAGTGCTGCACCTGAAGGCGGCCATGGGGATCTTCTTTTTTGGATCCTTGGTGCCGAAGAAGAACGACTCCCGCGGCTCACCTTCAGCCCAGGTGCTGACCCCTATTCCCCCATACGTTACATCCGGCAACCAGCCCCTAACCATCACGCCGTCGCACTTCGGACAGGCTTGCATGTTACGGACCCTCGCGGTTGATGTACCGACTCTCTCGCTGCTAGACCGTCCGCCATTCTAGCCCCTTTCGCCGCGCCGGCTAATAGGATGAGGGGATGAGCCGCTTCTGGCAAATTGTCTGCGGACTTCTGTTGCGTTCGTGATCCTCGTGTGCTTCTAGCCACGCCCATACCGTGGCCAGGAAGGTACGCTGGCCTCCAGGATCTACGCTTGGACGGCCCTCGCACTCTGTGCGATCCCCATGGGCGTCGCCTGGGCAAATCTGCTTTCGCAAACAGGTCGAACAGCTAAGGCCGAGCCTGTTTCTCTCTTCGTCCTGGTGGCCATGCAGGCGGCGCTCGTTGGTACGCGGTCACCATGAACCCCGGCTTTTTCGCCGGCCGCTAAGAACCCACGCCCCAGATTGCCCCTGGAACGCGGGCGAACGCGCAACCTGAACAGTGAGCGGGATTGCCGGAGCGGTGGTTAGGCGGGCGATACGGCGTTCAGCAGATGTGAGCGTCTTTTGCAGCGGTGTGGTATGTTGAGGGCCTGGCAACACGCAGGAGCTGCTCACCATGTCAATTAGACTCGTTGTGTTCCTCGCCCTTGTGACCAATTCGGCTCAGCTCGACGCTGCTCCCGTCCTGATTACCAAGGACAACTACAAGTCGGCCGCCGATTCGCCATTTGACCTCTCGAAGGGCTTCCTCGAAGACTTCGACGATGGCCTGGCCAATACGCCAGGGCTAGTTCCTCCTTCCTCTTTCGGCCAGATCGTCGCGGGCGGACTCGGTAGCGGAAAGGCGATGGAACCGACTTCGGTCCAAATGCTTCTCGACGGAAGCAGGAACATCACATCGCTTGGGTTCGAGTTTGAGGCGCCTTACCCGACGCAGGTTGGGTTTGTCACAACGCAGGCTGCATTCCCAGACATCGAAATGGGAATCGGGGTACTTCCCGGCATTACGCTTTCCGGCGATGTCTCGTTTGCACCAAACCGGTTCTTCGGAGTAACGGACCCTGACGGCATTCAGGCGATCGTAATCAATATGCTTACCCCGGTACCGGGTCAGCCGTTCTTCCAGATCGACCACCTTCAGTACGTTCCCGAGCCGAGCAGCCCGGTCATGCTCATCATTGGCGTGGTCGCCCTGCTGATCTTAGGCAGGCGGTAGCCCCCCTCTTGCGGCTCCCGGTCACGGGCGGGGTCCGTCAGCGATTTTAGCGGTCGCGGTTTGCATCGGGAGGCGTCGTCAGCGCGTTCGACTGGCTTCGGCCTCCGAAGGAGACGACGGTTGCCCATTGGAAGTCGCTGGGCGCGTAGAGAGTGCCGTTGGTCGTGTCCAAAATGCGACCACTGACCGTGGGAACGAACCGGCCAACCTGTTGAGCCGGGGCATTTGCCGCGTTGGGTAAAACCCCCGGCTGCTGGCCGACGACGTAGCCTCCGATAAGACCGAGCAAAAGCACCGCGGGAACCACATAGCGTGCCATGGAACTGCTCTCCACCAGAAGGAGGATTCGGCCCCTCGCAGCGCTAGTGCAATTTCCGGCCCATTCTGTGGGGTCGATGCGGGCGACCCGAGTGGCGATCTCTTCCCGCGAGCGATATCACGGAGGCTTCGAACGTTAGCCCGGTCGAGGCCGCGAATGAATCCGGCTACAATTCTGCTTGCCTTGCACGTAGCCGGATGGGGAACCGTCTTCGTTGGGCACGGGAAACACGATGGCCGGCGCCATCCGCTGCGGGTGCTTTCCACCGGAGATTTGCAGCGAGCGTTTGGTGCGGTGACTCACTGTGGATGCAGGCTGCGGCGATTGTGTTCGTTCAGCCCCGACCGGTGCAGTTCCTCACGGGTGGTGTGGCAACAGCGCCTTGCCGGTTGCAGCGATCATTGATGATGTTTCTCCCCGGCGCCGACTGCGATTTGGATCATGTCCGACCATGCCTGCTTGGCGTCACGGGATTTGGCCGAGAGGATTTCATCATTGGCAGCCACACGCCGCAGCGTTCGACGTGGGCCGCTTGAGGCGGTCGAAGCGATGCCGGCGGCGTGCCGCCAGCAGCCGGCCGCGAGTTGAAGATTCAGCAGGGCATTGATTGGCGCCGCGGATTGAACCTCGATCGCCTGGCGCCCGCAGCCCAACCAGTCGGCGATGAGCTGGTCATACGCCTGCCGGCTTTGGAGTGAACCGTGCCGGCCGGGCAGATCATGTTCGTGGCCGTTGAGAGCGACGATGCCCCGGCCAGTGGCTTGTGACCCGATAGCTCGGCACGCGGGTCCGCCTGCAAAGAACGCGTGTCGCCAAAGTGCAAACCTCCCAGCTTGACCGCAAACCCGGTAAGTTACCGGATTGCACTTCGGGGAAACGGTCTGCACTGCCCACGCGGGCAGGTCGTCTAAGGCAAGACTTCAGCAGGACTTACAAACGAGAGCGGGCGAACGGATTCGAACCGTCGACATCCAGCTTGGGAAGCTAGCGCTCTACCAACTGAGCTACGCCCGCGATCCCGTTAGTCTATCAAGAGTTGCGGCGACCGCAAGGCGGCGGAAGAAGGGCGGGATTCGATCGGCCGAGCGGGGCGCCCGAGTTTTCTGGCAAAGCCTTCGCCCTTGCTAGTGAGGCCGCGGAAGAGGTGCTTGAACCGCGCTTCCCCTTCTGGGGCATCGCTGCCAAGCTTTGCAAACCCGGCGGTTGCGCCAGCGGCGACTAGCGGCCCACTCACCCCGCGTGTGGCGCGAGACAGGCGATCCGATCTGCCTCAGTCCGGCAACGGTCTTGAGGTGCTGACGGAGCCGCGGCGCCAGCGATGTTGCGGCCCGCGCGCACGGCAAGGGCCAGGTTTCGAGTGACTTGGGCCGCGAACGTGTGATCCTGGCGTTGGCCGGCGCAGGGCCGCAGTGAGTCCCCGTCGCCGGCCGTCGCACTCTCGGTGCTGATTCCCAGGGCCCGACTGATTCATCGCGGGGCTCGGTCTGAGAACTCCCTTGGTCAGGGGCAGCCGCGGCGAAGGTAGCGGCGGATGAAGACCATTTGATCAGGCCGCGGAAGTCGAGGGGCGGTCTCCTCGGAGTATTGCTCGAAATGCCCCACGCGCGAGCGGCCTAACGCATGATCTTTCGGATCGCGTGCGTCGCTCTTTTTCCACTGCCTGCGGGCGCAAATGAGCGGCGCGTGATGGCGCCGTCGACGCAAGCAGCCGAGAGCCGAGGCAGCGCCTTGTCGAGCGCGCCGGCGGAGTTCCAACGATTGATCCAGCACCACGGGGCTGGGCACGAACCTGTGCGGCAAATCACCCCTCGGGGCGCTGGTGCGGAGGATGTGAAGGATGCCATCCATCATCGGGCGACGGATCCCCCGTCTCCCGCGGGCCGAAACTTCCTTGCCTGGCGCATCTGCAATCGTCTGCTGACAGAAACGAAGGTTAAGCGACTTGACGAAAGACGCTACGGGACAGACAGTTAGAAAGATTCAGGCCGAGTGGCGAAATTGGCAGACGCACAGGACTTAAAATCCTGTGGCCCTCAGGGGCCGTGCGGGTTCGAGCCCCGCCTCGGCTAGTTGGCACCAAAGGAGTTACGTCGAATGAGGCCGTGAGTGGGCTTGGCCGCGTTGCCCGTCCGTATCACGAAAGTATAACTAGCTAGCACTGGCGTTGCTAGCACGTTGGGCGGCGTACCACAGGCAGGCCAGAACAAAGATCATCGCGGCCTTGGCCGGGGCTCCCGGCGCCGATCAAGACAGCGATCCGCGCTCTGATCGAGGATTAGGGGTATTGCCCCAAGCCGCGCCGCTGCGCATTGTAAGGCCGGTTTGGGTGGCCGGTCACACTCCACCCCAGCCTTGAGCCCGCGGCCCTGGGAGCGCGGGCTCTTTTCTTTGTTCCGCGTGGTGCGCATTGTAGGGGTGGGAGCGGACTGGTTACGCCGACGCTTCCATTGAGCCTGCCGGGAGGGGCGGGCTCTTTTCGTTCCCGCGCCCCATACTAGAGGCATGGTCCAGGTCCGATCCCCGCGAATCGCTGCGCTTCGATACGCTCAATGCAGCCCTTGGCTTCGTCCGGTCGCGCATTCCTACAGCCGTGGTGGGGAACTGGCAGGCCTGTGGCGAAGGCATCTTTGAGCCGGCCCTGGACCCGTGGCACCTGGCGACGGCTCCCGTTTTCGCCAACTCGCAAGAGATGGAACTGGATTGCCACTGGGAACGCGCGATCGCCACGATCGTGCTGGAGGGCCACGGGGAACCCTCCCCCGGCGCCCGCCTCTACGTCGGCGCACTGCTCGTCTTCACGGGCTAGTTGAGAGTTGCCTCGGCTGCCACCGGGAGCGGACTTTTCGTTTCTGGCCGGCCTGATTCGCAGATAATTGCCCACCCGCTAGCAGGGGCTCTCCAGCCAGCGGTATACTGTCGCCTTCCTGCGTTCACAGTCTCTTTCGTGACGGTTGCAGTCGTGTACATAAGCCGGCTAGTCGTCCGCAATTTTCGCAACTTCCGGCACCTTGACGTGACGCTTCAAAAGGGCGTGACCTGCTTCGTCGGGGAGAACAACACCGGCAAGAGCAACTTGATGCATGCGATCCGGCTGGTTGTGGACGCCGGCCTGTCTTCAACCTTTCGACGGCTGGAGCGGGACGACTTCCCCGCCGGGACTGACTTCACTGCCCCACAACACTCCCTGGTGTCGGTAGAGTTCCGCGATTTCGTCGCGCAGGACAACGAAGAAGCGATGCTTCATGCCTGCCCGGTTGCGGACGGTGTTGCGCGTATGACGTACCGCTTCCGACCCGCGAGAAACGTCCGCGCTGCAATTCTTGCTGGAGAAAACGACGGGCAAGAGCTTTCCCTTGAAGACGATTACCGGTGGGAGATCGTAGGCGGCGGCGGGGCAGACCCGGCCGCTGTTGAATGGCACGAAGACTTTGGCAAGTCGATCCGTTTCGAGGAGCTACAGCAATCATACTTGGTGATGATGCTGGAACCTTTGCGCGACGTTGAACAACGACTGCGGCAGAGTCGATTGTCGCCGCTCGCTCGCTTGCTAACGCCAACTGACATTCCTTCCGAGGAGCAACGTAAGTTGGTGGAGGTGCTCGAAACCGCGAATGCCGAGATCGCCGAGAGCAACACGATTCAAGCGGTCGGAACCACGATCAAGGTTTCACTGGATAAGGCCGCTGGCGAAGCTTTCACGATGGACGTTCAACTGGGCATGGTTTCGCCCACCTTTGGGGACATTTCCCGTGGCCTGACGGTGCTGCTTTCTAACTACGCCATGTCCGGCTTTCAGCCATCACAAAACGGACTTGGCTTGAACAACGTGCTCTACATTAGCATGGTGCTCGCGCATTTCGATCGTCGCGTTGCCGAAGCGAAGACGGCCGGACAACTGCTAATCATCGAAGAGCCAGAGGCGCACCTACATCCACAGCTTCAACGAGTGCTCTTCGGCTCACTGGCCAACCAGGCGGCGCAATCATTTGTTACCACGCATAGCACGCATGTAACATCGCAAGCGCCGCTGGCGTCATTGGTCATCCTGACGAACGATGGCACGCCAGCAACAGCAAGCACGGTTCCCAGCGACCACCTGGCCGACAACGAGCGCGCCGACCTGGAACGCTATCTGGACGCCACCCGTTCAACGCTGCTCTATGCGCGTCGCGTGTTGCTTGTCGAAGGGCCGGCAGAACTGTTTTTGATCCCGCCGCTGATCCGATCGGTGCTCAAAATCGACCTTGAGCACAAGGGCGTGTCGGTGGTTGCAATTCACGGAACCCATTTCGACGCCTACACGAAGCTCTTCGGGCCTGGTCGAATCCCGAAGCGGTGCGCGATTCTCACGGATGGCGATGCTCAGAATGAGCCCGCTTCGGTTGACGAAGGAGCAACCGACGCGACTGTGTCGAGGGTGGAAGCTTTGCGAGCATTGACCAACGAGTGCGTTGGTCTCTTCATGTGCGAAACCACCTTTGAGCGTGAAGTGACCGATGTCGGCACCCTCCAAATGTTTGCGGCCACCTGTCGAGAGGTGGGGGCGCCAATCATAGGTGGCAAGCTTGATCAGCTAGCGGCGCAATTGCCAACGGATCGGCCACTGTCCGGTCCCGAGACCGAATTGTTGGAAGGCGCGAAGGACCGCGTTCTGAACACGGCGAAGCGAGTAGGCAAGGCGCGTTTTGCGCAGGTGGCATCGAAGCACGTCGGGCTTGCAACGAATCTGCCAACGTACATTAAACAGGCGCTTTGGTTCCTAATCGACGATGAAGCTAACTCCTGACCAGCGCAGTGCGGTCGAGCACATCGGCCACTTGTGCCTAGTGTCATGCCCCGGCAGCGGCAAGACGCGGACCATCGTGGCGAAGCTCCTGCAATGCGTCGATGCCGTCCGAGATACGCCGCGACGGGTTGCTTGCATCACGTACACGAACGCTGGAGTCTACGAAATTGAAGCTCGAATGCGGCAATGGGGTTCCTATGGTGATGACGACTACTACGAAGCGACAACGATCCACTCGTTTTGCCTGAACAACATCTTGCGACCCTTCGGCCACTTGATCCCCGAATTGTGCCCCGAGTGGTCGCTCGTCACAGCCGATGACGAGTGGTATCAACTCACCATGCGAGAGCTGGGAGGCAAGCATGGGCTGTCGGGAGACCTTCGTGACAAGTTCGAGCGGATCACTAGAGTTTTTCCTACTGGCATTTTGTCCGGCGATCTACCCCCGCAAGTCGCTGAAGAGTTTTGCAGCCGGACAAAGGCGGATCGCAAGGTTACATTTAGCGACAGCTTGTACTACTCTGCGCGACTCATCAGCGAGAATCCCTACATCGCCAGGAGCCTAGCGAGCCGCTTTGCTTGGCTGATCGTTGACGAGTTTCAGGATACCACTACCGCCCAGCTTGCGGTTCTGAAGGCCATCGTCAGCTATGGTCGATCGACGGTGTTCTTTGTTGGCGACCCCAATCAATCCATCTATGGCTTCGCGGGGGCCCGACAGGAGTCGATGGCTGAATTTGCTAGCAGCATTAGCGCCGCAACCCACATTACGCTGAGCGGCAACTATCGGTGCTCAGCGGAGATCGTCGCGCGTGCTGAGCTTCTGTGTCCGTGCACCCCCTCAATGCAGGCAGTGGGGGAGCACAGTGGCTTTGGGATTGCACCGCGGCTGGTGCATTGCGAAGGACCGATCGTCGCGGTATTCGATCACTTTCTGCCGGCAATCGACGCGCTGGGCATAGAGCTTGGGCAGGCAGCAGTGATGACTCTTTCCTGGCAGTCCCTTCGCCCGATCGGAGAGGCACTCATTAAGCGGGGCGTCGCGGTGCATGGCCCCGGCGCACGGCCTTACAAGCGGAGCCACGAGTTTGCGGCCCTTGCCGAAGAAATCGCGGCCTTCATTTCGGCGCCTAACGACGCTGATCAAGCGTTTGCGGCCCTTAGGGCCCTGTATCAAGCGCTGCTCAACGTCAATGGCGACGCGGATGGGCGAGTCTACTCTTATGACGGAAAGCGCGTTTTGTTCCGCCTTGTGAACTTTGCGAAAACGGTTCGTGACAAGAGCGACGGCGCCGCTGACTGGTTGCGAACCTGCGCAAAAGCCTTCGGATATATTCTGATCGAGGAAGAGTTTCTTGCACCCGCTCACCGGCGTGTCTTCTCCGATTCGGCGGAAGCTATGATTGCCGAGATGAGGCAACACAAATTCGATGTCGTAAACCTGACCGTGCAGGAGTTGGGGTTCTTTGCATCGCCAAAAGACGCGATGCAACTGCTGACCCTTCATCGCTCTAAGGGCCGGGAGTTCGATGCGGTCGCTGTGCTGGCCTGCCACGACGGTACGATCCCATACTTTCGCAGCACTCCCGCAGAAATCGTGGAATCGGGTAGGCTCATGTATGTCGCCACGACGCGCGCTCGCAAACTCTTGATGTTCTTTACCGATTCGCGCGACGCAAGAAACAAGCCATCGCGGTATCTTCGCACGATGGGTCTCGTTTGATGAAGAGGTTGGCGGCCCCATGCCGCATACAGGCGGAGTGGGTTCAACCGGCGCATGAAGCGGGCCGCACCGGGGGCAGGACGGTACGGCCCTAAGCCAGCAAGGTATGGACCGGGGCAGGGTCAGAGCAAGAAAAAGGGCCGCCCACTAGCGGATCAGAGTGGCCGCGGTCAACGAATCCGACTTGCTCGCCGCGCGATAGCGAGGGTTGTCAGACCTCCGACTAGGCCGCTGACGATCGCAGCTAGCCGGTAGAACGTTGGCACATAGTGCCAGCGATCCGGGGAGGGCGTGCCATTGATTACCGGGAAGCCATTCTGGTCACGGCCAGTAATCGCCCCGCGAATCACCCATAACCACGTTTCATGTGCCATGACGGTGAACGGATTGAGGGGTGCGAGGTTATCGGGAACGGGCACACACAGCGCGACCGCCACCCATCCGAACAAGGCAAAGCCAAACCAGAATGGGCGTGCAGCCGGGTTTCCGTATACCGCCGCGGCGATTGCAGCAGTTAACAGAAAGACCATAAGCAGAGTTGTGGCACCGTGCCAAAACGCATTGGCATTGGTCAGCGCGGTAGCGGCTATGGCGACCAAGGCCATAAAGGCAAAGACCCATCGAAGCGAGAATCTCATCGGAATTGGTTCTCCCTTGGGCTAGCGCCGGCCCCACAGCACCAAAGCGCTCGATTTTCTCCCACCCGGACGTAGAAAGCCAGGCGAGTCTGCCCACGCTACTTGGCGTGAGTGCCCCCACGCGGTAGCGTGACGCCCGCGCCGTGGCCACTTCGGCCGCGGGCACTCACTGGAAAGGGCCAGATCATGGAACCCGGACAAAAGATTACGGTGCGCTTCGGCTGTGGGCCGCTGCGCGGGCTGCTGACCTTTGAGTTCCCGCCCGCTGGGCAGTGGGAGTGGGATGAGGAAGGCAGCTACTTTCAGCCGATCAACGGCAACCCCAATGCGCTGCAAGGCTCCTGCCTGACCTTCAGCGTCGTCAACGATCCCGACATGATTACCGGGGCCGAGGGCTCCACCTGCTGGATCGCTGCCCATGAGGCGGACTACCCGGACGAAAGGCAACTTTCGACGGCGCCCGAACTGGCCGCCTACTCCGTGCCCCAACTGATCCGGGACTTGGCCAGCCGGCCCAACTTCCGCGGCGTCATCGTCCGGGAGTCTGTCGAGTCGGACGATGCGCCCGAGGTGGCGATTGCTCCCTGCTACCGCGATGCGCCCGATCTGCTGAAGTCAGCGATCCGGCACCTGCGCTTTGAGCGGGACAAGATCAGGGACTAGGCAGCGCCTGGCCCCGCTGCCTGGCAAGGCCCCCTGGCTCTCTGGTCTGCGGGGCCTTTGCTATGCGTGGGGGCCAGGTCCTCTAGCTCTCAAGCTCGATAGCAATGCCAGAAACCGGTGTGCCGTATGGCAGCCGCAACACGCAGGCCCCGCCGCAATCGTGGCGGCCACCAGCGCGAGAACGGTTGCGGTGGTGACGGCGATGGTCCACCATTCATTGGCGTTGGCGATAGCCGCGGCACCAATTGCCGCGACGGCCACGATCAGAAAGATCGCGCGCAGAGAAAAGCTGGGCATGTCGAACCTCCATGCTGTTGGCCCCGCGGCCCGCCATCCTAGCAGACCAGCGGCCTGCTGCCGGCAATGCCCCGCGGCTCTTTGGTCTGCGGGGCCATTGCTAGCGTTTCCAGAATTGCCACCAACGCTTCGGCGGCGGTTCGTCAGCGAAATACATAAACGGCCAGTCAGGGTCCGCGGCTGGCACTTCGATGACCCTCTGAATCACTATGGCTGGAGGCTTGCCCGAGTCTCCCTTTGCCAAGTGAACGTAGTTAGGATCGTCCTGAACGGCCTTGACCGCCTGCTCGCTTGCTTGTTCGGCATCGTCGGCTCTGACGAACCGCACCCATGGCAGCCCCTCAAGATCGACCACTACCATATAGGCTTGCATGCGAATCGTCTCCGCCACCGATTCTCCCACCCGGCAGGGCCGCGTGCCAGGGCGGCGGCCCCAAGAGAGCAACCGATCATCTTGATTGCCATCCAGAGCAAACGCCCGATTAGCTTGTGAGTCTTGCTCGTCATGCCGGCCATCTTGTTTATGCGTGGGCGTCGTCAGGCGCAGGCCGAGCCGCATACTCGCCCAATCGAAAAACCCGATAGCCAGCGTACATGTAGCACATGATGGCCAGCAGCGTTGGGGCTCCCACGAAAGCTGTCATCGCCGTCATGGCCCACCCGCCCAGCAGCAGATCGCCCGCAACACTTACGGCCATCATCAGCATCCACGCGGCCGCGCACAGAAAGCTCACACGGCGGAATGTTAGAGATTGATCGGCCATCACCTGTGCTCGCAATGCTGCTACCGTCAAGGGCCCAGGCTTGGCTCACGCTGCCTGCTGAACCAGACGCGAGCAGCCAGCGCTGCGGCGTAACCAAGTGACAGGGTGACGCCGGCCAACACCCACGGCCGTTGGCCCGGAGTAGCGGTTCTAGTGAAGCCCGCGAGAACAAAGAGCACGCCGGCGATACAGGCGCACTCAACGAATTTGGCCAGACGACTGGTGGCGTTCATACCCTGCATTCTAGCAGCCGGCGGGGCGGAAGGGCGTCACCACCCCCGCCTGGACGGTCAACGAGAATCGCGCTGGGCTCGCTGCGCCCATAGAAGCAGCAGCACCAGAAAGGCCAAAGTCGCGATTCCGAGTGGCACAGCCCGAATGTCGATCGGCAGCGGAAGGGGTTCAGTGAACGCACGAAAAAACCCAATACCGCCTGTCACGACACAGGCAACGAGCATCGGAACGGCGAAAGGATTGCTAGCGAAGGGATCGCGCGGGCGTGTAGGCGTGCTCATGCCCACCATCCTAGCAGGCGGTGGGGCGGAAGGGACTAGCGGGCTGGGAAGCCCTGCCCTCGGTGTGCGGTCGGGGCTGCTTCGGGGGACCCGTACAGGTAAGGCCCGCGGCTGGCATGGTCGCCGCGCTCTTGCTCGCCGACGCTAGGACCCTTCGATATAATACCAGTGTCGAAGCAGGCCCAACGGGATGAGGTGCCACATGCAATGGCCGCACGAAGACTTTGGCGACTCGCCTTCGGTTGAAGAACTGACCCCAACCGGGATGTGCCCCGAGATGAAGGCGCTCCACGACGCGGCCTACCATGTGCCGTGCGAGCACTGCGGAGAGTCGTTCTACGTCCATGATCTTGTAACCACGGGTTACGGGGAGTACATCACCATGGACTTGGACCCTGGCACCCGTCTTTGCGAAGATTGCCTTGAACGGCAACGGGACCGGTACACGCCAGATGATCCCAGACTGTGGGATGCCTGGACGCCGGTTCGGATCGGTTAGGCGCAAAAGAAAACCCCGAGCCGGTTAAGCTCGGGGTCTTCTGCCATTGGCACCCGTGTCGCGTCTACTCGCCGTCCAATTCGGCAATCTGCCGCTTGGCCTCCGCGATCGCTTGCGCTTCGATCCGGAGCGCTCGCAACTCCTCCAGCGATGGCATCTCGCCGCCGCAGAGTTCTGCGGTGGCCTCCAGGTGGTGGTGGAGTGCCGCCGCCTCAGTCAGTTTGGACATTGGTCCATCCTCCCAAAACAAAGGGTGAATACCTCGGCCAACATTGGCCGCAGGTTGCCTTGCTTTGCCTTGCCTTGAGAGGCCGCTGGCCGCTAGAGAGCGGCCACGGCTGAAAAGACTAGGTTGCCATTTCGCAACGTGCAAACGAAAACGGCCGCCTGGCATGGTGGCGGCCGCTCGCGTGCCCTGGGGCCCCAGGGCGAAAAGTTGTGCGCCGCTCGGTCCACATGAGCGGCCTCGGGCGATATCGGCGTCGGAGCGGGCCCAGCTTGGGGCGACGGCCGCGGGGGCGGGAAAGTCTACACCAGTCACGCCAGATTGCCCCGTGGCGTCACGTCGCCCGCGGCCCGGTTCCTCGGGGCCTCGATCCGGTGGAGCGCGGCAGGCGCGGCGCTGGGGGCCGAGGATTGGGCATGCCGGCGGGAGGGTATGCCGCCTAGATTTTGGCGTCTGGCCGATCGTCCCGACCGCTGCCTGGCCGTGTGCGCGTATTTGCGTTACGCAAAGTTTTACCGCCTGTAGCGATTGGGCCTATCGAAAAATTGGCGCGGCGTGCGCGGGCTATAGCGATAGCTGTCGAGGGCCACCGTGACGCAACGCCTTACGCATCAGCGGGGCGGGCCGTGCAATCGTCACAACCCCTGCGAATTACAAAACTTTGAATTTTGACGAAAAAAGCGTACGGCCTGGCATGGGTCGGGAGATTCGTCTGAGCGCCAAAATTTTGGCCCCCTCCCGTTAGACGTTTATAAAAGGCAGTTGGGGAGTAGAGGTTGAGCCGCGCCTGCGGCAGCATCAGGCCAAAGGGCCGTGGTCGGGCGGCCGGGCACCCACTACTCAGACGCATTCGTTTGCTTTGCCAAGGCCCTGCACTTGGCGAATTCCCCCCAGTAGCGGGAAAAGACAGAGGGCAAGCAGCGATAGCGCAACAAGCTCTCTCTCCCCCTTCTCGTTTTCCTTCTCGGGTCTGAAGCGCTTTAACCAGGGCTCCGTTGATGTCCGTGTCGGGCGATGGTACTTCGCCACGTGCTCTCCGCGATATAGCGAAGCATCCTCCGCAAAGCAATCTTCGCATCGCACTTCGCTAGCGAACTGCACAGGTCGGCCGCATCTGCCGCACCTGGGCAACCACTTGGCATATCTCCGTCCGAACATCCTATCAATGCGGGCCTGAATCGGCTCTTCGTCTGACTCAACGTCGCGCTCGTGGCTGATGGTCGGCAGAACGGACCTGACCGCATCCAGCCACACTCCACGGGATTCCAGCGAGCACTCCCACTCCCCATGCTGGAGTGCCCGAATCCCGGCCTTGAATCTGGCGTACATGGTGCTTGGGGCGACACCCGCACGCTGGGCCGCTTCCTGAAACGTGAGCCCCTCACAGAGATGAAGCTGGAGGGCCTCTAATTGCGGCTTCGGCAATTGGCTCACGACGGCCCGCGCTTCGGTCGCCCAATCCTGGGCTGCCCTGTCATCCACGTCAGACCATGCAGTGGGCAAGGCTGCCTGCGGATCGTGCTCTAGGTCGCCAAGGCTTTTGACCACTGCCTGTGACCACGTTTTTTTCTTCTTGGTCGAAGAGTCCTCACTATTGCGACCCCATGGCTTAGCCCGCGCTCGCCATTCTTCCCGCAGCGTGTTCCGAGCGGTCCCGTGAAGCCAACTGACGACCTTGGCATTGTTGCGAGGGTCGAAACCTTCCGGACGCTTAAGCAATTCGGAAAAGGCATCCTGGACCGCGGCAGCGGCCGTGGGGTCCCATGTTTGCGGATCATCTGACGCTACCGGCGCGAGCTTTTTCCCGGCCTGCTTCGGGACCAGGCACACTGCCCAGCGGCTGAGAGAGGCGGCGATTCGGTTGAAATGCCTGCGGTAAAGCACTTCGCAGGCCTGGCGAGCGTCTGCGCCGCGCGCCTGCATTATGGTGACAAGCGTTTCGTCGGTGCACGGTATTGACGGTTCCACCGTTTGCGGGGGCGAAACCGGCTTCGCAACTGGCAAGAAAAACGGAAGGCTCTCCGAATGGCCCTGGTCCTTCGTCAATAGGTATAGAGGCTCTTCGCTCGGCATATCGCAACGGTAGGCCGCGAATTAATTCGCGGCGCCGCCCTCCCCCTAATGGCGATTCGACGGAGGCGGTTCTCCCCAACCGACCCCGTTCTCACGGGCTGCGGTCTGTCTGCCACGGTAGGGCTCAAAACCAGGGTGCCCCTACGGATAGGGAGTGAACTCAACTCTTCTTTTTACTCAATCAACTTTTGCAGTTTTGCCCTGGAAGTCTGGCAATCCCTTATGGAGCAACAACTTGAACTCTGGCAATGATCGTGGCAACGACCCTGGCAGCCAGGGTAGCGACTACCTGAGAGCCCTTGGCAACGACCTTTTCGCCATCCGGTCCGTCCCGGAGGACGACAACCCGGCGCACGTTCTTAGCGGTGTTTTCGACAATGCGGATTCTGCTGCCGCGCTTTGCCAGGGTCTGCCAGGGTTCCACTTCTATGCTTCCATCAACCGGTTGCGCATAAGGCCGGTCACCAACCGCCTGGTGCCGGGGCCGTCAATCAAGGCCGCCGACATCGACCGGATCACCGCGCTGGCCGTTGACCTAGACCCGATCCGGCCCAGTGGGCTGTGCAGTAGCGACGCCGAGCACCAGCTAGCTCTGGACCGCGCTGAACAGACCATTGCCTTGGCCAAGTCCTGGGGCTGGCCCGGCCCGTCCATCTTCATGAGCACCGGGAACGGCGCCGCCGTCTACTGGCGGCTGGATTTGCCCAACGATTCGGAAACCAACCGGCTCATCCGAGGCGCCTTGGCCCGCTTCGCCGAGTTAGATGACGAGCGGGTTCATGTGGACAAGGGCGTTCATGATCCCGCAAGGGTCATGCGCATCGCCGGCTTCCTCAATCTCAAGCAAGCCGCGGAGGATCGCCCCCAACGTTCGGCCAAGCTATTGGCCATCGGAGACGGACGGATCAGCCGAGAGCAACTGCAAGCTCTGACTCAAAAGACGTTGTCCGCCAATCCACACGATGCCCGCGTGGAAGCCCTCAAGACATGGGCCACGAAGGCAGGCATCCAGGTTGGCGAAGTCCGCGACAAGGAAGAGTTCACGTTGCTCACGCTGCCGATGTGCCCGTTCAAGAAAGAGCAGAGCGATGGCAACACGGGCATCCTTCTTTTTCCCGATGGTCGCCGCGGCTTCAAGTGCTTTCATGAAAAATGCCGGGACAAGACGTTCGCCAGCCTAGAGCGGCTCATGCAGTGCAAGTTCGCCGACGTGGTGGACGGCCTGCTTGGGCTTGAGCGTCGCTTCGATGATCCCCTTGTTCTGGCACAACGGCAGTTGAAGGAGTGGGCCCTTGACTAACACCTTTGCATTCATCCGCGGCGATTCGTATCGTTGGTCACCCGCGTACGGCTGGCAACTGGTCGCGTTTGAGGAAGTAGAGCCCTTCGTGCGGAAGACGGTGCAGACCGCATTCGATCAACACGCCGCGGCAGTCGGCCGCATCACGGGGGATTATCGTCCGCAACCCGTCCGCGGGAACGTGGTGGCCGACACGTGGCGGGCAATGCAGCAGCTATGTGCCTATGAGGTTGCCCCCACGGCGCAGACCCCGTTCTGGCTCGGCGACTCCGGGGGCTGGGGCGCAGAAGACGTACTGACGTTCCCGAACTGGTTCTTAAACGTCCGGGAATGGATTGCGGGCCGGGAATGCATCCGCAAGCCCTCCCCTGATCTGTTCTATGATCACACGGCGCCGTTCGACTTCGATCCCGAGGCACCCGAACCCGTCGAATGGCACCGGTTCCTGGCCAGCCTAGAAATGGGCGATGATTGGATTCAGTTCCTGCGAGAAGTCATGGGCTACGCCTTATGGCCCGCCTACGATCTGCAAAAGTTCTTTGTCATGGTTGGTCCGCGGCGATCGGGCAAGGGCACTATTGCCTCAGTTTTGGAACGACTGGTTGGCGGCCCCCGAGCAGTCTGCGCGCTGAACATTGAAGACTTTGCCAGCGACTTCGGCTTAGAACCCGCGTTAGGCAAGCGGCTCTGCTTCGTCCCCGAGTGCTTCATTCCCCAAAAGAAGGTCTATGCAGTCGTGGCTAACATCAAGGCCATCACGGGCAGCGACCTGGTGCAAGTGAAGCGGAAGGGCATCCGTAATCTTAGCGTCCGTCTACTGCTCAAGCTCTTCCTGTCCACCAACGAGTTCTTGCCGTTGCCCGACAACAGCGGAGCCTTGGAGGCCCGCACGATCCCGATCCGATTGAACAAGAGTTTTTTCGGGCGGGAAGATCAGGGCTTGTCTGCAAAGCTCGCGGCCGAGTCGCCCGGCATCTTGCTCTGGGCGCTTGAGGGCCTTCGCACGCTGTATGGCAATGATGGCCGGTTCGATTTACCGGAGAGCACCCTGGAAGAGATGCGGCAACTGGCAGATGAGGTGGCTCCCTTGAGGCCGTTCATTGAAGATGCCTGCACAGTAGACCACGGTGTCGCGTGCCATAGCTCGGCGCTATATGCGACGTATCTCACGTGGGCCACAACTCAGGGACAGGGCGAACTGTTGAGCGAGACGCGGTTTGCTTCAGCCATCCGAGCAACGGTGCCAGGGATCAGCAAAGATCGGGCGCCGAATCCCAACGCAGAGAACATCAAGGGGCGCAAGATCGTCCCGAATAGCAGCAACGCCAAGCACGGCCGCCCGCCCGTCTGGCTCGGTATCGCACCGCGGGCATAGTTTCTCAGTTATGGGGCAGGCAGATGGCCGAGGTTACTTACCTTCCGTGGGAAGGTTTTCTGGTGCAGACGCGCAGACGCCGCGTCATATGCGAGAGTCTTGCAGAAGTCGCGGAGATTCTGGACGCCGCTGGCGATCCCGATCCCGAGGAGACTATTCAGCGGTCCCGCGACGAGTTCAATGAGTCTTGAGGCCCTTGCGGCCTTTCTGAGTCAGCCCGGCTGCTAGTCATCGGCCGGGCGGCCCCGGCTGGGGGTGATTCATTGCGCCCCCGGCCCTTTTCTTCTTTTCTGTTTTGCCCCACTTCGGGGCGGTTCTTTTCTCAGAGGTTAGTGGAATGAGTTTGCGCGAAGAACGGGTGGACCTGGCCAACAAGGCCGCGGACATTACCAACAAGGCCTATCGAGAGGCCCGGCCGCTGACAAAGGACGAGCGCCAGAAGGTGGACCGCATCCATGCGGACATCGACGCGCTCAAGGGCCGCATTGATCGAGACGAGCGGCAGGTGCCCTACGTCCGCCCGAACAAGCGGTTCGTGAATTGGCTCAGCGACGGTTCGCCCGAGGGGTTTGGCCACCGGGACATTATGAACTTTGAGATTTCGGATCGGGCGCCGCGGTCCCTCAATGAGGCCCGTGCTCTCACCTCCATCGACATCGCGGGTGGCGCGGCTCTGGCACCAGTCGATACGCCATTCAGCACGGCGCTGGAGGTGGCCTTGCAGTCGGCCGATGGGGTGCGCGAAGCCGGGGCCACGGAGGTACGCACGCCAACGGGGACGGACCTGCCAGTCCCGTGCCTGAAGGACAATACTGCCAAGGGCCGAATCGTCCGGGAGAACACGGCCCAAACGCAGACTGATCCTGCGTTTTCGCTGAAGAGGCTGGGGGCCTACACCTACAGCAGCGATGAAGTGCAGTTGCCCATTACGTTGTTTCAGGACAGTGGCTATCCGGTAGAGGAACTGCTGGGCACAGTGCTCGGGGAGCGAATCGCCCGCGCCCAGTCGGAACACTGGATCGCAGGCGATGGGGCCAACCAGCCGCAAGGCGTTTTGGGCTCCGCGACGGACAGCGGCGTAACCACGGCTGCCGTGAGCAGCGTCAGCTATGCGGAGCTTCTGGCCCTCCAGCACAGCGTCGATCCGGCCTACCGTGCCAAGGGCGCCTGGCTGTTGCACGACGACACCCTGAAGGCGGTCAAGCTGTTGGTGGACACGACGGGCCGCCCGATTTGGACGCCAGGCATCTCCTTTGGAGCCTCGGATTCCATCCTCGGCCGTCCCTTCGTCGCCAGCCCGTACATGCCAGCCATCGCAGCCGGGGTCAAGTCGGTGCTGTTCGGCGACTTCAGCCGCTATTTCATCCGCACAGTCCAAGGGGCAACGCTCAGCGTGCTCCGCGAGCGGTACGCGGAGAAGGGCCTTCTGTCCTTCATTCTCTTCATCCGTTCGGACGGGGGCCTGGCCGACGCCGGGACCCATCCGATCAAGTTCCTGACGCAGCACAGCTAGTCACCAGTGCGGCCCCGTGGACCGTTCTTCTTTGGAGCATATCCATGCAATCGACACTCAGGCAGGCCCTCTCTGGGCACATGCTGGACCTACTTGCTGGCGACGTCAGCTTGGCCGAGATGCAAGCCATAGCCCATCGTGTTGGGCGACAGATGCGTTCGGCCGGGTTCACGGTGCAGACACCCAACGTGTCCTGCCAACGCAACGCCTTCGACTTCATCCTTTCTCAAATGCGGTCCGTCGATCGGCTGCCCCCGAGCGATCGGCGACATTCGGAGCCCGTCGATATCGAGGTCCGAACCGAGCGGTCATCCATCAACCCCTACGAAAAGAGGTAACCCCATGATCACGAGTCCCGCGGATGATCCGCGCTACCGACAGGCCTCAGCGAAGCTTGGAGAGCTTCAGACGAAAGCCGCTCAACTGCGCGAGCAATATGAGCTGGCGCTGATTCCCACCAAAGTTTCCATTGCCGACGATGCCAAGGCCCTTCTCTCGGGAGGTGCCCTTGCCACTGCCAAGGAAGCGGCCGAAGTCGTCTATCGACAACTGGCCGCGCATGAGGCCGCGGTGCAGTTACAGCAGATGGAGCTTGGCAAACTGAATGCGGAAATCTCCCGCGAAATCTGCACCCGGTTGAGGCCGACCGCAGATGCAAAGCGGGGCAAGTTCGTCGATGCACTCAAGGCGCTCAAGGCAGCCAATGGTGAGTTGGTAGCCTTTCAGCTTGAGTTGGAGCGGAGAGGTGTTCAGAGCATCTTTCCGAACCTCGGCATCGGGCCGGTAGTGCAGGCTCGGATTGACCAGTTGTTGACCGAGCACCGGCAGTACGTCGGTTAGCAGATAGGCGCGTGTGGGCTTGGGGGCATGATGCCCCCTGGCCCGCGCCAGGTTTTCGGAGACACCATGAAAAGTTTTTGCAGGGCCCGGCCAGCCGATCCGGGCCAGTTCCTCAAGGTCCGCCATGTAGCCCAAGAGCTTGGGATCACTAGGCAGACAATCTACCGCCTCATTGCGGAGGGCCAGTTGCCGTTCTCCAGGATCGGATCGGGGACCGGGACCATCAGAATTCGGCGCGGCGACCTGGACGCATTTCTTCTCAGAGCCAGAGCAACTACGGAGCAGACAGCGTGAGTGCAGAACTGACGATCGAGAGCCTGCCGGCAGAAGTGCAAGGCTTGGCGTCTGCCATTGCGCAGCATGTCGTTAAGGAAGTGGTGCGGCTGCTCAAGGCCGATCAGCCTAAGGACTGGTATTCGACAGACGAACTAGCCCAGGCGCTGGGCAAGGCCCGCTGGACGATCCAAGAGAAGTGGTGCAACGCGGGCCGGATCGAGTGCGAAAAGGACGAAGAGTCAGGCAAGTGGCGCATTCCCGGCTACGAGTTCCGCCGCCTGGTGAACGGCGGCAAGCTTCGCCCTAAGCCTACTTGAGGGCAGCGATCTGAGTCGGGCCGTCCTGCGGAAACAAGTGTTGGTAGAGATCGGCCATCTCTTGCGTCGTGTGGCCCATCCATTCGGCAACGCGTTCCCGCTTGACCCCGGCCCGTGCGCAGTTCGCCGCAAAGCTGTGGCGAATAACGTGGAAGCCCCGGACCACATCCCACTTGCTGCCGCGAAGCGGTGCGCGGAAGTGGTGGTTCGCCTCGGTCTCCGTCATCCGCATGGTTTCCTTGCGGACCTTGCGGCGGGCTACCAGTAACGGGGCCACGAAGGTGTATTCGCCGCCTGGATGGGCAGCGATCCAGGCTTGCATTACCTCGGCAAGCCTTGCGTGGATGGGCACGAAGCGGGTTGATTCGCTCAGAGACTTCTTTCGCTTCTTTTCGCGGATGGTCACCAAGCCTGTGCTGAAGTCGAAGTCTTCAACCCGGCTTCGTCGAATCTCGCTTCGGCGCGCACCCGTGTAGGCAGCGAACACAAACATCGGGTAGACGAAGGGCAGCACCCGCTGCGTCCGTACGTGCTCAAGCAGTTCTAGAATCTGGTCGTTATCCAGAAACAGCCGGCGCCAGAGGGACGTTTGCTGAGCCGGGCCCAGCTTCCCGCGGGCAATCCGCGATTCAATCTGTTCGTAGGTTTGGAACGGCTCTTTCTGCGCCGGCTTGGGCAAGTCGATGCCCCACTTGTGCCGAGCGTTGTAGATCGGGCAGTCGCTGGCAACGTGCCCGCGCTCGCGGGCCCAGCCCCAGACCTGCGAAAAGGTTACCAACTCTTTGCGGACTGTGGGCCCGGTAACAGGCTTGCCACGGAACTTCGTGCGGGTCCGTTTGGTTACGTAGTCTTGCAAGGTAACCATAGTCACGTCGGCCAGCTTGCAGTTGTCCCCGAGCACTTCCCGGAGGTGGCCAATGTGCCGACGCTCCCCGTCGATCGTCGTGCGGGCCTTGTCGTGTTGGCCGGCAAGGTAGCTGTCACAGATTTCCGCCAGCGGCGGCGCCGAAGTCAGCTTTGGCTTGTCGCTCAGCCTGCCCTCAGACAGGATGAAAGTTCCCGGTTCGGCATCAGGGGGCATCACGATCCGGCCCTGCTTCAGGAAACGGATCGTGTCTTCGACGCGGGCCTTGATCGAGCGTGCTTCACCACGGTTGTACGTGCCCGTAGACCTGCAAAATTGCCGGCCTCCGTAGCGAAAAGAGAGAAGCCAATTGCCCGTGCGCGGGTCGGTTTTGATGCTGGCCATCGTTCGTAGTCCTGTCTTTGGTCCTGTTCGTCGTCCGTATACCGTTCGTACAACGGATTGGCCAATTTCGACGAAATGGCCCAAAAATTGCCTTCGCGTTGCTCTCTCGTGTTAACCCACACTGAAAGCATAGGTTAGCCACGTCAGGGCAACGGATCGGCAACTTCCGAGAAACGCGGCGTTTCGGCTCTTAAAATCCTGTGGCCCTCAGGGGCCGTGCGGGTTCGAGCCCCGCCTCGGCTAGTGCAGCACCGACTTGCGGCAATTTGCGCCGAGAGGTGCTGCGACAGCAAGAGCTGTGACTGAGGAGAACTTTCTTTCGGACGGCAGAACATCAGCAAAGCCAGGATACCCGTCTTACGGGACTCCAGGGTGATCTCCTTGCTCCTTGACGCATACTTTTGCAGTCCATCTCCGGGTAATCTGGAACTGACCTACCCGCTGCACGTGGTCTGTGCCTGGATTGGGACTACGCGAGCCGTGGCCGCCAACATTACCTGCAAGTGACCGATGGCGACTTCGACCGGGGATCCAGGGTCGGCGCATAGGCGGCGCAGAATCCTGCGCAGCAGGCGCACGCAGAGGGCCGCAGGGAGATGATCGAGAAGCCGGAGGCGCAGGAAAAAGCCCCGGAAACGCCGGGGTGTGCTGTACCATGCGATGTACTGCAAGCTTATTCCAGTGGGCGATACTGGACTCGAACCAGTGACCCCTAGCTTGTCGAGCCACCCTGGGAATCGGCCGCAATCAGCGTTTTTCCCGAGCGTTCTGGGAATTTTAGCCGCGACGACCGAAAACGCAACCGTTGCACTTCGTTGCCTTTTCTGGCGGCGAATGGCGGTATTGCCTGGCTGATTTCGGTAAGCTGACGGTAGCCCGGCCAGACAGCAAAGGCCATCGGGCCTTCTACCGAAAAGTTTGGGCAGTCCCACGCCATGGTGCAGTTGACCACTCAACGCGACTTGCGTCCGGCCCAGAGTCTGAGCTTTTGCTTTGTGTGCGGCCAGCCAATCGCCGGCAACAACCACCCCGATCACGTGCCGCCCAAGGCAGTCTTCCATGCTGCGGACCGGAATTTTCCGCTGAAGGTTGCGTGCCACGAGCGCTGCAACACTTCGCACAACAATCTCGACACGCAAATCGGCCAACTAGTCGGCCTCCTTCATGGCACCATTGCCGCAGAGCGAGATCGAATCATCCGTGGCCGCGAGGTGACCTTCGGCAGCGACCGGAGAGTCACCGGCGGCATTGAGGGGCTGAGACTCGGCGACCAGGTGTGGAGATGGGTCCGTGGTTTTCACGCCGCGCTCTACGGCGAGCACCTGCCAGAGTGGACGCCGAACGACATTCGCCTGCCGGTGCCAGTCGTCGAATTCGGGACAGGCGAACCGGTGATCCGCAACACTTCGGCAATCCATGCTTCGTTCGTTGCCCAACTAAAGCGCAACCGCGCGGCAGGACAGATCGACTCCATTCGAACGAACGCCGGAAAGCTCCGATACGACTGCTTTTGGGGTCCGATTCCAGAGTTCGGAATCGCTTGTGTGTTTGGGCTCGACCTGTACTCGTGGCATCGACTCAACGACCCGAGCTATGCGGAGCACTTCCCACCGCGCGGATGCGTCGGAGCATACCTTGGCGCCGCGATACCGCCGGGAGCTGCCATCGCAGTTGAGAGCGTAGGTCCATTTCCGAACGAGCACCCGCTCAATCCGTTCGATGACTAGCCAGCTTGCCCCGTCCCCGCGCCCCGACTACCCTGACCGCAGCCGAGCCCGCCCCACACCGGCCGCCGTGGTCGGGGACACGAACGCACCCGGCCGCGGCTCTCTTCGCCCCGCTTGAACGGCCGGCCGGCTCTGGTAGACTGCCTCTTGGCCCTCACCCAGGGCGGAGTCGCGGTCGGAGAGAGTCTTGCCAAAGCCGCCCGCCCGCGGCTCTTTCTTCCCCCCGGCTGGCCGCGATGCTGCTCGCCCGCATGTACCAAGTGCCGTTCACGATTGTGGCCACCGTGCTCGCCATTGTCTTGGCGGCGGTCGTGGTCGGCTTTGTGACCGTCGTCGTGGCTGTGGTTCGGCGCCGCTGATCCGCTAGCCCCTTCCGCCCCGCCGGCTGCTAGGATGGCGGGCATGCTCGCACAAGCCTGGCCCCCGGTCGCGGTTTTCTTCGCCGCCTGCGTCGTGGCCTTGGCTGTCTTTGCTTGGATGATCCTGCGCCCTCGCTAGGTGGGGGCTGCCTGCTTTTCCCTTGACCGCCGGGCAAACTGCCCCGCTGCCCTGACCGCCGGCCAGGCGTTCGGCTGCTGGCGGTGGTAGACTGGTGGGCTGGTCTGCTTGTGAAACTGTAGGTGACGCATCCATGTTGCGGTCGATTGCTCTGGTCGTCGTTCTTGCGGTCCTTTGCCCGTCGTCGGCTTCGGGCGGCATCCTCGTAACGGGCGAGGCACCGGGCGTGCAGAAGTCGCAGGTGCCAGGTGTTGTCACGATGGATTTCAACGCGCCTGGGTATGTCGCTGGTTCTTTCACGACCCTATCGTCGCCGCTCGGAACGTACACCGCGAGTGGCGTTTGGACCCTCGTCGCGCCCCCGGATTCGTGGGGCGGGGCAAGCGTTTCTGGCTTGCCGGGCACGCCACAGACACAGTACCTGTATCTCGGAACCGACACCGAAGCCACCTTAGAATTTGGTCAGCAGCAGAACTACTTCGGCCTCTTATGGTCGTCAGCGGATAGGTTGAACATCCTTGAGTTCTACCGCGACGGCGAGTTGGTGGTCGACTACACGGAGGCGGATTTTACGCCCTTCGTTGCCGCAACGCGCCTGTACTACGGGAATCCGAATCCAGAACTGGTTGGGGGCGGTGTCGAGCCCTGGATTTACCTGAACTTTTTCGGTACATCGGGGACGACCTTTGACTTGGTTAAGATTCGGAACAAGCCGTACACCGATGCCTTTGGCTCTGTGTTCGAGACGGACAACCACAGCGCAGGATTCGGGACGTTTCCTGTGACTGGCACGGTATTCGAGGAACTGCCCGAGGTTCCTGAGCCTTCGACTTTTGCTTTATCGATCGCTGCTGCGATTGGGGCTGGTGCGATTGCCGCCCGTCGCACACCGAAACCGCTTCGCGAGGATCACTCCTAACGAGCGCCGACGTCCCAACCCGTCCGGCGTTGGGCAGCGTGAGCGGGGCTGCTAGGCGTTCTTGCCTGAGAAGTAGTCGATAAGTCCGACCACTGCCGTGGCGAGCCCACATACTGCCAGAGCTGGCAGCAATGGGTTTAGCACGGTCACGGCCGCGCCCACGAGCGCAGCTGATAGTTGGATCGAGCCGGCCAAGATTAGGATGGCTGGTGCAATGCGGTTCATGCTGGGCCTTTTCGGTTCGAGAGACGGATTTGACGAACCATGATAACGCCCCGCCCTCCCGCGTGCCGCTCCGTCAGCCCGTGCCGATAACCCGCCCCAGCCGGAAGGCTGCCTCTCACACAGCCCGCCGGCCAGGTGCGGGGTCGGTGTCATTCAGTGAACGCCGTGGGCTGCGGTAGCTGCCCGATCGCCTTGCTGACGATCTCCCGCCCGCCGACGTAGTGCGTCAGCGTCATGTCGAGTTTGGAGTGCCCCAGCGCCACCATCGCGGCCTTGGGCGAGATGGCATACAGCTCCGTCGCCGTGGTCTTGCGGATGCGGTGCATCCCGAAGTGCTCGGCTTTGGGGATGCCGGCCACGTCTTGCAGGCCGTGCAGGTAGGTCCGCATGTATTCGCGGGTGTAGGGCCAAGGGAACACACGCTCCCACGGCCCCTCGATCCGTCGCAGGTGCGCAACCACAACGGGCTCGATCGGCAGCGTCAGCCCGCGGCGGGTCTTCACCACGTTGGCCGGCAGCTTGATCTGACACTCGGCCCAGCGCACGTGCTTCCACTCGAGCTTGAGCAGCGTGCCGATGCGTAGCCCGGTGTTGAACGCGGTCACGAGCAAGGCCTGCCACCAGTCGGCCGGCTTGATCCCGTGGCAGGTGGGAATCTTCGCCTGGCAGGCGGCCCGATAGGTCGCCGACAAGTGCGCCTCAGGCACCGTCAGCGGCTCGTTGATCTCGCCCTGCGGCAGCCGCAGATACGGCACCCGCTCGATCAAGCCCGCCGCCCCGTAGTTGCGATGCCCCGGCGGCCCAGCGAACCGCAGCACCGTCAGGATATGCACGAGCCGGGCCCGCACGGTGTTGGGGGAGATGCGCTTGCCGAACCTGCCCGGCAGCGTCGCCAAGGCGTCGTGGAACGCGGCCAGCAGTTCGTCGCTGATCTCCTGAATCGGCGGGTCGCCGGTGAGCAGGGCCCATTGACGCAGGCAGGTGCGGTAGAGCTTGACCGTGTCCTCGGTCGCCCGGCCACCGCTGTGTCGCCGGCGGAAGTAGAACTCGTCATAGAACCGCGTCAGCGTCATGGCCTCGGGGCGGTCGATGTAGAGCGGTTCCCCGTGCTTCCGGCACCAGCGCTCCGCGGCGTAGGCGGCTTCCGCGAACCCCACGGGGTCGGTGATAACGGCCCGTGTGCCAGCCATGCGCCGCACCATCTCGACCACGGTTTTCGTCGCCGTGGCCGTGGCCATCTCCCATAGCACCGGATGCCGCACCTGCCAGTCGCGGATGTTGTGCGGGAGCACTCCTAACACGGCGGCAATGTGCTCGCGGCTCTTGCCGTCAGCGGCCATCTGGGCGGCCCGCACGAGCTTCGTCCGAATCTCCGGCCGAATGATCGGCTCGCGGGCCGGCTTGGGCTCGACGGCCTCCGGCTGCTTCCCCTTGGCCTTCCGTGGCCGGGTGACGGGCGGCGCGACGGCCGACGTGCGCCCTTCGCGGTAGGCCGTCCGCCAGAGCGTGAGCATCATCGACCGATACCATTCGACGGTCGGCGGCTTGCGCCCTTTGTCGAGGGCGTCGGCAATCCAGCGGTCGATCAGCTCGAGCGTGAGCATGTCGAGGCCGATGGGCCGCCCATGCCATGCCTCGAAGGCCCAGACCATCGAGAACAACTTCTCGACGGTGCTGGGGGCCAGCGGTTGCTCCCGGTCGGCCACGTAGCTGCGGGCGTAGTCAGTCAGCGTCATGGGCGTTCTCCTAGTTGAGTCCCATCGGGTAGTACTCGACCACGAGCCAGCCGCGGCGGCGATCGATGCGCAGCCAGGCGGCGCGGCCTTCGCGGAGCGATTCGGCGTTGAGCCGGCGGACTAGCCTGCGGGCCAGATGCCGCGGCACACGGTCGCGAGTCCGGCGGCGCACGCGGTGGTCTGGCCACTGCTGGACAATGCGGAGCATGGTGGCGGTTTTCATCACAGCTCCTCCGGGTTGGGTTTCTTGGCGGCGATGATCCTGAAGTCGAAGTAGTGGGCGTCCGCGGTCTTGAAGCCCGTCAGATGCCCAAGGTGAATCGCGCCCCATCCGGCGTGCCGCATCTCGACGTTTGTCGCCGACGACTTCCTGATCTTCTTCAGGCTGCCGTCGAGGTGCGACAGCGTGACTAGCCGCTCGAACTCCTTGCGGAACATTTCCTTGCAGTAGGGCACAGGCAACAGCGTCTCGCGGTCCCGCCAGCCGCTTGCCATGAGCATCGCCACCGTCTTAGGCAGCAAGCGCACGAACACGGGTCGCCCCGTTTTGCTCTGCGTCAGGGCTGCTTCGCCGGCGTCGTTGAACTCGGCCTGCTTGGCGGCCAGCAAGTCGCCCAACCGCAACGCCGAATCCCAACAGCAGCGCACCACCAGTTCCCAGAACTCCGAACGCTTGCCGTCGTAGTAGGTGAAGCCGCCCTCCAGCTCGCGGGCCGTCTCGATCAACTGCCGCACTTCGTCGAGGGTCCAGGCCGCGGACAGCTTCGGCCCGCCACGCAGCGGCCGGATGAACTCGCGGACGTGTGCCGTCGCACAGAGCCCGTGGGCGTGGGCACTGCGCCAGAGGGCAACCACATGGTTCTTGCGAGTGCGGACGGTGGAAATCGACAGGTGCTTTTGGGCGTGGGCCAGCCAGTCGTTGACCAGCTTCGGGCCGAACTCATCCACATAGACCGTCCGGCCAGCGAACCGCTCGACCGACTGGGCGGCGATGCGGTATTGCTCGGCCGAGTTGTCACGGCAGCCGCTCGCGGTTTGATACTGCTCCACGTACTTCGTGATCGGCACACGCCGCTTGCGGCCCCGCTTGGCGGCCTTCTTCTCCGGCGTCCGCGAGTATTCCGTCGTGCCGGGCGGCATGGCGTACTTGGTCGAGGGCGGCTCGTTCTTCGTCGCCCCCAGCTCGTAGGCCCTTCGCCAGAGCGACATCAGGGCCTCGCGGTGCCAGGTCGCCGTCGATTGCTTGATCGGCGTCGGCTTGCGGCGATGCAGCATCGACCGAATCCATTCGTCGACCAGCTCGACCGACATTTCGTCGAGCTTAACCGGCTGGCCGTGCCAGTCGCCGAACGCCTGCACGGTGCAGCCCACCTGCTGCACGTACTGCTGCGAGAGGTTCCGCCCCTCGACATGAGTCGGGAGAAAGTCGCGGAGTGTCATGGGTGCGCTCCGATAAGCGCAGCCCCGACCGATCAGTTAGAGCCGTGCCTGTAGGGGCACGTGCGCAGCGTTGCCGCTTGCACCTGGTCGGTCGGGGTGGCGCTCGTGATTGCGCATGGTCTGAGAGGTCCTACAGGGGCCCTATTCCAGTCGCGGGCTCTAATCCGCGGCCGGCATTCTGGCCAACGCTGGGCAGTCTAGCCGGCCGGCATATTGATTCGCAAGGGCGCGTCGAATTGCACCGGCGCAGGAGTCCAGATTCGGATGCGGGAGATCCGTGCCTCAGGGAACAGTCGGCCTGCCGTGGCCGCGTCGATCTCGTTTACCGCCGGGTCGATGGCGATGGACTGAATGGCTTCGTCTCCCAAGAGTTCACGAACCCAAGAAACGGTTTTCCTCGGAGGGATCATGGCACCAGCAGGCGGCGAGCCGGGCATTTTGCTCTGCCAGGATGCCTCAGTCGTGAAGACAAACTGGGTGCCGTCAGTGTGGTTCCGCCGAAATGCAAGTCTCCGCCCCACCACGCTCCGCTCCCACGCCAGCCAAGCGCACAGTACCACCACGCCACGAGCAGCAGTCGCAGGGAGAAGCGGGGGAGGGTCATGGCATTGCTCGATAGACATCCGCCTCGGGAAACTGGGTGAGCACACGCTCGACGTCAGCTTCGGTCCATTTGCCGCGTTCGAAGTGAATGCGAAAAACAGGTTCGTCCCCGAACCGGCGACGAACCCACAGTAGTGCGCCTGGTGTCGTTGGCCTAAAGAGCGAATGAAACCCGATGAATGATGCTTTGCTCTTGAAGGCGATTCGGGTGGCCGCTCTCTGTGCTGCACGGTATCGCTCCCAGCCCAGCCAGGCGGCGACAAAGCACGCTATGGTAACCAGCACCATCAGCGTGCGGAGCGAGAACGAGCGGAGGCGGCGGGGGAGAGGCATGGGCGGCAGCATACCACGGGACGAGCGGCCGGGCAGAGAGCGGCTAGCGGCGTCGCTGAGACGATTGCAAGCCCGCGGCACGAAGCTATGCTGACCGTCAACCCCCGTGGCCGATTGCCAGCGGCCTTGGTGGGGTGAGCCCGGAGCTTCCCACAGAGGCGACTGGGCTTTCTTGTTGCGCCACAGGCCCCCAGAATGCTGACGGCGGGCGTCCGCAAGGCCGGCCGATACAGCCTTCTAGCGAGTCGGAGGTTTTTGACGGCAGCCCCCGGCTCGCCAGCCCACAGTGAATGCCACCTGTGGGCTTTTTCATGCGCCGACCCCTTTGCCCCGCAAACCAACGCGCCAGGATCGCTCGTAACGAGCGCCGAGCGGGTTGGGTGACTCTGGGGTCGGGTGGCGGGGGAGGGCGTTAGGCGGGCGGCTATTCCGCGAAAGCTAGCGGGACTGCGGTCACGCCATTATGCTCGTGGCCAAGAAACCCGTCGGCCGCAGGAAAGCGCGAATCGCATGTGGTGCTTTTTCGATGAGTCCTACCCTTCCGACCGCGATGTTACGGCGATCGTGGCCTGCTTGATGCAGAGCCGCACAGTGCGTGTTCTGGACAAACTGCTATACGAAGCACGGCGAGAGTTCTTCGGTCAGGACCATGCACGGGACCTGACACAGGAACTAAAGGGAAAGGACCTACTTTCCAACTACGCAATCAAGATGCAGACCAAGCACGGCCAGTCCAGAAATCTGGAGTTCGTCGATCGAGTGCTAAATGGCTGCAATGGGCTACGGCACACCGAGAATCGAATCTATCTGTTTTCGGCGGTCATCTATGGGGCTCGCGAAATGCTCACCAAGGTTCAGAACCCCAAGCTCGACAAGCCCATTGCAAGGATGCTCGACCACGTTTCGGCCGCCGCTTGTCGGATCAACCCAAAGGATCGCGTGAACTTAGTCTTCGACGAGCAGCTTGGCACACGAGCAGCGGTCTCAATCAGAACCCGCCGCTTCGTGGCGGGCGTTGCTCTGAGGAATGTTTCACACTTCCCTCTGAGCGGAGTTTCCAACGTGATTCCGGGCATTCAGCTAGCAGATATTGGTGCCGCAATCGTCGGCAAACGCGCCGCAGGCGACAAGCGATTCGACGTATGGGTGAACAAGCTTAATGTGTTGACCTGGCGCGGCCATGTGGATGGGAAGCTACGAAAGTCCCTGATGTTCTTCGAGAAAATCGACGGAGTGATAAGGCACCGGAGCGGCTTCAGGGAGATGACCTGAGCGCAAAAAAGAAGGAGCTGGGAGTGCCGGGAAGGCACCATTCAGGTCTTGGAAGGACCCGTCCAGCTCCTCTGGCAAAGATACTTCGGCAAGTGCCGGACCGCCAGTGTGAAAATTCTTACACCGCCGACAAGGCCTTGCGGCAGTTTCCAGGCCACAAAGCCCAGCGGGACAAGGCTTTGCGAAATATTACTTAGGCAGCAATCTCTGCCATCCGTGGAAAAACAAGTCTGGTCCCACCTCACGATTGGCTGCTAGATCAGCATTCACTCCGGCCTCAATCCGCCCGCTCTCGCGACGCTAGTTCCACCCCCGCTCAGGCTCGTTGCGATCCTCGACGTCCGCCCACAGCGGCGGCAGCCAAGCCACCCTGGCCCACCGGCTAGCCCGCTTAGCCCGCTCGCGGTCGGACCAGGCTTCTCTGATCTCGGCCGACCGCTCGGCGATCTCGGCCGGCGTCGGGTCTAGTGAGGCTTCCATAGCCGCGGCTCGGCTGATTACGATCGAGACGAATGCCACAAATGACGCCCTGGTCGGTCGAATGAGGGTGACCGGCCAGGGCTCTTTTCGTTGTATCAGGCCACCGGTGGGGTTAGGCTGACATCGCATGAGGCAAGTCCGCGGCTGGCCCTTGTAGGTAGTTCTCGGGGCTGGCCGCGGCTTTTCTTACTGGCTCACCTGGATCGTCCAAGTCCCGCTGGCGAAGTCGACCGCTCCGCCGGACTTGTTGAACAGCGTCACCCGCACCGTGTCGGCCGAGACAACGCTGCCGAACGCCAGCACGCCGGCATCGATCGCATACGGGGCCGCAACGCTCACGCGATTGCCCAGCACGGCCCCAGGCACGTTGAAGTCCGACTTGCTGGTGACCGCGCCATCGGCCATCGACGCCGGGTCCCAAGTCGCCGTGCCCGTCAGGAAGGGCTGGCCACGATAGAACGGCTGCCACGTGCCCGAGGTCCCGGCCGTCGAGCAGATCCACCCCAGCACAGCGTTGGTCCCGCTGCCGGGGTTGCGGTCCCAAACCACGTCGCCTTGCAACCACGTCCCGCTGCTGGGCGAGGCCGTGGCGTAGAACCGGCCGGCATGCGAGTTGACCGTGCCCGAGACGGTGCTGTTGGGGTCCGCGATGCCGTTGTTGCAGATCAACGTATTGAGCTGCCCCGAGCCGGCCGTCCAGGGCGTCGTCACACCGGTTAGGAACGTGTTGCCGATAACCAGGAACTTCGAGGGGCTCGTGCCGTTGATGGCGCTCGCGGTGCCCGTGAAACGGCAGGCAGCGATCAGCCCGCCCAGCGGAGAGTTCTGCAAGGCGATATCGTTCGTGCCGTTCGTGTCGAAGTCGCACGCGAGCACGGTCAGGCCCGTGCAAGAGCCGACCGTTTGCAGTCCATACAACGAGCAACTGTTAAACCGGCAGCCGATGTAGCCGATGGCGTCGTTGCCCGCCGTGAGGCTCGATCCCACCTGGACATCTTTCAACTCGACGCGCTCGATCCGCACGTTTACGGCGTTCGTGGCTGGCTTAATGCCGCTCGTCGAGGCCGCATCCGCCCCCACAATCGTCAGGTCGCGAACCGTGCAGTTGGACGAACACCAGAGCGCCGTGCCCGTGCGTCCTGATTCGAGCGTCAGGATGGTGACGCCCATGCCGCTGCCCTTGAGCGTCGAGCCTGCCGGCAGCGTGAGCACGTCTTGAGGGTCGATCGAGAACGTGCCCGGTGGCAAGTCGATGGAGGGACGGTTATCAGCGGACGTGGAGGTGAAGATCGCCGCTAGGACGGGCGTCGCGTCCACGGCCCCCGTACTTAGGTCCTCTTTGCACCAGTCGGCGAGGTTAGTCGCCCGATGCCGCTGGTACGGTGGTGAGATGATCGTCGGCGCGGCGGGCTGCGCCTGGGTGACTGAGGCCGCGAGCAGCAGGGCGGCGACGGTGAAGATGGTGAGTAGCTTCCGAGATTGCATGATCGTTTCCCTACTTCCGTGGTTAATCGTGGGCCTCATTGGGGCAAACACTCGAGCACCTCGCCCATCCGCGCCTCGACCTTGGCCGGCATGTCGGCCTCGCTCGTGATCCACGGCTTGAATGGCGGGCAGATGGCCTCAATCAGCAGCTTGCGGCGCCCGTCGATGTCTTCCGGCAGCGCGTGGCCCAGCTTCAGCACGGCGACGATCGCATCGCAGACGGCGTGGTAGTGCGTGCTGCTCTCGTGGTCGATCTCGCGTTTCACGATCTCCCGCAGCTCGTCGAGGTCGGCATCGCTCACTTGGCCACGGGCGCCCGTGCCGTAGGTCGAGGGTCGCTTGAGCTGCCGATCCCTCGCGTCGCGCCAGCGCTGCATCGCTGACACGTCATAGTGGCCGTTCTCACCTGGGCAGCCCTGAGCGATCCAGCCATCGATCGTTACGATGCTGCGGCCAAGGGCTCTCGCGGCCTCGCGGCGAGTCTTCACCACGCCCGGCGGCAACGTCGGCTCAGCTACCGGCTGCTCGGTGAGCCCGTTTGCGTTCAGCCAGGCCGCCACGTCGTTCATCGAATACTGGCCATGCCCCTCGGCCGGCAGGCCGCGCTCGAGCAACCGGTCGAGTTGTTCATCGTCGATGCTGAGCCAGTCGAGTACCTCTTGCCGCGTCATCGCTAGATGGCCTCCCTGCGAAGCTTGAGCACTGGCCGGCCCTGATCGTCTACGGCCGCCTTCCCGTCGTTTTCCGGCGACTTCTGAGCGATTGCCACGGCCTTGCGGCGCTCTTTGACCGCAGCCAGCACGACACGGGCGGCAGCCGCATTACCGGCCACCGCCTGCTTGTGCATCGCATCGAGAATCTCGGCCTCGATCCCGTCGAGGTCGCCCCCGGCGGCGAACCGGTTTAGTGCCGACTTGCGTCGATTCGTGCTCATGCGTTAGCCGTTTCCAAGGTCGACTGGCCGTAAGTCACTATGGGGACCTAATTTCTGGCTCTCTGCGCAAAAAACGCGACAAAACGCGAACCCTCGGGCTGCCGGGGTGGCAGGGGAGGACCCGCCAATTTGACAGACCATTTTGATACGTAAGGACTTACGTCGATAGTTAGCATGGTTGATGTTTCGTCGTAAGTGCGTATTTCTGCGAGACTCTACCCGGCTCGCTGGCCATCCCGCGGGAGACTAGGCCAGGCTTGGCCAGCGGCCGGGTCGTGAGACACCGCACGGGGACAGTGGGTGTACTCTGCCGGGCTTGTTCGTTCATGCTTCGATCCCCCGCGCGTTGCTCACGGCATAACTCCTAGGGCAATAGCTTCGCAGCGTTCACTGCTTGGAGGGCAGCGTCGGCCACTTGATAGTCGGCCTCGAGTTCGGCCAGCCGCGTGCTCGAGCGCTCGGCGGTACGTTGACGATCGGCTAGCATGTCGCGAGCTTGGTCGAGCTCAGTTTGCAAGGCCCGCACTTGGGCGGGGTCCGCATGCAGGTGCCGCTCTAGTGACTCCTCGCACGACTTGACCAACGTTTCCGCGTTCGTGATGTCCTTGGCGTGGTGCAGCATGCTCGATTGAGCCGTGCGAAGTGCGTCGCCTGCGATCCTGATCTGCGTCAGGGCCTGCTGCTCGGCCTCGACTAGCGCGGGGTTGCGCGAGTCGCGGCGGAGTTCGACTTCCGCGCTCATGCCCTGCTGCACCCTGGCCTGGGCAGCCATGATGAGCGGCGTCAAGCGTGCGGCCTGCTGATCGTAGATTGCCTTGGCCTTGCGAAATTCATGCTGGGCAACCGCCATGTCTGCCTGAAGTTGCTCGAGCTCAGCTTGCGCTGCTGGCATCGCAACCAGCCGGGCCTGTAGCCGCAGGCGATGGGTTGCGGATACGACGTCGGACTCGAACCGCTCGAGGTCGAGGCCGGCGTTCTCGACGGCGGTGATGACTGCGTCAGGGTCGAGCTCTTCGTTGCGGGCTGATGCAACGACGGTTTTCCAATACTCGCCGAGCGCTTCGGTAGACGCTGCACGGGCCCGGTTTCGCAGGGTTTCGATTACAGTTGCCACGGGTCTTACTCCTCGCAATCACTCTCTAGGCGGCGTTGGCCGCAGTATCTCGATCAAACAGGGCTTGAGCCGAACGCGGCGCGGGGGACCGCAGCACGTCGATCATGCTCTCGTGCTCACGCTCGACGGCCTCGTGCCCCATCGCCCGTTCGTAGTCTTTGGCGGACGAGAGGCCGTAGCCGCGCCCCGCCACGTGCAGGTCGCGCATGCGGCATGGGAAACCGTGTGAACTCGCCCGTCGGGCCAGTAGCGAACAGCAGCGAAGGAATTGGAGGCCGTGGTGACGCCACGGGTCATCGTTTTCGGGGTGGTGGTATTGGTCCTGCATTTCTCGGAGCGGCTTGGGCGTCGGCGCGAGGATGTCGGGGGGCATGGCCTCGATGGGCATGTGCAACAACCAGTCCGCTTCGGCGTGGGCAACAACGTGATGAGCCAACTCATGGAGTGTGGTTTCGAGCCGTTCGCGCGGCGTGTCATCGCGCCAGCCACCCTCGAAATTGATAACGGTTGCGAAACCCCTGCCTTTCCATTCGCCTCTCGCCTTCAAAGTCTCGGCAAGCAGCATGTCGAAGCTGGAGTTCGTCGCGCCGCACCAACCTGGAGCCGGAGCGAGCCAATCAGGTACTTCGCCGGCGGACAAAATGTAAATCGGCCGGCCGCTAAATTCCGGCCCGAGCACGGCCCGGCAAAGCTCGGTCGCTTGCTTCTTCCACGCGCTCATGCGAGTCGCTCCGCGTTGAGTGCGGCTTGCCGGCGTCCGATCTGCTCGAGCTCGGCCGTGATAGGCCGCAGACGATGCTCGAGGTCCGCGACCTTCCGCTTCGCGCCCGCGAGCATCTCTTGAGCTTCCGCAACGTCGGCCCGCGGCTGACCCTGTTTGATCGCCTGTTGCACGGCAGCCTCATAGGCCGCCACCTGGTTGCGTGCGCGGCGCAGTTCATCCTCAATCGCCATGCGATCGGGGGAGAGTCGGCTGATCGCCTTGGCCAACTCGCTTGCCGTCGCTTTCTGGGCAGGCGAGTCGAACAGGCCGCGAGCCAGCTTGTCGCGAGCTTGCTCGGCCGCAGCAGCCTGCGCCCGCACGGAGGCGAGGTGCCCATCAACCGAAGCCAGCCGGCGGCCGAACGCCAGCAGAGCCGCTTTCTGCTCGGCCTCGATTGCCGCGCGCTCGGCGTCGAGCTTGGCGAGCTGCTGCGTCAGACCGGGCAGCTTATCGGCGTCGACCTTGCAGGCGGCCTTGGCCTCGATCCGCGCCAGGTCAGCTTGTAGGTCTTCGCCGCTGCGATCCGCGGCGGCCAAGACGTCCAGAATGTCTTCGGGGGCGGCGTCACCACCACTGGCGAGCAGAGCGACCAGCTCGTCATAGCGGCGGGCTGCGGCGGCATGGCGGGTTGCGGCTAGTTCGCGGGAGCGTTCGAGGACGGCGGATGTCATGCTTGATTCCTGTTTGTTCCTAGACGACGCGAGTCTCGCAGCCGGGCGCGGGCCTGGTTTGCACCGTGTCGCCGCCGCGGCCCGTAATCCAGGCATCGATCTCGCTCTCCGGCCAGCGGAGCAAGCGGCCGAGTTTACGCGGCGCTGGGAATGTCGGGTCTGAGCTCGCCAGCGTTCCCACATAGGAACGCGAGCATCTCAGTTTGGTGGCAATGTCGTCGGGTGTGAGCATTCGGACCATCGTTAGGGCCTCCACGTTGCATGGTACACCCGGCATCTCGCGCGTTACGGCAGTTGATTTCCTGCGTCGGTAAATCGCCTGCCGACATGCGCCGCTGCAATGGCTGGCAGCCGGTTGCCACGAGTAGAACTCTGCGCCGCAGCGTTGGCAGATGCGAAGGGTCTCAGGCATCAAAACAACTCCCTCTGCTTGAGCACGGCGGGCTTTGGCGCGCTTACCGTCATCGCGTCCCGCCAGAACTTGCTGCCGCCGTAGAACCGCGCCCGGCGTCGCGCATCCTCGGCCATCGCTTCTGCGGTCGGCAGCGGCCAATCCTCCGGCCATGGGAACCAGACCATCGCGCTCACGTCGGCCATCGGCCTTGGTTGTGGGCGGGAATGTGTCGTGCGAGTCGACACTTTGCGGGCCGTCTTCATTCGCCGCCCTCCACCGCTTCCGCGAAGCGCAGCAACTCCGCCCACGTTTTCAGGCCCCCAGCAGCGATCTGCTCACTCGCCTCGACGGGGAGCACACCAGCCGCGGCGGCAACCTTGGCCCCAGCGTGGGCGGCCGCGTAAACGTCGCTCGGCAACTCGTGGTCGAACAGCCGCCGGATGATGCCAGCCAGTTCAATGCGGGCGGCGCTCATGATCGCGACTCCCGTCGCTGCGCCATCCATTCGCGCGAACTCAGCGGCCCGCCGGGCCCACCATCCTCACGCGGCGGCCAGAACGTGATTCGCAGAGTCTGCGTTGGGAAGTGATGCGATGCGGCGCTGATCTCAAAACGCAGATCGGCGCGCCGGCAGAACTCAACCAGGCGAGCCACTTCGGTGATCGTCAGCCCATAGGGCTCGCTCACGAAACACGCCCTGCCCTCGATCGACGCATACCCCGCATGATCGAGCCAAGAAGGGTGACTGTCGCCGCATTGCCGCAGGGCATACTCGAGTCGCGACCAACCGCCAGGCACCGACCGCGGAATCGCAAACGCCTTCACCAGCCGGCGACTTAGCCAGCCAGGAATTCGGTGATGAGTTACCTCGCCAGGCACTTCAGCCTGGTACTCGGTCACGTACCGGCCACGGCCTTGCAGCAGCGTCGGGTCAGCGAATCGCATCGAAAATCCTCCGTTGAAAACGAAATGTCCTATCTTTCCCAGACTGCGGTTATGTGTTTGCGCTTGCGCGCGCACTTTTTCCGCAGCCGCAGCCGCAGGCACAGCTTGCAAGCCGCAGCCCTGTGGCTGCGCGCGCAGCAGGGGGGTACGGGGGGTGTGTGTGTGAACACACAGAGCAGAAATTCATGGCCCTAAGATTGCCCATCTTCACTTTCGATTCCCTTCAAAATAGGCTGTTTGACGGTCGCGACCTTCTGAGGTCGGGCCCGGCCGAAGGTCCAGCGGAATGCCTTCTCCTGGTCCTCGGCGCGCTTCAGCAGCTCTTTCGCGAGTCGCTCTGAGAGACCGGCAGCGATGGCGTTCTCGATCAGGTCGGCGTGCAAGATCGGCTCAGGCCCTAGGAATGCGGCCACGAACCGATGCGTATCCCACGGCCGCTTGTCCTCAGCGAACTCGTTGTCTTCCGGGTCGACCTTTTTCTTGCGAGCCGGCGGGCGCTCAGGCCGCAGCGCCGCGGGGTCGAGGTCGTCGGCGAGCGACCAGGTGGGGAACTGCCACCGCAGGCAGAACGGGTCGACCGGGGCCCACGAGCGAACCGCGGCGTCGAACACCACGGCCCCTTGCTCTTCGTGGTGCCGCAAGATGATGTGCGTGTCGGTCGCCCGGCTTTGGCTGCCAGCCCCGGCCCCAACGTCCGTGATGGCCTTGCCGGACTGGCTGCCCTTCGTCGAGTGATGCACCAGAGCGAACGCACACCCTAGGCGGTCAGCGTAGCGATCCAGGGCGTTGTAGAGGGCGGCTACGTCGGCATTGCTGTTCTCGTCCGTGCCCTTGGGCAGAAAGCGATAGAACGCATCCAGGACAATCAGGCGATACTTCCCCGGTTCGATGCGGTCGAAGTATTTACGCATGGCATACAGGTCGACCAGTCGCCCGCGGAGGCTATCGACGTGCAGCCAGTCGCCGAGCTGGTCGGCGTCCATCTGGCGGGCCACCAGCAAGCGGCGGATGCGGCCGCTCAGGGTTTCGGCGTGCAGCTCGTTGTCGACCAGTAGCGCCCGGCCCTGCTCGCACTGGTAGCGATCGAGCCATTTGCCGCCGGTAGCCACGGCGAAGAGCATGTCGAGCATCGCCCACGACTTGCCGACCTTCGGCGCGGCGATGACGTTCGCGGTTTCTCCCTGCCGCAACAGGCCGTCGATGACGGGCGGCCGCAGCTTTGGATACGCCGCCAGCAGCTCACCCACGGGCCGCGGACCGAACGGGGGTTCGGCGTCGGCAGCCTGGTCGGCAGGCTCATCGTCGACGTTGCCAAACCCGCTGCCGACGCTGCTGTTATGCTTGGCTTCGCCGCGGCGCTGTTTGTCGAGGAAGTAGTTGCCGGAGTCGTCGTCGAAGCAGGGGGCTTCTGACGGGTCGTGCTCGGGCGAGTCGTTCGGGCGGACATTTTGTCCGTCCGATTCACGTCGCTTCGTTCCTACGCCGCTCAGGTCGCGGGGCTTTTTTATGCCGGCCGCCATGCCGCTCGAAATCGTCTTTCGAGCCTCTTCGGGTGTCAGCCCGACTTCAGCGGCAACAGCGGCCAGTTGCGATTCGCAAAGAACCTGGTCGAGAAGTCCAGCGGCCACCAACCCGCCAAGGCGAAAAGCCGCCTCATTGAGTGCATCGTTTCTCCCACCAGAAACGCCAGGGCTCGGCCGCGGTGCCTCTTGAATGCGACGCAGCTCGCCTTCGAGGGCCCGCCGGGCGTAAGCGTCTGGCACCGTCGACGAATCGACCGGCTTCGTTGGCGTAGAGGCTGGCCGTTCCGGCTTCGGTTGCACGCCAGCCTTCAGACAGCAAGCCTCATAGAGCCGCTGACAGGCCGCGAGTAACTCGGCCGGCTCGATGAGCGCCGGCTCACCATCGTTCGCCCACTCAATCGGCTCGCCGCTCTCCTCGTGGGTCGAGGGTGGAAACACGGTCTGCGCGCCGGAGCTGCGGAATTCGAGCACCATGCCGAGCGTTTTGTGTTTCCACTTTTTCGTGGGGGCCGGTTCCGTCAGCCGATAGAGCCGATGCGAGCGCTGTTTGCCCGCACGGCCGAACTCGGCTTCTGTCTTCGGCAAGAAATGGTCGGCCAGCGCCACGGCGTCGGCGCTGTCGAGGTCGATGTCGACCAGGCCGGCGCTCGGTTCGCCCAACAGAATGCCGATGTTCTGCGGATGCCCGTTGAACCACCGCGGGAGGTCGTTGGCCGTCAGCCGCAGGGCCTCCCATCCTTCGCCGACGCTGTTGCCGGGGTTCTTGTCGCGGTGTTTGAGCGGAAGAACCGCCAACCCACGGGCTAGATAGTCCTGCGCTACCCGAAGCATCATTCGTCCGGCCCCCATCCAGGTGCGACAAGATCAGTGAGACGGCAGATCGTGATTTCGTAGGCGTGGCTCGTGCGCAACCGCGGGTCGCCGTCAGCGTCAGCAGTCCAGCCGACCAGGCGAGCAAACTGCCGCTTGCCCCAGCCGTAGGCCGGCCAGGACCGGCCACACAGTTCGACATAGGCTTCGCAGCGTCGCTCAACGTCGAGCAGCCGCGGTTCGAGAAAGACAAGTTCGGCCCAGCACGTAGGCTCTGAGGCGATGCACATTAGCCACGCCCCCTGCCGAACGCGGCGATTTCAGAAGCGCGGATATCAAGGCCGTGGCTCGTGTCGATCTCAAAGCCGGCTTGTCCAAGCCAACCCGATGGATTGAGCAGCACGGGCTCGATCAGATGCACCCACTCGCCGCATGGCTCCAGCCGGTTGAAAAGAATGTGCTGGGCGGATTTGGTTTGAAGCCAATACTTGCCCGAAGTCACCGCGGCCAGCCCTGCGATGGCACTGCCGCCAGTCGTCTCGACGGCGTCCTGCTCAAGCAAGGCGAGCGGGTAGTCGAGATTCCGTTCGTTAGTATTGGTAGAATAGTTCTGCACAAACTTCTCCTTTGTGCTGTTTGGAACTCGCCGCAAGAGCCACGGTTGATGCCCGTGGCTCGCGGCCTTTAGGGGGATCAACTCTTAGATTCCTGCTGCGGCGAGTTCGGCCTCGGCGGCCGCAACTCGCTTGGCGCGAGCAGTAGGCGCGGGAGACTCGGCCTGGCCCGAGAGTCGGGCAGAAAATCGCTCGAGGGCCTGACGACTCGTATAGGTCCGTCCGCCCGAGCGAAACACCTCGAGCCTAATCCCCTTGCAGCCGCGAGAAATCCATCGCCAAACCGTGGCGACGTTGGGGCGGCCGGGCAGAATCTTGGCCGCCTCAGCGACCGAGAGAAGTTCTTCGTTCAGCGAAACCATTGCGATTCCTCGCGCGCACGTGTGATTGTTTGTCACGTGAGGCGAGTATGTGGCTGAATCACGATGGCCTATAGCCGCGCAAGTTGTGGCCTAATTAAGCCACGAACTCCGACCGCAAGCGAGTTCCTTTGCTCCGGCCAGATTCGAACGCCGCGAGCACTTCCTCGGGAAGGCCTCTCTTGATGTCGCGGGCACGGGTGCCACTAAGAATCGGGTGCTTCTCGGCAGCTTCGTTCAGGCTGACGTAAACGCCGTTGCCCTGGATGACGCAATCGAGATACAGAGCCTGAACGTCAGTGAGCGGATACGGCGTTCCGTCGATCTCGATTTTCTTGGCCTCCAGGTCAACGTTGACTCGACTAGCGCCGCGTCCGCGATTACTCACGCGGGGCCATAGGCGGTCCGCTTCCGCGACGATGCCGTCGAGATAGGGCAATGGGTTCACAAGGGGCAACTTGCTCACCTCGGCGACGACATTGCTCCACTTCGGGGGGATGCTCTCCACGGCGAATTGGATCGGCATACGCAATCGGTTTCTTGCTTCGTCCGCCTCATCGAATCCACGCCAGATGGCGTGCAGGACTTGGCTCGCAAAGGACACAGAGACAACGTGAGCACTGCCTCGCTCGAGCGATCCAATCCGCCATTGTTGCGTCGAATTCGCCACAAGCTCTTGTTCAAGAGCAGAGATGCACCATACTCCGGCAGAGTGCCACTTCTGAAGAAGCGTGACCAGACCTAAAAGTACCGTGAACGTCTCATGGTCCCAGGTCCATTCGTCGCCGAAGATGTCGAGCGGCGATCGGTGCAAAGCGCGAACGACGCTCGCGATTTGCATACAGCGTGTCGCAGCCAACGGCGGATCAAACTCGTCTCCGTCACCCAGCATCTCGGCGCAAAGCTGAGTGGTTGTCATTGCGACACTTCCCACCCATGAGGCCACTCCGACATTGCCCGTTGCCTGACCGATAGCAACGAGGCCTTCTACGTCACAGGCCATCTTTACGAGATTGAGGGCCGGAGGCGCAGCAACCGCCTTTGGCTGTTTCTTGGACACGATGCACCTACTTTCAATGAGGCCAGGCGGCCGGCCGCTATTCGTGCGGTAGGTGCTCGCACGAACAACGGCCAGCCTGTGCGGGGATCAGCCGCGAACCTGGCAAGCGTCAGTTTACCCAATCACCCGAGCGACTTGCTCGGCCAACGCGTAGTCACGCTCCGCGTAAATTTGCGTCACGTCAGCGCGCGAGTGGCCGAGCACAACCTGTGCGGCCTCGAGCCCGAATGCCTTGCGCACCTCGCTCGCGGCCGAGTGACGAAGGCGGTTTGGTCCCCATGGCAAGACCCCCGCCTTGCTGGCGGCCCGCTCGATGGCCCTTCGATAGCTCGCGACGCTGTACGCGTTGCCCGGCGACCGTTGCGGCTTCTTCTTGCGCCGTTTGGCCTGTGAGGGCTGTACCGCGGTCTTGCGAGTTGCCCGCTGCTCGCGGTGCCGCTTCTTTTCGCTGTCCGCTGGACAGAAGCACGGCGACTCCGCAGGCCGGAGCAAGTACGGTCGCAGAACGTCCTGTCCCTTTGGGCCGATGAAGATCCTTCGGTCGCGGCCGCGATGCGCGGTTTTGTGCTCCGCCGGGTTGTAGGACCAAACCACGCCGCTCGTATCGATGTCGACGGGCCGCAACGAGCAGACTTCGCTCGGCCGGCAGCCTGTGAGCCGCTGAAACCGCACCATGTCGGCGACGACTTCGGGCAGATGCGGCAGGGTTGCCTGTACGGTCGCATCATCAACCGGCTGAATTGCCGGCGCCTCGCGGGCGCTCGTCTTGCCCTTTCGCAGGCCGCTGAGCCGCAGCAGCGCTTGGTGGACTTTCACGGGGATCAACTCCTCCTCGACGCCCCACGCGAAGAGCCTCTTGATCTTTCGAACCGCGCCATTCGCATACGACCGGCAGCAGTCGTGCTCGCGAATCATGTGCTCTCGCACGGCGCGGAGCTGCTTCGGACCGAACGCGGTTGCGGGCGAACGCCCATAGAGCTTCTTCAGGGGGCGCATCGCCGCCTTCACGTCGTCGGGGGACTTGTAGTACCCCTTGGCGAACCGCCAGTAGAGTGCGATCAGTTCGCTGATCGTGAGCTCGTCGGCCTTCTCTTCCGTTACCGGGGCCTGGCGCCCTGCGGCCAGCCATTCGGCGATCTTGCGATCGTACGCCTCTCGGCTGCGCGGGGAAGCAAACTTGCCGGGCAGGTAGTGATCGACACCATTCAGCGTCACGATGCCGCGGCCCGTGGCCTTATGCAGCCTGTAGCTGGGGACCTTTGGCAGAAAGCGGTCTGAGAATTTGGGCATGTGCAAAGCCTCCCATTTTGACAGTGACCGGTAAGCTACCGGATTCACTCGGGGAAACCTCTGCACTGCCAACCGCTGGCAGGTGGCCTGAAAACTAGGCCTCAGAGTGACTTACTAACAGTGGGCGATACTGGACTCGAACCAGTGACCCCTAGCTTGTCGAGCTAGTGCTCTAACCAACTGAGCTAATCGCCCGTATTGGACCGCGGAGGAGGAGAATCGGGCGGCCGACGGGCGGCTCGATTCGGCGCCGGCGGCCGACTACGAATTTCTAAGTCTCTTCGTTCAGCTGCCCATCGTCAAGGCTGCTTCTCGAGCGAGCGGCGCCAGGTTGGCTTTGGCTGCTTGGTCGCCGGCCCCACAACATTGCCCGCAGTTCACCTCACAAGGTTAGATTCCGCTCAGAAAATCGTCGTCGTCATCGCTGGGGCCGGTGTAGCGCGGGCGCTGGCTGGCGGCAGGGGCTGGTTGAGGAACTGGCTGGGCGGGCAGCCGGTCGTTGAGCCGTGGCGGTTCATCCTCGTCGGCCGCCTTGAGCGACAGCACCTCTTCGCAGCACCAGGCCAGGCGGCCCAGCAAGCGGAAGTAGATGATCAGGTATGCAACGAACAACGTCGCCGCCGCGGTGAGCGCCGTCATCTGCAGTACCCCGCCACTGGCGTTGGACAGCCTCCATAGCGCCAGCGCCGCATTGCCGATTGCGAAGTCGAGCAGCAGCGATTCCACGAGAAACACCGCCCACCACTTCCAGCCCGAAATGAGGCTCCCCCATACGGGCCCTGAGACGGGCATGAGCATCGAGCCTTGCTCGATCATCGACAACAGGAACACCGGGAAGGCGACGAAGGCCAGAAGTCCGGTGAGCGCGGCTGCCCAACCGTTGTCGAGGCCGGCGAGCCGGGCGCCTTCCCAGAGCCCAGCCGACACGATGCCAGCCGTGGCCAGCGCGCACACGATGTACAGCCCTTCGAGCGCGGTGTCGATCCAAGGACCGTCGGGCCAGCTCTCGACTTCATCGTTTCCGGCGGCCGTGTCTTGAAAGATCGCCAGCAAAGCGGCGGGCCCGAAAATGTACCAGAGCCCCGCGCCAAATATGGCCAACGCTGAAAAGAACATCGCAGCGATCCATTGAGGGATCCCGCGGGTCACCGAATGGGCGCCATTGGCCAAGATCAAGATCGCCGCCAATCCCACCGACAAGCCGACCCATCGCTGCCAAACCCCGGGACGCAGCGGAAACCCAAACACGCCGCTCACGAGGGGCCAATCCGGCAGCTTGGGACGCGGTCCCAAGGGACGCGATAGTTCGGGTCGCGACGCAAACGGCGCGGCCGGCGCCGCGGCAGAATCCCCGTCAGCGTCGAGATCGAAGTCTGGCAACGTTGGCTTGGGGCGCGGCGCGGCGTCGCTCAGTTTCAGTTCGTCGTCAAATCCCTCGCCATCGCCATTCGGCCGCGGCGTGGGCGGAATGAAGATCAGAAAGCAGCCGGTGCATGAATGCTTGCGCCCGAGTTGATCGACCTGAGTCGTTTGCCGAAAGCCGCAGTGCGGGCAAACGATCTGCGTTGTGGGCCCCGTCAGCACGTCGCGCGGCGCGGGGGCGAGCGACTCGATTCCCAACGTTTCCTTGGGGGCGGTCAACTGCACCTTCTTCGGCGCAGGCGGCGGTGGAGGCACCGTGGCCAACGTGTGGCAATCGGGGCAGGCGATCTTTTGCCCGACCTGATGAGGGCGTGCGTCCATGCGCGTGTGGCACACGCGGCATTCGACGGCGATCCACACGTCGTCCTGCGGGGCAGCGCGCTGCACCTCTTCCGCGGCCTCGGACGCCGGCACCCGCACTACCTCGCTGCATTCGGGGCAGCGCAATTTTCCGCCGGCTTGTTCACGAAGCGATTTGAGTCGTGCGCCGCAGGCAGGACAGCCGAATCGGACAATGCCGCGTTCGCTCCCCCCCATGAAGGTTGCCTCTCCTCGTGCTGCGCTGGACCGGTTTGATTGCTTTGGCGACGAACCATCGGACTTTCCCATCGTAATCGCTTGACGCCGCCAAGACGAGCAACCGAGTGGGGCGCTACAGCTTGCCCGATCGGAAGCTGCGCCCGCGCCCCAGCCCACCGGGTGGACCGCGAGTTTGACGGCTTGCCTGCTCATGGCAGGGGGCGGGGGGCAAGGTGGAGCGGGCAGGGCCAGCGGTTCGATGCCAATTGCTAGACCCTTAGCCCGTTTTCCCCGCGGACGGTTCGCCACCCGCCCGGTTCCGGCCCTCCCTTTCCCCCCTCCCGGTGCCGTTATGGAATGGAAGAATCTTCTCGCCGGCCTGCGGGTACGCGGCGACCTCGAGAGCCTGGCCGACCAGGTCGCCAGTCGCTGCCGCCCCGCGGCGTGGAACGCTTCGCACGCACGCGCCCTGGGGATGCGGCTGTCGGAGGCGCGGGGTTACATGCGAGTCAAAAGCGGTCCCGTCCTGCGGGCAGAAGTGGCCGCCCTGGCGGCTGGCCGACCTGAGCTTTCCGCCCTCCTGCAACGCGAGGTGTTCGAGCTGGCCGGCGAAAGGCTGGTGAAAACGCTGATTAGCGACCTCCTGAACTTCAACCTGGCCCGCCGCTCGCGCCGTGCAGCCTAGAGTCGGGAAAACAGGGGTGGGGCGTCGGCCCGGAACGACGCCCCTGGGTGGAAGGCCGTACCCGTAGTCGGGCCAGGGCTACGGGGACTGCGCTTCCCGCTGCCACCGTTTCAGCCCGGCCGAACGGCAAGATCGCCCCCAGGTCGCCGGAATTCTCGGTTCGCGCCCCTGCGCTTGAACCTGCGGCCGTTGCTATACTAAGGGCTTGCCGATGGCGGGCCTGACGGCCCAAGTTCTGTCGGCAGTACGCGGCTGTCTGCGCGGACTTGTGCTGCGGATACGACCGCACCCATTCTTGAACGCCCCTTTTGCGTGGTCACAGGAGTTTGCGGAATGCCGCGGATTCTCGGGTTCTTGGTCGCGGCTTGCACCGTGGGCTTGGCGATGCCGGCCCAGGCACAGCGAGCCGTATTGTCGCAGCTCTATGGACAGGGCGTGCATGAGTTCTTCGGCGGCGACTATGCCGCGGCGAAACAGAGCCTGACCGAGGCGGCGGCCAACGATAGCCGCGACCCGCGGGTGTATTACTACCGGGCGCTCACGAATCTGCGCTTGGGAGACGAAGCCGCCGCGAAGAGCGACTTCGACACCGCAGCGGCGCTCGAATACACGGCGGCTGGCCAGCAGTTTGCGGTCAGCCGTGCGCTGCAACGCATTCAAGGCCGCGAACGGCAAACGCTCGAAAAGTACCGTGCCCATGCCAAGGTGGCTGCCTACCGGGCCGCGGAGCAGCGCCGACAAGCTCGATACGGGCGGGAGCAGCAAGAAGATTTGCAGGATCTGCGCGAGCAGGCGGTCGCCCCGGCCACGGCGATTGATCATGATCACACGCCGCGCACGGTGGTGCAGCCGCCCGTTGCCGACGAAGTGGAGGCCCCGGCGCCGCCGACGACGGTTGTCGGTCCGGCCGACGCCGGTCAGCCAGCCACCGAGGCGCCAGCGGAAGAACCCGCCGCGGAAGCTCCTGGCGAGTCGTACAACTTGCGCTCGAGCATTCCGGGCATCATCGGCCGCGCTCTTGCCCCGAGCCCGACCACGCCAGCCACGAAAACGCCGGCCGTTCCGACGCCCAGCGGCACGCCCCCGGCCGCTGGGGCCGACAACGATCTGTTCGACGAAACTACCCCGAGTGAGCCGGCGGCCGACACCGCCGAGGAGACGAAGGAGCCGGCGGATGACATTTTAGCGCCCGCTGACTCGACGAAGGCGCCCGCGGCAACCGAAACCGAGGCCGATCCGTTTGCGGAGCCTACGGACGATGCGGCGCCGCCCGCGGCTGCGGGCGATGAGTCGCTCGAGGAACCGGCCGATGAGTCGGCGCCCGCCGCCGATCCGTTGGCCGCTGACCCGTTGGCCCCGAGCAAGGCGCCTGCCGAACCAGCCGCCGACCCGCTTGAGGACGCTGCTCCCCTCGAGGACTCCGCGCCTGCTGACGAGGCGGCGCCGGCGGACAAGGCCGCTCCGGCGGACGAGGCCGCTCCGGCGGACGAGGCCGCTCCGGCGGAAGCGGGGCTCGACGAACCTGTTGATGCTCTGGAAACCCCGGCCAAGGCCGCCGACGCACCAGCCAAGGCCGCCGACGCACCGGCTGACAGCCTCGAAGACGCCGCTGCCCCGCTCGACGAGCCGGCTGGCCCGGCGGCCGACCCGCTGGGAGACGCCGGCGCCGAGGCGCCCGCCCTCGAAGATCCGGCCGCGGCCCCTGCTGCCGATTCGCTGGCCGAAGAGCCCGCCGCCGATGCCGCCGCTGACGCGCCGGTTGATGGTTCGGCGGAAATGCCGGCCGACGCCCCCGCTGCCGATGCGCCGGTGGAAGAGCCCGCAGCCGACTCGCTCGAAGACGCGCCGGCCGAGCCGGCTGCGGAGAGCTTGGAGGAGATGCCGGCCGATGCGCCTGCCGACGCTCCCGCCGACCCGCCGGCTGACCCGGCGCCGGCGGCCGAAGAGCCGGCGCCTGAGTAACCGCGGCCATCGTGTCCGCAGATTCTGCAAACGCCCTGGGCGACGGCTGCGTTCCCCAGGGCGTTTTGCTTTCCGCCCCCTCTTTGTGCGCAGTCGCTGTCAACTGATACAATCGTTCGCTTCGCCAAGCGCGGCCGACGTTCGATCCGCGCGAACCGTTTGCCGTTTCCGAGGAGGTTCGTCATGAGTTCGTTTCGAAGCTGGGCCTTGAGCACAACCGCGGTGCTGATGACCCTGGCGCTTTCGTCCAGCTGGGCATTCGCCGGCGGCAAGGGCTGGGGAAACGATATCGCGGCCGCCATGAAACAGGCGGAGGCCGAAAAGAAGGATCTGCTGCTCGACTTCACGGGCTCCGACTGGTGCGGCTGGTGCATCACGCTCAATGACGAGGTCTTTAGCAAAGACGCCTTCAAGGACGACGCGAAAGATCACTTCGTGCTCGTCGAGTTCGACTTTCCCAACGACAAGTCGAAACTGAGCGAGGAAACCCAGAAGCAGAATCAGGAGTGGAACGAAAAGCTCGCGGTGAAGGGTTACCCGACGATCTTTCTGGCCGACGAACAGGGCCGTCCCTATGCCCAGACCGGTTACCAGCCTGGAGGGGCCGAGGCGTATGTCGCGCATCTGACCGAATTGCGCGGGAAACGGGTCGAACGCGACAAGGAGTTCGCCGCGGCCGCGGAAGCCAAAGGCCAGGAAAAGGCTCAGCACCTGGCCGCTGCGCTCGATGTGGTGGGCGAAGAGTTGGCCCTGAACGCGTACGCCGACGTGGTGAAGGAGCTCATTCAAGCCGACGCGAACAATGAGGCCGGTCTGAAAGGCAAGTACGAGCAAAAGCTGGCGGACGCCGAGTTCGACAAGGCCATCTCGAAGCTCGCGGCTTCCTTCAACGGCAAGAACGCCGGCGATCTCCTGGCGGCTTTCGACGAAGCGGTCGAGAAGTACAAGCCGAGCGCGGCGCGCCTGTCGCAAGCGATGCTGAGCCACAAGCTGCAACTTCTCATCGCCGCGGAGAAGCACGACGAAGCGCTCGCACTCATCGACAAGCTCTCGGCCGACGAGCAGCAAAGCCTGATGGCCAAGTTGCAACTCGGCCTCGCGAAAGCCAACCTTTTGCGTCAGCTCAAACGCTTGGACGAGGCGGTGCAGGCAATGGACGATCTGATCGCCAAGGCCCCGGCCGAAAACGATCTCCCGGCGCGCCTGGGCGCCCAAAAGGGGATCATGCTCGTCGACATGGACCGCAAGGACGAAGCGGCCAAGGCCTTCGACGCCGCGATCGAAGCAGCCTCCAATGACCAGCTCAAGGCGCAGATTCGCCAGGTCAAGGAGCGGACGACTGCCGGGAGCAAGCCGTCGGACGAACAGCAACCGCCGGCAGAGCAGAAGGCACAAGAGTAGCGCTGGCCGCTCGGCCTAACGCGTCTTCGTTTCGCGGCTGCCGGCCGCCAACTCGGCGAACCGCTTCGATTCCTCGCGCTGCCCCAGCGTCTCGAGCATCGTCGCCAGGTTGCCATAGGGCACCGCGAGCGCCGTCGGCTCGATGTGCTGGTCGCGCGCGCCCGTTTGCAATAGTTCGATTCCCTGACGGGTAAGCGTTACGGCCAACTCGCGCTGGTTGGCTTCCCAATACGACACGCCCATGCTCACGAAGTCTTCGCCGCGGGGCGCATGGTCCGCCAACGGCAGTCCCGCGCTCGGCTTCTCGAGCAGCGGTCGCGCCTTGTCGTACCACTTCACCGCTTCGGCATGCTCGTTCTTGTGAACTGCATGCGCGGCCCCAAGACGAAAGTAAGTTCGGCCGAGCAAGTAGTCGCTTCCCTCGGGACGCCACGGCGCTTCGAGGGCAGCGACCGTCTCGATCAGCTTCTGTCCTTGACGGTCGGCCTCGCCCACGTTGCCCCGCGCGTGCTCGGATTGCAGGGCGTCGTACAGCAGCAGGGCAAGCTGCCAGCGCAGTTCCGCGCGTTGGCCCGGATCGGTGGCCTTGGCCAGCCGCAGTTCCGCTTCTTCCTGCCCGCGGGCCAACCACCGCGCCACGTTCAGTCGCCCCTGCACGCCCACATTCGCAGCCAGCGCCCAGCGGGCCACCATGAGCCGCAGGGGTAGATCAACATCTTCGACCTGCTCCAGGTCGTCGGCAAACGCGGCGGCCCGCTCCAGCCACTTGGGCACGACCTTGGGCTTGTCGCGCCAGTTCCCCCAGGCCACGTCGGCGGCGACCGCCAGGTGGAGCTCGAGCAACAATTCCTTGGCCGCGCGACGCACCGCCGGCCGCTGGTCGAGCCCGAGGGGATCGACCTTCTTGATCGCCTGTGAATGGAACGACAGCGCTTGCTGCGGATCGCGGCCTGGTCCCGCGGCAGCCAGGTCTCCGCGCACTTTGAGCGCGTGCCCGCGCACCATCGGCTCGAGCGGCTCGACCGCCAACACGCCGTCGCATTCCGTCAGCGCTTCCGCGTGTTTGCCCGTGGCGGCCAGAGCGGCCGCCCGCGTCAGGCGATACTGCGGCGCCGTGGGCTCGAGCCGCAGCGCTTCGTTCGCCGCGGCGAGCGCCTCGGCATTCCGGCCCAATTCGAGCAGCAACCGCGCCTTGGTCCACCAGGCGTGGGCATAGAGGGGATCGAGCGAGATCGCCAGCTCGAGGTCCGCCAGCGCCGCGCTCGGGGCCGAGCGCAAGCGGCCTTCGGCTCGCGCCAGGAATGGCTGCGCGTCGATCGGATCGAGCATCACCAGCAGCACGCGCGGCTGCCCCGGCTTGGGCGCGAAGCTGAACAACACGCCCCGTTCGGGAAACGCCAGCCCCAACGGCTGGCCGGCATCGTCATGGACCGTGGCCGCTTCGTCGAGATTCAGCTCGAGTTGACGGGCGATCGTTTGCGGCTCGATCGCCGTGCCGAGATGAATCGCCAGGGACACGACTTGCCCAGCGGTCACCGTGGCTTCGACCTTGGCGAAGGGCCGGATGCGAAAGTAATACCGCGTTTGATTCTCGATCGTCGAACTCTCGAAGGGCCGGCCCCAGGCGGAGAGGAGCTTCGATTCACTGGTTTCGCCCGGACGCACGCCATTGAACGAAGCAGGGGTCAACGCCGTTGCTGCCGCGGTCGGGGCGCCGCTGGCGCCTTCGTCGACGTGGTCTCGGCTCGTGGCTGATCGGCGCGAAGTCGCGTCTCGCGGCTCCGCCAACACCGGCTTGGCCTGCGTCGGAGGGGTAAGCGTGGCCGGCGCATTGGGCCGTGCAGGCTGGGCAGTCGCGCTCGCTGCGCCGGTTCCTTCGTCGGCCAGGGCGGGCCGAACGGGCTCGCCTGGCGCGGGCGTGGATTCCCCCGTTGCTGCAGAAGCACTTTCGGCAGCCGAGTTAGGCTCGGCCGGAGATGGCTCTGCAGCCGACTGCGCTGTGGTCGCGTCCGGCTCGCTCGTAGTCGGGACAGGCTCGAGGGCGGCCGGCTCGGCGGGCGCTGGCCCTTCCACCGCCGCGGGCGTCGGCTCGCCCTCCGTCGGTGCAACGGCGGGCGCAGCCGGCGTTGGCTCGTCAGCAATGACCGAGGGGTGCGAAGCGGCCGCCATTCCGACGGCGATCAGCAGCCTGGCAGCCCAAAAGCAATAGCGCCGCGATCCTGTTTGGCCTGGCACGTGTTCCTCCTGGAACTCACGCCGCGGGAAGGGCGCCGCCGGCGAACGGGCAGTCCTCTGCTCGTAAGGCGGGCATCACCCCCGGCGTGCTAGCATCCTTGCGCACCCGCCATGCGGGCGCATGGCGGCGGGAATCAAGGGCGGGTCATAGCGGAGCCGCCCGAGCATGTCTAGATGAACCTGCCGCAATCGAAGGACTAGGCAAGTTAGAGAGAAAGTCGGGCTTATGAATCCGACCGTCCGCGGGCGGGACGTCGATTCGCACCGCCCACGTCATCCCATTCGATGCCGACCACGAACTGGCCGTCAGTGAGCGTGATGTGCTTCACCACGGCCGATCGCGGCGCGCCCTGATAGCGCGTGCGAATGCGCTGCCCGACGCGAAACGGCGGCTCGAACAGGAAGGTCAGCCCCAGGCCCGACGGCGATTCGTTCACCAGCGCGCCGACCGTCTGTTCGGTAAAGCTGATGGAAATCGGCATGGGGCGAGCCCCCGGGCGTTTGTAGCGATTCTCTTTCCGAGACCCAAAGGCGCGCGAACGGGAGCTATTGGCGGGAGCGGGAGGAGTCGGAGCTTGGGGCATCGGCATGGAAGCGTCCAGGCAACAAGGAGGGCCGTTTACCGCAAACCTACGTCGCAACATTTTGTCGGGCAATTCGGCCGCACGGAGGCTCGACGAACAAATGTGCGGAATAGCGCGGTCGTCGCAACAATTTCGCGGCGCGCTCCCGTGCCGACGGCGCATGGAGGTCGTTATAATCGCGCCCACGATGACTCGCGGCGTCGGGCGCCGGGAGCGCGATGCAGGTTCGACCGGTTGAGGACACTACGGATGGCAAACTTCGATCTCTCCGACCACGGCGTGCAGGCGCCGCAGGTGCTGCGCAATCTCGCGCCTTCGCTGCTCTACGAAGAGGCCATCCGCTACGACCGCGGCGCGAGCATTGCCGAGAATGGCGCTCTGGTGGCCTATTCCGGCTCGAAGACGGGCCGCTCGCCCAAGGACAAGCGCATCGTGCGCAATCCCGAGAGCGAATCCGACGTGTGGTGGGGCCCGGTCAACATTCCGATGGACCGGCAGGTTTTCGAGATCAATCGCGAGCGGGCGATCGACTACCTCAACACGCGCGACCGCCTGTACTGCTTCGACGGCTTTGCCGGCTGGGATCCTAAGTACCGCCTCAAGGTGCGCGTGATCTGCGCCCGGCCGTACCACGCGCTGTTCATGCACACCATGCTCATCCGCCCCACGAAGACCGAACTCGAAGGGTTCGGCCGGCCCAACTACGTGATCTTCAACGCCGGGCAGTTTCCCGCCAACCGGCTCACGCCCGGCATGACCTCGAAGACCAGCATCGACATCAGCTTCGAAGACGGCCAAGTCGTGATTCTGGGCACCGAATACGCCGGCGAAATGAAGAAGGGCGTGTTCACGATCATGAACTATCTGATGCCGAAGCGGGGCGTGCTCTCCATGCACTGCTCGGCCACCGCCGATCGGCAAACCGGCCGCTCCTCGCTGATGTTCGGCCTTTCGGGCACGGGCAAAACGACGCTCTCGGCCGATCCCAAGCGATTGCTCATCGGCGACGACGAACATTGCTGGAGCGACGACGGAATCTTCAACATCGAAGGGGGGTGCTACGCCAAGGCGATCGACTTGACCCCTGAGTTCGAGCCCGAAATCTTCCAGGCGCTGCGGTTCGGCGCGGTGCTCGAGAACGTGGTGCTCGATGCGCAGGATCACCACATCGATTTCCATGACACGCGCATCACGCAGAACACGCGCGGGGCGTATCCCATCGATTTCATTCGCAACGCGTTGATCCCCTGTATGGCCGATCACCCGCGCGACGTGATCTTTTTGACGTGCGACGCTTTCGGCGTTTTGCCCCCCGTGTCGCGGTTGTCGCCGGCGCAGGCCATGTACCACTATATGAGCGGCTACACCGCCAAGGTGGCCGGCACCGAGATGGGCGTAAACGAGCCTCAGGCCACCTTCTCGCCCTGCTTCGGCGGCCCGTTCCTGGTCTGGCACCCCAGCAAATACGCCGAGTTGCTGGCGGCCCAACTACAGCGCCACGGCGCCCAAGCCTGGCTGGTGAACACCGGCTGGACCGGCGGCGGCCACGGCGTGGGCCACCGCATCAAGCTGGCGGTCACCCGCGCCATCATCGACGGCATCCATTCCGGCGCGCTGCGCGACGCGCCGGTGGCGTCCGATCCGGTGTTCGGCTTCGACGCGGTGACCGAGTGCCTTGGCGCGCCCGCGGAAATGCTCGTTCCGCGCAACACCTGGTCTGATCCGGCCGCCTACGAAGCCACGGCCCGCAAACTGGCCGGGCTGTTCCGCGAAAACTTCAAGGCCTTCGCGGCCCACGTCTCGGCCGAGGTCCAGGCGGCGGGCCCACGGGGCTGATTTGCAAGCTCGCTTGCGTGGAGCCGCTGCGGGATTCTCAGCGGAGATCGGCACTTCCCCAGCCAAGGGGCTGGATCGCGGGCAACTTGGGTTGACCCAGCAGTGGAAAAGCCGAATAATGTCGGCTTGTCTCACTCGGGGCGTAGCTCAGCCTGGCTAGAGCGCTACGTTCGGGACGTAGAGGTCGCATGTTCGAATCATGTCGCCCCGACTGCTTGTAAGTCTTGCCGAAACCTTCGCTTAGGTTACCTGCCGTTGGTCGGCAGTGCGGCCGGAAAGACCTGAAGGAAGTGGTAGTCACTACCACTTTCGCAGCTCCTTTCAGGAACCGCACACCATGGCCTCGGCTCCATCCTCGCGCGTTCGTGTCCCCGCCTACCGCTTGCACCGACCCACGGGGCAAGCGCGAGTCATCATTGGCGGCCGGCACTTCTATCTCGGCAAACACGGCTCACCTGAGAGCTGGGAGAAGTATCACCGGCTGATTGCTGAGCGGCTCGCATGCCCGTCACCGTTGGCGGCTTCACCGGTACCGGCCTGCGAACTCACGATCATCGAACTCATTGCCGCCTACTGGCAGTTCGCCGAGGGCTACTACGTCAAAGATGGGCGGCCTACGGACCACCTGCACATCGTCCGGCGGGCTCTCGGCCTGCTTCGTCAGCTCTACGGCCAGCAGCTGGTGACCAGCTTTGGTCCGCGCTGCCTCCAGGCGATCCAGCAGAAGCTGGTTCAGGAGGAAAAGGCTCGCACCTACATCAACGACGTCTGCGCTGTGGTTCGGAGAGCGTTCAAGTGGGCGGTGTCGCAGGAACTGATCCCGGTGCAGGTGCATCAGGCCCTGGCCACCGTGCCGGGACTGAAGAAGGGACGGACAGCGGCCCGCGAACCGGCGCCGGTCCTGCCGGTGAGCGACGAGGTCTTGGCCGCCACCTTGCCCCATCTGCCACCCGTGGTCGCCGACATGGTGCAGTTGCAGCGGCTCTTGGGCTGCCGGCCAGGTGAGATCTGCCAGCTGCGCCCCGTCGACTTAGACCGGAGCGCCCAAGTCTGGATCTACCTCCCACAATCGCATAAGACCGAGCACTACGGTAAGCAGCGGCGGATTCCGTTCGGCCCCAAGGCGCAGGTACTTCTCCGACCGTACCTGTTGCGTCCTGCGGAAGCCTATTGCTTTTCGCCAGCCGAGAGCCGGGAGCGGCGTTTTGCCGGCATGCGTGCGGCCCGTAAGACGCGCGTGCAGCCATCCCAGCGGAATCGTCAGAAGCCCCTCCCCCGACGGAGGCCCCGAGACAAGTACGGCAAGGACGCTTACATTAGGGCCATTCGCCGCGCATGTGACCGAGCCGACCACGCGGCGCATGATGCGGCGCCAGACGTGGCGGCCGACACTCGAATCATCCCTCGTTGGTCTCCCAACCAGCTTCGCCACGCCGCAGCAACCGAGATCCGTCGGCTATTTGGACTTGAGGCGGCCCAGGTCATTCTAGGGCATTCAAAGGCGGACGTTACCCAAGTGTACGCTGAGCGAGACTTTGCACTGGCTGAGCGGGTGGCCCAACAAATCGGCTAGGTTTACTTCGACCCGCCTAATACCGCCCGGACTGGTGCAAGACCAACTCGGTCTAACAGACCGCGATCCACAGTCCGCCGCGAAAAATGCACGGCAAGGAGAAATGGTGTGATCATGAGCAGCTCATCAGATAACGCAGACCTCGACACGATTGCAATCGCTTGCCGCCGAGCATTGCATGCGGCGTACGCGTTCTTGGATCTGGTCAAGCGATCGACGCCGCCTCAAGAAGCTGCGCCATCACCGGTCGGATGGCGCGTGCCAACCTATTCGAAAAGAGAGGTACAGGGTCAGACACACCGGTTTCTCGACACGGTGGGCACCGTGCATGCATGGCTGGAACCCATCGATGACTCGCTCGACGGCCCATGGAGCCGCCTGACCGCCGTGAGTCCTACCCGGAAGTATAGCGGTGTTTCCGCGCCGTCGATGTCCGCTTGGTGCCTTGCCTTCATGGATGCTTTGCACGAAGAACTCTGGGAGGCGGCTGACGCGGCGGAGCCCGCCCCCAACTTTGCAACGATCGAGGACGAGGTAGGCGAGGAATTGCAAACGAGGTGCGCTGCGGCTTGGGAGCCCGTTTGCATCCGACTCCGTCGGCGGTTCGCAGATTTGCCCGACCGACTGGAGCTTGAGGCGCTGGTCTTGCGAGAGCACGCCTCAGCCCGGTTTGGGCCATCGGAACTGGCGACGAAGGAGCACCTCGGACTTCGCTACGACGCAGCTCGCAAGGTAGTTGGCAGGACGGGCTATCTGCAAGAGATCACGCTGGACCGACCTCTCCTCTGGCGACTGTTCTTGATTCTCTTCGAGGCAGGAGAACGACTTGTCGACCCCGACGTTCTCCGAATGGCATGGGAGGATGACCATTCGGTAGTGGGTCGCAACCAGCGTTTCGTCGATGCTGGCAATATCAGCGATGCAATGCATCACTTGCGGAACGCCCTGGCCCCATTGGCGGTCCGGCCGAAGGTCTCCCGCCCCAATTTGGGCTATCGCTTGGTCGAAGGACCGGCCCAAACAAGTTCCACGCGCAGTCGGCGTGCTAGCTCGAGTCCCACAGGCACTCAACGAAAACGGAAGTCCTGAAATAAGCGGCAGATAGGGTCTCTGGCCCTTCTTTGATCCAGATTCGGTTTTCGGCCGAGATTCATTCGCTAGCATCCTCCTGCATTCGGTGGCATTTCTGCCAACTCATTGCAGAGGGTCGCATGGCAATTGAACTCGACGAAGAATTCCTTCCGCTTACGCAGGCCCCTCAACACATCCCAGGGCGGCCGCACGTTACGACCGTGTGGCGATGGGTTAATCGCGGGGTCCGTGGGCATCGCCTCGAAGCGGTTGCGGTAGGCGGCCGCGTCTTCACCACCCGGCAAGCAATCCAGCGATTCCTCGAGTCGCTGAACCGGACGCGCACTGAGCCATCACCGTCACCGGCAGAGGCGCCTATTCAGGTGCGGCAGCAAAGGCGGATCGCGGCGGCCGAAAGGGTTCTCCGCGAAGCCGGCATCGATCGGTAGGGCACTACGATATCGATCAGTTTGCAGCCTCGGAGAGTACACCCATGTCAGAGCAACCGTTCCCGCCTCGCCTTGTGCTCTCGAACGGCAAATCTGTCTTGCCAAACCATCTTGTGGACTTCCGCGGTAGCGGGCTCACGGACGAGATGATCCGGGCCGCTGGCGTCTAGGGTCTCTTATCGGGCAACAAAAAGTCGGCGGCGCTCACGTGGCAGTAGGGCGCATCCGGCTAGGACGAAATCGCGATGGTCAATTCTGCTTCGCAGGCGCACATGCCGGCAAACGACGCGGCGTGCTTCCTAAGGGCGCTGTTCGGCCCCGACGATCTGGTCTGCCTTCGCCCCATCGAAACTTGGGCGGAGGAACAGGGCGGTCAGCGACGAAAGCGATCGCGGGTAGACCACCGGGGCTGCACGTATGCGCACCTCGGCAAGCCAGACGTCGCCGAGCGCGTGATCGCCGCACAGTGCGCCCGCTCCGAATCGGAGCAAACTAACGTCTTCTTCGGCGTCGCTCCACGGTTCGGGGCGCGGAAGTTCGACGAAGCCTGGCAGATTCGCCGGCTGACGGCGCTCTGGTCGGACATCGACTATGCCACGCCCGAAGAAGCAATCGAGCGTATCGCGAAGGCTGGGCTGCCGCCTGCCTCGATCGTCGTCGCCAGTGGCAACGGCGCGCATGTCTATTGGCTGCTCGAAACGCCTTATCTAATCGATGACGTCGGCGATCCTCCCGCGATCAAGCGCGAATTCCTGGACGCGCGGCCGGGGGAAAAGAAGAAAGTCGTCCGCTGGTTTCACGATCCCGTGACCGGCGAGCGCGTCGACCTATTCCCCGGCGGACACACTGCACCTCCGCTCTCTCCCAAGGCGATCCTGTTTAAGGACACGCTGGCCGGCATTGCGGCCAAGATCGGCGGTGACCACACGACCGACTTATCACGTGTTCTCCGCCTCCCCGGCACGTGGAACCGCAAGGATCAGCGGAACGGACGCCAGCCGATCCCTTGCGTACTGCAAGACCTCGACGCCGAATTGCGCTATTCCTTCGACCAATTCGCTGCGCTTGCGGAATCCGCGCCGAGCAAGGCGCGGCGTGAAGCCGTCGCCAAGGTCCCGCTCCCCAAGACCCGCAAGCCTTCTCCCAAGCGCCAGGACAAGCTCGGCGAATTGGTCCTGCTCTGCGACACCGTTGCGGTCGGAGGCCGTTCCGAAGCCGATTTCAGCCTTTGTTGCTGGGCCATCGAAAACAGGATCTCTCGCGACCTGGTCTGGGCAGACGCGCAGTCGGTGGGCAAGTTCAAGGAGCGCGGTGAAGACTACTTTCGACGCACCTGGGAAGCGGCGGCGGCCCACACGCGCGAGAAGACCTTCGACCGCGTGCAGCAGAAGGCCTATCGCCGGTCCGACCTTCATGGCCGCGAAGCATCGGGCGATCGAACCATCATGTGTGGGCCCGACGAGCACCGCGTCGCCGACGAAGCGATCGAGGCGCTGGCCACGTCGACGGCGATCTATCAACGGGGGCGGGTGTTGGTGCAGATCGTCCGCGATGCCAAGCCTCCGAAGGGAGTGAAGCGGCCGCCCAATCTGCCCACGATCGCGCCCATCGCGAAGCCACGGCTCTGCAAAGAGCTGTCGGAACGCGCCACATGGATGCGGGAGAGCGGCGGGAAGTTAGTGCAGTGCGTCGTCCCTGAACGGATCGTCGGCATCGTGGACGCCAACGGCCAGTGGCCCGGCGTCCGGCCCCTGACGGGCATTATCGAATGCCCGACGCTAAGGCCTGACGGGTCGATCCTTGAAACGCCCGGTTACGATGAAGACACCGGCCTCATGGTCATGCTCTCACAAGCGTTTCCACAGATCCCCGCGTCGCCGACCCGACAAGACGCCCTCCGCGCCGTCGGCGAACTGATCGAAGTCTGGGAAGAGTTTCCCTTCGAAAGTGCGGCCCATGCCGTCGCGCCGCTGGCAGCCACGCTCACCATGCTGATCCGCCCTGCCATCAACGGTCCCTGCCCGTTGTTCTCCTTCGGCGCCAACGCCCCGGGCTCAGGCAAGAGCATGCTCGTCGATTCAGTTTCGATCATTGCGACCGGCCGAAAGGCGTCTCGCATGCCTGCCCCGGAAACGGCCGATGAATGGGGCAAGACGGTTTTAAGTGTTGCATTGTCAGGCGAGCGACTCATTCTGTTCGATAACGTGGACGGTGAGTTTGGCAATAAGGTTCTCGATGCCGCTCTCACCGGAACCACCTGGGCGGGTCGCATTCTGGGCCTCAACAAGTTCGTCTCTGGCGTGCCACTCGATGCCGTCTGGTTCGTCACTGGCAACCAGCTAGAAATCGTGGGCGACACTTCGCGTCGCGTGCTACAGGCACGACTTCTTTGCTTGGAAGAGCGGCCGGAAGAGCGGACTGGCTTCAAGCACCGCGAGTTGTTGGAGTGGGCGGAGCATGAGCGCCCGCGGTTGGTCGTGGCCGGGCTGACGATCCTGCGCGCGTGGGTGGCTGCCGGTCGCCCCACCAAGATGCTTCGTCCGTGGGGTAGTTATGAAGCGTGGTCGGCTTCGATTCGGCAACCGCTAATTTGGCTCGGACTGCCCGACCCAGCCGAGATCCGATCTGAGCTGCCTACCCGGACTGCCAACGATCGGGCCGACCACGTGGCTCTGCTCGATGGCTGGGAGCTGCTCTTGGCTGAACTCGGCAAGCGGGAGGCCAGCGTGGCTGATGCGGTCTGTGCGATCGACGCCGAGCGGAACCTCGATTTCAAACCTCGAATTCATGATGGGTTGTGCCGAGCACTCGAAACGCTGGTCGGCGCGGCGCCAGGCGCCCCATTGGTTTCCAAGAGCATCAGCCAGCGGCTGAGGCGATTCGAGCAACGCGTGGTCGACGGCCGGTATCTGGCCTGTCGCGACGCGGGTAAGCGGGTCGCCTGGCGCGTCTGCCACAGCCAGGAGTAAGGCGGAAGCTCCGGAAGTTCCGGTTCGTTTCCCTCGCTACGCGAAGAAACAACGTTTTCTAGAGAGGGGGAGAATACAATACGCTCCGACCTGATGGGTGGAAACGATCCGTACCTTCCGTACCTTCCGCCGCTCTGGCTGCCGACCTGAAAGACTAGAGAATCTGGGTGGCTCTCCAGCCTCGCCGATGTCTACGTCCACCCATTCAACCTGCTTCCTTTAGATGTGCGACGTGAAAACCACAAGCAAGGGGTGATTGCGCAAGCGTCTCGGCGTCCGCACCCGAAGCCAACATTTCGCAGTTGGCACCCAGATTCAGGCTCTCTGGCCCCGGCCCACGGCCTGCACGCTGGGGGAAATAGCCGACCGGTTCTCCAATCTCGACAGGATTCGGGCGTCGCCGGCCACGCAAGCACTCGAGCTCTTCCACCGCGTATCCAGGCGGTCAAGTGAAGCGCGGTTCGGCCGTCACCGAGATCGAGCGGACCCCATCGGATCACCCCCGCCTCAGGCCGCCAAGACTACCCCGTTACCCAAAGCCGTTTTGGCGAAAAAACGGGGATCGAGGTACCCAGGTTCTTGGGGCCGCGAAATGGGGACCGCACCCCCGCCTGCTCCCCCTCTTGGCTCATGCCGCAAGCACTTTTGTACATTGACGTTGCGCTGCTCGCTAGGCTCCCTAAGTGCGAGGGGGGCAAATTGAGACCAGTCTCAACAAATGGCTTCCTCAATCAGACCCCACAAGCCTCAAACAGCACTGCAACAACGCAGCACGCTTCAGCCCGAGCTGCACTCCAGCGCCGGCCCTCGACTCTGCCCGTTCGCGCCGCGTCTCGCATCAACGCATGTGACAACGTCGCCACGTTGGTCATCCTGATTCATGGTAACAGCTTGGGACGTCGTCAATGCGACAGTCAACTAAGTGTCCACTATATTTGTTGGCCGCGCGCGAAATTCTTTTCAGCGTGTACAACGCGATTAGTCACCAACGGGTTGCGTCACATTGCACGGCGCGCGTAGCTCTTGGGCATGGCCGGTGAGCTGCGAATAGTTTCCGCAGTCGGCCAAAGAGCGGCCGACACGGGCCCAGCAAGGCCCAAACGAAAATGCCCCCGCGACGCGGTAACGTCCGGGGGCGTGAGCCCAAACCCGCGTGAGGTCCGAGCTATGTCCACCGTACCAACGTGCGCCGCGAGCGCCAATCCGTTGGCCGCGCTTCCCGCCAGCGTCTCGACTTCTCGCAGGGGGGGCCGCTAATCATGGCTTCGCTGTTTGAAGAATTCCGGCCGCAAGCGTGGGCCGACGTCGTGGGTCAGGTTAAGGCCCTGGCGAAGATCGAGCTGCTGCGGAAGCGCGGGCTGGCCGGCAGGGCTTTTTGGCTCACCGGCGCGTCGGGCACGGGCAAGAGCACGATCGCTCGGCTGATTGCCGCTGAGCTGGCGGAAGACTACTGCGTCGAAGAATGCGACGCGGCGGAGTTGACGCCGGCGAGACTGCGCGACCTGGAGCGCGGCATGACGACGCGTGGTTTCGGCCGCGGTGGTCGCGTTCTGCTGGTCAACGAAAGCCACGGCTTGCGCAAAGACGCGATTCGGCAACTGCTGGTCATGTTGGAAAGGCTGCCGCCGCACGCGGCCGTGATCTTCACGACGACGATTGAGGGCCAAGAGTCATTGTTCGACGACTGCGACGACGCCAGCCCCTTGTTGAGCCGTTGCGTGGTCCTTTCCCTTGCCCGGCGCGACCTTGCCAAACCCTTCGCCGAACGGGCCCGCGCCATCGCGCAGGCGGCCGGCCTCGATGGCCGACCGCTCGAAGCCTACATCGCGCTGGCCAAGCGGCATCGAAACAATCTCCGCGCCATGCTGCAAGCCATTGAGGCTGGCGAGCTGGTCGGCTAGCGGCCCAGACCGTGCCGCCCTGCGTTCCATGACGATCGGCCCACGTTGTTGCGGCCATCACGACGGAATCGCAGGGCGGCCCCGTGTCGGCCGCTGGCGCTCATTGCCAAGGCGGTCCAGATTCCACCCTGTTAGGAGCTTGTTTGCCATGACCCCGCACTTTGAACACGTTGAGGCCGCCATTGACCGCGCGGCGCATGCCCTCCCCGCTGTCCCGCCTGCGCCCGACTGGCGGCCCCTCGAAGCGCTGCTCGGCCGCGCGCTGATCGGCCAGTTTATGGCGATGGGCGAAGCGACCGCGCCCGACGGAACCAGGGTCCAGCTCTACAAACACGGCATGACCCGCCGTTATCTGAACGTGAGCGCCGACCTGCGCGCGTGGCAGTACTGCAACGCCACCTATCGGCCGCAATCGCTGGCGGCCGCGCTGCTCAACGCGTTCACCAACGCCGAGGATTACGGCGCGCTGCCCAACGTCCCCTATGACGCGGACTTCCGGGCCAAGCGCGACGCGGCCCTGGCCGCCGCCGGCTATCGCGTTATCACGGCCCAGCCTGGCCGCGGCGTGGCTTGATCCCTTGATTCCCCTCACTTCGCTGGGAGTTTGAACCGTGAAGATTCCCCCCAACGGCCACCAGTTCACCCATCGCCAGTACTGTCCGACGTGCAAAACGCAAACGACGTTCACCCGCCTTTACGGGCCCGTCTACCGCAACGAACGCGGCTCACGTTGCCAGCACGATACGGAAGCGTGCGCCGGCTGCGGAACCAGCTTCGACGGCCTGAGCGACTACGACGCCTTGGCCGCCACCTTCCCCGCCGCCGTTCGCTAGCGGTCCCCGATCGATCGGCCCGGCCCCATCGCCCGGCCGATCCTCCGGCGGCCGATGGTCGGCCCCGTATTGAAAGTGCCCCTGCGGCGTTTGAGCGCCCAGGGGCGTGGCCCGACTCTTCCAACGAAAGGTCGAACATGTTCACGCTAACTGGCGCTTCCCCACGCGCCAATTCAGGCTTCCGCTACCACGGCCGCGCCGAAGAAGCGGCCCAGCGCATCCTGGCCGCCTTTGAGGCCGGCAATCTGCCCAAGGCCCTGGCCCCCGTTTTCATCCGCCGCAAGGACGACGTGCCCTGCCGGCAATGGTCCTGGTCAAACCAGTTGCTTACCGCGCTGATGGGCTACTCTGATGCCCGGGGCTTCCGCCAGTGGCAGGCCGTCGGCCGCAGTGTGAAGAAGGGGGCGAAGGGCTTTCCGATCATGGTCCCCATGGTCGGCAAGCGCGACAAGACTGACGCCGAGACCGGCGAGACCATCGAAGCCAAGTACGTGCGGGGCTTCTCGCATACCGTCGTCTTCGGCCTCGAACAGACCGAGGGGGCGGACCTGCCGCCGGCCGATCCTGCGGTTGCTGCCTGGATTGAGAGCTTGCCGCTGCCCGAAGTGGCCCGGAGTTGGGGGCTCAAGGTCACCGCTTACAGCGGCCGGCCGAACGCACCGCAGGGCAAATATCGCCACGGCCACAGCATCGCCCTGGGCGTCGAAAACCTCTCAACGTGGGCCCATGAGCTGCTGCACGCGGCCGACTTCCGCCTGGGCGAATTGAAAGAGAACGGCCAGCACTGGCGCAGCGAGACCGTGGCCGAGCTGGGCGGCGCGATCTTGCTCGAAATCATCGGGCAGGCCGAGCAGGCCGACCGGGGCGGCTGCTGGTCCTACGTGAAGGCCTACGCCGACGCCGCCGGCATCGAGCCCATCACGGCTTGCCAACGCTGTTTGAAGCGCACCTGCGATGCCGTGGCCCTGATTCTCGACACCGCCGAGCAACTGGCAGCACAGCAACAGTCCGAGACCGCGGCAGCGTAGCGGGCCCACTGAGGCCGCCCCTGGCCCACGCCACGGGCGGCCGACCGTTGGCCCCCTACTCAATCCGCACGAGGAACCCATGAATGCGAGCCGCGAACGAATCCCCCGGCCGAACCCCGCAGTTTTGCGCGTGACCAATCGGCCCCGCGTGCGCTTAGCCAGGGTGCGCCGCGCCTGCGAAATCACCGGGCTACTCCTGCGCGCGCAAACCTACCTCGACCAAGGCGACGACGGCCGCCCGAGCAACTGCGGTTGCCCGCTGGCCGTGCTCTACGTGGCCCGCCACGGCTATCCGGTCGCGCTCGACGAGTCAGGCACGAAATGGGAGCCGGAGACCGAGTGCGTCGAATCGTGGGGTATCGGCCGCTATGGCCTGAGCTATCTCACGGGCTTTATGGCCGGCTTCGATTACACGGCCAGCCCGAATGCCGGCTGCCACAACACCACGCAACGCAGCAACCTGTTTACCGCCGGGTACCGCGACGGCGCGGCCGTGTACCACCGCGCCGAGCGCGCCGGCCTACTTGCCGCCTGAACCCCCAAGCCCCCACGAGAAAGGAAAGCCAACGATGCTTGAAAGCAGCTACCAGTGCCCGACGTGCGGTCACGCCTGGAAAGAAGTCTACGAGTGCGCCTGCGATAGCGAATGCCCCGAATGCGGCGAGGGCGACATCACCGCCGCATCGTGGGTCGAACTGACGCCCGAGCAGGCGAACGAGGCCCAGCGCCCCAAGAAATGGCTGGTGACCCGGAGCGTGCTCGAAAGCCTGTTCATTGAGGCCCCGTCGGAGCGCGCGGCCATCGAAGAAGCGATCGGCGTCGACGAGGCCAAGTGGGCCCGCTCGATCGACCGCGAGGACTACGACGCCAGCCCGCCGCCCCCCGGCGGGTTCATCTTGGGCAAACCGATTGTGTGAGCCCAGCCAACCGTCACCCCGTTTTCAATGGGAATTCGCCATGACCTACCACGTTGCTTTGATCCTGATCGTCGAGGCCGACAGCCCGGCCGAAGCCGCCGAGACCGCTTACCGCTGGTGTACGGATACCGAGATGGGAACCGACACGGAATTCCACGTCCTCGAAGCCATCGGCGACGGGGAGGGAGACTGCCCGCTGCTCACCGCCGTGGAGGCCGTGCCTGGCGTGGCCGTCTACAACGGCCAGGGCGAGGGTCTGCCCGGAAACGTGTGAGCCCAGCACGCCAGGCGCGTCGCTTCGCCCGACTACCGGCTAACCCAATCACATCAGAGGATTCTCCATGAAACTCAAGACGCCCCGCTGTCCAGAGTGCGGCGAGCTGGCCGCCGGAACGCACGAGCGCGGCTTCGAGGCCTGCGCCGAATTGCACGTCGAGGAAGACGGCCTGGCTGACTGGAACGGAACCACGGACTATTGGGAAGGATCAGAGACCGTCACCGACGAGCGGGGACGCATCGGCCTCGTCTGCCCGTCGTTCCACGCCTGGTTCTCGGAAGACGAGCACGCTCCGCCGCTCCAGCCGCCGCCGAAGCCCAGAATCGTCATCACGCTCGCAGGCGGGGTCGTGCAAGCCGTCAACGTGTCGCCCGAGCTGGGCCCGATCGAGATAGTCGTGCTGGACTACGACGTCGACGGACACGACGAGCCCGGCCAGTGCGTCGACGCCGCCGGCGATCGGTGCTATCTGCTCGACTGCCCGATTGGCCACGACGTGGCGTTGCCGACGCCGCTGGATGTCGGCGCCACGCCGGAGGACTCCCATGCACCAGGCCGCTAAATCGCAGGCCGCCCGCTGCATCTACGGCTATGCCCGGATTTCGTACCTGGAGGACGATCCCGAGCAGGCGGCCCGCGGCGTCTCGATCGACACCCAGCGGCAACACATCCAGTCCTATGTCGCCTACCAGCAGGCTTGTGGGGCGATCGGCGACGCCGCGTTCGGCGGCCAAGGCTGGATCGGCGTGCGCGAACAGGGCGAAGAGACGAACGACGGGTTCTACGTGGATCGGGATACGTCGGCCTACAAGAAGGCGTTTCTGGTGCGTCCCGCCGGTCGGCGTTTGAGCGCCGTGCTCGCGGCCGGCGACCACATAGTCTTTAGCCGCCTCGACCGGGCCTTCCGCAACGTCCGGGACGCGCTGACCACGATCGAAATCTGGCAGCGCCGGGGCATCGGCATTCACTTCCTCGATCCGCAGGTGGACCTGAGCACGGCTCACGGCAGGGCCTTTCTGCAGATGAGCGCTGTCTGGGCCGAATTCAGCTCCGCACTGCACAGCGAGCGGATGCGCGAAGTCGCCGCGCAAGCCCGGCGTCAGGGCCGCTCGCTGAACGGCCGCAAGGCCGTGGGGTGGAAGCTCGCCGGCAACGCCAAGACTCCCCAGCCTGATTATGAGGAACGGAACATCATGGCGTTCATTGTGTTCCTGCGCGACCAGCACAGGCTATCCTGGGCCAAGATCTCCGATGCCATCGAGTGTCGCTTGGCCAAGCAGGAGAACCGCCCCGAGGTTCCGCATTGGGAAGGGGACAGCAAGCGCCGCTTTGGCCGGATGCGCTGCTGCCGGGCCTACCAAGTGGCAAAAGAGTTGGGATTGGACGACAACCCCTGCCTGGAAGGGCCTTCCTAGCCAGCTCAGGCGTTACCTCCCGAATTCGCTCAGGGCCCCCCGCTCAAGAGGTGTCAGCCAAAGGCCCGATACTAGCACTATAATTCCTTTGCAGATAAGCTATTGTGGCCACGCCGTCAGGCCAGCCGAGTTTCCGGTTAGGCACTTGGACCGACGAATGGCACAAACCAAGACTGCATACGAACTCGGTCAGTCGCAGGTCGCCACCCCGAACTGGGTTGTCGACCTACTCTGGCGTCTCACTCACGAGCGTCGGCCGAGCGTGGGCCGAGTGCTCGATCTCGGAGCGGGCGATGGGCGCTTCGCCCGCGGCGGCGCCTACGGAAGGTACGTCGGCATTGAGATCGACCCGGCAAAATCCCGGAAGGCAGCGCTGCCGAGGAACGGGTCCATCGAACGGGGCTGCGCGTTCGAGCACAACCTCTCTGGCTACGACGCCTGCATCGGCAACCCTCCGTATGTTCGGCACAATGACCTCGAATCGCCGTGGCGGGATCGCACCGCGAATCAATTGGAGGCCGACCTCGGAATCTCGCTGAACCGCAAGGCCAATCTCTACCTCTATTTCCTTTGCCTTGGACTCCTGAAGTCGCATGCGAGCGGCATCGTGGCCGTCGTCATTCCCTACGAGTGGGTTTCGCGCCCCTCCGCCTCGTCGATCCGGCGGCTTATCCAGCACCATCGCTGGGATGTTTCCGTATATCGCTTCACGTGCCCGATCTTCCCTGGAGTTCTCACCACCGCCTCGATTTCCATCGTCGACAAGCGCTCACGATCGGGTCAGTGGCGCTACTTCGACGTTGATCGAGCGGCCCTCCCAACACCCCGCAGGGCAGTGGTCTCCCATCCTGGAGGGCTACTCGAGTACGGATCCCGCGGAAGCCTGTGGGCAATGCGTGGGTTGAGTCCGGGAGGGCAGGACGTCTTCTGCCTTACGGAAGGCGAGCGAGTTCACCACGGACTTCGGTATGCCGACGTCACGCCGTGCGTAACGACCTTGCGACATGTTCCACCTGCCGTTCGGACACTCACCCCGCGGGCGTTCCACCAGCACTTCGTGGAGGCTGGCGCTCGCTGTTGGCTCGTCAATTCGGACCGATCCCGATTATCGAAACGGGTCGAGCGGTACCTTGCCGGAGTACCCGAGGCGGACCGCGACAACTACACGTGCAACAACAGATCGCCCTGGTATGCCTACAAGCGGCACCCAACCGGCGGTCTGCTCATTGCCTCGGGCTTTATGGGCTTGGGCCCAAAATGCGTCGTCAACCAAGTGAATGCCCAAGCAGTCGGCTCGGTCACCGCAATCTACGGCGCCGACCGCGTCTCCTGGAGGAGGGTGCAAGCACACCTATCCAGGATTGACTTCTCCCGGCGCGTCGTTCCGCATGCGAAGACGCTGCGAAAAGTGGAGGTACGTCAGCTAAACGCAGCGCTTACAGAGATGCGCTATGGCGACTAAAGTAATCGCAACCGGCGCACTGCCTTTCGCCTCCCAAGGGCGCCTCCTTCAGGAGCTGGGGTTGCGACTAGTCGCGAGTCCAGAAATTGCGCTCGTGGAGCTAATCAAGAACTCCTATGACGCAGATGCCACCAATTGCACCGTGAGCACGAGCGCCGGGTCCGAGCCGACGCTGACGATTAGCGACGACGGGCACGGTATGACCTTAGACGCGTTTAGGGACAAATGGATGCAGATTGCCACGTCCAGCAAGTCCCTCAATGATGCAACCGAGCGATACCGCCGCAAGCTAACTGGGGCCAAGGGCATTGGTCGATTCGCAGTACGGTACTTGGGCGACCACCTCGGGCTCCAGTCAACCGCTTTCGACAAGGCGCGCAAGCAACTAACGACTCTATCGGCCACGTTTGACTGGTCGCGATTCGATGACGCCCCCAACCTTCTCGACGTGCGCGTGCCTTACACGCTCGTGGCCGCCGCCCCGGGGTGTCGGCCAGGAACGACCCTTACGATCTCCCGCCTGCGAGTTTCCGAAGCAGTAGCGCGCTCAAAACCCTTTCGGACAGAGGTTCTTCGAGTCGTCTCGCCGCTGCGCGGGCTCGACGGCAGTCGATTCCGGGACACCACTGGCAGGACAAACGCGCGAGGCAGCGACGTTGACCCTGGATTCAACGTGACCCTGCCCGGCGAGCACACCGACGATCCCCACCAGCTCGCCGAACTCGTCCTCGATCGGTATTGGGGGCGTCTGATCATTGATCTGACGAACGACCGGCTAACCATGACCGTCACTTTCCCCTCCCGACGAAAGCCCAAGGTGTTCAGCGTCCCTACGGACTCTCCGATTGTAAAGGGGTTCTACGCAGACATTCGGTTCTTTCCTCGCCGCAAGGGAATATTTCGGGACACCGACGTTGATGGACGTGAGGCGTGGCCGTGGATTCGCGACAATTCCGGCGTGGCGATCATTGACCACGGCTTCCGGATTCGGCCCTACGGCTTCAAGGATGACGACTGGCTGAATCTGGATCTCGATGGTGCCCACAACGAGCGGAACTGGCGGTCGGTGATCGCGCGTAACAACTTTCCCATTCCCGAGCATATTCGGTCCCGGCCAGGCGACAATCCTGCGCTCAACCTGCCTCACAACACGCAACTCGTCGGCGCCGTTTTCATTGAGAGCAACCGGTCGCCCGGGACAATCGCCAACAACGACCTCATTCCGGCGATGGATCGAGAGGGCCTGCTCGACAATTTGGGAATGACGTGCCTACGCGACTACGTTCGCGCCGGCATCGAGTTCCTGGCCGTCTGCGATAAGGAAGAGCTTGCCCGCCAAGCGGAGACCCAGGCGAAGCAGGCCGCTGCCCTGATGCACGAGGAGATTGAGTCGGCAATCAGCGACATTAAGGGACACGAAGGGCTGTCCGTGCCCGAGAAGACTCGGCTCGTCCGTCACTACAGGGGGCTTGCTGAGCGCCTTGACCAGCAGGAGGAGTATTCGTCGCAATCTCGCCGGAGTCTCCTCGTGATGAGCCTCCTCGGAGTGGTCGCGGGGTTTATGACCCACGAAAGCGAGCAGGTGCTGCTGGAGCTTGACAAGGCTGTGCAAGAGCTTACGACGCTTGCCCGCAAACAGCCCAGTCTTCGGGATTCCGCCGCAGAGCTCGCAGAGCGACTAGGGCGCATCCGAGGCTTCGTGGATTACAGCAAGCTCTACATCGGCAGTGTGGGGAAAGGAAACGACGAGCCCTTCGTCGTCGCGGCGCAAGTCCGGCGCGTCATCGAGCGGTTCCGGCTCTTCGCCGACCCGCGCCGGATCGAGGTTCGGTCCGAGGTTCCGCGGGATGTCATGTCGCCGGCGATGCCGGTCGCGGCTTATAGCGGTGTGCTGCTCAATTTGTACTCGAATGCGCTCAAATCGCTCCTCGCCCTAAAACACGACGCGGAGTCGCCGCTCGTTGTTTTTCGCGCTTGGAACGACCCAGGGCGGCACATTATCGAAGTCTTAGACAATGGCGTTGGCGTTCCGACCGCCATGAAGAAACGCATCTGGGACCCCTTGTTCACTACGACCGCAGCCGCTGACAATCCTCTGGGGCCGGGGATGGGGCTTGGCCTGAGCCTGGTCCGCGAAGTCGTACGAGAATTCGGCGGCTCAGTCGCGATGATCGAACCCGCGCCGAGCGGTTTCAACGCTTGTTTTCGCGTCACGTATCCGTTGCGGAGGCCGCGCAAGTGAAGATCGTCTTGTTCGAGGACAACCCCGATCGCGCCCGGCAGCTGCAGGGCGCGATCCAGGCACATCTTGGCGACCAGGGATCTGTCGAAGTCTTCGCAGCGGACAGCAGGGAACGCGTAACCTACGACGCTCAGATCCAAGAGGCAATGATCCGCGCGCCATATTCGAATGCGACGCTTATTGTCGCCGATCGGGACCTCTCGGCAATGGTCAACTACTTCGGACTGTCCGAGTCGATTGTCGGAAGGGTGGCCGACGACCTGGGCATTCCGGAGTGTGTGTATACGAGCGTGCCAGCCGAAGAACGAGTCCTGTTGACGGCGGCTTTCGAGAAGGAATCAGTCATCGCCGTGTCTCTTACGCGCGGGATGCAGAGCTGTGCCAGCCAAATCGTCGCGATCGCAGACGGATTCCGCACATTGGCCCGAGGTTTAGAGACATCGGCGCACGGCGGCACTCAATCGGCGGCGCAGACTCTGGCGAGAGTGCTCGGCAGGCCCGAATACGAGGCCAAGATTGCACAATACGCCGCCGGGGATCAGAATCGCCGTGGTCAGATCTCTGGTTTCTCTCAATTGGAAGACACGGAGAGGATTGGGCGGTTGACGTGCTTTTTTGGCTATTGGTTGTGGGACTCGATCCTGCGCTATCCTGGCGTTGTCGTTAATGCAGTGGCTGCCGCTAGCTATCTGAACTTAGAGAGCGGCGCCTTCGCGGAAGGGTCAGACGTCTTGTCGCTGTTCGAGTCCGCGGTTTATAAGGGGCCATTCGCTGCTGCAATCGAGCCGCTTTGGTGGCGCGGGATGCTCGATGACTTGGTCGCGGAGAGTGGTTGTGCTGACGGCAACGAGTACGTCCGCAACCGGCTCGGGCGGGCCGTGCCGGCAAGTTGCTGCTGTGAGGACGAGTCGATTCCGGCCGGGTTCTACTGCATGGTCAGCAAGCGTCCGGTGAGCGCCAAGAACTCGCGTCCCGGGCTTGCCTGGTTTCCCCGGGGCGCGGACTTGGCTCGGGTCAGTCGGTCGAAATTCGATGAGCTGGGACCTTGGATCTAGTTTGGTGCCGGATGTGCGTCAAGTCCGTCGTGCGGTCCAGATACGAGAATCTCTTGGCTCAGTTGGACCACGTTGGTGAGCGAGCCAACGCCGGGCCGGTACGCCGGGATAACGCCGTTGTCCGCGGGTTTCGACCGGCCGGGGAACTAGTCACCTTCGAGTACTATGTCGTGCTCGAACGATGGCCGGCTCGTCCCGGAAGCCAGAAGGAGTATGTGGATATCATAGTCAGAGCTCGAGAAGTCCTTTCTGGCGACGCCTCCGAACTCGTGCGGTCGACGGTAGACGTTAGCTATTTTAGTCACGGGCGGTCGGTCGATGCGCACCTCCATACCTTGCGGTTTGACTTCGCCCCGTCGAGCGCGAGGCATCCTGTGTTCCATGCTCAATTGGACCCAGCGCCCCTGATTCTGCCACCCGACGTTGCTTCGGACATCAACTGCCGGCTTCAGTTCGACACGGCCCCCGCGCGCTGCTGCAAAGAGGCGCGTATCCCGACGTGCGAGATGACGCTCGGCTCGGTTCTCGTGTGTGTTGTGGCGGACCATGTCGACGCGGACCTGTTTGCGGAGTTCTTCGGCTCCGTACTGCCAATACTTCAGCAAATGCCGCTTCCCAGCTATGAGCCCGCAATGTTCCGAAGCATTTCCGGCGATTGCAGCCGCCTTGGCAGCTTTCATTGGTTTGCGCACACTTCTTAGTACTACAACGCCCGTCGCAGCCTTCTTCGTAGTTCTCGGGCGCGGCGTTGGGCGTGGCAGGCGGCGGCGATTCGTTGACTGCGTTGGCGACAGGCGGACCAAGCCAGGATTTCGTCCTCGTCGCACCGCGGCGATCGAGTAGGTGCTGCAGCAGGGCCCGGACCTCGGGGACGCTCATCTGGCGGCTCTTTGTTCCCCCAGCCGCTGCTTTTGCAGCGTCAGGAACCACAGAGCCAACATCGAGAGGACCGTGTGGTGGGGTGCCACCCGCGCCAGCCGCGGGTTTCGTACTCGTCGAGGCCGCACTCAAAGTCCTCTTCGATGGTCCAGCGGCAGCCGCCCACCTTGGAGCTGACCAGCCTCAAATTCCTGTACCAGGGGTTATGAAGGTACGGGTTGGGGAAGATCGCTGTGCTGCTGTCAGTGAGGGCGTAGCCCGAACGGAAGCAGCACAGCGAGCCGCGAACTCGGCCGGGGTGAGATACCCCAGCGAGCTGTGCGGCCGTACGTGGTTGTAATCCTCGCGCCAGGCCGATGTCAGGCTGCCTGGCCGACGACAGACTCTCGAACTCCTCGCGGGACAGGAACTCGTCCCGCAGCCGGCTGTGGAAGCTCTCCGCGTAGCCATTCTGCCACGGGCTGCCCGGCGCGACGTACCGAGCTTCCACCTCCACCTGCCGCAGCCACCGCTGAATCGCTCGCGACACGAACTCCGGACCGTTGTCCGAACGGATCGCATGCGGCACGCCGCGCAGCGCGAACAGCTCGGCCAACGTGTCGATCACATCCTCGGCGCGCATCCCGCGGCCCACCTTCAGCGCCAGGCACTCGCGTGTGTGCTCGTCGAGGATCGACAGCCATTTCAGCGAACTACCTGCGCACGTCCGAT